>JBDSDD010000085.1:0-75136 GCA_039920745.1 Burkholderiaceae bacterium | reverse complement strand
CGGCCGGGCCGACGCGTCGGCCCGACGATCCCAGGCCCAGCCGACGAAGGCGCCAATGACGACCATCAGCGTCGTCGCCATCGGCAGGTAGATGCCCAGGCCCACGGCCAACGGCGGCAACTGCGCGTGGCTGCCGGGCTTGCGCGTGCGCTTCAGTGCCTCGTCGATGATGACCAGCACGACCCCGAGCAACGCACCCTTGCCGAGCAGGTTCCAGTCCAGGTCGCCTTGCAGCACGCCCTTGGCCAGCGCCGAGATCAGCGCGGCCTGCGGTGCAGCGAGGGCCTTCGCGCCGGCGCCCGGGGCGCCGGCGAAGCCGTAGGCGTGCTGCAGCAGGTCGAGCACCGGCGGGATCACGAGTGCGCCGGCCACCGTGCCGATGGCCAGGGCCACCTGCTGGCGCCACGGCGTGGCGTCGACCAGCTGGCCGGTCTTCAAGTCCTGCAGGTTGTCGTTGGCCACCGTGGCCGCGGCGACGACGACGGCCGTCACGAACAGCGTGAACGCCACCAGCGCCTGCGAGCTTCCCGCCGGCAGCATGGGCTTGACGACGAGCGCGATGAGCAGCGCGGCGCCGATGACGACGATGATGGCCACGCCCGAGAGCGGGCTGTTGCTCGAGCCGATCAGGCCGGCCATGTAGCCGCACACGGCGGACACGAAAAAGCTCATCAGCGCGATGAAGGCGATGGCGCCCGCCACGAGGATGACGGTCACCGAGCCCAGGCCCGCGCCGTTGCTCATGGTCGCCAGCATCCAGCCGATCGGCACGAGGCAGGCGAGCGTGACGCCGGCGACCCAGCCGATCGGCAAGTCCTGCTCGGTGCGCGGCAGCGTCGCACCCTGGCCAGCCTTGCGCACGCGCGAGGCCGCCATGGCCGACGCCAGGCCGGCGGCGACGGGCTTGACGAGCTTGACCAGCGTCCACACGGCGGCCACGGCGATGGCGCCTGCACCGATGAAGCGCACTTGCTTGGCCCAGACATGGTTGGCGACTGCCGCCACGTCGGCGTGGCCGTCGAAGGGCAGCAGGCTCGTCAGGTAAGGCACGGCGCCGGCCCAGGAGATCAGCACGCCCACGAGCATCGCCACGCCGACCCACAGGCCGACAAGGTGGCCCACGGCCAGCAGCGCCAGCGAGAGGCCGACGTCGACTCCCGACGCGGCGTTGCTGCTGCGACTCAAGCGGAAGTAACCCAGCACGTCGGAGGCGAAGACCTGCGTCGCGACGACCAGCTGGAACCCCGCCGAGGCGATGGCGCCCCAGACGATGGCGAGCAGGCCGGCCCGGTTTTCCGCCGCCGCGCCTTCGCCGCCGGCGCCCACCTTGAGCACCTCGGCGCAGGCCACGCCTTCGGGGTAGGGCAGGTCGGACGTCGTCACCAGCGCACGGCGCAACGGGATCGAGTAGGTCACGCCGAGCACGCCGCCCATCGCGCAGATGATGACGCAGGTGAGGTAGGGGAAGCCGCTCCACCAGCCGACCATCACCAGGCCAGGCAGCACGAAGATGATCGAGGAGATCGCACCGGCCGCCGACGCCACCGTCTGCACGATGTTGTTCTCCTGGATCGTCACGCCACGCCCGTAGCGCAGCAAGGCCATGGAGATGACCGCCGCCGGGATCGACGTGGCGAAGGTCAGGCCCGCCTTGAGGCCGAAGTAGACGTTGGCCGCGGTGAACAGCACCGTGATCAGCAGGCCGAGCACGACGCCGCGCAGGGTCAGCTCGTTGGTGGAGAGGGCGACTGGTTTCAAGGGGACTCCTCGGGATCGAGGGGCGGATCATCGCCCATGTTGGGGGAGGGCGGCATCGGGACTAATCGCAGTGGCACCGAATGGACGGCAACTCAAGAGCATGCCGCGCGCCGACATTCAAGCCGATAACTCGCCCGAATGCGCGCGGGCAGCCTTGGCGACGGCCCCTATACTTTTGTTTCCGGCAAGCGGTGTCATCACGCTTGTGGCCGGAGGCTATCGGGACGGAAACGCCGGCCATCGCGTCGTGCCAGTGCGCCCCGATCCAACGACACATCACATCCAGGGAATCAAAACATGGCCACCAAGGCAAAGCTGCACGAGATCCTCGCCGTCGAAAAGGCGCGCACCGGCCAGGTCAAGACCTTGCTCGAAGACACCTCGCGCAAGTTCAACAAGGCGGCGGACTATTTCTCCGGGCACCTGAAGTCCTTGAAGCTGATCAGGGACGACCCCGCCAACGCGGCCACCGAAGCGGCCGCGCGCGAGCAGCGCCAACTGCCCACCACGGTGGTCGAGACGCTGGAGTACCTGTTCAAGCACTGGGCGATCGCCGAGGACGTGCTGCTGCAGAAATCCCTGACCAACCAGGTCGCCAAGGCTGACATCGTGCTGGCCGATGGCAAGACGCTCGCCAGCAACGTGCCAGTCGACGAACTGCTCGGGCTGGAGAATCGCCTTGAAGAACTGCGCAAGATCTTCCACGCCATGCCGACCAACCGCGCCGACACCAAGTACTCACCCGCCGACGACGGCCGCAAGGGCTCGTGGACGGCCGTCGACGCCGACATCACGACCAAGACCGAGCGCATCAAGGAGCCCTTCATCAAGGCGCCCGCCACCGACAAGCACCCGGCCCAGGTCGACGTGATCGAGAAGGACGTCGTGGTCGGCACCTTCACCAACATCAAGCTCTCGGGTGCGGCCACCACGCTGCAGAAGGCCAACGCCATCGAGCTGATCGACGACCTGATCGCGGCCACCAAGCAGGCCCGCATGCGCGCGAACACGGTCGAGGTGCTCGACGGCCGGGTCGGCGCCGCGATCACCGGCTACCTGATGCAGGCGTTCAAGTAAGCACGTTGCGACTATGATCTGAACCGCCTCCTGGCAACGGGAGGCACTGAGGCATCCTTATCCTTATGGTCAGGGTGTCGCTGGATACAGGCTTGCAGGGTTGGTGGTTCGAATCCACCCGTCCTTACCAAGCGAATCCGGTCTCGGCATCGCGCCGCGCTCGCGTTCGCTTGGCAAGGACGTGCCGGAATTGGTATACGGCTGCAGGACATTGACCCGGCTACACACTATCTTTCGTGTCCTCTTTTCGTCTCAACAGCTTTATCTTCTCGAGCATCGGTCATCCGAAGGCGGTCCTGACTGGCCGACGTGCAAACGTCGTCCGAACCCGAGACGCAGGTTCGATTCCTGTCCTGCCCACCTAAGCGCATTCGACCAGCGTGCGCTTAGGGGGCAGGTGGCCCAGTGGCATGGCGCGGGTTTGTGCAAACCCATCTTTCTCCTGAGATCGGGTCGCGACCTTCTACCGGTGCAGCTTCGGCTGGCGTGGCACGTGGCGTGGTGGTTCAACCATCCACGTGCCACCTTCTTTGCCTCAATTGCCGGACATGACGACGCGGTTGCGGCCCTCGGCCTTGGCGTTGTAGAGCGCCGCATCGGCGCGCGCTGCCAACAGGTCGGCGTCGTACGGCGGCGTGCCGGTCAGGCCGATGCTCAGCGTCACGGCCAGCCCATCGGCCAGTTCGCCCCAGGCGTGAGCCGCCACGCGCTGACGCAGGCGTTCGCAGATTTCCAGTGCGCGGTTGCTGTCGCTGTCGGGCAGCACCAGCAGGAACTCTTCGCCGCCCACGCGCGCCACGATGTCGGCCGCGCGCGTGTTTTCACGCAGCAGCCGGGCGATCGCGACCAGGACGTCGTCACCGATCGCGTGTCCGAAACGGTCGTTGATCTGCTTGAAAAGATCGAGGTCCAGCATCGCCACCGCCAGCGGCATGCCGCTGGCCTGGCAGTTGGCAAGCAGCACTGGCCAGCGGTCGTCCACCTCGCGCCGGTTTCCCAGCCGCGTCAGCGGGTCGCGTCGCGCTTCCATGCGAACCTGCTCGACTTCGGCGCGGGTGACCAAAAGCTCGGACTGTGCGCGCAACTGGCTCACGCTGCGATGGCGCTCGAGTTGGAGGTAGGTCTCCAAATGGTGCAGGGCCGCGCTCGAGCGTTGCATCGCGCGTGCCGCGCGCCACAAGGCGTGGTGCAGGCGCAGCTGGATCGTGCGCAGATCGGTGCCGATGGCGGCCAGTCGCACGGCCTCCAGGCGCTGCCAGGCGACTTCGGCCCGCCCTTCGAACAATTCCAGCTCGCCCAGCGAACAACCGATGCGCGCGGCCTGCGCATCCGCGCCGATCTGGCGCGCCTGCGCGAGCGAGGTCTCCAGCAGGGGACGCGCTTCTGCGAAGCGACCCAGATGGAGGAGCACTTCGCCGAGGTTGCCCTCGGTGAACACACGATAGAACACCTTGTCCGGCCCTGCGGACAGCGCCGTCGCCTCGCGCGCAATCGGCAACGCGCGACGCAGCGTGTCGCGCGCCTCCTCGGCCGGCGCGGCGTCGCGCAACTGGTGGTACATGCCGATCAAGGCCGCACTCAGGTTGTTCAAGGTGACAAAAATCGGATGCTCTTCGCCGTGCTGGCGTGCAATGTCCAGCGCGTCGCGCATCAGCCGTTCCGCCTGCCAGGGGTCGCCCATGCGTTCGAAGCAGCAGGCCACGGCATTGACCGCCAGGGCCAGGCGCCCACGGTCGCCAAGCTGCGATGCTTGCGCCTGCGCTTCCTGCGCGCAGGGCAGCGCGACATCGAAGCGGCCCACTTCGCAGCCGGCCAGCGAGACTGTGCGCAGGATGTCGAAGAGCTCCGCCGACGGGCCTGCGGCGCGCAGCAACGGCAGCAGGTCGAGTCCGGTGTTGACGAGCCCTGCCAACGCGCCGCTGCGGTACTGGAAATGCACCAGCAAGACACCGGCGCGGCGTTTGTGGTCGGCGTCGCCCGCCTGCTCGAATGCATCGCGTGCCGCGAGCAGACCTTCGTTCAGCAGACCGGCGTCACGTGCCGCTTCCGCGCGAGCGAGCAGGGCTTGGACGCCCTCCTGTGTATTCATCACGTCAATCTCCCAACGGAAAAGGGCTCTGCGGTCGGTGACTGCGAAGTCCATGCGCGCATCGGGGCTCGATCTGCAATGGCAAGACCTGCACCAATGCGGCCAGCGGCTGCTGCGTCGACGCGCTCAGTGCGGTTGCGACGACGCAGCGATCGAAGCAAATCCGATGATGCCGGTTCCTGCGCTGACGGCGCATGTCGTGAAGTCGTCTCGACCTCGTGTCTTCGTCTGGTACAGCGCCTGGTCGGCCGCGTCGAGCAGTACCTGCACCTCGGCGAGGCCGCCGGGTTCGAGGTAGGCCACGCCGATGCTCGTGGTCACCGTCAACACCAGTTGGTCGATCTGTAGCGGCTCGCGCACTTTGCGAACGATGTCCGCCGCCACCTGTTCGCCGGATTGCCGGGTGGCCACGCCTTCGAGGATCACGACGAATTCGTCACCGGCGTAGCGAGCGACGAAGTCGGTCGAGCGCACGGCTGCGCTGAGTCTTGCGGCGAACGCGGCCAGCACGGCGTCGCCGACGGCGTGTCCGTGTTGATCGTTGATCTGTTTGAAGTGATCGATGTCGAGGAACAGCAGCGCGAATCCAGCCGTCAGGCGCCGTGCCCGTGCCAGCGCCGCGGGCAGTTGCGCATCGAGACGGCGCCGGTTCGGCAGTCCGGTCAGCGCATCGGTGAGCGCCAGCTCGGCCATGTTCAGCTCGGCCTTGCGCAGGGTGGTGATGTCGGTCAACAAGGCGTAGAGGCAGGTGACGACGCCTTGCGAATCGATGTCGGGTACGCACAGCCCTTGCCAATAGCAACGGGTGCCGTCGCTGTCCGTTGCCGCCTCGAACAGCGATCGCGTTCCGCCCAGCGCGGATTCGATCGCCGATTCGGCCTGCTTGTAGAACGGCTCGCCGATCAGTTCGCGCAACGGTCGTCCCGCTGCGCTCGGCGCGGCGATGCCTGTACGCAGCTCAAAGTTGCGGTTTGCAAACTGGAGGCGTCCCTGCGTATCGATGGCGCAGATCATCACCGGCAGGTTGTCGGTGATCGCCCGCAGCCGCGTTTCGCTGCGCAGTACCTCGCTCTGAGCCAGCTTGACCGCCGTGATGTCGGAGGTCATCAGGAAGAATCCGATGACCTCGCCGAGCATGCCGCGCTCGGGAATCAGCGTCACGATGTAGTGAACCGCCTTGCCATCGCGCAGGCCGGCGCCCTCGAAAGCGGTGCGTTGGCCTGCCATCACGATGGGTATGTGCTGAACGTACATGGCGTAGTCCTCCGCGGGAAGAACGTCGCGCAGGCACTTGCCCACCGCCTGCCCGTGCGTCAGGCCCATGATCTCGAGCGCCCGACGATTGACGAACAGGCACCGTTGCGCGCCATCGAAGCGCGCGACCAGCGCGGGCATGCTGTCGATGAGCGCCTGCAGGCGTTCCTGGCTGTCGAAGCGCGGATGGCTTGCGGCGGCGGCTGACCGAACTGGCCGGATGCTGCGCCACAGGAGCATGGACACGGCCAGCTGGCACAAGCCGAGCGCGACGGCCAGTGCGACGCGCCCGTTCGAAGGGGTCGACGTGCCGAACGCGATCAGGGCCCCTCCGAAGCTCGCCAGCAGCGAACTTGTCAGGAGCCAGGCGAAGAAGACGCCTGTCGAACTCGGACGGAAGGGGGGATTCATGGCGAGAGGGATTGCACTGTCCATATCGGATCTTTCAGGGCCTGCTGAAGGACCTTGAGATCGGATTTCGCTTCGGCGCCGTGTCGTCGAGGTCTTGCCACACCCCCTTTCGCCCAACGTCGGGGCGTGGGCAACGATGCGGTCATGCGCGTGCGGGCAGCCGCCAGCGGGCAGCCGAGCGGCTGGTGGCGGCATCTCCTGCCGGTCGTTGTGGTCCAACATCCACGAGCCACCCATCGATCCCGATGGGGCTCTGCCCATTGAGCGATCGAGCAAATCCCTTCTCGCCCCATCGATTGCAACGCTGCGGCTGCCCGTGAGCGTGACAACGCGACGCCGTCACCGCCGCCAGACCGTCACCTTCCAGTTGTCGATGCCGAATCCGCCCGAGCCGCCCGCAAATCCTGGCGTCCCTTGATTGGTGTTGGCGAACCCGAAGTGAATGGGCAATCCGTCGGCGTTGAAGTTGGGGCACGCCTGAGCGACGGCGCACGCCGGCCCATCGACCAGGCTGAACTGGCCCACGGTAAACGTGCCGGGAATCAAGGTTGCGTTGCTCCACGCGGACGCCCCGCACAGCGTCGGCCCGCCGGCCACGTAGCGCCTGCCGTTCTGGGTCAGCAAGATCGTGGGGCCGGCCCCCAGCGATCCCGCCAGCGAGCGGCAGTCCTGCGTGAAGTCGACAACCAGGATGGCGCCCTGGGAGGCAGGATCGTAGGTCGCCCCCTGGTATTCGTCGAATTCGGTCAGCTGGCTGACTCCGGTCGGCAGCGTGATCGACGTGCTGCGGTAGTCACCCGGGTTGCCGCCCGTGTTGACCTGCTGCTCGGCGTGCGTCGGGCCCGCCGTCGTCGGTGAAGAGATCTCGGCGACCGCCCAGTCTCCCGAAGCGAACGTGGCGTCCTCGAAAACGATCGCCGGCAGGCTCACGACCGTCAGCGTCGCGGTGTCGCTCGCGAGGGTCACCTGCGTTGCATTGAACCCACCGGTGACCGCGGCCTGGAACCTGGCGCCGTCGTCCAGCGTCGTCGCGCCTTGAAGCGTGTAGGTCGTTGCATGCGCGCCCGCAATGTTGGAAAAATTGCCAGTCGCGGTCGCTCGCATCCACTGGATGGCGGGTGAGGAAATGCCCTCGATGTGCACCGAGAAGGTCGCCGCGCCACCCAGCTGCGTCGTCACCCGCGGTCGCTCCACGCTCGGCGGGACAGGCTCTGGCGGGAAGTCTCCGGAACATGGCCCCGGCGCAAGACAGCCGCCACTGCCGCTGCACCCGCTGGCCGCCATCCCCACGACAGCGAGCAGTACGACCCCCATGAGCGCATGCACACGCGATCCAGCCCGGGGTTCATTGCGACGTGCCATCTTGGTTCTCCAGTGTGTCGACAAAGGTGCAGCCTGCTGCTGCGGCGAAAGAGTCCAGGACTACCCTGCCGCACACAAGGCCCGATGCGCGGCGCAAGAAGAGTCGCGGCCTCGCGGGATTGTGTGTTGCCAATCCGTGCTTGCCAGGGCTGCTGCGCAGGCCTGTCGCCCAACGAGGGCACGTCCGGACTGCCAGCCGTTTGCCCATCCATGCGCAGCAGGCCAGCGCGGGGCCGCTCGAATCGTGCCACGGCGCTCCACGCCCGGCAATCGCGCCGTGGCCCTGCGCGCTGTGGTCTCGACCTCGCGCAGGGCGAAAGGCGTTCGGTCCCCTCGACGCCGGGTCGATCGCCTTGCCGAGGTGGCAATCCCGGCCTTTCCGATGACTTGCCGAACGCCTGCAGTACCACAGAATGCCCCCGTCTCCCGCTCCCGAACGGGAGTAGACTCCGCCCTTTTTTCCCCTGCGACAGTGTCTGGCAGCTTGGCGCGCGAACCCCGCCGCACCCCCCCTATCGGCTCGGCGTTCATTCGCGCGTTGGCTGCCCTGAACGACGTTCCTGCCTCGGCGGCGCCTGACGCGTTCGCGCAGCGGCTCGCGCAATGGCTGGCGTGGACCGACGCGTTCTCGCTGTCGGCCGCGCTCGGCGATGCGGCCGAGCGCTCCGACGTACCTGGCTTTGGCGGCCATGGCGCGCTGGTTGCGGACGAGCGCGAACTGGCGCGGGTGCGTGCGGCGCTCACGAAGTCGATCATCGCCGCCCCTGCTGGCGCCGAGCCGCGTCGCGTGGATCGGCCGCTGGCCGGCGCCGTCGCGCCGATCGAGATGCCTGCCGACTTCGCCGTCTACCGCCAGCGCTACAGCCAGTGCCAACTGGCGATGGAGACGCAGATCGTGCCGCTGCGGCGGCGCCTGCGCGCGTCGCTGGCCGATCGATCGTCCGCGCTGGCCAAGCTGGCCGAGCTGGACTCGGTGATGGAGCAGGTCGTCGGCGCGCAGGAACGCGCGCTGCTGGCCAGCGTCGCCGCCCGCCTCGAACCGTGCTTCGATCGCCTGCGCGCGACGCAGGACGAAGCCTCCTCCCAGCCCGGAGCGTGGCTGGAACGATTCCGCCAGGAGATGCGGACTCTGTTGCTCGCTGAACTCGATCTCCGCCTGCAACCCGTCGAAGGCCTGCTCGAGGCCTGCCGCAAGGCGAACTCCGCTCGCTCATGATCCTGAACAAGTTCTCTCGCCACGCGACGTTCGCCGTGGGCCTGGCCGTCATCGTCTGGGTGGGCGCGGGCTACGTACTCACGAACCCGCTCGCGCTGGTCATCACCGCCCTCATCGGCGCGTTCTTCCTGGTCGGCGCGCTGGAGTTGCAGCGCTTCCGCCGCGCCACCGATGCGCTGGCCCAGGCCCTCGCCGATCTGCCCGAGACGCTGGCCAGCCTGCGGCCCTGGTTGGACCGGGTGCCCGCCGGGCTTCAGAACGCCGTGCGCCGCCGCGTCGAGGGCGAGCCCGTGGGCCTGCCCGGCCCGACACTCGCGCCGACGCTGGCCGGCCTGCTGGTGCTGCTGGGCATGCTGGGTACCTTCCTGGGCATGATCCTGACGCTGCGCGGCACTGGCGCCGCGCTCGAGACCGCCACCGACCTCGTCGCCGTGCGCAACTCGCTGATCGCCCCGGTCAAGGGCCTGGGCCTCGCGTTCGGCACGTCCGTGGCCGGCGTCGCCGGCTCGGCCGCTCTGGGGTTGCTGGCCGCGCTGGCCCGGCGCGAGCGCGTGGCCGTGGCGCAGTTGCTGGACGCCCGCATCGCGACCACGCTGCGCCGCTTCTCGGTGGCATTCCAGCGCGAGGAGTCGCTGGCGTTGCTGCGCCAGCAGGCCGGGCTGATGCCAGCGTTGGTCGACAGCCTCAAGTCGATGATGGACACACTGGCCCAGCAGGCCGACGCGTCCAACGCGCGCCTGCTGGAGAGCCAGGAGCGGTTCCAGGGCCGGGCCGAAACGGCCTACGCGGGCCTGGCGCAGTCGGTCGATCGCACGCTGCAGGCCAGCCTGACCGAAGGTGCGCGCATCGCCGGCGAGACGATCCGTCCCGTCGCCGAGGCCACGCTGGCAGGCATCGCGCGCGAGACGTCCGCGCTGCACGCCGCGCTCGCCGGCACGATGCAGGGCCAGTTGGACCAGCTGTCCACGCGCTTCGAAGCCAGCAGCGCCAGCGTCGCCGAGACGTGGCGGGAACTCCTCGCGCGGCACGCCCGCGCGGGCGACCAGCTCGCCACCACGCTGGCCGCGTCGCACGAGCGCTTCGCGCAGACCTTCGACTCACGCTCCACGACGTTGCTGGACGACGTCGCACGGCGCCACGCCGGCTGGCAGGGCGAGATGGCCGCGACGCTGGCCGACATTGCCCGCGAGACCGCCGCCACGCGCGCGACGCTGGCCGACGCGGTCGCGTCGCAGGTCGACGGCGTCGGCACGCGCCTGGACGCCGCCGTCCAGCGCGTCACCGCCACCTGGGCCGACGCCGTCGCGCATCATGAGGGCGCCAACGCGCGCATGGCCACGACCACCGGCGACGCACTCGCCGCCGCGGCCGCCACCTTCGAACAACATTCCGAATCGCTGCTGCGCACCGTGCAGGTGGCCCACGCCGAACTGCAGACTGCATCGGCCGCGCGCGACCAGCAACGCGTCGATGCGATGGCGCAGTCGCTCGAGTCGATGGCCGCGTCGCTGCAGCAGCAATGGCAGCAGGCCGGTGCGCAGTCGCTCGAGCAGCAGCAACGCGTGGTCGAGACGATGGAGCGCACCGCGCGCGACATCACCGAGCAGGCCCAGACGCAAGCCCGCGCGACCATCGCCGAGATCGGCCGCCTGGTGCAGGCCGCGTCCGAGGCGCCGCGCGCCGCGGCCGAGGTCATCTCCGAGCTGCGCCAGAAACTCGCCGACAGCATGGCGCGCGACAACACGATGCTCGACGAGCGCGCCCGCATCCTCGAGACGCTGGGCACGCTGCTGGACGGCGTCAACCAGGCCGCCAGCGAGCAGCGCGGCGCGATCGACGCGCTGGTGACGTCGTCGGCCGAGGTGCTCGAACGCGTCGGCGCGCGCTTTGCCGACCAGGTGCAGGCCGAGGCCGGCAAGCTGGCCGACGTGGCCGCACAGGTCACCGGCAGCGCCGTCGAGGTGGCGAGCCTGGGCGAGGCCTTCGGCTTCGCCGTGCAGCTGTTCAGCGAGTCCAACGACAAGCTCACCACGCACCTCGAACGCATCGACGGCTCGCTCAACGCGCAGATGGCGCGCAGCGACGAGCAGCTCGCATACTACGTGGCGCAGGCCCGCGAGGTGATCGACCTCAGCATCCTGTCGCAAAAGCAGATCATCGAGGAGCTGCAGCGTCTGGCTGGCCGCCGCGCCGCGGAGGCGCTGGCGTGATCGCTGACGAGATCGACGACGGCGCGGTCGACGCGGCGACGCCGGTGTGGGCCGTGTTCGGTGACCTGATGGCCGGCCTGCTCGGCGCCTTCGTGCTGATCCTGCTGTTCGCGCTGGCGTCGCAGCTGGAGCTGGTGACGCGCCTGCAGGACGAGATCAAGCAGCACCAGCTCGAACAGCAGCGTCGCGCCGAGCTAGAGCGCGCGCTGGCCGTGCCGCTGGCCGCCGGCCGCGTGACCATCGACCACGGCCGCATCGATATCAACGGCGCCGTGCTGTTCGCGTTCAACTCCGCCGAGCTGGCGCCCGAAGGCGGCGCGCTTCTGAAGACGCTGGCCGGCCCGATCGCCACGTACCTGAAGGCGCGCGACGAGATCCTGATGGTCAGTGGCTTCACCGACGACCGCCAGGTGCGCGGCGGCAACCACCAGTTCAGCGACAACTGGGAGCTGTCGGCCCAGCGCTCGCTGACCGTCACGCGCGCGCTGATCGAGGACGGCGTGCCGTCCGCCGACATCTTCGCCGCCGCCTTCGGCGCCGAGCAACCAGTGGCCGACAACACCGGCGCCGACGGGCGCTCCAAGAACCGCCGCGTCGAGATGATGCCCACGCCGCGTCCCGCACGCGCCAATGCCGCCCAGGCCGCGAGCGCGCCGCATGCCTGACGTGACGCCGTCGCCGGGCTGCGCGCCCGCAGCCGATCGCGATCGTGATCGCGTGCGTGAGCGCTTCGCGCAGGCGCTCGCGCGGCGCGCGTCCACGCACACGGGCGAAGCGCGACGCCTGCTGGACGCCAGGCTGGCGGCGCTGCTGGATAGCTTCACGTCGTCGCGCGACGACGGGCAGGGCGCTGCGGTCGACCGCGCGAGGCGCGGACCGCTGGCCGAACTCGTCGAGCATGTGGGGCGGCAGAAGCCGGCGCCCGTCCTGGGCGCACTGACGAAGCCGCGCGGCACGCTGGCGGACAAGCCGTCCACCACGCCGGTGCCCGAGGCCAGGACGCTGCAGTTCTTCAAGCGCACCTGGTCGCGCCTGAGCGCCGACCAGCGCCTGGCGCAATCGCGCGCCACGCTGCCCGACAACGCCGGCCCGCTCAATTCGCACCATCTCGTGCATCGCTCGCTGGCGCTGATGCGCGAGCTGTCGCCCGAGTACCTGGAGCACTTCGTGGCCTATGTCGACGCGCTGCAGTGGATCGAGCAAGCCAACGAGGTGGCGCTTGCCGCCGGGGCCGCACCGCGCCGGAGTGCGGCGTTGCGGCGCGGCTGATCCGGCCTCAGGGTCGCGTCATGGCGCCTGGCGCCTCGGGCAGGCCGACTCGCTTCACCTCGCCATCGATGCGGGCATCCGCCGCCCGTGCAGCCGCCAGCGCGACGTCGATCGCCTGGTCGCAGTCCTGCAGGGCCTCGTCCAGGTCGACGGCCAGTTCGGCGCGCACCCGGCAGCGCGCGTCGAGGGCGCTTTCCAGTGCGTTGTCACCACGGTGCTGCGCATGAAGGAGCGGGGCTGCTTCCCAGGGTCATGGCTTGGCCGCAAGCACAGGCAGTTGTCCTTGGGACAGGCCCAGTCGCTGCATGTCCTCGACGATGGTCGCCAAGACCTTGCGCGCGGCGGCGAGGTCGGCCTGGCTGGCGCGCACGTCGCCCAGGCGCGAGCGCGCGATGCTGCGGCCGAACAGCGAGGGCGGGAGCTCGGCGTCGATGGCGAGCGCGCGATCGAAGTCGGCTGCCGCGGCGGCCCACTGGCCCAGGCGCAGGCGCACCCAGCCTCGGCTGTCCAGATGGGAGGCATCCTGCTTGTCGTCGAGATCGACGGCCTTGTCGCAGTCGGCCAGCGCCTTCGCGAGCTCGCTGCCCAGCAGCACGCGCGCCCAGCAGCGCTCGTTGTAGGCCTCGGGCAGGCGGATCTCGTGGGGATGCACCGCGATCCAGTGATCGAGCTGCGGCAGCGCGCGCGCCGGCTCGTGCAGTTCGGCATAGAGGGTGGCCATCGACAGACGCGGCTCGGCTTGCGAGGGCAGCGTCTTGTCCAGTTCGGCCAGGTCCGCCAGCGCCGCGTCGGCGTTGCCGGCCTGGTGCTGAGCCCAGGCGCGCAGCAGGCGGGCGTGCGACTGGGTCGGATCGAGGCGTAGCGCGGTGTCGAAGTCTTTCAGCGCCGCGGCGGGCACCTTCAGTTGCTGCTGCAGTTCGCCGCGTGCAGCGAAGCAGGCCGCGTCCTGCGGCGCCAGGCCGCAAGCTCGGTCGAAGTCGGCCAGTGCGCCCTGCAGGTCGCCGCGCGCCCGCAAGGCCGCGCCGCGCCGAACGTAGCCCTCGGCGTCCAGCGCCTCGCCGGCCGTGGAGGCGTCCGCGCTGGCGGCCATCGCCTTGTTGAGCATGAACACCGGGCCGCCGTTGTAGGTGAAATACATGCGCTTCTGGTGGGTCGACACGTAGACGTGGTGCGACAGGAAGAAGTCGATGCCCAGCAGCATTTCGCTGCCGTCCTGCATGTCGAAATCGCCGACCTCCAGGCGGTTGTGCAGGATCTTCTCGCCGCCCAGCTCGAACGTGTCGAAGGGCGCGATCCAGGCCTTCACGCTGCCCTTGCCCGCGCCCCACATCGCGCCGGCGGGCGTCATGTCCGCCTCCTTGACGCCGGCATTCGTCGCGGCCTTCAGCGACACGGTGGTGGTCGCGCCGGTGTCGAACAGCGCGTCGACATCGCGGCCGTTGAGCTTGACGGTGGCGCGGATCGGCTGGCGCGTGAAGTCGGTGTCGTATTGGTGCAGCAACTCGGCCTGGGAGATCACCGTGTCGCCTTCGGCCCAGTAGGCCATGTTCTCCTTGTCGCAGTCGTCGTTCGGGAAGACGAGGCGCACGACGCCGTGCGCGAGGTCGTACTCGGTGTCGGCGAAGGTCAGCAGGTTGCGGCCGATGACGCCCATCGCGCCGCTGTCGAGCGCGTTGCCGCCGACCAGGAACTCGACGCTGGGGATCGTGCCCTTGAACAGCTTCAGGTGGTCGACCGTGGCGACGCGCGCGTAGATGCGGCCGGCGAGGCCCTGCGGCACGAGGTCGGGCACGCGCCGCGTCGACAGATGCAGCTGCGCCGCGGCGGCGTCCGACAGCATGCTGTAGAAGGCGCCGGTGTCTATCATCAGCGGCACGTCCTGGCCGTCGATGCCGACGCTGGTCATGGCGCGCGTGCCGACCATGTGCACGGTGAGCTCGGCCACCTTGATGTGGCAGGCCGCCTCGCTCGCGGCGGGCAAGAGCAGCGCGAGCGCGAGCAAGGCGCGCGCGGCGCAGGTGTGCGGTCGCGCGATCGGCGCGGCGTGGATCGTTGGCATGTCGCCTCCCTGTGGATGTCTTGGCGGACGGCGCCGGTCGCTGGACCGGGCCCGCCTGTTTGTGCGCACTTTATGCCAGTTCGCGCGGGCCGCCTTCGGGGCATTCGACGAGGCCTCTTTGCCATGACAATGCGCCCGGGACCTTACTTGCCGCGCGCCATGCAGATCACTCCTCGCCTCGACACCCTCCTCGGACTCGCCGGCAACATGATCTCGCGCGGCATCCTGACGCTGGCCCAAGGCCGCACGCCGGGCGCCGATCTCGGCACGGTGGACTGGAAGCAGGGCATGGCGCTGACGCCGGGCGACCCGCGCGACCCGTTGCTGGTTCCCCAGTACCGCAAGATGATGGCGGCGCCCCCGTGGCAGGACGACCCGATGGCGCTGGTCCTGCTGCACGCGAGCCGCCTGCAGATGGAGGCCACGCCGTTCACCGAGGCGCTCGTCGCCGAGTTCGCCGATGTGGCCGGGCAGATCAACGGCCTGGTCATCGCGGTGCCGTACCGGCCGCTGGAGGGCAAGCGCAAGCTGGCGATGCATTCGATCCGCATCGTCGCGTGCCCGCCGGCGCTGCGTCCGCTGGCCGACGAGCTGTTGATGGCCGTGTCGCGCGGGCTGACGGCGTTCCGGGCTGGCCAGGACGAGTGGATGAACGCACTTCAGATCGAGCCAGGCGTCGAGCCCAAGCAACCGAGCCACTCGCGCGACCCGGAGTTCTGGGCCGCCGCGATCACGCCGGAGGATCCGCATCCGAACAGCAACGGCAAGGTCACCGCGCACCTGGAGGCCTTCCTCGCCGAGGGTCAGTTCGAAGGCGGGCTGCTGTTCGACAACGCGCTGCGCGAGGTCAGGTTCGACTTCTCGATGCGCAGCCTCGAAGCCGTCGACGAACTGCTGGATCGCCTGCGCACCGAGCATGCGCCGCAACGCGACCTGCTGCTCGCGTCGCCGGCCGGCCGCAACCTCGTCCATCTCCTGGCGGCCTACTTCGGCGAGACGCTGGTGTTGCACACGCAGGCGCTGGTGACCTGGTACACGCCCGCGCAGTTGCAACGCGTGGCGCCGGGCTGGGTGACGAACCAGGGCGGGGCGCTGGACTCGCTGCTGTGCATGCTCAATGGCAACGGCCGGGGCACCGGGTACCTGATGCAGCCGTGCGACATCGTCGCCGGCCGCCTTTTCGGCGCCACCGGGCCTGCGCTGGCCGAGGCCGCCCACGCCGCCGTGCGGCCCATCGACGCGGCCCGGGTCGGCGCGCAGGTGGATCCGGGCGTGCATTGGAAGGCCGACCTGGCGCACGGGCCGCTGGGCGTCGTGGCGCCGGAGTGGTTCGCCCACGACCCGATCCTGCGCCGCTGGTTCGAGACGCTGCCCATGCTGTGGCGCGAGGGCGAGGTCGTCTGGAGCCACCTGGTGCAGGCCAACTCGCTGCTGTTCAAGCCCGGCACCGAGAACTGCCCGGGCGAGCTGCTGTACGACCCGAGCGGTCGCGTCGATCCGCAGCGCTTCGCCGACGCGGCGATGGCGATGTTCCGCCTCAAGGGGCTGCGCTTGCGCAACCCGTGGCTGGCGTTCTTCGCGCAGGCGCTGACGCACGAACGCACGCGCACCAGCGGCGTCGAGCTGCCCGCCACCCTGGGCGCACGGGGCTTGCAGACTGCCACGCTGCTGTTCTTCCGCGGCCACCTGCCGGGCGGCGTGATCAAGGGCCACACGATGCCGATCCTGGTCTCGCACAAGGCGCCGGGCATGGTGATGGTGCTGCCGTCGCAGTACTGGCCCGCGAGCCTCTGAGGCCATGAGAGCGAGTCCGCGCACCAACCGGCTCAGCGCGGGAGAATCGGTTCATCCACCGCTGAAGGATTCGCCTCCATGACCGACGACGCTCGCCCCGCCATCCACGACAACGTCGCGGCCAGCCGCTTCGAGATGATCGTCGACCGCCACGCCGCGGTCGCCACTTACGCGATCAGCGGCGACACGATCACGTTCATCCACACCGTGGTGCCTGAGGCCTTGCGCGGACGCGGGATCGCGCGCGAGCTCGTCGAGTTCGCGCTGGCCTCGGTGCGCGAACGCGGCCTCAAGGTGATCCCGCAGTGCGAGGTCTTCCACGCCTACATGCGCAAGCACGCCGAGACGCACGACCTGCTCGCCGACCCGACGCTGTTCGACGCTCCCGCCAGCGCCGACTGAGTCCGGCGAGGGTGAGGGCAACCGCCATCGCGGCGGGCGGGTCCGGATCAGCGTGCGCGACAACGGCCCCGGCATGCCCGCGTGCGTCACGTGCGCCCACTCGAGGGCGGGGTGGCGTTCGTGCTGAGCTTCTGATCCCGGGCCGATCTGCGGCTAGGATGAGGTGGACAGCAACCAACGGAGCAAGTCGATGAAACCCGTCGTCAACCTCGACGAACTCGAGTGGCAGTCGCATTCGCATGGCGAGGCTTTCGAGGCCAGTGGCAAGGGCATCTCCCAACACCTGGGCGCGCAACGGCTGGGCTATCGCACCCATCGCGTGCCGCCCGGCAAGAAGGCGTGGCCGTTCCACCATCACCACGCCAACGAAGAAATGTTCTACATCCTCGAAGGCACCGGCAGCCTGCGCTTCGGCGACCAGACCCACGCGCTGCGACCCGGCGATTTCGTCGCGGCGCCTGCGGGCGGGCGCGAGACGGCGCACCAGATCATCAACGACGGCGCGGTCGACCTGCACTACCTGTGCGTGAGCACGATGGTCAGCCCGGACATCGTCGAATACCCGGACTCCGGCAAGTTCTCCGCGTCGGCGGCGGTCGTGGCGCCGGAAGGCGAGCGCGTGCTGCAGTTCCGCCACGTCGGACGAACCGACGCGGCCGTCGACTACTGGGCCGACGAATCCTGACACCTTGGCGACTGCGGGCAAACCCCCGGCACGCAGAGCGGGTTCGAAGCGCTGAATAGGCGCTTTCGATCCTCCCTTTTGGGGATGGTCGGGCGGGCGTGGCGCTCCGATGATGCCGGGGCTCGCCGGCGGAGGTCCTGCCGGAGCTCCGTCGTCCCGAAGTCTTTCACCAAGGAAGCACCATGAATCTGATCGAACGCGCCAAGTCCATCCTTCTCACGCCCAAGGAGGCCTGGCCCGTGATCGATGCCGAACCGGCCACGGTGGCATCGATCTACAAGGATTGGCTGGTCATCATGGCAGCCATCCCGGCGGTGTGCGGCTTCATCGGGATGTCGTTCGTGGGCGTCGGCATGTTCGGCTACGGCTACAAGGTGCCGATCATCGGTGGGCTGGTGACGATGGTCTTCGGCTACGTGCTGAGCCTGGTGATGGCCTACGTCATGGCGCTGGTCGTCGACGCGCTCGCTCCCAACTTTGGCGCCACCAAGAACCCGGTCGGCGCGATGAAGGTGATGGCGTACGGTGCCACGGCGGTCTACGTCGCCGGCCTGTTCAAGCTGATCCCGATGCTCGGCATGCTGGGCATTCTCGCCGCCTGCTACTCGGTCTACCTGATGTACCTGGGCCTGCAGTCGGTGATGAAGTGCCCGCAGGACAAGGCAGCCGGCTACACCGCCGTCGTCGTCATCATCTACATCGTCGTGGCGATCATCGTTGGGACCGTCTCTGCGTTGTTCATGGGGTTCGGCGCGCTGGCGGGTGGCTACGGCCGCTCGGGCGGCTCGTTCAGCCTCAAGACGCCCGATGGCGAGGTCAACGTCGACAGCGGCGCCATGGCCGCCGCCGCGGCGCGCATGGACGCCGCCCGCGCGAAGATGGAAGCCGCGCAGAAGTCGGGCGACCCGGCGTCGGCCGCCGCTGCGGCGGGCGACGTGCTGGGTGCGCTGACCGGCGCCGGTGGTACGCCGATCCCGGTGGCCGACCTCAAGGCCCAGTTGCCCGAGGCGCTCGGCGCCCTCAAGCGCGAGTCGCTCGAGACCAGCGGCGGCTCGGCGATGGGCATCTCGAGCTCGGTGGCCAAGGCCGGCTACGTCGCGGGCGAGCAGCGCGCGCAGCTGACGATCAGCGACATGGGCGGCCTCGGTGCCCTGGCCTCGGTGGCCACGTGGGCCAACGTGACGGTCGACAAGGAGACGCCGGACGGCATCGAGAAGACCTACAAGGACAGCGGCCGCACGGTGCATGAGCAGTACCGCAAGGACGGCAGCCATTCCGAATACACCGTCGTCCTGAAGAACGGCGTCATCGTCGAGACCTCCGGCGACAAGGTCGACGGCGCGACGCTGAAGTCCATGGCCAGCGGCGTCAACCTCGACGCGCTCGAGGCGATGAAGCGTCCCGCGAAGTCGTGAGCACGTCCTGAAGAGGCGGCGTCGATGGCGCCTCACCCAGTCAAACCAAAGGATTCCATGCCATTCGCAAGCCGCTACGCCAAGGAAGGCACGGCCCTCAACGGCGGCGCGCTGGTGCGTGACGCGCTGATCGGACTCGTCGTCCTGATCGTGCTCGTGATGTTCTGGCCGCTGCGCACGGTGCCCACGGGTTCGCGTGGCGTCATCACGGTGGGCGGCGCCATTCGGGGCTTGCAGAGCGAGGGCTTCACGCTGGTGCTGCCGTGGCAGAAGCTGGACGTGTTCAGCATCCGCGCAGAGCAGGCCGACATCGAGAACGCCGAGGGCTCCACATCCGACACGCAGCCGGTCAAGGTGAGCCTGACCGTGCGCTATTCGATCGCGCCCGACCGCGTGACCGAGGTCTACGAGAAGTACAGCCACGACGGCAACCTCGCCAACTACGTGCAGACGGCCACCCAGGAAGTGTTCAAGGCGGTCACCGCGCGCTATTCGGCGCCCGACCTGATCAGCCAGCGCGCGGCCGTGTCCAACGACATCACGGCGGCGCTGCGCGCCAAGCTCAACAACTACGGCGCCCAGGTGATCAGCATCGACATGCGCAACTTTTCGTTCAGCGAGAGCTACATGCGTGCGATCAACGACAAGGTCACGCAGGAGCAACTGCGGCTGGCCGCCGAGAACAAGCTGAAGACGGTGGAGGCCGAGCAGAAGCAGAAGGTGGCGATCGCCGAGGCCGAGGCCAACGCCGTCAAGGCCACCGCCGACGGCGATGCCTACGCCAAGATCAAGGTCGCCACCGCCGAGGCCCAGTCGCTGCAGGTTCAGAACGACGCGCTGGCCAAGAACAAGGACGTGCTGGAGCTGCGCCGCATCGAGGTCGAGCTGACCAAGGCGCAGAAGTGGAACGGCGCTTTGCCGACGTCGATCTACGGCAGCGCGCCGATCCCGTTCATGAACGTCGGTCCGGCCAAGTAACGTTCGTCCCCAGCCCGCCTGAACGCCACCCGCCGACCCGTCGGCTGTCGACGCCAGCCAGCGCCAGGCGCAGGCGCTGGCGCTGGAGGGGGCCGTCCGTGCGAAGTGCTCGACCTCGGCTGCGAAGTGCACTGCAAAAGGGCACTTCCTCAGGCGATTGACACCCTCGACGAGTCCGCATGATCCAGGAAACCACAAATACCAGGATCGCTCGTGCTTGCACGTTTCCGTCGCCAACGCGTTGCCCAGGGCTGGGTCGCCATCGCCCCTGCCGGGAACCGGTGCCGCGTGGCGTGCATCGGTCCGGTCGTCGCCCAGGGTCGCCCGCAGGTGCATTGGACGCTGGAAGCGTCCTGGGACGAGCCGCTCGCGACCCTGCGTGAGATCAAGGCCAGGTTGGGCGGCGCCGCGCACGCCATGGTCCTGCTGCTCGAGCGCGGTCGCTACCAGATGTTGCCCATGGAAGCGCCCGCCGTACCGCCCGAAGAGTGGCGGCAGGCGGCGCGCTGGCAGGTCAAGCAGATGGTGGACTATCCGATCGACAGTGCGGCATTCGACATTCTCACGATCCCCGCGCACGTCACGCAGCGCGGCCAGGCTTCGCTGATCGGCATCGCTGCCCCGCGCGAACCGATCCAGGCGCTGGTCAACATCGCCGACGAGGCCGGCGTCTCACTGCTTGCCGTCGACATCCAGGAGACCGCGCTGCGCAACATCAGCGCACTGCTGGAGGAGCCCGGACGCGGCCAGGCGCTGCTCAATGTGGGCAGCACGCACAGCACGCTGGTGGTGACCGCGGGCGCCGAATTGCTGCTGTCGCGTTCCATCGAGGTTTCCCTCGCTCAACTCACTCACGCGGACGCCGATGTGCGATTGCAGGCCTTCGAGCGCACCAGCCTCGAATTGCAGCGCACGCTCGACAGCGTCGAACGCGTCTTCAGCCAGGTGAGCCTGTCTCGCCTGCTCGTATCGCCAGCCGAGCGCATGCAGGACTTCCTGGCCTATTTGCGTGACCTGATCTACGCG
This sequence comes from Burkholderiaceae bacterium, assembly GCA_039920745.1. Classification (GTDB taxonomy): domain Bacteria; phylum Pseudomonadota; class Gammaproteobacteria; order Burkholderiales; family Burkholderiaceae_C; genus Scleromatobacter. The sequence goes on along the minus strand of JBDSDD010000085.1, from coordinate 54,131 downwards.
CCGGTCGTCCCCTTGGACCTGGCCGCTGTCTTTGACCTGACCGCCGTGCCCGAGGTCGCCGCCGACCCGCAACTGCAGTCGCAATGCCTGGCCGCGTTCGGCGCGGCGTTGCGGCCGGGAGCAAGCGCATGACGGCCCGCCACCCGCCCGAAGGCGTTCGCAGCGCAGCGCACAGCACGGAGCTTGCCCGGTGAGCGGCGTCCAGCACCTCAACCTGCTTGACGAGTCGATGCGCCCGCGGCGCGAGCGCTTTTCGAGCACGGACGGCTTGATCGCGCTGGCGGTGCTGCTCGTCTGCCTGGGACTTGTCGATGGTGGACTGAATTTCGCGGCCACGCGCGAGGAGCGCAACGCCCACTCGGCCCAGCAGCAATTGATCGCGTTGCAGTCGCACGCGCCTGCGGTCGCGGCGAATGCGTCGACTGGACTGTCGGCGGCCGAGCTCGCGGCGCTGCAAGCACGTTATGCAGCGTCACAGCAAGTTCGCGGAGCGATCCAGAACGGCAGCGCTGGCAGCCTGCAGGGCTACTCGCCGTACCTGGTGGCGCTCGCGCGGCAGTCGCAGAACATGGGCGCCCGCGCACTGTGGATCACCGATCTGTCGGTCGCCGCGGATGCCGGTGGCCTGGACCTGCAAGGGCGCATGACCGATCCCCGCGTCCTGCCCGACTACCTGAACCGCTTGAACGACGAGCCGCTGTTTCGCGGCCGGGCGTTTGCGCAGGTGAGCCTGAAGGCATTGCCGATGCCGGCCGATCTCGACGCCGGCGCAGCCACCGCAGGCGATGGCGCGCCAGGGGCCAGCGTCACCGAATTCGCGTTGCATGCGAATCCTGTCGGATCGGCGGGCGCCGGAGCGTTTCCTGCCGCAGGGGGCGCGCGATGAAGCTCCCGCGGCAACTTGACCAGGCCTTGCTCGACCTGCGCGTGCGAGTGTTGCGGCTGCAGCGCCAGTTCGACCAGCGCGTCGTGCGCGAACGCCTGATGATCATCGTCTGCGTGCTCGCCATCGCGGCCTGGGCATCGGATCCGCTGCTGCTGACACCGGCGTTCAAGCGCTGGAAGGCGCAACGCCAGCTTGCGCAGGGCATGCAGCAGGCGGTCGCGCAGACGCGCCAGGATCAGATCGATCGCCAGTCGCAGTCGCACGTCCTCGAGCAGCAACTGGTCCAGGATCTGGCCACCTGGCGGCGGCGGGTCCAGGAGTCCGACGCGAGCGTGCACCAGATCGGCGGCGACCTCGTGCCGGCCGCCGACATGGTGGCCGTGCTGCGCGGGGTTCTTGACAAGACCGGCGGCCTGCGCGTGCGCAGCCTTCAAAGCGTGCCGCGCACCGAGATCGGCGCCGCGGTGGCGGGCGCCGCACCGGCCAGTGCGGCCTCCGCAGCCGCGCTCGGCATGCCACCCGATGTCGGCCACTTGTATCGGCAGGGCGTCGACCTCGAAGTCGAAGGCACCTACGACGACCTGCTCGCCTACTGCCAGGCCCTGGAAGCGCTGCCCCAGCACGTCCTTTGGGGCGGCATGCACCTGAAGGCGGATCGCCATCCGCGCCTTGTGCTGACGCTGCGGCTGTACACCCTGAGTCCCGACCGCAACTGGCTGGTGATCTGATGACGAACTTCTCTGCCCGGCGGCTCGCCCCGATGCGTGGGCTCTGCGTTGCCGCGACCTTGTGGGCCGCGGCTATCGCGACGGCCGGCAATGACCCCACCGCGCCGCCGCCCGGCTTCACGTCCCAGGGCGACGCACCCGTGCGCGCGGCGGCGCACGCAGCCTCGGGTGCGTCCGCGGCCAAGGCGACGGTCGCGGCCGCGCCGCACGTCGAGTCGGTGCGATCGGGCGGCGACCAGCCTGCGTCGGCGTTGATCGACGGGCGCATGGTGCGCATCGGCGACCGGCTGGGCGATGTGGTGGTCACGGCTATCGACGACCAGGGCGTCACGCTGCGCACAGGCAAAGGCACGGCGCGCTGGCTCGCGCTCGCACCCGGGATTCGCAAGACCCCCAGCGCCGGCGGCGACGGGATTGACGACACGCACCGGACCGCCATCGCGGTCGCGGTGCGCCACAAGGATTCGCAATGAAAAATTCTTCCTTCGCGGTCCTGCTGGCCGGGCTGGCGACGCTCGCCGCGCACGCGACGCCGTCGGACGTTCCCGCGATCGACCCGGTCAAGGCGGTCGCGCAGTCGTCGGGCCATTTCGACCTGTCGGTCAACAACGCCAACGCCGCCCAGGTGTTCGCCCAGATCGGTGCCGGCACCGGCTACAACATGCTTGTCTCGCCGGACGTTTCCGGCAACATCACCGTGACCCTCAAGGACACGACCGTGCTCGAGGCGATGGATACCTTGCGCGAGTTGTTCGGCTACGACTTCAGGGTGAGCGGCAAGCGCATCTTCGTCATGCCCAACACGGTACAGACGCGGGTGTTCAAGATCAACTACCTGCCGGGACGACGCGAGGGCACGAGCGATACGCGCGTGACGTCGAGCTCGATCACGCAGGCGAGCACCGGCGCCAACGGCAGCTCGAGCGGCAGTTCGACCGGCGGCGGCTCGAGCAGCGGCAGCGGCTCCAGTGCCAACGGCGGGCGCGCCGACGACAGCACGCATGTGCGCACGAGCTCGGACGCCGACTTCTGGCGCGAGGTGCAGCAGTCGCTGGTCGCGATGGTGGGCGCCGAGGGGCACCGCAGCGTCGTGCTGAACCCTTCCGCAGGCGTCATCGTCGTGCGCGCGACGTCCACCGAATTGCGCCAGGTCGAGGCCTACCTGAAGGCGATCCAGGTCAGCATCGAACGCCAGGTGATGATCGAGGCCAAGATCGTCGACGTCGATCTCGACACCGGCTCGCAGGCCGGCATCAACTGGGCCGGCTTCACCAACGGCCTGTTCGGCGGCAAGGGCCACTTGACGGTGGGCATCGGGCAACCCGGGGCGACGCTGGGGACCACCGGCGCGTTGAGCGACGGCACCAACTCCCTGACGGCAGGCGCTTCGCTGGTGGCCAGCACGGTGGGCCAGGGCTTCTACGGGCTGGCGTTCCAGGCGGCCAATTTCGCCTCGGTGCTCAACTTCCTGCAGTCGCAGGGCAATGCCGAAGTGCTGTCGAGCCCGCGCATCGCCACGCTCAACAACCAGAAGGCCGTGCTCAAGGTCGGCAACGACCAGCTGTTCGTGACGGGCGTGTCGACATCGACGACCAGTTCGGGCAGCAGTTCGACGTCCTCGCCGTCGCTCACGCTGCAGCCGTTCTTCAGCGGCATCGCGCTCGACGTCACGCCACAGATCGACGACGCCGGCAACGTGATGCTGCACGTGCACCCGTCGATCAGCGCGGTGAGCGAGGTCACGAAGAACATCGACCTCGGATCCCTGGGCTCGTATCGCCTGCCGCTTGCCAGCAGCACCGTCAACGAGACCGACAGCATCGTGCGCGTGCATGACGGCGAGATCGTCGCCATCGGCGGCCTGATGCTGCACGAAGCCCATGACGACCGCTCGGGCGTGCCGATCCTGGGCGAGGCGCCCCTGATCGGCGGATTGTTCCGCCAGAAATCCATCAGCTCCCACAAGCGCGAGCTCGTGATCCTGTTGAAGCCCACGATCATTCCCGGCGATGGGCCTTGGCCTGCAGGCGCCGACACCACGCCGTCGCCCGTCTCGCTGGCGATGCCGCCGGTCGAGCGCTGAGGAGCGCGCCATGGCTCGTCCCGAACGTGTGCGCCTGGGGGAGATGCTGGTCCAGCAGGGCCTGATGACCGCCGACCAGCTCGGCGAGGCGCTGGCCTCGCAGAAGGCGACGGGTCGCAAGCTCGGCCGCGTCATCATCGACAGCGGCTGGGTCAACGAGGTGCAGATCGCCCAGGCGCTCGGCAAGCAGTTGCGCATTCCGTTCTCCGACCTGAGCCGGCGCAGCGTGCGGCCCGAAGTGGCGCGCCTGATGCCCGAAGTGCAGGCGCGCCGCCTGCGCGCGCTGGCCCTCGAGGCCGGCCCCGACAGCGTCAAGGTGGGCATGGCCGACCCGTCGGACATCAACGCGTACGACGAGATCGCGCGGATCATCCAGCGCGAGATCGACCTGGTGGTGGTCGCCGAGAGCCAGCTGCTCGCGGCCATCGATCGCTCCTACCAGCACACCGAGGAGATCGCCGGCCTCGCCAAGGAGCTGACGACCGAGCTTGCAAGCAACGAGGTCGACCTGGGCGACCTGCTCGGCCTGAACAGCAACAGCGCCGAAGATGCGCCGGTCGTGCGACTGCTCTATTCCGTATTCGAGGAGGCGCTGCGCGTGCGCGCCTCCGACATCCATATCGAACCGCAGGAAGCATCCCTGCGCATCCGCTACCGCATCGACGGCGTGCTGCATGTGCAGACCGAGGCCGACTCGAAGATCTCCGGCGCCATGGCGCTGCGCCTCAAGCTGATGTCGGGCCTGGACATCTCCGAGAAGCGCCTGCCGCAGGACGGCCGCTTCGGCGTCAAGCTGCGCAACGGCGCGGTCGACGTCCGCCTGTCCACGATGCCGACCCAGTACGGCGAGTCGGTGGTGATGCGTCTGTTGAACCAGAGCGGCGGCATGTTGCGCCTGGAGTCCCTGAACCTGCCGCCGCGCGTCAGCGAGGCCTTGCTGCGCGCGATCCACAAGCCCAGCGGCATGGTGCTGGTGACCGGGCCCACCGGCAGTGGCAAGACGACCACGCTGTACGCCGCCCTGAACGAGCTCAACAGCACCGAGAAGAAGATCATCACGGTCGAAGACCCGGTCGAATATCGCCTGCCCGGCCTCAACCAGGTGCAGGTGATGGAAAAGATCGACCTCAGCTTCGAGCGCGTCCTGCGCGCCGCGCTGCGCCAGGATCCGGACATCGTGCTGGTGGGCGAGATGCGCGACCAGAAGACCGCGGAGATCGGCTTGCGCGCCGCCCTCACGGGGCACCTGGTGCTGTCGACCCTGCACACCAACGACGCGCTGTCCACGCCGATGCGGCTGGTCGACATGGGCGTGCCGCGCTACATGGTGGCGCTCTCGCTTCAACTGGTGCTGGCGCAGCGCCTGGTGCGCGTGGTCTGCACGCATTGCAGCGAGCCGTACGAGCCGACGGTGCACCAGCGCGCCTGGGTCGCGGCGCTGAATGGCGGACGCGAGGTCGACCTCGGCGTCCTGCGCCACGGCCGCGGCTGCAGCCACTGCAACCAGACCGGCACGATCGGCCGCACCGGCGTCTACGAGTTCCTGGAAATCAACCAGGAGCTGGTCGAGGCGTTGAACCACGGCGAGCCGGCGCACTTCAATGCGGCCGGCCGCAAGCAGATGGCGGGCCACACGCTGGCGCGCGATGCGCTGCGCCTGGCGCTCGAAGGACGCACCACGATCGAAGAGGCCATGCACGTGTCGAGCCAGGTCGAAGACTGATGCCCCACTTCGCCTACACCGGCCGCAGCAATGCACAGTCCGTCAGCGGCGTGCTGGAGGGCTTGTCGGCCGATGCCGTGGCCGACGTGCTGCTGGCGCGCGGCGTGGTGCCGGTGACGATCAGCGTGAGCCGATCGGGCGGATCCGGCGAAACATCGGGCCAGGCCGGCTTCGCGCAACGCTTCGAACAGTGGTCGCTGCCCAAGGTGACGGTGGTCGACCTGATGCTGCTCAGCCGCCAGCTGCACACCTTGCTGAAATCCGGCGTGCCGATCCTGCGGGCGCTCGCGGGACTGCAGGACTCGTCCACGCACGTGCGCCTGAAGCAGACGCTGCTGGCCATTCGCCAGAGCCTCGAATCCGGCGTCGAGCTGTCGATGTCGATGGCGCAGCACCCGTCGATCTTCGACACGTTCTACGTGGCCCTGGTGCGCGTGGGCGAGATGACGGGCCGCATCGACGAGGTCTTCCTGCGCCTGTTCCACCATCTCGAGTTCGAGATGTTCATGGGCCAGCAGGTGAAGTCGGCACTGCGCTACCCCTTGTTCGTGATGGCCGCGATGGTGGCGGCGATCGGCGTCATCAACGTGATGGTGATCCCGGCGTTCGCCGACGTGTTCAAGAGCCTGGGCGCCGAACTGCCGCTGGCCACGCGCATCCTGCTGGGCATGTCGTCGTTCACGATCCACTACGGCTGGCTGGTGGCGATCCTGGTCGCCGCCGCCGTGTACGGGCTGCGCCGCTACATCGCGACGCCCGAGGGCAAGCTGGTCTGGGATCGGCTCAAGCTCAAGGTGCCGCTGGCCGGCAAGATCGTGCGCAAGGCGATGCTGGCGCGCATGGCGCGCAGTCTCAGCCTGTCGCTCAAGAGTGGCGTGCCGGTCGAGCAGGCCTTGTCCGTGGTGGCGCAGACCGTCGAGAACAGCTTCATGTCGCGCAAGGTCGAGCAGATGCGCTCGAGTGTCGAGCGCGGCGAATCGATCCTGCGCGCGGCTGTCGGCAGTGCGATCTTCACGCCGGTCGTGCTCCAGATGATCGCCGTGGGCGAGGAAACCGGTGCACTCGACGAGCTGCTCGACGAGATCGCGCAGCTCTACACCAACGAAGTGCAGTACGAGCTGAAGACGCTCGCGCAGCAGATCGAGCCGATCATGATCGTGTTCATCGGCATCCTCGTCCTGACGCTGGCATTGGGCGTGTTCCTGCCGATCTGGGATCTTGGCCGTGTCTCGCTCAAGAAGTGATCCATGGCGGTCGATAAGACTGGCAGCGACGGCGCTGGCCCCGACAACCGGAGTGGGACGAATCGAACTCGCACTCACGGTCATCGTGATCGGGATCGGGCTGGTCATCGCCATGGGCCGGATCGGCGAACTGCAATTCGCAGCGCGTCGGGTACTGACCCAGGTCGACGCTACACAACGACGTGCCGCAGCCAACCTGGACGCGGCACATTGCGCGATTTCTTCCGCTGCCTCCGGGGCGGCATCTTCGACCTGTCCCTCACCGCCTCCCAGGAGCACCCCATGAGAAACGTCCGTTCCATCCGCAGCGCGCGCACTGCGCAACAAGGTTTCACGATGATCGAGCTGATCGTCGTCATCGTCATCCTCGGCATCCTCGCCGCGACGGCGCTGCCCAAGTTCGTCGACATGCGCGGCGACGCGCAGCAAGCTGCCGTGACGGGCGTCGCGGGCGCCGCGGGTTCGGCGATGAACGTGAACTTTAGCGGCTGTGCCGTCATGAACAACGTCGTCACCCTCAACAAGTGCGTGAAGGTCAGCACGTGCGCGACCGCGACGGTCGCCAGCTTGCTCCAGGGCGGCCTTCCGAACGGCTATTCCAGTGCAGTCAAGACCGGCCAGACCGACCTGACCGCTTCGAATACGGCCACGACGACCTGCTCCGTCAGCTACACGTCCGGCGCCATCACCTACACGGCCGACTTCCCGGGCATCGGCGCCGGCAACTGATCGTCGCAGCCCCGTCGCCATGCGCGATTTTCTGGGTCGCTGGCTGGCGCCGCTGTTCGCGGCGCTGGCCTTGTCGTCCGCCATGCCGGCCGACGCGGCGACCTACGCCTTTCGCAGCGACAGCTTCTCCTGGGAGACCGCGGCCAACGCGGTCACCTGGGACAAGACCTGCACCAGCTACCCGAGCGACGATGACAAGGCCACGGTCAACCTGACCGGCGGGTTCACGTTCACCTACGCCGGCACGGCGTACAGCAGCGTGCGCATCCTCGCCAACGGAATACTGCAGTTCGGGGCGGACACGGGCTTCTTCCGCAACTACTCGAACTCCAACCTGCCCGCGGGCTCCGCGCTCGCCTACTCGGGCTGCGCGGCGGGTGCGGCGAGCAACGTCATGATGGTCTACTGGGCCGACATGAATCCGGGCGCCAGCGGCAGCGGCAACGTCAGCTGGGAGCAGAAGGGCATCGCGCCCAATCGCTACCTGGTGGTGTCGTGGAACAGCGTCTTCCAGTACGCCACCAGCACGCCGTACGCGTTCCAGGCGATCCTCTACGAAAACGGCCAGTTCAAGTACCAGTACGGCAACAGCAACGCCACCGGCTCGCAGGCGACGATCGGGGTGCAGGTCTCGACTGCCGACTACACGCTGTATTCCTTCAACAGCGGCTACAACGCCAACGGTACCGCCGTCCGCTGGTTCATTCCTTCGGGCACGCCGTCGCGCCTGGCCGAATACCGCTTCGACGAATACGCCTGGAGCGGGCGCGTGGGCGAGGTGGCCGACAGTTCAGGCAACAACAACAACGGCGTGCGCGTCGGCTCGGCCCAGACGGTGTCCACCGGCGAGGTCTGTCGCGCCGCGGATTTCCCGGCGAACACGACGACGGCGATCTCCGCCGTCGACACGGCGCTCGACGTCGACACGAGCATCGGCAGCAGCGGGACACTGTCGTTCTGGGTTCGCAGCAACGTGGTGTGGACCAGCGCCACCCCGGCCATGCTGATGGATGGCAGCACCGTCGCCACGCGGCCCTTCTACATCATGCGCAACGCCGGTGGGGCGCTGCGCTTCTCGCTGGCCGACAGCGCGGGCACCCTCGTCACCGCCACCACGGCCGCGCAGGCGACGGCCGCGGCGACATGGTTGCATGTCGCGGCGACATGGCGCATGGCGGCGGGCACCAACCAGACAACGCTGCGCATCTACGTCAACGGCTCGCTCGCGACGACGGCGATCGGCACGACCAACGGCAATCTCGATCCCAGCCTCGGCTCGCTGTTCGTCGGCGACAACCGGAGCGCCGCGACGCCGGCCGGCGCGACGGCGAATTCGGCCAACGGCCAGATCGACGAACTGCGGGTCTACAACTTCGAGCTCAGTGCCGCCGAGATCACGCTGGACATCGCACAGACCCACAGCTGCGCCCCGCCGCTCGACCACCTGGTCGTGCAACACGCGAGTGGCACCGGCGTCACCTGCACCCCGGCCAGCGTCACCATCCTGGCTTGCCAGGACAGCGGCTGCATCACCCAGTACACCGGCGGCGTGACGGGCACGATGTCCAGTGTGGGCGGCACCGTCAAATGGCCCGCGGGGACGAGCTTCTCGATTCCCGCTGGCAGCGGCACGACCACGGTGTCGCTGCAGGAGAGCGTCGCCGGCTCGACGCTGCTCGGCGCAACCAGTTCGTCGCCCATCGCGGTCACGCCCACCACCTGCAACTTCGGCACGCCGTCGTGCACCTTCACCGCGGCCGATTCGGGGTTGCTGTTCGACGTTCCGGCGCATGTTTCCGACACGGCGCAGAGCGTCACGGTGACCGCGGTGCGCAAGTCGGACAACAGCGGCGTGTGCACGCCAGCGTTCGCGAGCGTCAGCAAGGCCGTCGCGTTTTCCTGCGGCTACTCGAATCCGTCCAGCGGCTCGTGGGCGGTGCGGGTCGGCGGCTTGGCGGTCAACAGCGCCAACAACGCCGGCGCGGTCTGCGATGCCAGCGGGCGCGCGGTGACACTGGCGTTCAACGCCGCCGGCGTGGCCACGACCACGGTGCAGTACGCCGATGTCGGGCAGGTCCAGCTCAATGCCAGCTACACGGGGACGACGGGCGGCGAGGTCGGGCTCGTGATGACGGGCAGCGACTCCTTTGTCACCGGGCCGTCTTCGTTCGCGTTCAGCGCCATCACCGCCGCGCCGATCAAGGCCGGCAAGGCGTTCGCCGCGACGCTGACGGCGCGCAACGCGAGCAACGTGGCCACGCCCAATTTCGGTCGCGAGAGCACGCCCGCGGCGCCGGTGCTGAGCTTCACGCGCGCGAGTGCGATGGGCGCGGGTGCCGCCAACGGTGCGTTCTCCGGCTCGTTCGGAGCCTTCACGAACGGCGTGGCGAGCGCCAGCAACCTGGTGTGGAGCGAAGTCGGCATCGGGGACCTGTCGGTCAGCCTGGGCAACTACCTGGGCAGCGGCCTGGCCTCGACCGGAACGACCGGTGCAGCAGGCGCGGTCGGCCGTTTCATCCCTGATCATTTCGACGTCGCCGTGACGCCCGCTTGCGGCGTCTCTTCCTACGCAGGCCAGCCGTTCCAGGTGCAGTTGACCGCGCGCAACGGCGCGGCCACGCCCGCCACGACGCTCAACTACGACGGCAGCGGCGTGACCTCGCCCGCGTACGCGAAGGCGACCACGCTCAGCGAGGCCGTGGCACTGGGCGCCGGCGGCTTCGGCAGCACCGGCAGCGTGGGTGCGGCGACCTTCGTGCGCGGGCTGGCGACGCTGGCCACGCCGGCCTACACGTACACGACGAAACTGACCCCGCAGAACACGCTCGTCGTGCGCGCCACGGACACCGACGGCGCCAGTTCGGCCAACGCCGCCACGCCGATCGAAGGCAGCACCCTCTTGCGCAGCGGACGGCTGCGCCTGAGCAGCGCGTGGGGCTCGGAGAAGACGGCGCTGCAGATCGCCGTGCAGGCGCAGTACTGGAGCGGCAAGGCCTGGATCCTCAACAGCACCGACAACTGCACCGTCGTGCCGGCCGCAGCGGCGTCGAAGTCGAACCCGATCGACAGCAAGGGCGCTGCGAGCGGTGCGATGAACAATACGCTGTCGGCCATCACGCTGGCAGGCGGACAAGCCAGCCTGAGCGTCTCCACCGCGAGTCCTGCCACCACGGGCAGCATCGACATCGCGCTGAACCTCGGCTCCGTGGCGACGGACCAGTCCTGCGTCTCCGGCACGCGTCCGGCGAGCACGGGGGCGGCTCTGCCCTGGTTGCGCTCGCAGAACGGCGGCTGCAGCACGCTGTGGGACCGCGACCCGTCGGCGCGGGCCACGTTCGGCATCTTCTCGCCCGAATCCACCAAGACCTTCCATGCGCGCGAACTGTTCTGATCGCGTTCGCCAACGCGGCTTCACGATGGCGGAGCTGATCGTCGTGATCGTCATCGTCGGCATCCTGGCCGCGGTGGCCGGGCCCAAGATCCAGGGCATCCTGGGCGCCCAGGACGACGCCTGGCGCGACCAGGCCGTGGCTGCGCTGCGCCAGGGCCAGAAGACGGCCGTGGCGAGCCGGCGCCTCGTGTGCGCGGTCGTGGCCACAGGCGGCATCGCGCTCTCGATCGCCGCCGCGAATCCGGCCAGCGCATGCAGCGCGGTCATCACCGGGCCCGACGGCAGCGCCACCGTCACCAACACCCGATCGACTGCAGCCACGAGCGTGAGTCCGCAGGCCACGCTGTATTTCCAACCCAGCGGCCAGGTGAGCACCGACGGGGCGGGTAGCGCGGTGTCGAACTTCACCGTGTCGATCGCCACGGAAGCGTCGATCAGCATCGTGGGAGCGACCGGCCATGTGCAATGAACGCATGGCAGGCCGCGCCCGCCAGCGCGGCTTCACGCTGGTGGAGATGGTCATCGCGATCGTCGTGCTGGGCGTCGGCCTGACCGGCGTGATGCTCGCGTTCTCGGCTGCCACGCGCGGCTCGGCTGATCCGCTGGTCAACAAGCAACTGCTCGCCGTGGCCGAGGAGATGCTCGACGAGATCGAGCTGCGCCCCTATGCACCGGTCGCCAACCCGGCCGCCGGCGGTTGCAGCCGACTGAGCTTCAACGACATCGGTGACTACGACGGCTACACCACCAGCGGCCAGATCTGCACCATCGACGGCACGCCCATCCCGACCCTTGCCGGCCTGTCGGTCGTGGTGCGCGTGCAGGCCGGGACGCTGTCGGGCGTGGCCGCGGCGCGGCGCATCTCGGTCACCGTCAGCCGCACCGATGCCAGCATCACCCTCGTGGGCTGGCGTACGGACTACGCGTCATGAGCGGCGCCCGGCCGCGCGAAGGCGCTCCCAGCCGCGGCTTCACGATGATCGAGCTGACGCTGGTCATCGTGATCGCCGGCATCCTCGCGGCGACGATCTCCGTGTTCATGCGCCCCGCGATCGACAGCTACATCGCCACCGGCAACCGCGCCGAGCTGACCGACCAGGCGGACACGGCGCTGCGCCGCATGCTGCGCGACATCCGGCTGGCCGTGCCCAACTCGGTTCGCACGCCAGGCTCGCAATGCGTGGAGGTGGTGCCTTCGGCCAGCGGCGGCCGGCTGCGCCTGGGCCCCGACACTGTCAACGATGCGTCGCCCGCCTGCACGCCCGGGGCGACCTGCGCCGCGCCGCTCGACACGAGCCAGGCCACGAGCGTGGTCGACGCGCTGACGCCGCTGTCGAGCACGCCGGCCGTCGGCGACTGGCTGGTGCTGGGCAACCTCAATCCCAACGATGTCTACGCCGGCGTCAATCGGGCCGCCATCACCGGCGTCGCGACGCCGGCCGCGACACAGGGGCGCGTGCGCCTGAGCATCGCGAGCACCCAGTTTCCCTCTGGCTACGACAGCGGGCGCTTCAGCATCGTCTCGAACGCCCAGAAGGCCGTGTTCTACACCTGCAGTGGCGCCGACGGCACGCTGGACGCCTCCGGCAACGGCAAGGGCACGCTCTACCGGTCGTCCAACTACGGCTTCAACGCGGCCTATCCGTCGAGCTGCCCGTCGATCGCCAGCGCCGACATTGTCGCGACCCGTGTGAAGAGCTGCACCTTCGTCTACGACCCCAACCCGGGCGCGACGCAGCAATACGGCTTCGTGTGGATCGCCATCGAGCTGACGCGCAACAACGAGACGGTGGGCCTGGCGAGTGGCGCCCACGTGGCGAACGCACCATGAACAGCCCGCGCGCGCACTCACGCGGCTTCGGCTCGATCGCGATCCTGGTGGTCCTGGTGATGCTCGCCGCGCTGGCGGCCGCGATCGTGCGCCTGAGTTCGAGCGCCCAGGCCTCCAGCGCGCTCGACACGCTGGGCACGCGGGCCGACCAGGCGGCGCGCGCCGGGGTCGAGTGGGGCCTCTATCAGGCTTTGAAGGGTTCCTGGACGACTTGCAGCGCGACGAGCCAGACGCTGGACCTGCGCGCGGACCTGGGCATGATGGCGACGGTCACGTGCAGCTCGACGGCCTACAACGAAGGTGAGACTTCGCCCGGCGTTGCGAAGGTGGTGCGGGTCTACACCATCGATGCCACCGGCTGCAACAGCAGCACCTGCCCGGACAATGCGCGCGCTGTGCAGAGCGGGTATGTGGAGAGACGGCGGCAAATCCAGGCGACCAACTGAGTGGCGCTGCGCTGATCGTGGTCATGACCGTCGGACCGACCAGGTAACGAGGGCTCCGCAACCGTTCCTGGCGGCACGCTGTGGCATCATCGCGCGGGCACCGCCTCGGTGCTCGCCCAAGACGATTTGCCTGGCCCAGGTCATGTACGTTCGCGGGCTCCGCGCGTCGTCGCCATGACGGCGTCCCCAGCCCGCCGGAACCCCGCCCGCATGCCCGCTGAAACGCCATGAGTGCCGACCGCCTGCTCGAGATCGACGGCCTCGTCACCTCGTTCAAGACGGCCCGCGGCCGCGTGCGCGCGGTCGACGGGGTGAGCCTGAGCGTGGCGCGGGGGCAGACGGTGTGCATTGCGGGCGAGTCGGGCTGCGGCAAGAGCGTGACGGCACTGTCCGTGATGGGCCTGCTGCCGGACGTCGCGCAGGTCGAGGCCGGCACGATCCGCTTCGACGGCGTCGACGTGCTCGCGCTGCCGCCGGCCCAACGCCGTCGCTTGCGCGGACGCTCGCTGGCGATGATCTTCCAGGAGCCGATGACCGCGCTGAACCCGGTGCAGTCCATCGGCCGCCAGATCGCCGAGGTCTTCGCGATCCACTGCACGGCGCGCCGTGGCGAGGCGCGCGAGAAGGTGCTGGCCTTGCTGCGCCAGGTGAAGATCCCGGACCCCGAACGCCGCTACGACGAGTACCCGCACCAGATGAGCGGCGGCATGAAGCAGCGCGTGATGATCGCGATGGCGCTGGCCAACCGCCCCGCGCTGTTGATCGCCGACGAGCCCACCACGGCGCTGGACGTCACGATCCAGGCCCAGGTGCTGCACCTGCTGCGCGAGCTGCAGTGCGAGCTGGGCACCGGCATCGTGTTCGTCACCCACGACCTGGCCGTCGTCGCCGAGATCGCCGACCGCGTCGTCGTCATGTACGGGGGCCGCGTGGTGGAGCAGGGCAGCGTCTTCGACGTGCTGGAGCATCCCGCGCACCCGTACACCATCGGCTTGCTCGCGGCGCGCCCGCGGCCGGGCCAGACGCGCCACGGTGGCCATCGCCTGGAGGTGATCCCCGGCACGGTGCCATCGGCGTCGACGCACATAACCGGCTGTCGCTACCAGGCGCGCTGCCCGCGCGTGCAGGCGCGCTGCCGCACGGACGTGCCCGCCCTCGTGCGCGTGAAGCAGGGCGTGCAAGACGTGCAAGACGTGCGAGGCGCGCACGCGGCCGCGTGCCACTTCCCGGAAGGCGGCTTGGCATGAGCAATACCGCGTTGCTCGAGGCCGATGGCTTGTCGGTCGAGTTCCCGGTGTACCGCGGCCCGCTGCGGCGCGAGGTGGCGCGGTTGCGGGCGGTCAACCAGGTCAGCGTCGCGATCCTGCCCGGCGAGGTGCTGGGCATCGTTGGCGAGTCGGGCTGCGGCAAGACGACGCTGGGCCGCGCGCTGGTCGGGCTGGTCGCGCCGAGCGCCGGCACCTTGCGCGTCGAAGGGCGCGACGTCGCGACGCTGTCCGTCGACGAACGTCGCCAGATGACGCGCGACGTGCAGATGGTGTTCCAGGATCCGTTCGCGTCGCTCAACCCGCGCAAGCGCATCCGCCAGATCCTGGCGCTGCCGTTCGAGGTGCACGGCCTCGCGCGCGGGGCCGTGCGCGAGGCTCGCATCCGCGAGCTGATGGATCTGGTCGGCCTGGCGCCCGAGCACCTGGACCGCTGGCCGCATGAGTTGTCCGGCGGCCAGCGCCAGCGCATAGGCATCGCCCGCGCGCTCGCGCTGCAGCCCAAGGTGGTGGTGCTGGACGAGCCGCTGTCGGCGCTCGACATGTCGATCCAGTCGCAGGTGCTCAATCTGCTGGTCGAACTGCAGGAGCGCTTGAACCTGAGCTACGTGTTCATCTCGCACGACCTGTCCATCGTCGAATACCTGTGCGACAGTGTGGCCGTGATGTACCTGGGCCGCGTGGTCGAACAGGCGCCGGCGGCCGAGCTGTTCGCGACGCCGCGCCACCCGTACACGCAGGCCTTGCTGGGCTCGGTGCCCAATCCGGTGCCGCGCCGCGAGCGTCCGGGTCGGCCGCTCGAGGGCGACGTGCCGGGCCTGCTGAATGCGCCCGCGGGCTGCAGCTTCCACACGCGCTGCCCGCTGGCGCAGCCGCGTTGCCGCGAAAGCGCGCCCGAGTTGCGCGTAGTAGCCACAGGCCGCCTGCACCGGGCCGCCTGCCACCTTCTTTGACGAGAGACTGACGATGAAACCGATGCGTCGTGCGCTGTGTTGCCTTTGCCTGCTGCTGTCGGCCAGCATCGCGCCCCGGGCCGCGTCGGCCGATGAGCCGACCGTGCTCACCGTGCCGCGCTGGGCCCAGTTCGACACCCTGGACCCGACGCGCTCGTTCGACATCGCATCGGATCAGGTGCTGCGCATGGTCTACAGCACCTTGCTGACCTATTCGTATCTCGAGCGACCCTACAAGATGACGCCCGACCTGCTCGAGGCGATGCCCACGCTGTCGGCCGACAAGCTCACCTTGACATTCAAGCTGCGCCGCGGCGTGCATTTCCACGACAACCCGTGCTTTGCCGGCGGCAAGGGCCGTGAGCTGACCAGCGACGACGTGCTGTACGCCATCAAGCGCTTCGCCGATGACCGCGTCAACAAGCAGAGCTGGTTCGCGATGAGCGGCGCGGTGGTCGGCCTCGACGCGTACCACGCGGCCTCGCTGAAGGCGGCGCCCGGCGTCGAACTGCTCGCCTTGGACGTGGCCGGCTTGCACAAGATCGACGCGACGACGTTCACGATCAAGCTGACCCACGACAACCCGCTGTTTCTCTACGCGCTGACGTTCACCCCCGCGTCCATCGTGCCGGTCGAGGCCGTGCGTTTCTACAAGGATCGCTTCAGCGTGAACCCGGTGGGCACTGGCCCGTTCCACCTCGACAAGGAGGCCGATCGCAAGGGCGTGCTGCGGCTGTTGAAGAACCCGAACTATTACGGTGTCTATCCGAACGTCGGCGAACCAGGCGACGCCGCCAAGGGGCTGCTCAAGGACGCCGGCAAGCGCCTGCCGCTGGTCGATGTGCTGGAGATGCCGCTGATCGAGGAAAACCAGCCCAGCGCGCTGAAGTTCCTGCACGGCGAGCTCGACGCGCGCACGCTCGATCGAGCCAACTTCGCCAAGCTGGTCAAGCGCGAGGCCGACGGCAGCTTCCGGGTGAACGACGAGTACGCCAGCAAGTTCGGCGTCACCTACGCGACGGTGCCGGGCTTCGTCTACGTCGCGCTGAACTTCAAGGATCCGATCCTGGGCAAGAACAAGGCGTTGCGCCAGGCGCTGGCGGCGGTGATCGATGAGCAGGCGGACATCGACACGCTGCTCAACGGCCGCGGCCGGCTCTTGAACAGCATCGTGCCCTACGAGCTCGCGGGCAACGAGCGCGACACCGGCGCGCCGACGCACAAGAAGGACCTGGCGCTCGCGAAGAAGCTGATGGCCGACGCCGGCTACCCCGGTGGCGCGGGACTGCCGCCGTTGACGCTGACCTTCTACCTGACCGACTCCGACACCCACAACCGGTTCGACCTGCTGCGCGCGCA
Source organism: Burkholderiaceae bacterium (assembly GCA_039920745.1). GTDB lineage: Bacteria > Pseudomonadota > Gammaproteobacteria > Burkholderiales > Burkholderiaceae_C > Scleromatobacter. The sequence continues at coordinate 37,493 of JBDSDD010000085.1, read as the reverse complement.
GTTCGCCGCCATCGGCGTCCAGCTCAAGAGCTCGTTCCAGGACGTGCCGACCTTCACGAAGGCGATCAGCGATGGCAACTTCCAGCTCGCCTACTACGACTGGACGGCCGACTATCCGGATGCCGAGGACTTCTACCAGCTGCTGTACAGCAAGAATGTCGCGCCGGCCAACATCGGTGCATATGCCAATCCGGCCTACGACAAGGCTTACGAAGCGTCGCGCCTGATGAGCAACGGCGCGGCGCGCTATGCGTACTTCAAGACGATGAATGCGCTGATCGCCGACGAGGCGCCGCTGATCGGCCTTTCCAACCCGATGCGCTTCGCGATCTACCAGAAGTGGGTCAGCAACTTCAAGCGCAATCCGCTGGTCGTCGAAACCATGTTCCTGCGCGTCGATCCGGTCGCCAGGAAGAAGGGCCTCTGAGGCGATGAGAGCCGTCGCTCCAACGCTTGTACGCGTGTTCTCGGCCCTCGCGTGCGTGCTCGCGCTCGGCACGCCCGTCGCACGCGCGCAGGGGACCACGGTGCTGACTGTGCCGCGCGCCGACGAGTTCGAGACGATGGATCCGCCGGGTGCCTTCGACGAGAAGAGCGAGCAGGTGCAGCGCCAGGTCTACGGCACGCTGCTCACCTACGCGTACCTGGAGCGGCCGTACAAGCTGGTGCCCGACCTGGCCGCGGCGATGCCGACCTTGTCGGCCGACAAGCTGACCTACACCTTCCACCTGCGCAAGGGCGTGCGCTTCCACGACAACCCGTGCTTCGCGCTCGGCAAGGGCCGCGAGATGACGGCCGACGACGTCGTCTACTCGCTCAAGCGCTACGCCGACGGCAACCTCAACCGCCAGAGCTGGTTCGCGATGGCCGGCGCCGTCGCCGGACTGGATGCGTACCACGCGGCCACCCTGAAGGCCGGCCCGACGGCCGATCTCACGGGCACCGACGTCTCCGGTCTGCACCGCATCGATGCCAGCAGCTTCACGGTCACGCTGACACGGCCGAATCCGCTGTTCCTGTTCGCGCTGGCGCTGACGTCCACCGCCGTCGTGCCGATCGAGGCCGTGCGCCTGTACAAGGATCGCTTCGGCGTGAACCCGGTGGGCACCGGGCCGTTCATGATCAAGGGGCCGCTCGATCGCAAGGCCACGCTGCACTTCGTGCGCAACCCGACTTACTACGGCGTCTATCCGTCGGTGGGCGCGCCGGGCGACGCCGAAGCCGGCCTGCTGAAGGACGCGGGGCGCAAGCTGCCGCTGGTCGACGTGCTCGACATGCCCCTGGTGCAGGAGCCGTCGACGCAGGCGCTGAAGTTCCTGCACGGCGACCTCGACCTGCGCGAGCTCGATCGCGCGAACTTTCTCAAGATGGTCACGCGCGCGCCCGACGGCGCGTTTCGCCTGGCGGGCGACTTCGCCGGCAAGTTCGCGCTTTACGGCGCGCCGGCGCTGGACACCTACTACATGCGCCTGAACCTGCGCGACCCACTGCTGGGCGGCAACAAGGCGCTGCGCCAGGCGCTCGCGCGCGTGGTCGACGCGCAGGCCATCGTCGACGTGCTCAACAACGGGCGCGGACGCCGGCTCGAGAGCCTCATCCCCTACGAGCTGCCGGGCAACGAACGCGAGACCAGTGCCGTCAACATCCCGCACGACCTGGCCGCCGCGAAGCAGCTGCTCGCCGAGGCCGGCTATCCCGGCGGCAGGGGCCTGGCACCGATCTCGATCAGCATGGTCGGCGCGGATTCGGCCACGCGCAACCTGATGGACCTGCTGCGCGCGCAGTTCGCGGCCGTCGGCGTGCAGGTCAAGCCCGAGTTCATGGACCTGCCGGCCCACACCAAGGCGATGCAGGGCGGCAACTTCCAGATCAGCTACAACTTCTGGTACGCGGACTATCCGGATCCGGAGGACTTCTACCAGCTGTTCTACAGCAAGAACGCGCCGCCCGGGCCCAACATCGGCGCGTACGCGAACCCGGCCTACGACAAGGCCTACGAGGCCATGCGGCTGATGCCCAACGGCCCCGAGCGCATCGCCCTGATCAAGACGATGAACGCACTCCTGAAGCAGGACGTGCCGGTGATCGTGCTGTACAACTCGCTGCGCTTCGGCATCGTGCAGAAGTGGGTGGGCGGCTTCAAGCGCAACGTGTTCCTGCAGGAGCACATGTTCATGAGCGTGGACATGGCCGCCAGGAAGAAGGGCCCCTGATGGGCGCGTACATCGTGCGCCGCCTGCTGCAGGCCATTCCGACCGTGTTCGGCGTGGCCTTGCTGACCTTCCTGCTGTTCAACGCGTTCGGCGCCGATCCGGTGCTCAACGCGCTGGGCCGGCACGCCAGCCCCGAGGCCGAGGCCGCGTTGCGCCACCAGTGGGGGCTGGACCAGTCGCTGCCCCGGCAGTTCCTGGACTTCCTGCGCCAGATCGTCACCTTCGACTACGGCAAGTCCTTCGTCACCGGCGACGACCTCGGCGCGCAGTTGAAGGCCGGCGCGCTCGTGAGCCTGTCGGTGACGCTGCCGCCGTTCGTCGTCGGCGGCATCCTCAACGTGTCGATCGCGCTGTTCATCGCGCGTCATCGCGACGGCATCGTCGACCGCGCTGCGCGGGCACTGTTCATCGCGGCGATGAGCGTGTCGGCGCTCGTCTACGTGCTCGCACTGCAGTACCTGCTCGCGTTCAAGCTCGACTGGTTCCCGATCAACGGCTACGAGCAGGGCTGGGCCGCCGCCAGGTACCTCGGCCTGCCGTGGCTGATCCAGCTCCTGCTGCTGATGGGGCCGGACATCCGCCTGTACCGCACGCTGTTCCTGGCCGACATCAACGCCGACTGGGTACGCACCGCGCGCTCCAAGGGCGCGGGCGAGGGCCGCGTGCTGTTCGGCCACGTGCTGCCCAACGCGTGGATCCCCATCATCACGCAGAACGTCACGACGATCCCGTTCCTGATCCTCGGCTCGTTCCTGATGGAGCGCTTCTTCTCGATCCCGGGCATCGGCAACCTCACCATCGACGCGTTGTCGCGCGGTGACCTGCCTATCCTCAAGGCCGTGACGGTGCTGGGGGCGCTGGCACTCGTCGCCTTCAACCTGATCAACGACCTGCTGTACGCGGTCGCCGATCCACGCGTGCGCCTCGCATGAGCGCCGCCTGGGTCGCGCCCCGTTCCGCCGCCGTCGAGGCGCTGGCCGCGCTGTGGAGCCGGCCGCATATCCGCGCCTGCATGGTCGCCGTGGCGTCGTACCTGCTGGTGGCGATCGCGGGCTACGCCCACCTGTTGCCCGACGCCGAAGCCGCCGTCGGCGGCGCGCAGGAGCCGGCCAGCTGGCACCTGGCGACGTTGCTGGGCACCGACCTCCTCGGCCGCTCCGTCCTGTGGCGCGTGCTGGCGGGCACGCAGACCGCGGTGACGATCGGCCTGGCCACCACCGCGCTGGCCGTGCCGTTCGGCACCGCGCTGGGGCTGGCCGCGGGCTACTTCGGCGGCTGGGTGGACGCACTGATCAACTGGGTCTATTCGGTGGTGGTGTCGGTGCCCGACATCCTGCTGATCACCGCGATCTCGTACGCGATGGGCAAGGGCATCCAGTCGATGTGCGTCGCGATCGCCGCCACGAGCTGGGTCAGCATCATGCGGCTGGTGCGCGGCGAGGTGCTGCGCCACAAAGGCAGCGACTACGTGCTGGCGGCGCGCAGCCTGGGCGCGGGCTCGGGGCGGATCATGTTCTCGGAGATCCTGCCCAACGTCGTGCATGTGGCGATCGTCACGTCGTCGCTGGTGCTGCTGGCGGCGGTCAAGGGCGAGGTGATCCTGACCTACCTGGGGCTGGGCATCCAGGACGGTGCCAGCTGGGGCCTGCTGATCGCCGGGGCGTCGCAGGACTTGACGAACGACATCTGGGCGCCGCTGGCGGGAACGGTGGCGGCGATGTTCCTGTTGATCTATTCGCTCAGCACGATTGGCGACGCGTTGCGCGACGTGCTGGATCCACGCACTGCCTGAGGCCGTCTCAGGCGCGGGCGGCGGCGGCTTGCGGCTCGCCGAAGAACAGGCGGAAGATCTCCGGCTCGTTGATGTCGCGCATCGACAGGCCTTCCAGCGGCTCGCGAAAGCTCACCGGTTCGTCGATCGCGTCGAACTCTGCCGGCATCGTCTCGGCCCAGCCCGGGGCGGCCTCGGTGCGGACGACCAGGTGCTGCAGCGACGGCTGGAATTCCCAGTCGATCGACATGTCCGGCGTGCGCTTGCCCAGCAGGTTCGAGATCTTGGTGACGGTGTTCATGGCGGTTCCCTCTGATGGTTCCAAAGGTACGCCTTGTTACTGCGGCAGTTTTACGGAAAAGAAGGGTTTTCCCGGTCAGATCAAGGTCGAGCGGGTCGAGGGTGGAGAGCGTCGGATTCTGTCCACCGAAACTGTGGACAACTCTGTGGGTGGAGCCAGGCGAGTGCTCGCCAGGCCGCGCCAGTGCTGGATGTCAAGCCATGTGCTGCGCGATTGGGCAGGTGTGGCGCAAACTTTGTGGACAACGATACCCGCTCCACGAAACCGCTTTCCGTGCAACGGGCCGGTCGGTGGGTTCCAGGGCCTTGGTCAGCCCGGGCGCCCGGCGGCTTCACACCTGGTTCAAGGGAGCCTGATCCCACTTCTGGGCGAGTCGTGGCGGCGGGGGCTGACCCATACTGATTTTCCTTCGAGGCAACAAGTCGAAGCGTCAGCGCGACGGCGCGCACGCTCGCCGTCGGCCTCACGGCCACAGCGTTCTTCATCACGCTGCCTCCCTCGAGGCGGGGCAGCGACCGGGCATCCGTCCGACGATGCACCTGCGTTCCCGAGCGCGGGCAATACCGCCTCGCGTTCATCCCCCTGCAGGAGCCACAGACATGTTCAAGAACAAGACCGCCCTCCGATCCGTCGTGCTGTCGATGGCGCTCGCCGCGACCAGCCTTTGTGCCCTCGGCCAGATCGTCGAGCCGCCGCGCACAGCCCATGTGGCGGCCCGAGCCGCCCTCGTCACGACGACCGTCACGCCCAGGGCCACCATCGCGGCCGCCAACGTCAAGGACGTCGACCAGCCGGCCCGCGCGCCGTTCCAGGTCACGATGACCGTGAACGTCAACAACTTCGTCTACACCCCCGTGCCGATCCCCGCGGGACAGCGCCTGGTGATCGAGTACGTGTCGATCAGCGGGGCCGCGCAGTCGAGTGGCGGGCCGGTGCAGCCCATCGCGTTGCTCGCGGCCTCCGTAGCGGGCAACCCCACCGCGGTCTACTACATCGCGCCGACGCCTGCGGCCACGCTGCCGACCCAGTTCTATCACAGCGAACCCACGGCCATCTACGCGGATTCGCTCGAGGTCGGGCCCGCGTTCTCCGGCTACAGCCCGAGTTTCCTGATCTTGAACATCGTCATCTCGGGCCACCTGATCGCGATCCCCTGAGCCGTTGGTTCGACGGGGCCCGCGCAGCGGTGCGGGCCCACCCTCCCGGATGTCGCTGGTGGCAGGGGCCTGGCGTTCAGATGAAGAACGCGGCCACGATGAAGCCCCCGCCGAGCAGCGGCATCCACCAGTCCGTCGAGTCCTGGGCGAACACGAAATCGCTCGGATCCTTCGAGTCGTAGAACACGGTCACCGGCTGCCGGGCCTTCATGCTTTCGAGCGCAGCTTCGGGCATCGAGTGCTTCTGGCGCACGATGTCGCCTGACGCGGTCTTGAAAGTGATCTCGGCGGTGAAGGTGTGCGAGCCGTTGTGGCTGTGGTCGGTATAGCTCTCTGGCGGGATCACCTCGGCCTGGCTGCCGAAACGCTTCAGGCGCGAGATGTGGCGGCTCTCGCTGAAGCCTGTGCCGATGAAGACGAGGCCGATGACGACGGCGAGGATCTTGTAGAGCAGTTTCTTGGACATCGATGCGATCAGGACATGGCGACGCGCGCATTATCGATGCCGCCAGTCGCTCAGGGGTCCGTGGCTTCGCTGGCCCCGGCTCGCGCCGCGACGAGCGCCTCGCGCAGCACCGCCAGAGAGCCGACATGGTTGGCCAGCAGCAGCACGAGGCGCGCGTTGAGCGCGTGGCTCTCGGCCTCGTCCAGGCCCTCGTGCGCGGCGATGAGCGCCGCGTAGAAGTCGTCCGGCGACTCCAGGTTCGGGGAGGTGGTCAACGGCATGGCGCGATCCTTTCGGGCGTGGCGAGCGCACGCGCCATCGCGTCGTGCACCTGCGCGCGCGTGGCGTGACGCCAGCGCGCGCAGACGTGGCCGTCGGGCCGCAGCAGCACCACGCTGCCCGGGCGCAGGTCGTAGCGGCGGGCGACGGCGCCGTCGCGGTCGATCAGCATGCCGGCGGCGGGCAGGGCCGACGGCGCGATGGCGAGCACCGACAGGGCGAGCCCGCGCAATGCGTCGGCGGTCGGGGCGTCCGCGCCCACCAGCGCCGTGAAGCCGGCGCCGAGCTGGCGCAGCAACCAGTCGTCGTGGCCGTCCGCGCACGTGACGCGTGCGTCGGCCGGCGCGGCGCCGGGCACCATCGCACCCTCGAAGGCGTCGATGTCGGGCGTGTTGAGGGGCGAATCGTGAAGCGTGGTGGCCGTCGACAGCCGACCGCTGTTGACCAGCGTGCGCGCGAAGGGCTGCGTCCTGGCCAGCGCGAGCACCGCGTCGCGGAACAGCCGGCTGATGGCGCTCTTGGGCGTGATGAAGTCGGTGGCGCGCGTGGAATGGCGGATGTTCTCGTCGGCAGCAGCCTCACGTTCGCGCGCGTAGGTGTCCAGCAGCGCATCGGGCGCGCGGCCGGCGATCACCGCGGCGAGCTTCCAGCCGAGGTTGTCGGCGTCCTGGATGCCGGAGTTGGCGCCACGCGCGCCGAACGGCGACACGCCATGTGCCGCGTCGCCCGCGAACAGCACACGGCCGTGGCGAAAGCGCGCCATGCGTTGGCACGCGAACGTGTAGACGCTGGCCCATTCGAGCGTGAACTCGGCGTCCTTGAGCGCTGGCGAATGCGCCAGCAGCGCCTTCACGCGGGGGAGGATGTTCTCGGGCTTCTTCTCGTGCTCGGGGTCGGCGTCCCAGCCGAGCTGGAAGTCGATGCGCCACACGCCATCCGGTTGCCGATGCAGCAGCACGCTCTGGTTCGGATGAAAGACGGGGTCGAACCAGAACCAGCGCTCTGCGGGCGCGTCGTGCGTCGCGATGCGGACGTCGGCGATCAGGAAGCGGTCGCGGAACGTGCGGCCTTGGGTATCCAGCCCCAGATGCCGGCGCACCGCGGAGCGGCTGCCGTCGCAGGCGACGACGTGGTCGGCCTCGAGGCGGTACTCGCCGTCGGGCGTGGCGATGGTCAGGGTCGCGTGGTCGGCTTGCAACTCGGTGGCGACGACCGCGCTCTTCCAGCGCAGGGATATCAGTGGCAGCGCGCGGGCGCGTTCGGCCAGGTAGCCCTCGACGTAGTACTGCTGCAGGTTGATGAACGCGGGCCGCTCGTGGCCGGCCTCGGGCAGCAGGTCGAAACGGTACACCTCCTCGTCGCGCAGGAACACCTTGCCGACGTTCCACGACACGCCCTTGGCCACCATGCGTTCACCGCAGCCCAGGCGGTCGAAGATCTCCAGCGTGCGCTTGGCGAAGCAGATCGCGCGCGAGCCGGTGGACAGGCGGTCGTCGTTGTCGAGCACCACCACCGGCACGCCGCGTTGCGCGAGGTCGATCGCGAGCGACAGGCCCACCGGCCCGGCGCCGACGACGACCACCGGCCGGCGCACGGGCGTCGCGGCGTGCTGGTCGGCATGCGCCGCGAACGCGAAGGTCAGCGACTGGAAGTCGACGTCGTCGGGGCTGTCGGACACGGCGTCAGCCTTCCAGCGTCTCCCACATCTGCTGGTCACGCTCGGCCGTCCACACGCGCGGGTCGGCGTACTGGGTCATCTCGTCGAAGCAGCGCGTCACGTCGAAGGGCATGCAGTGGTCGAAGATCACCCAGTGGCCGTACTTGGGCTTGAGCGCGGCGAAGGTCGACTTGTAGACCGCGTTCAGGTCCTGCCCCGCGGCCACGCCGGCCTCGACGCTGGCGCGCACGTCGGCGATGAAGCCGGCCGTCGAGCGCAGGCCTTCGGCGACCTGCGCCTCGCCCTTGAGCGCAGGGCCGCGGCCAGGCACGAGCGCCAGCGCCTTGAGCGCGGCGACGTTGGCGAGCGTCTGCGGCCAGTCCTTGAAATACGCGTCGCCGGCGTACGGCGTGGCGTCGAACTCCACCAGGTCGCCACTGAGCAGCGTGCGCTCCTGCGGCAGCCAGACCACCGTGTCGCCCTTGGTGTGGCCGCGCCCCAGTTGCAGCAGTTGCACCTCCACCTTGCCGAGCCACAGCGTCATCTTCTTGTTGAATGTCAGCGTCGGCCAGGTCATGCCGGGCGGCACGCTCTCGACGTTGCTGAACAGGCGCGGGAAGCGCCCGATCTCGCTGGCCTTGTCGGCCTCGCCGCGTTCGACGATCAGGTCGTAGGTGTCCTCGCTGGCGATGATTTGCTGCGCGCCATACGCGCTGGCGCCCAGCACGCGCACCGCGTGGTAGTGGGTCAGCACGACGTACTTGATCGGCTTGTCGGTGACTTGGCGGATGCGGCGGATCACGTCCTGCGCCATCGCGGGCGTGGCTTGCGTATCGGCCACCAGCACCGCGTCGTCGCCGATGATGATGCCGGTGTTGGGGTCGCCCTCGGCCGTGTACGCCCAGGCGTGCGCCGACAGCTGCTCGAAGGTGACCTTCTTCTCCTCGAGATCGGCCTGCGATGCGAATTTCTTGGGGGCGTTCATGGCGGTCTCCGTGGCTGGCTTGACCCGATGAGGGCAGGCTCGGATCGTGATCCAGGAGTTGTACATTGTCAAATTCATTAGGCCAATGCGAACGCTTCCACCAGGGCGATCTGCCGAGGGCCTCCTGTAGCATGGCCGCATGTCCGACCACGACGCGCCCGCCGAAAGCCGCCCCCAGCGTGGCATCCAGAGCATCGAGGTGGGCGGCCAGGTGCTGCGTGCGATGGCCCACACGGGCCAGCCGATGGCGCTGAAGGACTTGGCGCGCGAGGCCGACATGCCGGCCGCCAAGATCCATCCCTACCTGGTCAGCTTCGCGCGCATCGGCTTGATGGAGCAGGACGCCGAGACGGGGCGCTACTTCCTCGGCCCGCTGGCCTTGCAGCTCGGGCTCATCAGCCTCAAGCAGGCCAACCCCGTGCAGGCCGCGGCGGCCGAACTGCCGGCGCTGGTGCAGGTCATCGGCCACACCGTGGCCATCGCCGTGTGGGGATCGCGCGGCGCCACCATCGTGCGGCTGGAAGAGTCCCCCGCGCCGATCCACGTCAACATGCGCCAGGGCACGGTCTTCTCGCTGGCCGGCACGGCCACCGGGCGCCTGTTCGCGGCGTACCGCGGCGCGGATGAGGTCAAGGAGTTGCTGGACGACGAGCGCCGGCGCCAGAAGTCCCATCCCACGCCGCCCATCGCCAACATGCCGCCAGCGCGCGCGGTGCCCGCGTGGCGCGCGTTCGAGCGTGAGCTCGACGACGTGCGCGCGCACGGCCTTGCGCGCTCGGACGGCGAGACGCTGCCCGGTGTCAATGCCATCGCGGCGCCGGTGTTCGATCACGAGGGCCGCATCGTGCTGGCCGTGACCGCGATCGGGCCGGCCAGCATCTTCCACCTGGCCTGGGACGGGGCGATCGCGCGCGAGGTGCGGGCGTGTGCCGCGCGGATCTCGCGCCGGCTGGGGGCGCCTGCCGTGGACTGAGGGCGGCGGCCGTTGCCCGACGAAGCCAGGCAACTCGCGCGCGACGTCTTCTTGGCCTGCCTGAAGCGGCTGAGTCAGGCCTCGGCGTTTTCCGTGCCGGGTCTGCATGCCGCAAAAGGCAAGACCTGGCACCCAGGCATGGGCTCACAGCCACTGGGCGACACCCCCGTGATGCGAGCAGGTGCCGCGGTGGTGCAGGCTGAAGCTGAAGCTGCCGTCGCGGCAGCGCGCCGAAGCGCCAGCGGGCCGCGCGCCGTTGTCGGTATGCGCCGGCGAATGGACGGCGACGCCGTCGACGTTGCGGTACTGGCCTTGTTCGACCAGATGCGGGTCCGCCGATGCGGCAGACGCCGCGACTGGCGCGCTCGCGGGCAGCGGCGCACGCGCGGGGCGCGTGCATGCAAGGGCGGGCGCCAGCACGAGGGCGGCGAACAGCAAGGGCGCGAGCGGGTGCATGGGCCTCCTGAGGGCGGCGGGTTTCGCCCCTGGCGCGACGGGTCGCGGGCGTGCGGGGATGGTACCTGTCGGCTTAAGATCGACGCCTTCTCCCGCGGGGCTGCCTCGTGGTACCTGTTCGCATCCCTCGACTCCACGCCAGCCGCCCATGACCACCGTCCGTTCCCACGTCGACCAAGCCAAGGCGCGCGTCAGCGGCCTCGTGGGCCGGGGCCTGCCGATCAGCATCGGCCTGATCGTCCTCATCAGCCTCGTCGCGGCGGCGCTCGCGTTCACCTTCCTGAGCGCGGCGCCCCCCACCACGCTGACGATCACCAGCGGTCCCGATGGCAGCTCATTTCGGCTGACCGCGGACAAATACGCCAAGATCCTGGCGCGCGACGGCGTGACGCTCGAGATCCTCCCGTCGCAGGGTTCGCGCGACAACCTCGCACGTCTGTCCGACCCGAAGTCCCGCGTCGACATCGGCTACATCGTCGGCGGCGAGACCGTCGCCAATTCGGCGTCCAACGCGGCGTCCAACGCGGCGTCCAACGCGGCGAGGAACGCGGCGACGAACGCGCCGCGCCTCGTCTCGCTGGGCAGCGTCTCGTACCAGCCGCTGATGGTCTTCTACCGCGGACGCCCCAAGACGCTGGTGTCGGACTTCAAGCAGCAGCGGCTGGACATCGGCGTGGAAGGCAGTGCCGCGTCCGCGTTGGCGCAGACGCTGCTCGACGCCAACGGCATCAAGCCCGGAGACGGTACGCTGGTGGGTCATCGCGCGCCGGAGGCGTCCGTCCAGGCGCTGCTGGCCGGCAAGATCGACGCGCTGTTCGCGATGAGCGATTCCACGCCGACAGCGCTGATGCGCGAACTCCTGCGCGACGAGAACATCCATCTCTTCAACTTCGTGCAGGCCGAGGGCTACACGCATCGCTACACGTACCTGAACCGGCTCACGTTGCCGCGCGGCGCGATCGACTTCGGCGAGGACATCCCCGCCACCGACGTCTCGCTGATCGCCCCCACCGTCGAACTGGTCGCGCGCGACAACCTGCACCCGGCGCTGTCCGACCTGCTGCTCGAGGCCGCGCGCGAGGTGCACGGCCGCTCCGGCCTGTACAAGAAGAGCGGCGAGTTCCCCGCGCCGGTCGCGCACGACTTCCCCATCAGCCCCGACGCCTCGCGCTGGTACGTCTCGGGCCGCAGCTTCCTCTACCGCACGTTCCCGTTCTGGATCGCGCGCCTGATCGAACGCCTCGTCGCCATCATCGTGCCGATGGCCATCGTCCTGGTGCCCGGCATCAAGATCGCCCCGGCGATCTTCCGCTGGCGCGTGATGTCACGCATCTACCGCTGGTACGCGGTGCTCCAGCGCATCGAGCTCGATTCGTACGCGACGCCGCTGGACGCGCATCGCTGCGACGAATTGCTGCACCGGCTGGTGCATGTGGAGTCGACGGTGCGCAAGCTGGTGGTGCCGCCGGCGTATGGCGACCTGCTGTACGACTTGCGGGGGCACATCGCGGTGGTGAGGGAGAGCTTGCTGGCGCGCAGGCCGGGTCAGCAAGCGCCGGCAACCTGATCCGGCGGCGGGAACTGCGCCAGGAACACGACAGGAGCAGGTGCCGCAACTTGAAAGTTGGTTGGACCGACTTTTCCAGTGCGCCCATGCGATTCTGGCGATTTGCCATGTCAAATTGCCATTTGTGGAGAGGCCGACAATCTGAGCACAATCGGCTGGCTCCTTCCTTTCGATCCACCCTTGCGCGACGGGGTGAACTCAATCATCGGCGGAAACAGCCTGCGTTCGGCACCGGGGTCAAATGAAGGAGGAGACATCGATGCGCGAGAAATCGGGCCTCACGGCATCCGCGCGGGTATTTTTCTCTCGGACCGTGCAGCGGCGAAGACATTCCAATCGGCGTATTCCGGAGGGACACGGCCGGCCAGCCGATCTACTTTCCGGGGCGCGTGACGCAGGCCTCTGCACGCATGACGGTGAGAACAACTGGGTCATGGTCGAAGATTTCGTTCCGTCAGAAATCGAAGCCCGTGATGGAGTCGATGATGGCTGGTGCCCACAACACAGGATGATGGCGTGATGAAAGTATGCGGCACTTTGGCGAGATACCTAATATATGGGGCGATCGGCACGATGAGCATGTCCTGCGTCGCGATATCCAGGATTCCAGCAGGCGACAAAGGCCTCGTCTACACCGGGCGAATCGACTTTTCGGTGGCGGATGCACCGCAACTATCGTGGCCCGGGTCCAGCATCCACGCGAACTTCGAAGGAAGCTATCTCGCCATCGAACTCGACGACCAGTTCGGAAACAATTACTTCAATGTCTTCATTGACAACGATTTCAGCCGGCCCCGTGTCATCCACGCGCAGCAGGGCGTCGGTACCTATATGTTGGCCGAGAAGTTGGCGCCCGGCCCGCATCGTTTCCTGCTGACCAAGCGAACCGAGGGCGAGGACGGTGCTACGACCGTTCGGCATCTCGAGTTGTCGGACGAAGGCAGGCTTTTGCCGCCGTCGCCTCGGCCCACCCGAAGGATCGAATTCTTCGGTGATTCGATCACCAGCGGCATGGGCAATGAGTCTGCAGATGACGGGCCGGACGATCTGCCCGCGGACAAGAACAATTTCATGGCCTACGATGCGATCGTTGCTCGCAACCTGGATGCGGAACTTCACGTCACCTCGCAAAGCGGCATCGGCATCATGGTCAGTTGGTTGCCGTTCACGATGCCGCAGTTCTACTCGCAGTTGAATGCTGTCGGGAGGAACGAAACCCGCTGGGACTTCTCCAGTTGGACGCCGCAGGTGGTGGTGATCAACCTGTTTCAAAACGATCGCTGGCTGATCGAGCGCGAGCATCGACTGAAGCCCGAGCCCACCGATCAACAACTGATCCAGGCGTATGCGGAGTTTGTGCGATCAGTCCGCAAGCAATATCCCGAGGCTTTCATCGTGTGCGCCCTCGGTGACATGGATGCCATCGAGCCAGGGTCGAAGTGGCCGAGCTATGTCATGCGCGCGGTCGCGCAAATGAAGCAATACCAAGGCGACACCAAGATCGACACGTTCTTTTTCGAATATTCGGGGTTTGGTGCGCATCCGCGGCTGCGGCACCACCAAGCCATGGCGGACCAGCTCACGGCGTTCATCAGGAAGAAATTGCGATGGTGATGGCGTGCGCAGCCGCGCCCGCGGCTCAACCGCCCTTGGCATATCTCGCTGTTTTCAACAGGCAGACGTGGACGGCTGGATTGCTTGTCATACCAAGCCGGGCCTGACTGCTGCGTCGGCTGACCCGCTCTCAACTGCAGGTGCACTGCTCGCGCAACAAGGTGTCGACGACGGAACGTCAGCGCTTCGCCTTGGGCCGGGCCGACCTGTGCTTGACGCCCTTCCGCACGAATATCCGAATCGTGAGCGGACTGTCATCACGAATGACATCAACGCAAAAAGCCGACACGAGGTCGGCTTTTTGTTGACTGCTGACGGCTTGATTCAGCATAGAAATTATGGTGCCGGAGAAAGGAGTCGAACCCTCGACCTTCTCATTACGAATGAGCTGCTCTACCAACTGAGCTACACCGGCGTTTCAACAACGTCCCTGTCCGGGATGCCGCGAAGCCTGCCATTCTAGCGCAAGTTTTTTGCGCCTGGCAAGGTGGAAGAAATTTCGATCGTGGTGCGCCGTCGACGACCCGGTCAACGGGCAGACACGACCATCGCCTGGTGCGACGATGGCGGCGTGAATCCTCCTCGAATACTCGTCCTTGGCGACGCGATGCTGGACCGTTACTGGGACGGTGTCGTCGACCGCATATCGCCGGAGGCCCCGGTGCCCGTGTTGCGCGTGACGCGCCGATTCGAGCGACCCGGCGGGGCCGCCAACGTGGCCGCGAACCTGGCCGCGCTGGGGGCGGCGGTGAGCCTGGTGGCGTTGGTGGGCGACGACGCGGACGGTGCGTGCCTGGGTGCTCTGATGGACGACGCCGGCGTCGGCTTCGACCGGATCGTCGATGCGGACTACGCGACCACTGCGAAGATTCGCTGCGTCGCTCGCCATCACCAGATGCTGCGCGCCGACTTCGAGATGGCGCCGCCGCCCGCGATGCGCACCCGCCTGGCCGAGCGCTTCGCGCGGGCGCTGCCTGTGCGCGACCTGGTGGTGTTGTCGGACTACGCGAAGGGCGCGCTCGACGCGTGCGCGCCGCTGATCGAGGCTGCGCGTGCGGCGGGCAAGCCGGTGCTGGTCGATCCGAAGGGCCGCGATTGGACGCGCTACGCTGGCGCGACGCTGCTCAAACCCAAGCTCGCGGCGCTTGACGCGGTGCTGGGCGACGTGGCTGACGAGGCCGAGCGCGAGCGTCGCATCGGCGTGCTGCGCGAGCGCTTCGGCTGGCGCCATGTGCTGGTCACGCGCGGTGAAGGCGGGATGACGCTGTTCGACGACGCGGGCGCCACGCACGAGCGCGCGCAGGTGCACGAGGTTCACGACGTGACGGGCGCAGGCGACACGGTGTTGGCGACGCTGGCCTGGCGCCTGGCCGAGGGCGACGACGCGCGGCAGGCGATGCGATGGGCCAGCGTGGCCGCGGGGCTGGCGGTGCAGGTCTTCGGCACTGCGGTGCTGACGCGCGACGAGTTGCTCGACGCCTGGGACGCTCGCCGCTGATCGCCGTCAGGCGTGGCGCTTCTCTTCGTGCTGCAGCAGCCAGCGCGCGGCCTCGCCGAGGTTGGCGCAGGTGAAGTCGGCGGGCGGGTCGGCGAAGTCGCAAGACGCGTGGTCGATGGCATCGGCGATGCGGATGCACGCGGCGACGCCGGCGGCGCGACCGGCCAGGATGTCGGTGGGTTTGTCGCCCACCATCACGCAGGCCGACAGGTTCAGTCGCAGGTCGCGTGCCGCGCGGCGCAGCATGCCGGGCGATGGTTTGCGGCAATCGCATTGGCGGCGCCACTGGGCCAGCGGCGCATCGGCCAGGTGGGGGCAGTGGTACACCCCGTCCAGCGTGATGGCGTGCAGCGCGAGCGCGCTGTGCATCCACGCGGTGAGGTTCTCGTACTCCGCCGGCCCGTACAGGCCGCGCGCGATGCCCGATTGATTGGTCGTGACGACCAGCGCCCAGCCCGCGCGCTGCAGGGCACGCAGCGCGTGCATGACGCCGGGCAGCCACTCGAAGTCCTCGGGGCGGCTGACGTAGCCGCGATCCTCGTTCAACACGCCGTCGCGGTCCAGGAAGACGGCACGCCGCGGGGTGACCATCAGAATTCCTGCGTGCGGCGCACGTCGGCTGGCCGGGGGGCGCTCATGATGCGTCGGCCGACGCGAGTCGGGTCGTGGCGCGAATGCGATCCATCAGCGAGGTGGTGGAGTAGCCGTCGACGAAGGGCAGCGCCACCGCGTGGCCGCCCCAGCTGCGCACCAGCGCGCTCTCGGCGAGCTTGCTCATGTCGTAGTCGCCGCCCTTGACGTAGACCGAAGGACGCAGGCGCGTCAGCAGCGCGATGGGCGTCGGCTCGTTGAAGATCACGACGGCATCGACGCTCTCGAGCGCCGCGACCTGGAACGCGCGATCGCCCTCGCGGTTCATCGGGCGGTCGGGGCCTTTGTCGAGAATGCGGGCGGACGCGTCGCTGTTGATCGCGACGATCAGCCGGTCACCCAATTGGCGAGCCTCGGCCAAGTAGGCGATGTGGCCCCGGTGCAGCAGGTCGAAGATCCCGTTGGTGAACACCGTGCCGGGCTCCATGGCGAAGCGAGCCACGGCTTCGTCCACGTGCATCAATTTTCTGAGCGGGTCGAATCGGTTCATGAGCGGTCTGACGATGACGGGTGCGGTGCGAGGCGACGGCCTGGTGGCCGCCGTTGTCTCCAGTCCAGTGTGGCGCGCTGGCCAAGTGCCGGCGCACCTCCGCACTCAAGGAAGCCTTCTTTCGCGGATCGATTTCACGATCCATCCGGGTTTCGCACTAGCAATCGGCTTGCCCGACAGGCGCCCTCGGGGCCGTCGTTCAGGCTCGCTTCAATGGTCAAGCATGCGCCGCGCCGAGAGCCTGTGACGCCAGTGGTGGGACTGCCTCGCCCAGCGCCTGGGTGACGCGTTCTACAACGCCCGCCCAGTCTCCGCGTGTGGTCTGGCGGAACAGCCGCATCGTCGGATACCAGGCGCTGGCATGCGGGTCGAGCCCGTAACGCCAGTCGGGCGTGTGAGGCAGCATCACGAACGTGGTCTTGCCGAGTGCGCCGGCCAGGTGGGCCACGGCGGTGTCACAGGTCACGACGATGTCCAGGTTGGCGATGATGGCGGCGGTGTCGTCGAAGTGCGTGATCTCGCGGTGCAGGTCGACGAAGCTGGGCGGCAGCGACGCACCGGCCAGTTCGTCGCAACCCGGGCCCTTCTGCAAGGAAAAGCAGCGCGCGCCGGGCAGGTCCAGCAGCGGTCGGACGACGTCGAAGCCGGGTGAGCGCTCGCGGCTGTTGCGCAGCGCGGGGTTGCCTGCCCACACGAGCCCGAACGCGAGCTCGCGTCCCGGTTGGTGGCCCGAGGCAGCGAGGCGATCGCGCCACTGCCACGCGAGCGTGTCGCGCGCGCTCAGGTACGGCGCGCTCGCCTGCACGGGGGCGATGCCCAGCGCGTGTGGCAGGCTCATCAAGGAGACGTGGGTGTCGAACGCGGGCGGCTCGGCGCCGCGCACGCTGACGCCGGCGACGCCGGGGATGCGCGAGGCCAGGCCTTGCAGGCCGTCCATCACTTCGAGCAGCACGCGTCCGCCGAGTTGCGCGACGGCGGGCACGAAGCGCAGGAATTGCAGCGCGTCGCCGAAACCCTGCTCGGCCCACACGAGGAGGGTGCGGCCGGCCAGCGGACTGCCGTCCCACGCCGGTTGTGCGCAGGCGCGCGGCGCCGGCTCGTTTCGACGGAAGCGCCATTCGTACTCGCGAAAGCCGTCCTCGAATCGGCCCGCTCGCAGCAGGCCCAGCGCGCTGTTCCAGTGGGCGTTGGCGTGATGCGGATCGCATTCGGCGGCGGCCTGGAACGCGATGAGCGCGCCATCCCACTGCCCGAAGTGTTCCAGCGCGACGCCCAGGTTGTAGGCCGGATCGGCCGAGCCCGGCGCGCAGCGCATCGCGGTCTGGAACGCGATCAGCGCACCCTGGCGGTCGTTGCGCTCACGCAGCAGGTTGCCCAGGTTGGTCCATGCGTCGGCGTAGTCGGGCTGCACGCGGATCGCCGCGCGGTACGCGGCCTCGGCGGCGCGCGACTGGCGCAGGCGTTGCTGCACGATGCCCAGCAGCGTCCACGCGTCGGCGCGCTGGGGCAGCGCAGCGGTGACGCTGCGTGCCAGCGGCAGGGCGTCGACGTCGCGATGCTGCAGGAACAGCGAGTGCGCCCGGCTCAGTGCCGCAGCGGGGCCGGCGGACGAGGGCGTGGTGGTGTGCATGCTTCCAGGGTAGGGCGGCCGCCCGCGGGCGATGAGTCGAAAAGACGGCACCGGGTTGCCCATCTTCGCGTCGGGGTTTGAGAGAATGTTCACTCGACAACGGGAGAGGCAACGATGGGCAAGGGACGGTTCGAGGCCTTCAGCGACGGCGTGCTCGCGATCATCATCACGATCATGGTGCTGGAGCTGAAGGTGCCGCACGGCGAGACGCTGTCCGCGCTCGCCGAGCTGTGGCCCGTGTTCCTGAGCTACGTGATCAGCTTCATCTACGTGGGCATCTACTGGAACAACCACCACCACCTGCTGCACGCCACCACCAACGTGACGGGCGGCATGATGTGGGCCAACCTGAACCTGCTGTTCTGGCTGTCGTTGCTGCCGTTCGCCACCGGCTGGATGGGCGAGAACCACTTCGGCCCCGTGCCTTCGGCGGCGTATGGCGGCGTGTTGCTGATGTCCGCGTTGTCGTGGTTCGTCCTGCAGACGCTGATCGTGCGGGCGCAGGGGCACGACTCGCTGCTCAAGCGCGCACTCGGCAGCGACTGGAAAGGCAAAGTTTCGCCGTTCCTGTACCTCGCCGGCATCGCGGCGTCGTTCTGCGTGCCGGGACTGGCTCAGGTGATGTACTTGATCGCGGCGTTGATCTGGCTGGTGCCGGATCGGCGGATCGAGAAGGCGTTGGCGCATGACAAGCATTGATTGAATCGACAGGTCAGCGTACGCGCTGACGCGGTCGTTCGATAGTCCACATCGCTCGCCAAACGGGCGATTTCACCGGGCTTTGGCGGCGGGCAGTTTTCCGCAGGGCTCGCAGAATCGTCTCGACCATGAGAGCCGATTCACACCCCCGTTCCAACCCGCGTCCCACCCCGCGTTGCGCCTTCGGCCGCGCGTTCTGCGGCGCGCTGTTGCTGGTCGTTGGCGGCAACGCGCTGAGCCTGCCCGGCAAGCGCTACGTCGGGCAATACGACTTCGGCTACGCCATCCGCGGCGACAAGCCTGCGCGTCCCGCGCAGGTCTTCGACGACGGCAGCGGCAAGGTCTACTTCGAGGCCCGGGCCAACCAGGCCATGCCCGCGGTGTTCGCCGGCAAGGAGCTCACGCTGCTGGTGTTGCAGCCCGAAGGCCAGTACTTCACGGCCCGCTCGGCGGCTAGTGAATTCACGCTGGTGCTGGGCGGCGCGCGAGCGCTCGTTCGACGCGGCGACGCGGCGCTGGGCGAGGAGACGGTCTCGCCACGCGACGGCGGCATGCGCCTGCTGGCCACGGCGGAGGTCGGCCTGACGCCCGGCGTGGACTACGGCGCGCCGATCGATGCGGCCGGGTTGCGGAACCTGACCCACGAGCAGCCCGTCGTCTTTGCACCGGGCAGCGCCACGCTCAGTCCCGAGGTGCTGGACGCGTTGTCGGCGCTGGTCGTGCGCATCGGTCGCGACACCCCCATCACGGCCATCGGGCGCAACGACGCGGGCGCTCACGATGCGCTCGCCACGCTGCGTGCGCAGGCACTGCGCAATGCGCTGCTGGCCCGGGGCATCGCCGCGAAGGACATCCGCCTGGTCGACGGCGAATCGGCACCGGGCGAATCGCACACGCGTGCGTCGGCGCTGCGCTGGACCACCACGACGCCAAGCCATGAGCCACCGCCCGCCCTGGCAGCGCTGGCGTTCGACATCACGCTGGCCGACCACGACATCGCGGTCTCGCTGCGTCGCTGGGCGCGCGCCAGTGGCTACGACGTCGAGTGGGACGTGGGCTGGGTCGCGCCGATCAACGGTGCGATGCGGCTCCATGCGCCGTCGTTCCTGCAAGCGGTCAACCAGGTGGTCGCCGGGCTGCAGGCGCAGGGCTATCCGGTGCAGGTGCGAACCGTCGCCGACCACGTCGTTCGCTTCACGGCCAGCGAGTGATCGGCATGGCTGCCACTGTCGTTCGTCGAGCGTTCACCGGGAGTGTGATGTCATGAATGTCGTCGTCCTTTGCGCGTTGTCCGGCCTGTCCAGCCTGACCAGGCTGGCGGGTGCGGCTGAGCCTGCGCAGGCGTTGCCTGTCGTCGCGTACGCCACGCCCGCGACGACCGATGCCGGGTCGGGGCACTGGAGCGTCCTCGTCCAGGACATCACGCTCGCCCGCACCCTCGAACGTTGGGGCGCGCAGGCTGGCTATCGCGTCAAGTGGGACGCGCAGCGCAACTTCCTGATCGGCGCGCCGCACAGCGTCGACGGCACGTTCGAGTCCGCGCTCAAGGCGGTACTGAACTCTGCAGGCATTCGCCAGAGCGACTATCCGCTGGAGGCCTGCATCTACGCCAACACGCCCCCGCTCGTGCGCGTCACGCGCCAGGGCGAGCAGGCGCGCGAGTGCGACGCGCAATGAACGCCGTCGCCTCCTTCCTGGCGGGTCTGGTGCTCGTCGCTGCGCTGGCGGGTTGCGCCGAACCGGGCGTGACGGAGCATGTCCAGGCCGACCATGCACTGGGCCTGACGGGCACATCATCGCTGCACGCCGATCGCACGCTGGCGCAACAGGGGCCAGCCGCCGCAGGCTCCCAGGTCGATGCCGAACGGCGCGCCGCCGAGCAGGCCGTCAAGCCCGTGCTGCGGCGCGCCCGCAGTGCCTGGGTCAGCTCGGTCAGCGTGCCGATGGGCAGCAGCGAGCGGCTGCCCAGCATCTTCACGGAGCCGGTCAAGCTCAACTTCGATGACGCCACCACCGGCGGCAAGGTCGGCCTGCGCACCATGGCCGACCGCATGACGGCGGTCACCGGCGTGCCGGTGCGGCTGAAGCCGGACGTGTTCGGCGCGGTCGATCCTTCGCCTCGTCCGGCCCCGCAGGCTGCGCTGGCGTTGGCACCGATGCCACAGTCGCTGCCGACCCTGGCGGGGCATGGTGATGCCGGCCCGCTGCTGTCGATGGCGCCGCCGCGCGACACCTCGGTCAATGCGGTGGCGATGCGGTGGTCGGGATCGCTGCAGGGCTACCTCGACCAGGTGACGGATCAACTCAGCCTGTCGTGGGAGTACCGCGACGGGGTGATCGTCATCGAACGCTTGCGCACCGAGTTCTTCGAGATCGCCGCGCTGGAGAGCGAGACCGACTACCACCTGGGCCTCAGCGGCGCCGACCAGGCCAACGCCACCAGTTCGGGCAACGGAGGCGGCGGCACCAACAGCACCGCCAGTTCCAGCAACGAGGTCAGCGAGCACGGCAAGTCCAATGTCATCGGCACCCTCCTCGCGGCCATCGGCCAGATGATCAAGGAGGTGCCGGGCTCTTCGGTCGTGCGCTCCGACGGCTCGGGCCGCATCGCCGTCACCACGACGAAGGAGACGCTGTCCAAGGTGCGTGACTTCGTCCGCGTCGAGAACGAGAGCCTGCTGCGCCAGGCGCAAGTGCAGTTCGACGTCTACAGCGTCACGCGCAACGAGTCGGACGAGCGCGGCATCGAATGGGATGCGGTGCTGTCCGCGCTGGGAGGCGCGTACACCGGCACCTTCGGGTCGCCCACCACCCTGGCGAGCGCAGCGGCGGCGTCCATCGGATTTTCCATCCTCACGCCGGCGCAGTCGGGCGTCACCACCTCCGCCACGACCCATCTCGGCGGAAGCAGTGCGCTGCTGAAATTGCTCAGCGAGTACGGGGTGTCCACGCAGCATCGCGAGGTCAGCCTTCTGGCCTTGAACCGGACCTGGGATCGCAAGTCCAGCCTGGGCGGCCGTGCATACGTCAGTGCCACCATCCCGGGCGCGGCCAGCACCACGGGCGTCGGGGCGCCAGGGCTCGTCACCTCCACGGTCACCACCGGCGATCGCTACCTCGCGCAGCCTTTCATCCTCGACAACAACACGGTGTTGCTCAAATTCGGCATCGGATTGTCGTCGCTGGTGAGCCTGGTCAACTTCACGTCGGGCACCGGCACGGCCCAGCAGACCGTGCAGACGCCCGAGACGACGGCGATCAACGACCAGTCCACTGTCGCCTTGAAAGCCGGCCAGATCCTGGTGATCACGGGGCTCAGCCGCACGGTGTCCAGCGACGACCGCCGCACGCTCGGCGAGGACGCCCCGGTGGGCCTGGGCGGCAGCAAGACGCAGTCGCGCATGCGCGAAGAGTTCGTGATCTTCGTGCGCCCCACCATTCTCTGAACGGCAAACGACCATGGCCGTCATCGAACGACTGATCGCGAGCACGGCACAGGGCGAACTGCTGGTTGGCCTGTTCTGGCGCGCGCCTACCGCAGGGCAGGGGCGCGGCCGGGCCTTGCTGGAGGCGCGCGCGCTCACCAGCGACGCGACGCATTGGGCACAGGCGCAAGTCGACGCCCATGTACGCTATGGCTTGTTCCAGCCGCGTGCGTCGGAGGAGGGCGTGCGGCTGTCCAAGGGCACGCTGTCAGCCGCGGCGTGCTTCTCTCGTCTGGTGGGCACGCGGGCGCCGAACGCGGCGCTGGTGCTCACCGTCCCCGCCTCGGCGCATCGGAAAGAAGACAAGTACTTCGTCGTCTGCCTCGAGGACGGCGTACCGATGATCGACGTCCTGAGCAACGAGATCGACGCCCGCAACGCGTTGGGTGGCGAGGATCGGCCCATCTGGAGCGACAACCCGGTCGCCTACCCGAATTGCGAGCCCGCCGACTTCGCGTGGCTGGCTGCAGGGGGCGATCGCGCCGCTCGCCTGCAGCCCATGCCGGTCAACCCGTGGCCACTGATCGCTGCCGGGGCGATGGCGTCGGCGTCGTTGGCGGCCTGGATGCTCGTGCAGCACGTGCACCGGGTCGAGGTCGAACGCAAGGCGGTCGCGGCCGCGCGCGCCGCCGATCCCGCGCCACGCTACCTCGCCGCGCTGGCCGGCCAGCAGGCGCGCATGGCCACGGACCGGGCGACTCTCGTCGCGGTCACCCGCGAGATGTTCGGCTACCGCACCTGGGTTCCCGGCTGGAGCCTGGCCTCGGCGCAATGCAGCGCGAAGGCGCAAACCTGCACCCGCGATTGGGTGCGCCGCGGCGGCAGCTTCGACGACCTGCGCAAGGCGCTGCCCGGCGACGGGCTGGAGATGCTGGTGCCCCAAGGCAACACGGTGCCGGCGCTGGACGTCGCGCGCACGTCGCGACCATTCAAGATCGAACGGCGCTCGCTCCTGGATCCGGGTCGCCCGCTTCGCTCGCTGCAGGCCGCGATGTCGGAGACTGGTCCGCAGTTGCAGCGCTGGCGCACGGCGGATGTCGTCATCGAGTTGAAAAGGCCCGCGTTGTGGCCGCCGGTATCCGGCATGCCCGCGACGTTCCAGCACCCAGCCGCGGTGCTGGCCGGTGACGTCGACATGCACGACATCCCGGGCCCATTCATCGTCGAGGCGCTGGATGGCGCACCGCAATTCGTCAGCTGGGAGTCGGTGCGCGTCGACCTCGGCGAAGGCTCGGATGCCCGTGGCCTGCTCAAGTTCTCGGCCACAGGAGTCTTCTATGTCGCCACTCGCTAGGCGGATCTCAACGTTGCTCTCGATGGGTTGCGTGCTGCTGCCACTCGTTGGAGCCCAGGCGCAGACCATTGCCGACTACAGCCGCGCGCAGCGTGCATGGCTCGAAAGCACCATGAGCCAGGCGGCTGCAAGGTCGGCTGGGTTGGGCGCGTCCGCGCCGGCCTTCGCCGCCTCGTCGCCGCTGGTTGCCGCGACGAGCTCACCTCGGCTGCCGATGCCGCCGTTCGTGCCGACGATGCAGGTCGGCGGCGTGTTCGCCTCCCGTGGCAGCACGGTCGCCGAGATCCTGGTCAATGCGACGGCCTACCTGCTGGGCGCCGGACAGGGTGTGCCCGGCACGTCCTGGCATGTGGAATCGATCGCGGTCGATCGCGTGGTGTTGGCCCGCCAGGGCGGCACGTCGACCCCGGACACGGAGGGCACGCGCAAGGTGTTCCCGCTTCCGGCCCTGCATTGAGCGTGCGCATGGGACTGTTCGAAATGTTGCGTCGTCGTGAGCATGCTGAATCGGTTGCGGCGTCGAGCGCGGTGTCGCGACGCGCGCCGCAGGCAGCGATCGCGAGGGCCGACGCTGCGCACAAGGCCGGCGGCGCCGAACCACGCCTGGCGGGTCTGATGGGATCGTCGTCCGCGACGTCGCCGGCAAGCCGGCTCGATCGGCGCCTGGCCGCCGCCGAAGTCGCGCGCCAAATCCCTGTTGGCGCACCCGCGGCCCCGCATGTCGATCCGTCCAGCGTGTTTCACGAGACGGAAGTCCGTCCTGATGTTCTCGCGCACTTCCACCAGTTGCCACCGTACCAGGCGCTCCTGACCGTCGGCCCTGAGGCGATCTACCAGTTGCCGACGGTGCTGCACGACAAGCTGATCGCGCTCGATTGCGGCGCGCGGCAGGCTCGCCTCGTGCGGGCCACGATGGCGGCGGCCGACAGGCTGGCGCTCGACGGCACAGCCAAGGCGGTCAAGGGGGCGCTGCGTGCGCGTGGCTACGGCGTGGTGGGCGAGTTGGTGGCGGAGCCGCACGTGCTCAAGGAAATCCTGCGCAACGCGGGCGCCTCGGGCAAGGCCGGCGCTCGCGGCGGCCCGATGCAACTGTTCGAGCGCTGGATCGCACTGGCCGTGCCGACTGGTGCAACGGACCTGCACATCGAGGTACGGCACAACACCGCGCTCGTGCGCATCCGCGTCGACGGCCGCATCGAACCCTTGCCAGATGGGCAGGGTGGCCGCTACAGCCGCAAGGAAGTGGTCGACGCGATCGCCGCGGGCTACAACAGCACCCGCAAGGGCAACAACGTCTCGCAGTACAGCCCCGACCAGTTCGTCGACTGCATGATCGATCTCGACCTGCCTGGCACGATGGGGCAGTTGCGCTACCAGAACGTCAAGGGGCGGCTGGGCCCGAAGACCGTCGTGCGGATCCTGCGCACCGGTGACGAGAACCGCATCCGCTTCGACGACGCGGGCTACGCGCCCAGCCACCTGCGCCTGCTCCGCCTGGCCGGGCGTGCCGGCAAGGGCATCGTGCTGTTGTCCGGCGTTACCAGTTCGGGCAAGTCGACCAGCCTCAAGAGCTTCATCGAGACCTTGCCGGGCCTGGCCCAGAAGGCCATCTACACCGTGGAGGACCCGATCGAGTACGAGATCGCCGGCGCCCATCAGATCGAGGTGCTGCGCGAGATCGCCAACGACGACGAGACGCGCCGTCGCTATGCCGAGGTGATGCGCGCGCTGATGCGCTCCGACCCCGATGGCGTGATGCTGGGCGAGATCCGCGACAAGCTCACCGCGCTGTTCGCGCTGCAGATCGCCGAGACCGGCCACCTCGCGATGGGCACCGTGCACGCGCACCTGATCTCCAACATCATCCCGCGTCTGACCAACGACCAGATCGGCGTGAGCCGCCAGGCGCTGACCGGCCCCAACATCCTGAACCTGCTCGTGTACCAGGCGCTGGTGCCCAAGCTGTGCCGCTGCTGCGCGTTGCCGACATCGATGGCGTTGCGCGTCGACTCCGATGCGCGCGAGATCGAGGAGGTGCTGCGACGCCGCTTCGGCTTGGCGACGGCGCGGCTGCGCTGGATCCGCCCCGACGGCTGCGCCGCGTGCCAGGGCCGCGGCACGCACGGCAAGACCATCGTCGCCGAGATGCTGCAACCCGATCGCGTCTGGCTGCGCCATGTGCGCAACAACGACGACGACGCCGCCCTGCAGCACTTCCGCTCGGCCAGCAACCGTCACTTCGAGAGCCCCGACATGACGGGCAAGACGGTGTTCGAACACGCGCTCCACAAGGCACTGCAAGGGGAGATCGACGTGCGCAACTGCGAGGAGTTCGACGGCTTCGAGCGTTTCGAGATCCTGCCGCCGGACCGGGCGGCATCTCGACAGGAGCGGCCATGAATTCGTTGCGCTCCCTGGCCAGCATGGTCGCGCTGTTCGACTTCCGATCCGCCCGCGCCGAGTTCTATCGCGACTTTGCCGAGATGTACCAGCGCAACGAAGCGATGGTCAGCTTCCTCGAAGGCGAGATCGCCAACGCCAGCCTGACGCGGCAGCGTAGCCGGGCTCGCGCGCTGCGCATCGTGCTGCATCGCCACCAGGACGGCGAGCATGCAAGCCGAGTCTCGCACTTGCTCGACGGTGTGGTGCCCCGTTCCGACGCGATGCTGTTGACGGCCGTCGATCGTGCCGCCGACAAGCCGCAGGCACTGCGTGCGCTCGCCGAGGCGATCGACAAGCAGCAGCAGATGCTGCGCCTGATGCTGGCCTATTCGGTGCTGCCCACGATCACCATCCCGATCTGCTACGCCCTGATCATGTTGCTGGGCAAGGTGATCCTGGTCATTGACGAGGCGACGCCGGTCTATGCCCAGGACGTGCTGTGGGACGGCATGAACGGCTGGGCGCGCGACATCGCGACCTTCGCCGTGGCCTGGGGCCCGCAGACCCTGGCGGCGCTCGTCGTGTCGCTGGGCGCCGTGCTGTGGTCGCTGCCGCGCTGGCGCGGGGCGTCGCGGCTGCGGGTCGAAGCCTGGCCGATCTACGGCTTGTACCGCGACTTCCAGGCCGGCATCCTGTTCAGCTCAATGGCCATGCTGCTCAAGACCGGCGAGACCTTGCAAGGCAGCATCGACGACGTCACGCAGCGCGCCTCGCCGTGGATGCGCTGGCACCTGGGGCGCGTGGTCGATGCACTCGAGGAGAACCCGACGGGCACGCTCGACGCCTTTCGCCGTGGCCTGCTGTCGTCGCACCTGTTGTCGCGTGCCGCGACGCTCAATCGCTCCAGTCCGTCGTTCTCCGACGTGCTGATCCAGCTCGGCACGACCGAAGGCGAGCGCGTGCTGGCGCGCGTGAAGAGGGCGGCCGTCATCGCCAACTTCGCGCTCGTGGGCCTGTTCGCATCGGTGGCCACCTTCATGGGCGTCGCGTCGATGACCGTGCCCGGAAAGTTCGCGACCCTGATGGAGCCTTCGAACCTGATGACGCTGCGTGCCGTCTACGACGCGGCGCATCCAGTGCACTGAATGCCGCCACCGCGCGTGCCTGCGCGCCCATCCCGTGCGCGTGCGGATCCACGCGCGTGCTACCGGCAGGACGTGAAGACGTCCATCACCCCGATCGAGGAGAAATCATGATGTTCCGCACCCATCGCCCTGGCCCGTCCATGGCCTCCCTGCGCCGCCAACGCGGCAACGCGCTCGTGTTCAGCATGCTGGGCCTCGTGATCGGCGGCATCGTGCTGGCGCTGGGCATCAGCTACTACCAGAGCTCTCAGTCCAACGCGCAGGTGCAGGGCACCATCAGCGAGATCAGCGCCATCATCGGCGGCGCCCAGCAGAACTACGGCCAGTACGGCTACAACGGCTTGACGACGGCAGTGGCGGTGGGCTCGCGCGTGATTCCCGATACACGCGCCGACGCAGGCGGCACCAGCGCCACGAACAGCTATTCCGGCGCCATCACGCTGGTCGACAACTCGGCAACCACGCCGAGCACCGCCAAGCTCTCCTACGTCAACGTGCCGGCCTCGCAGTGCACGCAGCTTATCAACGGCGCGCAAAGCCTGGCGCGTCGCGTCACCATCGGCACCACCGACGTGAAGCCCCTGGACGGCACGATCGACATCGTGCGCGTGAACACGCAGTGCACCTCGGCGACCAACGTGGCGATCGACTTCGTCTTCGGCCGCACCTGAGGCCATGGCGTCTCTCGGCAAATCGTTGCGCGCCGGCGCCACCCGGCGCCGCCAGCGCGGAAACGCCCTGATCTTCGCGCTGCTGGGCCTGCTGATCTCCGCGCTCGGTGCAGTCGGCGTGCTCCAGGGCAGTCGATTGCAGGCCAAGCACGAGGCCGGCAATGCCGAGGCGACGATCCTCGACAACCTGCGGGGCGCCACCAACAACGCGATCTTCGAGAACATGGGGCTGATCCAGAACGGCGCGGCCATCAACAAGAACGGCGTGACGCTCAAGCCGGTCAACGTCGATGGCGAGTTCGTCTGGCAACCCTCGATCGCGCAACTCGTCGGCATGGGCTACCTGCCGCCGGGATGGAGCGCCACCGCCTCGCCATTGAACAGTGCGCCCTACGCCATCGCGTTCAGCCGCGTGCCGTCCGGCTGTGTCGCGGCGGCCTGCAACATCGAAGGCCACGTCATCCTGGAGGGGCCCATCCTCAGCGGCCCCACGGACAGCGACGGCGCGATCATCGGCCCGATCCTGGCCCGCATCGGCGCGGACTCGGGCGTGTCGCTGCCCATGGACCCGAGCCAGATCAAGGGCTTCGGCAACACCTGGAGCCTGACCAACCCGGTGCCGGGCAAGCCCGCCGGCGTGGTCGCGGTGCGCGTAGGCACCGCGTCGTCCGGCTACGGCCAGTTCGTGCGCATCGGGGACCCGCGCGACCCGAACCTGCTGGGCAATCTCACGGTAGCGGGCAACACGCTCTTCGGCAACGGCACGACCAGCAGCGAGTTCCGTTCCGCGCTGCAGATCGACGCCCAGGCGCTGTCGGTGCGCGGCGCGAGTGGCACCGATTGCGTCCGCCTGCGACCGGACGGTGTGGTGGACATCTTGTGCAACGGCGCCTTGTCCGCGACTTCGGGCATCTTCCGGGACGCGTCTGGACGCGCGACGACGATCGCCGGCACCGGCCTGGTCACCAGCGGCACGGTGTCGGCGGACGGCGGCTTGTCGACGCTGGCCATGACGGCGTTCGCAGCCGACGACCCGAGCGCGCTGGTCGTGAAGGCCGGCGACCTGTTTGTTCGCAACCCGACTGGCACGGCATTGCTGCGCGTCGCTGCCAATGGCGATGTCACTGCTGGCAACGACCTGGTGGCCACCGCCGCGGTGCGGGCCCAGCGCCTGACGTTGTCCGCGTCGGTCAACGAAGGCGATGCGTGCACGCCAGGCCAGGTCGCCCTGATGGCCACGGGGGGCCTGGCGACATGCCAGGGGGCTGCGTTTCGCGCGACGTCGCGCTACGCCAACCTCGGTGCGGCTTGCGCCAGCGCGGGGCTGCAGGCGGTCGACACGGCGACGTCCGATTCGCTGGTCTGCCGCGCCGGCTTCTACGCCAGTCAATCGGCCCTGACCTCGTCGCGTGTCTACATGGCCGGCTTCGCCGTGCACCACGGCGATTTCGTCGCGGCGGCCACGGCCTTGCCCAACGGTTGCCCCGCCACAGCCAGCCCGACGTCGCCGCAAGCGACGATCTTCCTGCTGCCGCAGACCGACTCGGAGACGGCAGGCAATCCGGTGCTCAACCGCAACGCTTTGTGGACGGGCCAGGGCTGGACGATCTCGCTGACCGATGGAACCGGCGCCGCGACGACCAGCAACGTGGTCGCGGAGGTCTACTGCCTGTATCCCTGAGCAGAATCGAAACGATGCGTCGTCGATACGCCGCGCTTGTCAGCGCTTCTGGTGGCCAGCCACGGTGTCGCGAACAAACAGCGACTTGGCATCGGTATACGCCCCGCGGTCGTCTCGGTGTCTCGTGGCCAGCGTCGTCTTGAGTTCGGCGTAACGTTGGGCCTGGGCGGGATCGCCCCGCAAGGCGTCGCGGAATGCCAGTCGATCGACCCACTGGGCGTTGCCCAGCACGACGATGTGCAGGTGATGCGTCCGGTGTCCGTCCCGCCATCGCATCAGCCACTTTCGGTCGGTCAACGACGCATTGAATTCCAGGGACGTCGAGTAGCCGTTGTCACAGAGTCGTTCGATCAAGGCGTCAACGCCCTCCAGGGATCGAACGGCAGCCATGATGTCGACGATCGGTTTGGCGACGAGCCCGGGAATCGCCGTGCTGCCGATGTGCTCGATCGCCAGAAAGCAGCCTGGCAGCATCGATTGCAGGCGGTTGCGCTCCAGTTCGAAGACCTGCGCCCATGCCGGGTCGTGCGGGTGCAACGACACCTCTTCATTGATTGCAGCGACGAGCGACCGTTCATCTGCGATGCGGCGAGCATGCGAGCCAGGCGGCGCCGAGGCGCGGGCTTTCGAGGACATCATGACGTGCACGATAGCGCAGGCGCTGCGAGCGGCGACACCCGGCATGCGGGATGTCAGGCACCGTGTCGGTCTACTTCAAGTCGCCAGACGGTCTCCCGGTTCCGATGACCGGTGTTGGCAGCCAGTCCGACCGGATCGCTCAGCGCGCGAGCGACGACGGTCCGGCCGCCGCCAGCTTCTTCTTCAACGTCGGAATGTCCGACGTCTCCCGCATCGCCTCGCTCGCCTCGATCTCCCCGCGCCGCACCAGTTCGACAAGGCGGTTGTTCATCGGTACCCACTCGCTGGCGCCCAGGCGGTTGTCCTCGCGGATGGCGCTCTCGAGGCCGATCCAGTCGCCACGCTCGATGTACTGCGTGACCTTGCCGGTGTTGAACAGCACGTCGGCGGCCATCAGGTAGCGCTTGCCATCCTTGGACGGGACCAGGGCCTGGCGCACGACAGCGATGAGGTTGCCGGCCAGCACCGAACGCATCACGTCGGCGCTGGTGCCGGTGTATGACAGGATCTTGCGCATCGTGCCGGTGACGGACTTGCCGTGCGTCGTCGCGATCATCAGCGAGCCCGACTCGCCGCCCTGGATCGCCTGCTCGGCGGTTTCGGCGTCGCGGATCTCCGAGGTGAGCAGCACGTCGGGGCTCATGCGCAGTGCCTCGCGCATGCCGTCTGCGAAGCTCAGTACGTCGTAGCCCACCTCGCGCTGGGTGACGATGGACTTGCGCGGCGCGATCTTCTTCTCCACGGGATCCTCGATCGTCAGGATGTGGCCGGAGTGCTGCGCGTTGTGCCAGTCGAGGATGGACATGGCCGTCTCGCTCTTGCCCGAGCCCGTGGGGCCGGTGATGACAATGAAGCCGCTGGTGGATTCGGTGAGCGTCGAGACGAGGTTGTGCGGCAGGCTGAGGCTGGTCAGCGCGGTGATGTCGGGGGGTGTGATGCGCATCACCAGCGCCAGTTCGCCGGTGCCGTGCATGAACAAGCTGTAGCGCAGCGAATGGCCGCCGCGGCCGTCGAGCCGGATGTTGACCGAGCGCTGGCGCGCGAGAACGGGCTTGATGCGCGTGTCCCAGTAGTCCTGCACCGACTGCTGCTGGCCGCGGTCGTCGCGGTGATGGCGGGACGCGCCGTCGACGTAGCCGGCGAGGTAGGTGACGATGTGCTCGCGGGTGACGACGAAGGGCGGGATGGCCGAGAACAACTGGTGCAGCGGCAACGTGCCGCGTGCGGACTTCGCGCGGATGACCTGACCCTCGTGGATCATGATGTCGGTCATCGACGGCGCGAACATCAGCGCGTGCTTCACGGCGGCACCGATGCCGTGTTGCTTGTCGGACGGCAGTTGCAACGGCTGCTGGAGCGTGGGAATGTCGGTCATGGCGGCCTGGCTCGGGTTGGAGCGCGCGGTCAGCGCGCGGGCGGAAGAAAGGCGAGCACGCCGTAAGCCGTGACGTCGACCGGCGCCCGCTTCGGTGGAGCGAGCGGCGGCAGCGGTGAGCGCGGGCCGTCGGGCGCACGCGTACGGTCGGCCGGGAACGGCAGCGTGCCGGCCGGCATCACGTGCCAGCGCATCAGGATGGCGGCGACCTGGTTGGCATACCAGCCGGCGCGGGCTGACGTTCGGGAGTGGTACGCGCCCACAGCGAGCCAGGTGTCACCTTGCAGGTCGACCTGGCGCCGGTAGTGCCACGCTGCGACATCGGCGGACACGCAGCCGTCGGCCAGGGCCTGCTGGTCGACGCCGTAGCGTGCCAACTCGGACAAGTGGATGCTGTTGATCTGGAACGCGCCCACGTCGATGCTGCCGTTGGCGTTGTGGCCGAGTGCCAGTGGCTGCAGCCGGCTTTCCTGCCAGCCGATGGCGCGCAGCACGTCGGCGTTGACGTGGTGGCGTGCGGCGGCGTCGGCGATGCAGTCGGCGCTTGCGCGGGGCGTCGCGAGCGCGAGCGCGAGAGCGAGAGCGAGCGCCAGGGCGAATGGGAGGGGGATCGTCGGCATGGTTCGGAGACATCGTCACCGGAGGAACACACCGATCGATTCTGGATGGCACGGCGAAAACTCCGGGGCGCCAAAGCCCGGGTTTCGGGCCGCTTCGGCACGCGATGGAGCGCGCGCCGCCAGTGCGTCACCGGCTCAGCGTCGATGCCCGAGCGCGCGCGCCGGCAGGAACAACAATGCTGTCAGTAGCGCGAACACCGCGCTGACGCTGATCCCGACGACGCGAAACGGCAGCGTGAGCAGCCAGACGATTGGGTACAGCACCAGCGCCAGCAGGGCCAGCGGCCAGCACAGGACGAAGAGCAGGCACCAGAGGACGAACGTGAACATGACGATCTTTCGAAACCGGAGCGACGCGACCCCGGGTGACGTCACGATGCGACGACTGTGCACGCGCGTCAACAACGGGCCGACGAACCGCCGCGATTCGCCGACAGGCTGCATCTGCCGTCGATGCGTCGATGCGTCGTCACGTCGTCGCGCAATCGCGCGGGCAGCGCTGTGCGAGCTCGCGCAGAATGGCGCATCGCCCACTCGCCTCCGGCCCGCCACCATGATCGCACCGACCGTCACCGACCTGAACCGCATGGGCGCCGACTGCCTGCCCGGCCACCTGGGCATCGCGATCACGCATGCGGACCCGACTGAAGTGCGCGCCGAGATGGCCGTCTCGCGCACGCTGATGGCGCCCAACGGCTACCTGCACGCCGGCAGCGTGGTGACGCTGGCTGACACCGCGTGCGGCTACGCCTGCGTCGTCAACCTGCCCGACGGCGCCAACGGCTTCACGACGATCGAGCTGAAGTCCAACTTCCTGGGCACAGCGCGCGAAGGCACGCTGGACTGCACCGCGACGGCGCAGCACCGCGGTCGCACGACACAGGTGTGGGACGCGGTGGTCACGCACCGCGAGACGGGCAAGACGATCGCGCTGTTGCGCTGCACGCAGATGATCCTGTGGCCGCAGTCGGCCTGAACCGGAGGCGACGATGAGCCCGACCGACGCCACCGGCCGCCGCCTGGTCGAGATCCGCGCCTACCGCCTCAAGCCCGGCACCCGCGCGGCCTTCCACGAGGCCGCGACCAACCATGCGTTGCCGATGGTGCGCGCCCATGGGATGGACGTGGTGACGCACGGCCCGGTGCCGCATGACGACAACGGGTACGTCCTCGTGCGTTCGTTCGCCAGCCTGGCCGAATTGGCGGCCCAGGAAGACGAGTTCTACGGCTCGGCCGCGTGGCGCGAGGGGCCGCGCCAAGCGATGGTCTCGCGCATCGAGACCTACGTCGACAGCGTGCTGTGGCTGAGCCCGGCTGCGATCGACGATCTGCGGGCGGGCAACGCGCCGCCGCCTGTCGGCGCCTGAATGGAGTCGGGTGGCTAGGCGCAGTCGCGCATGAGCGGACGGGGTGGTTGCGCGGGCACGCAACAGCGCGCTGGCGGGCGCGGGTTCATGCGCGCCGGCGTGCGTCACGCGCACACCGCGCGTTCGCACGCTCCCGCGTGAGACTCAGGCGGCCGGCGCGTCGCCCGTGGGGGCGGAGGGAGCGTCCGGGGCGGCCTGCTCGGCGGTGTCGTGCGAGTCGGACTTGTCGCCCGAGGACTTCTTCATCGCTTTCTCTTCCTTCTTCTTTTTCTTCTCGAGTTCGCGCTGGCGCTTCTCGTACGAATAGTTAGGCTTCGCCATTGTTTCCTTTCAGTGGATGCCCACACGATACCCGATCGTGCCGACACGCTCGATTGTCGTCGCGAACAGGTGATCAGGGGCAATGACGATCGCCACGATGTCAAACAAGCGCGTTTGAGGCCGCGATGGCGCGTCGCGACCTGCCCAACGTGGCTCGCACGCCACGGGTGCGCTCAGATCTGGTCGGCGGCTGCGCCCTGATCGCACTTGGGGCAGGGCAGCGGCTGGCCCAGCGCGCCGGCGCGACCCTCGGGGGTCTGCGTCCACGGCCGGTTCGTCCACGGCGGGTCGTGGCGCACGTGCTGGAAGTGCCCGCAGGCCAGCTCGGCGACCCAGTCGTCGTGCGCGTCGAGGTGAAAGCCGATGATGGGCTGATTCATGCCTTGGGCGGCTATGACAGCGACAGCGTGTTGCCGTCGGGATCGTGGAACCAGATTGCGCGCAAGCCTTCGGGCCTGTCCTGGAAACTGTCTCGGCCTCCAGCGGCCGCGGCCTCAGCTCTTTGCCGCTGATGCGGCGAGTGCCTGCAGCGGCGCGGCGGGGGCCTCGCAGCCCAGCGCCTGGCCCACGCCCTTGAGGAAGGCCCGGCGTACCGAGCCGGCGGTGATTGCGGCGGCCACTTGTTTCGAATGACGCTCGGCCCCATCGAGCTTGCGCACCCAGCCGCGGAACGGGATCACGCTCTCGGCGGCACCGCGCAGCGCGTCGTTGGCGGCGTCGCCCACCATGTTGCTGCCGCGTTCCACCAGTCCGGGGTTGGCGATGGTGGGCGGGGTATCGAGATCGGCTCCGAGGGCGGCGTCGAGCCCGCGCACCTCGTTGGCGAGCGCGGGGCACGCGCGATCCGACGGCAGGGCGTACGGCGCCTTGACGGCCGCCTGCAGCACCGCTGGGATCTTTTCCTGCACCAGGTTCAGGTCGGCCAGCGGCGCCTCGACGGCCTTCTGGATCTGGACGCCTTCCTTGGCCGCGCCTTTGGCTGTGTCGGTCGAGGCACAGCCGACGAGGGAGAGCGCCAGCGCGGCGGCCACGAGCGTGAGAGCGGAGGTGTTGTTCATCGATCGGAGGGTATCAGTGTTC
This sequence comes from Burkholderiaceae bacterium, assembly GCA_039920745.1. Lineage (GTDB taxonomy): Bacteria > Pseudomonadota > Gammaproteobacteria > Burkholderiales > Burkholderiaceae_C > Scleromatobacter. The sequence continues at coordinate 3,047 of JBDSDD010000085.1, read as the reverse complement.
GAGACTCGCTTGCTGCCCCGCCTGCGCGCGCCAGCGCAGCAGGCCGATCGCGTACGTCACGTAGTAGCCCGCCAGCGTGCCGAAGATGGCCATCGTCAACGGACTCGTCCCCAGTTGCATGGACTGCGGATCCAAGTTCTGGCCCACCATCGCCAGCGTCACGATCCGGTAGCCGATGCGCAGCACCAGCAACAGCGACAGCGCGATGCCCAGGTGCGCGTTGGGCGTGTAGAACAGTCCAGCCGGCGTCACCTCGAACTTGGTGAGTCGCGTGCCGAGCAGGCCCAGAGCGATGCCGACTGCAGCGCCCGTGATCACGGCGACCGCCGTCAGCGGATGCAGCAGGCTCGTCGCCAGGATCAGCACGAGCACGAGCGGAAAGACGATGATGGTGATCCACGGCCGCAGCGTCGACAGGCGCTGGCGCCCGATCACGCGGCGAATGCGCGAATAGACGCGCCAGGCGATGAGCGCGACCACGAGGATGACGGTGATCAGGTGGGTGTCGACGGTGGTGGGCATCGGGGCAGCGGGGCAGCGGTGAAGGCGATGAGATCGGGAAGGGGTTCAGAACAAGTACGGCACGAGTGCCTTCACGCGCACCCGGTACGCATCGTAGGCGACGCCGAAGCGCTCGCACATCCAGCGTTCCTCGAGCCGGTACTTGCGCAGCGCCGCGAGGTAGAAGATCGCCACGGCGAGCAGCCCGCGCCATTCGCCCAGCGCGATGGCCGAGCCGAGAAAGCCGGCCAGCAGCCCGGTGTAGATCGGATGGCGCACGAGCGCGTACGGGCCGCTGGTGACGAGCTCGTGATCCTGCTTGAGCGTGACGATCGCGCTCCAGTTGCGGCCGAGGTGGCGTCGCGCCCAGACGGTGAACGCGAGGCCGGCGCCGCTGAACGCTGCACCAGCCCAGAACTCCCACGCCGCCCAGGGCATGAAGCGCGCATCGAGCGCCGCCACATCCAGCCGCGGCGCCCCCAGTACCGCCCCGGCCAGAAACATCGGACCGAGGTGCATCGCGCGCGAAAGCCAGGGCTCGCGCCGCGCCGTCTCCTTGACGTCGATCGAGCTCGCCCACCAGTAGAGCGCCCAGGCCGCCCACAGCGCGGGAAAGAGCCAGTGATGGATCAGCGGGAGGAGGTCGTCGGTCATGCGGAGGTCGGGCGGGGAAGCAGGCGATCGAGCGCGACGCCGGCCAGCACGCCGACGCCGTAGGCCACCAGGTTCTGCCATGAGAACACATGGCCCAGCAGCAGGTGGCCGAGCGTCGTGTGGCGAAACGAGACCAGCCACGGCGCCTGCCAGAGCTTGGCGACTTCGATGATGACGCAGGTGCTCGTCGCCAGCAGCGCGACCTCGCGGGTGCGCAGCCGCGGGTGCAGCACGCACCAGGCCAGGAACACCATCAGCGCCCACAGCGCGTCGCCAGGGTACTTGCCGAACGCGGCCGGCAGCGCGTCAGGCCAGTGGCGCGAGGCCAGTCCCAGCGCCAGAGTGGCGAGCGTCGCGGCTGCAGCCGCCAGCCGACGACGCAGGATCGGTGTTTCCGTTGTGACGGTACCCATCTAGTGTTCGCGCTTCCACTCGTAGCGCAGGTCGCCCAGTTGCATCACCGGCTCGAAGCCGCGTTCGACGACGTCGAAGCCGTGGCGCTCGTAGAAGCGTTGCGCGCGCGTGTTGGTGGCGAAGGCATAGAGCCACAGCCTGCCGCTGGAATGGGCCTTTGCGAACTCGAGCAACTGCGTGCCGATGCCCTGGCCCAGGTGGTCGACGTCGACGTACAACTGCATCACGGATTCGGGCGTGAAGGCGCCGAAGCCGACCAGCGTGCCGTCGCGCAGCGCCAGGTGGACGTTCGTCTCGGTGAGCATGTGCTGGTCGACGAACTGGAGGTGGTCGGCGACGGAGTTCGGGACGGGCCTGCCGACGCCATGGGCGAAGCTGGCACGCCACATGTCGACGAGGCGGTCGCGGAATTGGGGGCGGTAGGGCGTGATCTGGGCGGGGGAGGCCATCGGGGTCGCCAAGCGCTGAAAGGGCCATTTTCGTGCTTTCGGCGCGGCTGTCCGGCGAACGCCTGGTCGAGCGTGCAACAGGCCTTGCATTGCCTGCATTCGAGACATAGACTGTATTTAACAACAGTATTTGACGGCAGGCGACGACGCCCTGCCGCGGTACGAAACCACGCTCGCTCGCCGAGTGTCAGCGCTTCATCGTGCACTCCACCGTTCGTGCCTCGCGTACGAGCCTTGTCGCGTGCCGGCAGATCCCCGATCCGCACGGTGCACCGACCCCGCCGATCCCGTTCTCCAGCCCACCCTCATTGCTGTTCGTTGTCCGACACAAGCGTCGCCTGTGTCGGGCCGTCACCGTCCCTCATCCCATGGCCACGCTCCCTGCCTACGCCGAACTGCACTGCCGCAGCAACTTCAGCTTCCTCACCGGCGCCTCGTCGCCCGAGGATCTGGTCGACCGCGCCGCCGCGCTGCGCTACACCGCGCTGGCGGTCACCGACGAGTGCTCGCTGTCGGGCGTGGTGCACGCCTACGAGCAGGCGGCCGAACGCGGACTGCACCTGATCGTGGGCGCCGAGATGCGGCTCGAGGCCAGCGTCGGCGGCGTGCCCATGCGGCTGGTGGTGCTGGCCACCACGCGGCGCGGCTACGGCAACCTGTCGCAGTGGATCACCGTCGCGCGCCGGCGTGCCGAGAAGGGGCGCTACGACGCCCGCACCGGCGACCTGGAGGGTCGCGTGCCGACGCTGCCGCACTTGGCGGGCCTGCCCGACTGCCTGGTGCTGCTGCTGCCCACCGCCGGGCCGGTGCCGCTGGGGGCGGTGGGGCAGGGCACGGCAGGCGGTGCCGCCGCAGCGGGGGGAAGCGCGACGGCTGGCGAGGGAGCAATGTCGGGTCGCGCGGGGGCCGGCGCTGGGGGCGCTGCGGCGCCCGTCAACGCCCAGTTGTCCGGCATGGGCGTCATCGCGGCCGCGCAGGCGAGCGCGGCGGCCGCGCTGGCGTCGAGCGCGCCCGGCGCGGGGCGCCCGC
>JBDSDD010000084.1:0-28539 GCA_039920745.1 Burkholderiaceae bacterium | reverse complement strand
TCCTGCTGCCAGTTGATGAAGTGGTCGGCCGGCTCGATCCTGAGCGAGTACGACAGGATCGGCGTGCGGCAGTGCGGCGCCGGGCGCAGGCGGACGATCTGCGGGCCGAGCGACACGAGTCGATCGTACTTGTAGTGCGTGACGTGACTCAGTGCGACATGGATGGCCAAGGAAGGCTCCCTGAAAAGGCTGGCCCCGCGCGCCGGCTCGGCCGCGGAACTGGAGAAGGGGCAGGACGTCGACTGGCAACGCCCTGCGCGGGTCACTGGGTGACGAGGAAGTCCCGGCTGATGCCCGCCCCCAGCTCGCCGACGTTGGCGAGGAACTGTGTCAGGTAGGCGTGCAGGCCGGTGGAGAGGATCTCGTCGATGCGGCCGAACCGCAGGTCGGATTCGAGGCGGCCCGCGCGCCGCAGCGTCTCACCCGAGTTGGAGTTGGCCACGTAGCGCAGGTTGCTGAGCATGCGGTTCATGCAGTGCGCCAGCGAACGGGGCATGTCGGCCCGCAGGATCAGCAGCTCGGCCACCTTCTCTGGCTGGATGACGTTGCGATAGACCTTGCGATAGACCTCGAAGCCGGACACCGAACGCAGGATCGCCGACCAGTGATAGAACTCGTACTCGTTGTCGCGCTCGTTGGCGTTGCCGTAGAAGTCGCTTTCGACGTCATGGAACTTCACGTCCAGCATGCGGGCCGTGTTGTCGGCGCGCTCCAGGAACGAGCCGATGCGCACGAAGTGGAAGGCCTCGTCCTGCAGCATGGTGCCGACGGCCACGCCGCGCGACAGGTGCGAGCGGAACTTGACCCACTCGAACACGTTGGCCGGATCGCGCTTGAGCTCGCCGGAGGCCAGCAACTTGTTGAACTCGAGCCAGATCTGGTTCTGCGTCTCCCACACCTCGGTGGTGAGCGTGCCGCGCACGGCGCGCGCATTCTCGCGGGCGGCGCGCAGGCAACTGACGATGGACGACGGGTTCTCCTCGTCGCTCACCATGAAGTCCATCAACTTGTTCGGATCGATCGCGCCATAGCGCTTGGTGTAGTCGACGGTGAGCTCGCTGATGGCCAGCAGGCCCCGCCAGCCAAGCTCGGCGACGGCGTCGGATTGGGGCAGCAGCGCGGTCTGGTAGTTGACGTCGAGCATGCGCGCGGTGTTCTCGGCGCGCTCCATGTAGCGCGACATCCAGAACAGGTGGTCGGCGGTGCGGGAAAGCATCTTTGCAGGTCTCCTCAGGCCGATGGGGTGTTCGATTGCGATTGGGCCTGGGATGGCGATCGGGACTGCGGCCCGGGCTGCGGCGGCATCGGCGCACCCTTCTGCGGCTGCGTCTGCGGCTCGGCCTCCAGCACCCAGGTGTCCTTGGTGCCGCCGCCCTGGCTGCTGTTGACGACCAGCGAGCCCTCCTTGAGCGCGACGCGGGTCAGCCCGCCCGGCACCATCTGCACCTCCTTGCCGGACAGCACGTAGGGGCGCAGGTCGATGTGGCGCGGCGCGACGCCAGACTCGACGTAGGTGGGGCAGGTGGACAGGCTCAGCGTGGGCTGCGCGATGTAGTTGCCGGGGTTGGCGATGAGCACTTGGCGGAACGCCTCGATCTCGGCCTTGGTGGCCGCCGGACCCACCAGCATGCCGTAGCCGCCGGCGCCGTGCACTTCCTTGACGACCAGTTCCCCCAGGTTGGCCAGCACGTACGACAGCTCCTTGGGATCGCGGCACTGGTAGGTGGGGACGTTGTTGAGGATCGGCTTCTCGCCGAGGTAGAACTCGATCATCTTGGGCACGTACGGGTAGATCGACTTGTCGTCGCCCACGCCGGTGCCGATCGCGTTGGACAGTGTCACGTTGCCGGCCTTGTAGGCGCGCAGCAGGCCCGCGCAGCCCAGCGTCGAATCCTTGCGGAAGACTTCGGGATCCATGAAGTCGTCGTCGAGCCGGCGATAGATCACGTCGACTCGCTTCGGGCCCTGCGTGGTGCGCATGTAGACGAAGTCGTCCTTGACGAACAGATCCTGGCCCTCGACCAGTTCGACGCCCATCTGCTGCGCCAGGAACGCGTGCTCGAAGTAGGCTGAGTTGTACATGCCCGGCGTGAGCACGACCACCGTCGGATCGTTGCTGCCGCCCGGGGCGACGCTGCGCAGCGTCTCGAGCAGCAGGTCGGGATAGTGCGCGACCGGCGCCACCGCGTGCATCGAGAACAGCTCGGGGAACAGCCGCATCATCATCTTGCGGTTCTCGAGCATGTACGACACGCCGCTGGGCACCCGCAGGTTGTCCTCCAGCACGTAGTAGTTGCCGCTGCCGTCGCCGTCGCTGGCGCGCACGATGTCGACGCCGCAGATGTGCGAGTAGACGTCGCCGGGCACGTTGACGCCGACCATCTCGGGCCGAAACTGGGCGTTGTTGACCACCTGGTCGCGCGGCACGATGCCGGCTTTGAGGATGTCCTGGTCGTGATAGACGTCGTGGATGAACCGGTTCAGCGCGATCACGCGTTGGCGCAGGCCTTTTTCCATCTCGCGCCACTCATGCGACGGGATGACGCGCGGGATCTGGTCGAACGGGATCAGGCGCTCGGTGCCCTCGCCAGAATCCTTGTCGCCGTAGACCGCGAACGTGATGCCGACCCGCCGGAAGATCAGTTCGGCCTCGTTTCGCCGGTCGCGCATCAGGTCGGCAGGCTGGCGGGCCAACCACTGCGCGTAGTCCTTGTAATGCTCACGCACCGCGCTACCCGCGGCGTGCATTTCATCGAAAGGAGAATTCATGGCGAGCTTGGGCTCCCTGGTGCGGCACCGCGCCGCGCGGCGTTCCGTGTGAATGCATAGCAACATCCGATCCAGCAAGCGCTGACCACCTGACCCAGCCTCGGAGGCCAGGAAACGTGCCGGCGGCGCCAATCGAGCTGCCTCCCTGCCGCCGCAGTATCGACGACGCACCGTTGGTGTGCAATGTGGCGTGCCAATGCCGCACTCCCGCGCACCACATTGAGCCGGTGGGTTGGGTGACTCGCACCAGTGCAACGCCGGATGCACGGCAATGCGCGCGGGACGCAGTTCGTCGCCAGGCGGCCGGGTCGACGCAAGCGTGGCGAGATGGGCGCGGGCGCTCGTCACGGGTCGGGCCGGGTACCCGGTCGGCCCGACCACGCGGGCGTCAGCGGATCCACCGCGCCCTGCCACTGCCAATAGCGTCGCCGCAGCGTCCGCGTGCAGGCCGCCGGGCCACCGGCCCACAGCCAGGCCCCGCAATGGTCGCTGCGCACGACAGGAATGCCGTGAGCGGCATAACGGGCCACGACGTCGGGCGCCGGGTGGCCGTAGCGGCTGCGGTAGCCGACCTGGATCACAGCCACTTCTGGCCGCACGGCGTCGAGGAAGCCTGCGGTGGAAGACGTGCGGCTGCCGTGATGGGGCACCACCAGCACGTCGCTGCGCAAGGTGGCGTCCGGGTCGGCCCGGGCGCGCGCGACCAGGCGCACTTCGCCAGGCGCTTCGACGTCGCCGGTCAGCAGCGCGCTCGTCCCGTGCGCGTCGACCACCCTCAGCACGCAGCTGATCGAGTTGGGCTTCGCTGCTGGACGATAGTCACTTGCGAAAGGGTGAAGTACCGTGAACTGCACGCCGTCCCAGGCCCAGCGCTGGCCGGCCTCGCAGGCGACGTGCGGCAACGCATTGGCGCGCAAGGGATTGCCGGCGGCCAGCGAACTGCGCAACGCGAGCACCGGCATGCGATCGATGATGGACTGCGCGCCGCCGACGTGGTCGGCATCGGCGTGGCTGAGCATCAGCACATCGACGCGCGCCTCGCCGCGCGCCTGCATCAGCGGCAGCAACATGCGCCGGCCCGCGTCGTTGTCCTCGCCGAAGCGCGGGCCGGTGTCGAACAGCAGCAGGTGCTCGCGCGTACGCACCAGCACCGCCGTGCCCTGGCCGACGTCCGCCGCGACGAGCTCGAAGCGCCCGACTGCCGGCCGTGCGACGAAGGGCCACAGCAGCGGCAGCAACATCGGCATGCCCAGCAGGCGGGCGCGCCAGGGCAGTGGCAGCATCAGCACGGCGCCGCCGACGAGCCCGGCCGCGAGCGCCCAGTCCGGTGCGGTCGGCACGTGCACGCTGGCGAGCGGCCAGCGCGCGAGCCAGGCCAGGAACCACAGCAAGGGCGTCAACGCCAACGCGGCCAGGTGCCACAACGGCGGCAGCGCGATGCCCAGCAAGGTCAGCGGCGTCACGACCAGCGTCACCCACGGCTCGGCCACCAGGTTGGCCACCAGGCCCACCAGCGAGACCTGCTGGAACGCGACCAGCGTCAGCGGCGCCAGGCCGATGCTGGCGACAAGCTGCGCGCGGACGCCGCCGCGCAGGCGGGTGACGCCGCGCAGCAGCAACGTCACTGCGCTCGCCGGCCCACCCGCACCCGCACCCGCACCCGCACCCGCACCCGCACTCGCACCCGCACCCGCGCTCGCACCCGCACCCGCACCCGCACCCGCACGCTCACCCACATCCACATCCACAACTGCATCCGCATCCTGACGCGCGCTGCCACCCGCGTCGCCGGATCCCTCGAGGGCGGGCGCAGGCGTCTCGCCGCCCGAGATCGCGCGCGCCGGCTCCGAGACCATCAGCAGCCCGACCGCCGCGAACGACAACCAGTACCCCGGCTGCAGCAAGGCCCAGGGGTCGAGCAGCGTCACCGGCACCATCGCCGCCAGCGCCACCAGCGAGGCCGGCCAGTTCAGCCCGATGCTGCGCAGCACCGCGGTGGCCGCCAGCATCAACACCGTGCGCTGCGCCGGCACGCCCCAGCCGGCCAGCAACGCATAGAGCCAGGCGACGCCGACGCCACCCCAGCGCGCGGCGATCGGCGTGGCCAGCCACAACGCGGCGTGTTCGCAGCGCCGCCACAACGCGCCGATGGCGGCCCCACCCAGCCACCCCAGCATCGTGATGTGCAGGCCCGAGATGCTCATGAGATGCGCGACGCCGGTGTTGCGGAACACCTCCCAGCCCGGCCCGGTGATGGCGGCCTGGTCGCCCACGGCCAACGCCGCCAGCGCGCCCGCTGCGGCAGGATCGCCCGCGCTGCCACCGACGCTGAGCAACAGGCGATCGCGCACCCATTGACGTGTGTTCTCGATCGGCGCCCAGGAGGCCCCGGACAACTGCCCGCTGCCGCGGACGGCGCCGGTCGCCCGCAGGCCCTGGTCGAACAGCCACAACTCGGCGTCGAAGCCGTCGGGATTCATGGCGCCATGCGGCCGCTTCAGGCGCACCGGCAGACGCCAGCGCTGCCCCGCCCGCAGTGCTACCGGCGCGGCGGCGACGGCCCGGTCGTCGCGCTGGTTGCGGCTCCAGGACAGCCACACGCGCGACGGCACCACCGGCGTACCCTCCGACGGCGCAAGCGGCGCGACCACGTTCACGTCGTCGTCATCGTCGAGATCGACCGCGGACGTCCGCGCACGCGCCGCGGCCTCCTCCGCGCCGGCCACCGCGGGCGACAGCGGCGTGCCGGCGGCGCGGTCCAGCGACTGCACCCGCTTCAAATCGCGCGCCGTCATGCCCGCCGCGCGCGCCGATTCGACGACGAACGCGAAGTGCTCGCCGTCGTCCGCGACTTGCGGCATCTCGTCGACCACGCCCACGAGCTCGACGTCGCAGCCCTCCCACTCGGGCGCGAGCGCGTCCGCGAGACGCCGGTCCGCGCGCCAGCCCGCATAGGCGAAGCCGGCGGCGGCCACAGCGATCCAGGCAACGGCCCGCGCCCCGCCGCGCCAACGACAGCGCAGCGCGGCCAGCAAGGCGCCAAGCGCCGCGACCCCCATCAACGCATAGGCCGCGCCCGCCCACAACGCGGGCTGCTGCAACTGCAAGCCGATGCCCGTGATCCAAGCCAGCACGACCGCCGCGCGCCACCCGGCACCGGTCCCGTCCGGCTGGGTGATCGAGGGGTCTTCGGACATGGGCTCATCGTAGGAGGGCCAGCCCAATCTGACCGCCGCCGAATGGCCGGTTTCGCTGTGGGAAGTCACGCGCCGGAGCGATGCCACGCGCACGACGTTTCGCTGCACAGCGAAGCGTCGGACTGCGCTTCGGCGCGAGACTGGGAGCTGGCCGCCACCGGAGCTCGCGCATGCCTTCACCCGGCTCTTCCACCACGCGGTCGTCCCCTCCTCGCCCGAGCCCATCCGCGGCTACAGTGGCGCAAACGCCGTCCCACATCTCCCCCATGCCCACTTCCCGCCGAGCTCCGCCCGCACCCGTCGACGCACCGCATGAGCCGCGTCTCGCGCGCGTCGCCGCGCTGGTGGCCGACCCGTCGCGGGCCCGGATGCTGGCGTTCCTGCTGTCGGGCGAGTACGCCAGCGCCGGCGAGCTCGCGAAGACGGCCTCGGTCGGTGCGGCCACGGCCAGCGCGCACCTGGTCAAGCTGGTCGACGCCGGCCTGTTGGCCTGCGAGCCGCGCGGCCGCCATCGCTACTTTCGCATCGCTGACGCCGACGTCGCGCACGCACTGGAGGCGCTGGCGATGGTGGCGGAGCGCTCGTCGCATGACCGCACGTGGTCGGCCCCGGCGCGGCTGCGCCTGCGCGAGGCGCGCTGCTGCTACGGCCACCTGGCCGGGCGCAGCGGCGTGGCGCTGCTGCAGCGCCTGCTGGCCCAGGGCTGGCTCGTCGAGGCCACCGACGGCTATGCGCTGACCGATGCCGGCGTCGCCGGGCTCTCTGGCCTCGGCTTCGACGCCGCCGGGTTGCGCGCCGGCTCGTCTCAGCGCATCGCCTACCCGTGCCTGGACTGGTCGGAGCGGCGCGATCACCTCGCCGGCAAGCTGGCCAGCGGCCTGCTGACGCATTTCATCGAGCGCGGCTGGCTGCGCCGCATCGGCAACGAGCGCGCGCTCGAGCTGACACCGCCGGGCCAGCAGGCGCTGGCGCCGCTGCTCGTGCTCGGCTGACCCCGGCGGTGCGTGGCGCGATTGCGCCGCTCATCCCGACGCAACCGCCGCCCGCCGCCCGGCCCGGGACAAGTGATTGGGCCAGCGTGTAGCATCCGTGCCCATCATCGGGCCACCCCGCGTCGCCGCGTCCAGACGGAGAGCGGGCGGGCCCGCACGGAGAAAACGCCATGACGATCGCCGCCCGCCTGCAAGCCCTTGGAATCGAGCTCCCGCCGCTCGCCATCCCCGCCGCCGCCTACCTGCCCTTCGTGCAGACCGGCGCGCTCGTGTTCATCTCGGGCCACATCGCCAAGCAGGACGGCAAGCCCTGGGTCGGCCAACTGGGCCTGACGATGACCACCGAGGAAGGCAAGGCCGCCGCGCGCGCCATCGCCATCGACCTGATGGGCACGCTGCAAGCCGCGGCAGGCGGCGACCTGGCGCGCGTCAAGCGCATCGTCAAGGTGATGAGCCTGGTCAACAGCACGTCCACGTTCACCGAGCAGCACCTGGTCACCAACGGCTGCTCCGAGCTGCTGGGCGAGATCTTCGGCGATGCCGGCAAGCACGCACGCAGCGCGTTCGGCGTGGCACAGATCCCGATGGGCGCGTGCGTCGAGATCGAGCTGATCGCGGAGCTCGCAGCGTGAGGATCCGCATCCGCCTTGCGCAGGTCCTGGCGATCGTGGGCGTGCTCGCGCTCGGCTCGGTGGCGCTCGCCGTGCTGGCGCAGTACGCATTCGACATGCAGCCCTGCCCCTGGTGCGTGCTGCAACGTTTCATCTACATCGTGGTCGGCTTGCTGGCACTGCTGGGTACGGTGTTGTCGAGCACCGCACGCCGCGTCGCGATCGGGCTGGCGCTGCTGGGTGCGCTGTGCGGCATCGCATCCGCGCTGTGGCAGCAACTGGCCGCCGTCAACGAGAACTCGTGCGACCTGAATTTGGCCGAGCGCATCACGACGGGCCTGCACCTGGACCGCATCCTGCCGCAGTTGTTCATCGCGTACGCGTCGTGCGCCGACGCCGCGGTGTCGGTGCTGCACATCCCGTTCGCGGTGTGGAGCTGCGCGATGTACGTGATCCTGGCATTGCTGCTGGCCTGGACGTTGCGCGCGTCCACGAAGTCGGCCCGCTGACCTCGTCGCGACGCGCGTGGACCCCGCAACGTACTACGCCGCGAGCGCCGGCCCCGCGCCGATGCGTCCCGCGCTGCGCGGGAGCCTGGACGCGCAGGTGTGCGTGGTCGGCGGCGGCTTCGCCGGCCTGGCGACGGCCATCGGCCTGATCGAGCGTGGCGTGCGCGACGTCGTCGTCGTCGAAGGCGAGACCATCGGCCACGGCGCTTCGGGCCGCAATGGCGGCTTCGTCTTCGGCGGCTTCAGCCTCGACAACGCGCAATTGCTGGCCGACCAGGGCAGCGCCGGCGCGCGGGCGATGTACGGCCTCACGCGGCAGGCGGTGGCGACGATTCGCCGGCGCATCGCGCAGTACGGCATCGCCTGCGACGCGATCGAGGGCGGCGTCCTGCTCGCCAACTGGTTCGCCGACGACCAGGTCCTGCGCAAGCGCCAGGAGTTCATGGCACGCGAGTTCGACGTGCATTGGCAGATGCTGTCGCACGACGAGATGGGCGCCTGGACGCGCTCGCAGCGCTACGCCGGCGGCCTGCTGGAGCCCGATGCGTTCCACTTCCATCCGCTAAAGTACGCGCGCGGCCTGGCGGCGGTCATCGAGCGCGAAGGCGGCCGCATCCACGAGCAGTCGGTGGTGACGAAGATCGTCCCGCCGCGCACGCCCGGCGGCGGCCACGAAGTGCACGTCGCCGGTGGGGTCGGACCCGGCGAACACGCCGCAGGCGGCGGCACGGCTGAACACACCGCGGGCGGCGGCACGGCTGAACACGCCGCAGGCGGCGGCAAGGCTGAACACACCGCGGGCGGCGTGGTGCACGCGCGCCACGTGGTCATCGCCGGCGGTGGCTACCTGCGCGGACTGTCGGCGCCGCTCGAACGCGCGATGTTGCCGATCGCCACCTACGTGATGGCCACCGAGCCGCTGGGCGACGCGCTGGCCGCCTCCATCCCGGGCCGGGCGGCGATCTACGACACCCGCTTCTCGTTCGACTACTACCGCGCCTTGCCTGACACCCGCATCCTGTGGGGCGGCCGCATCTCCATCCTCGACCGCGACGCCGCACCGATCGCGCGCCTGCTCAAGCGCGACATGCTCAAGGTCTACCCCGAGCTGCGCGGTGTGAAGGTGGACTACGCCTGGGGCGGCCTGATGAGCTACGCGCGCCACCAGATGCCGCAGATCGGGCGCCTGCCCGACGGCTGCTGGCACGCGCTGGGCTTCGGCGGCCACGGGGTCGGCCCCACCACGGCTGCCGGCGAGCTGCTGGCGGACGCGATCGCCGCAGGCACGCCCATCCCGGCCGGCTTCGCCCGCTATGGCCTGCAACGCGTCTGGGGCGCAGCCGGGATGCTGGCGGCGCAGACCAAGTACAACTGGTTCGAGTTCAAGGACTGGGTCAACGAGTAGCGCGAGCAGACCAGGCAGCGCCCCAACTGATGGAGAAGTCGAATCGCCGGGTGTTCCTGAGCGAGGTGGCGTTCTCTGGCTCGACCAGCTCGGTGTCCCAGGCCGGCAACCTCGCGAAGAAGCTGGGCGGCTCGTCGATGTTCGCGTTCCTCGCGCGCCGTCGCCGCACCTGAACGTCACAAGCACCAACGCAAACGCCCGGCGAGCCGGGCGTTTTTCATGGCGCGCTCAAACGCGTCAGAGGGCGATCACGCGCTGGCCCTTGATGGACGCCTCGATCAGCTTGCCCTTGCGCGCGCGCTTGCCCGCATGCGAGGCGAGCGTCACGCCCTTGAGGTCTTCTTCCTTGGCCTTGCCGCCCCGGCCCGTGCCCAGCACCTTGACGGCGTTGGCGCAGGTGGCGATCGAGACCAGCGGATCCTTGGCGTCGACGTCCATCAGGGTCAGGCCCTTGCCGCCGTTGGACTGCAGCTTGAGCTCGTCCAGCGGGAACACCAGCAAGCGCGAGCTCAGGCTGAGGCAGGCGACCTGCGTGTGAGCGGCCTGCACCGGCACTGGCGGCAAAAGCCGATCCGTGTCAGCGACGCTGAGAAAGCTCTTGCCGCCCTTCTGACGGCTGGTCATGTCGCCGACCTTGGCGAGCAGCCCGAAGCCACCCGTGTTGGCCAGCAGCAGCGTCGCCTCGGCCGACGCGGCGAAATAGTGCAGCGGCTGCGTGCCGCTCTCGAGCTCGATCAGGGTCGTGATGGGCGTGCCGTCGCCGCGTGCGCCCGGCAGCGCGCCGACAGCCACCGTGTAGACGCGGCCAGTGCCGCCCTGGTTGCTGCCGAACACGAGCAGCGTGTCGACGGTGCGGCACTCGAACGTGCCGTACAGGCCGTCTCCGGACTTGAACGCGAAGCCCGCGGCGTCGTGGCCCTGGCCCTTCATCGCGCGGACCCAGCCCTTGAGCGAGACGACCACCGTCACCGGTTCATCGACGATCTTGACTTCCATGACGGCGCGCTTCTCGGCCTGGATCAGCGTGCGGCGATCGTCGCCATGCACCTTGGCGTCAGCTTCGATCTCCTTGATCACGGCGCGCTTGAGCGCCGTCGGGCTGGAGATGATGTCCTCGAGCTTTCTCTGCTCTTCGCGCTTCTCGCCGAGTTCCTTCTCGATCTTGATCGCCTCGAGTCGCGCCAACTGGCGCAGGCGGATGTCGAGGATGTCGTCGGCCTGGATCTCGCTGAGGCCGAAGGCCGCGATCAGCGCTGCCTTGGGCTCGTCGCTCTCGCGGATGATGCGGATCACCTCGTCGATGTTGAGCAGCACCAGCTGCCGCCCCTCGAGGATGTGGATGCGCGCCATCACGTTGCGCAGGCGGTGCTCGGTGCGCAGCTTGACCGTCTGCTGGCGGAAAGCGATCCACTCGGTGAGGATCTGGCGCAGGCTCTTCAGCGTGGGCCGGCCGTCGCCGCCGATCATGGTCAGATTGATCGACGCGGAGCTCTCGAGGCTGGTGTGCGCGAGCAGCGCGTTGATCAGCTCCTGCGGCAAGACCGTGCGGCTCTTGGGCTCGAACACGAGGCGAACGGCCGCCTCGCGGTTGGATTCGTCGCGCGCGGCGTCGAGCACCGACAGGATCGTCGCCTTGAGCTGGATCTGCTCGGCGCTCAAGGCCTTCTTGCCGGCCTTGATCTTCGGATTGGTGAGCTCCTCGATCTCCTCGAGGACGCGCTGCGTGCTCGCGCCCGGGGGCAGTTCGGTGACGACCAACTGCCACTGGCCGCGCGCGAGATCCTCGATCTTCCAGCGGGCACGCACCTTGAGTGAGCCGCGGCCGCTGGCATACGCGTCGCGGATGTCGGACGAGGAGCTGATGATCTGGCCGCCGCCCGGGAAGTCGGGGCCCGGGATCGCGGTGTAGAGCTCGTCGTCGCTCAGCTTGTCGTTCTTGAGTAGCGCGATGACCGCGCTGGCCACCTCGTGGAGGTTGTGGCTCGGGATTTCAGTGGCCAGGCCCACCGCGATGCCGCTCGCGCCGTTCAGCAGCACGAACGGCAGGCGCGCGGGCAGTTGCCTGGGCTCGACGGTGGTGCCGTCGTAGTTCGGCACGAACGCGACGGTGCCCTCGTCGATCTCGTCGAGCAACAGTCGCGCGATCGGGTTCAGGCGCGCTTCGGTGTAGCGCATCGCGGCGGCGTTGTCGCCGTCGCGGCTGCCAAAATTGCCTTGCCCATCCACCAAGGGATATCGCAGGCTGAAGTCCTGGGCCATGCGCACCAACGCGTCGTAGGCCGTGGCATCGCCGTGGGGATGGAACGTGCCCAGCACGTCGCCGACGACGGCCGCGCTCTTGCGCGCCTTCGGCCCGGTGGGCGCCGCATTCGTGAACGACAGGCCCTTGAGGTGCATCGCGTACAGGATGCGGCGTTGCACCGGCTTGCAGCCGTCGGACACGTCGGGCAGCGCGCGGCCCTTGACGACGCTCAGCGCGTATTCGAGATAGGCGCGTTCCGCGTAGTGGGCGAGAGTCAGCGCGTCGCCGCCGCTTCCACCGCCGCCACCGCCGTCGAACGCGAGGGGAGTTTGTTCCATTGTCAAAACCGGTTTCCTTGGATCACGCGGGTGCGCCCATGGGTCGGGACGGCTCGCAGGGGGCATTGTCGTTGTTCGCGAGCCCGAGGCCGGAGACGAACCCCCAACTATCGGGAGGAATTTTCGGGGTGGACGGGCCGGCCGGGTCGGGCGCTCAGCGCTTGCACACCGAGGATGCGCACACGACCACCTCGACACCGTGCGCGTGGCGTGGGAGCTTGCGTTGCAGCAGCGCCCAGTAGAGCTCCAGCACCATGTGGACATGGGCTTCGGTCTCGGCGATGTCGGGCATCTGGCCGCCCGCCTTGCGCACCGTGCCTTCGCCGGCGTTCCACGCCGCGAGCGCGATGTCGATGCCGCCGTAGCGACGCGTCAGGTCGGCGAGCATGCGCGCGCCGGTCAAGATGTTGGTGCGCGCATCCAGCATGCGCGCGGCCGCCGGCGTCTCGCGCTCCTGCTTGGTGCCGTAGCGGTCGGCCGTCACCGGCGTCAGTTGCATCAGGCCCACGGCACCGCGCGGCGACACGGCGCGGATGTTGTAGTTCGACTCGACGGTGATCACCGCCTTGAGCAACGCTTCGTCGACGCCGGTGGTCCGGGCGGCCTCGTCGAGCACCGGCTGCAAGGCCTTGACGTCGGGCGAGATCTCCAGCCAGGTCAACAGGCCATCGGTGCCTTGGGTCTTGCCGAACACGCGGCGGCTTTCGGTCTCGCGCAACACCTGCTCGTAGCGCGAATCGACCTGGTTGCTGGAGAAGTGCGCCAGTCCGGCGCCGTCGACGTAGCCCCACAGCACCGGCTTGCCGGCGACGGGCACGATGGGGGTTGTCGCGTCGAGATCGAAAGCCGGGTTGACGGCGGCGACGACGGCCGGGCTCGCCTCGAGAGCCCGGGCGGAGCGCACGTCCGGCACCGAATCGCAGGCCGCCATCGAGCCGCAGACCAGCGCGACCGCGGATGCGGCCATCAGCAGCGGGCGCCTCATGAACCGTGCCCCGAGAACGCCGTTTCCAGGCCGCCATCCACACGCGCCTGGTATTCGCGGTCGAGCATGGCCATCACGACAAGGCTGTCCCAGCCCGCCGCGTCGTCGGCGCCCAGGCGCACGCTCTCGCGCAGCCGCCCTTCCTCGACGAAGCCTTCGCCCTCGTACAAGCGCAACGCGCGCGTGTTGAGCGACTTGACGTCGAGCCAGAGGCGATGCGCATGCAGGTCGCGGAAGGCCAGTTGCTTGAGCAGGCGCACGCACGCGCGGCCGAGGCCGAGGCCCTGCGTCTGCAGCACGATGCGCTTGAGTTCGACCGAGCGCGTCGGGTTGCGGCAGCCTTGCAGAATCACGAATCCCACATGCGCCCAGTCGTCACCGGCCTCGACGATGAAGTGACGCGAGTCCGGAAAACGAATGGCGCCTTCGTGCTGGGTGCGCTCCCACGGCGTGATGAACGGCAGGTTGCGGCCGTCCTGCTCCACCGACACGACGAAGTCGAGGTCTGACAGCATCGTCGGACGGATCCGAAGATGAGCGCTCTCAGCAATGTCGTGGGGCGGCATCTTGAAGGAAGGCGTTCGACTGCGCGGAGGAAAGTGGCTGGCACAAGAAGGGTTGCTCGACCAGGGCCGGGCAAGGGAGCGTGGATTATGGAAAGGATCGCAGAGCCATGCGCCGTGGAAGCCCTGATGAACGCGGGATTACTGCACGATTTGTCGGCCCGGATCGCCAGGTGGCCGCCATGGCCTGCAGCTTCCTGCCCCCCAAGTCCTGGCAATGTAAGCAAATGATCGCTGGGCGCTCCGGGTTGCCCATGTTCTCAGAGAACCTGCGCGATGCCAGAGGTGTCTGGCATCGCCTCGCACCGTTTTACGGGATGCCCATCGCGTTCGGCGGCAAGGCCTGCCGCGCGCTGCACGATGCGCGGAACGCGCCTGCGGCGAAGCGGCCTCGACCTCAGATGTCGATCTCGACCGCGTCCCCGCGCAACTCCATCAGCTCGCGCCGCGAATGCGCCTCGCCCTTGCCCATCAGGCGCGTGAACGAGCCCTCTGTCTGCGCGGCGTCCAGCAGGCCCAGTTCGACGCGCAACAGGCGGCGCGTCTCCGGGTTCAGCGTGGTGTCCCACAACTGGTCGGCGTTCATCTCGCCGAGGCCCTTGAAGCGGCTGATCTTCCAGGAATCTTCACGTGCGCCTTCCTTGCGCAGCTTGTCGATCGTGGCCTCGAGCTCGCCCTCGTCCAGCGCGTAGATCTTGGCAGCGGGTTTGCGGCCGCGCGCCGGCGCGTCGATGCGGTAAAGCGGCGGCTTGGCGACATACACGTGGCCGCGCGCGACCAGGTGCGGGAAGTGCCGGAAGAACAGCGTCAGCAGCAGCACCTGGATGTGCGAACCGTCGACGTCGGCGTCCGACAGGATGCAGACCTTGCCGTAGCGCAGGCCCGAGAAGTCGGGCGTGTCGTTCGCACCGTGCGGGTCGACGCCGATCGCCACGGCAATGTCGTGGATCTCGTTGTTGGCGAACAGGCGGTCGCGCTCGACCTCCCAGGTGTTGAGCACCTTGCCGCGCAGCGGCAGGACGGCCTGGGTCTCCTTGTCGCGGCCCATCTTGGCCGAGCCGCCGGCCGAATCGCCCTCGACGAGGAACACCTCGTTGAGCGACAGGTCGCGACTTTCGCAATCGGTGAGCTTGCCCGGCAACACGGCGACGCCGGAGCCCTTGCGCTTCTCGACCTTCTGGCCGGCCTTCTGGCGCGCCTGCGCCTGGCGAATGACCAGCTCGGCCAGCTTGCGACCGTACTCGACATGCTGGTGCAGCCACAACTCCAGCGCGGGCTTGGTGTAAGCGGACACCAGGCGCAGTGCGTCGCGGCTGTTGAGGCGTTCCTTGATCTGGCCTTGGAATTGCGGGTCGAGCACCTTGGCCGACAGCACGAAGCTGGCGCGCGAGAACACGTCCTCGGGCATCAGCTTGACGCCCTTGGGCATCAGCCCGTGCAGCTCGATGAAGGTCTTGACCGCGGTGAACAGCCCGTCTTTCAGGCCGGACTCGTGCGTGCCGCCGGCCACCGTCGGGATCAGGTTGACGTAGCTCTCGCGCACGGCCGAGCCATCGTCGGTGAACGCGACGCACCAGGTGGCGCCCTCGCCTTCGGCGAAATTCTCGGATTCGTTGGCGCCAGCGAAGCGCTCGCCTTCGAACAGCGGCACCACGGGCTCGGCCGTCAGCGTCTGCTGCAGGTAGTCACGCAGGCCGCCCTGGTACGTCCAGACGAGCACCTCCGGCTCCTTGCCAGTTTTCTCGAGGGTGAGCGACACCGTGACGCCGGGCATCAGCACCGCCTTGCTGCGCAGCAGGTGCACCAGCTCGGCACGCGGCAGGTCGGGGCTCTCGAAGTACCTGGCGTCGGGCCAGACGCGCACACGCGTGCCGTGGCGGCGCTCGCTGGACGTGAGCTTGCGCACCTCCAGCGGCACCGTCACGTCGCCGCCCGAGAAGGTCAGCGCCGCACTTTGGCCGTCGCGAAAGACCTGCACCTCGAGTTGCCTGGAAAGCGCGTTGGTGACGCTGACGCCCACGCCGTGCAGGCCACCGGAGAAGCTGTAGGCGCCGCCGCTGCCCTTGTCGAACTTGCCACCCGCGTGCAGTCGGGTGAAGACGATCTCGACGACCGGCACCTGCTCTTCGGGGTGCAGGCCGAACGGGATGCCGCGGCCGTCGTCGTCGACCGTGACCGAGCCGTCGGCGTGCTGGGTGACGGCGATGCGCTTGCCATGGCCGGCCAGCGCCTCGTCAGCGGCGTTGTCGATGACCTCCTGCACGATGTGCAGCGGGTTGTCGGTGCGCGTGTACATGCCCGGCCGCTGCTTGACGGGCTCCAGGCCCTTCAGGACTCGGATCGAACCTTCGGCGTACTCGCCGGCTTGCTTGGATTTGGCGCCACCGGCGCCTTGTTTCGTGGCCATGCCCTGATTCTAGATTTGAAGTCGGCCCGGCTCGCGCGTATTTTCTGTATATAAACCCAGCATTTTCCGCGGTCGGCTTTCGCCAGACGCCGTAGAGTGAGGCCATGGCTCCGCTCCCCGCACCCCCATCCGCCCACGCCATCGCGCCACCTTCCGACTGGCTCGTGCGCTGGACGCCTCTGCTGCCGCCCGGCGCACGGGTGCTGGACGTCGCCTGCGGCCATGGCCGCCACGTGCACTGGCTGGTCGGCGCCGGCCACCACGTCACCGCTGTCGATCGCGACCCGGCGCTGCTCGCGCCGCTGGCCGCCCTGGCCAACACGCTGCCCGCCGACCTGGAGGCCGATCCATGGCCGTTGCCCGGTCGCCAGTTCGACGCCGTGCTGGTTACCAACTATCTGTGGCGAGCCCTGTTTCCGGCCCTCAAGGCCGCCGTCGCCCCCGGCGGCTTGCTGATTTACGAAACCTTTGCACAAGCGCACGCGGCGCTCGGACGCCCCCGAAGGCCGGAATTCCTCTTGCGTCCGGGCGAGTTGATCGACGTCCTGCGCGACGGCGACGGGGCCGGCTCGGAGGGCCTCGCTCCCTCTGAAAAGTGGCATGTGATCGCGTTCGAGGAGGGGCGGCTGCCGGCCCGCGGCGACGTGCCTGAACGCGAGGTGCAGCGCATCGTCGCGCGTCGGAGCGACGCGTCCTGCGCACACGCGGACCTTCTGGCATCGCCGGGCTAAAATCAACGTGCTGCCGCCGGCAACGCGAAGCGATCCGCACTAGCGCGACCGGGGCTTTGCCTGAAACGGCCGGCGCTGCGCGCGCCCGGCCCTCGAACCTCCCAAGGAATGCGAATGGAAAGAATTGTCGGCAGCATCGTGGCGCTCGTCACCCCGATGCACGAGGACGGCAGCGTCGACTACGCCACGCTGCGCGCGCTGGTCGACTGGCACGTCGCCGAAGGTACCGACTGCATCGTCGCCGTGGGTACCACCGGCGAATCGGCCACGGTCAGCGTCGAGGAGCACGGGGAGGTCATCCGTGTCTGCGTCGAGCACGCTGCCGGCCGCATTCCCATCATGGCCGGCGCCGGCGCCAACTCCACGCAGGAGGCGATCGAGTTGTCGCGCCACGCGAAGTCGGTGGGCGCCACCTGCACGCTGCAAGTCGTGCCGTACTACAACAAGCCGTCGCAGGAAGGCATCTACCGCCACTTCTCGAAGATCGCCGAGAGCGTCGACATCCCGATGGTGCTGTACAACGTGCCCGGCCGCACGGTGGCCGACATGCAGCACGACACGGTCGTGCGCCTGGCGCAGGTGCCGGGCATCGTCGGCATCAAGGAAGCCACCGGCAGCATCGAGCGCGCGGGCTGGCTGCTGCGCGCCGTGCCCAAGGCGTTCTCGGTCTACTCGGGTGACGACAGCACCGCCGTCGCGCTGATGTTGCTCGGCGGCCACGGCAACATCAGCGTCACGGCCAATGTCGCACCGCGCCTGATGCACGAGCTGTGCGATGCGGCACTGGCCGGCGAGGTGCGCCGTGCGAGCGAACTGCACCTGAAGCTGCTACCCCTGCACAAGAACCTGTTCTGCGAGCCAAGCCCGGCGCCGTCCAAGTACGCCTTGTCCCGCCTCGGCCGCTGCCGTCCGACGCTGCGCTTGCCGCTCATCGAGATGACGGACGCCGGCAAGGCCGTCATCGACGCGTCGCTGGCCGAGTGCGGCATCGCCTGAGCCCTCCGACCCCCTGCGCCGGCGGCGACAGACCGCCTGCAAACCAGGACGCGCGAGCCTCGTCTCGTCCTCTGCGACAATCCCCGGCCCGGACACTTCCGGCCTGACCTCGACATCCATGCACATGACCACCAATTCCCCGACGCGCCTGCTCCACCCCACGCCCCTGCGCGTTGCCACCGTGACGTTGTGCCTGATGCTGGGCGGATGCACGGTCGTCGGAGATTGGTTCTCCCACGGCGATACCGACTACAAGGGCGCGTCCAAGCGCACCCAGCCACTCGAAGTCCCGCCGGACCTGACCCAGTTGCAGAAGGATTCACGCTACCTGCCGCAGGGCGGCGTCGTCACGGCGTCCGACCTGTCCAAGGGCGGCGCCGGCGGCCCGGCCCCGGCCGTCGCGCCCGCCAACCCGGAGGTCGCGCTGGCGGCCGCCGGCAACCTGCATCTCGAGCGCGCGGGCGACCTGCGCTGGCTGTCGACCCAGGAAGCCCCCGAGATCGTGCTGCCCAAGGTGCGTGACTACTGGCAGTCCAAGGGCTTCAAGCTGACGGTGGACGAGCCCAAGACAGGCATTCTCGAAACCGACTGGAAGCAGTCGCGCACGAAGATGCCCAACGACAGCCTGATCACCAACTTCCTCAGCTCGATCGTCGACAACCTGACAGACAGCGGCCTGCGCGATCGCTATCGCACGCGCCTGGAGCGTCGCGCCGACGGCGGCACCGAGATCTACGTCACGCACTTCGGCGCGTCGCAGGAGTACACGGGCCACAATGACAGCGTGCACGACGGCGAACTGAACTGGGTGCCGCGCAAGTCCGACCCGGGCCTCGAGGCCGAGCAACTGAGCCAGATGATGCTGACGCTGGCCGGCCTGTCCAACACCAACGTCGCCGCGGCGGATGGCGTGGCGACAGAGGGCGGCAGGGCGATCCCGAGCGCGTCGACCAAGCCGGCGACCAGCGGCGTCACGGGCCTCAACGGCTCGGCACGCGCCCGCATCGTCGCCGGCCAGGCGGGTGCGACCATGCAGATGGACGACAACTTCGATCGCTCGTGGCGCCGCATCGGCCTCGCACTGGATCACGGCGGCTTCACCGTCGAGGATCGCGACCGCGCGCAAGGCCTTTACTACGTGCGCTACGTCGACGCCAAGGAAGCCGCCAAGGACGAGCCGGGCTTCTTCTCCAAGTTCACGTCGTGGTTCGGCCGGAGCGGCCCGTCGCCGGTGGGCAAGTACCGAATCTCGATCAAGGCACCGGGCGACCTGTCCACGGTCACGGTGCTCAACGACCAGGGTCAGCCGGACAACGGCGATAACGCGCAGCGCATCGTCGCGCTTCTGGTCGACGAGTTGAAGTAATCGAGGTACACGGCGGCGCCACGGCGCCCCGACACAGGCCGCCTGCGGGCGGCCTTTTTTGCGTCCGGTCGGTAGCGCGGCGGCGAACTGCGCCCGTCAACCCCCTGATGACCCATTGACATTGCCGGTTGACGCATCCGGCGTCGAATCTGGGGACTCGACCCCCTTCAGCTTACGGACGTAAAAAAGCCGCCCGAAGGCGGCTTTCAAATCTCCAGACGAGGCGCTCGCGAGGAGCGCCGGTCTCGAAATTACTTGCTGGCGGCCGGAGCGGCGGACATCGCGCTCGTGGCGGCCGACGAGGCAGCGGCCATCGCGCCCGTGGCGGCCGACGAAGCGTCCATCGCCGCCGAGGCGGAAGACATCGCGGCGGAAGCCGACGTGTCAGCGGCCGAAGCGGCCATGGCGGACGCCGAAGCAGCCGACGAAGCAGCGTCAGCGTTGGCCGTGGCGGCGGTATCGGTCTTGCTGCAAGCAGCCAGAGCGGCGACGGCGATCAGGGATGCCAACAGGAGCGACTTGTTCATGAATATCCTCGAAGAAAAATTTTGGGTTCGAACCATTACCGGTAATCCAGATACTCGCCCTCACGGCGGATATCCGAGCAAAAGACAGCAGGCCAAGCTCGAGCATTTCCTGTGCCTAGCCCGCCATTATACCCATTCGAACGGAACCTTTTCAGAGTCCCAGTGTCCCCACTGCAAAACCCGGGCTTGCACGTTGTGAAATCGCATCAAAGTCCTCGCGCGCGCGCTGGCGATCGACGCGGTCGAAACCGATGCGTCCGCGCAGATGATCACGGTCGAAAACGCGCAACACCTGGTCGTCGCTGTCGATCCACAAGGTCGGCAACGCCTCCGTGTGGGTGTCTTCTGGCACGAGGCACTGGATCACGTGCGCCCAGTCGCGACGCCATGCGGCGAAGCGCGGATGGCGTCGTTCGATGACCGCGTAGTCGTGCGCGATCATCACCAGTTCGCGACCGCTCACGCGCGCCCAACGCGTCAGCTGCGACAGCCAATCCATGTCGCCCAGCGGCCACGCCGCAAAGTCCTCGTCGCACCAGCAGAGGCGCCGCACGCCCTTCTCGCACGCCAGCGTCATGGCCGAGTGCAGGGCCAGCGCGAATTCGACCTGCCCTTCGAAGCCATTGCCACCGCTGGCGGGCTTGGCCGCAGGTAACCCCGTTACGTCGTCCATCGCCGACGGTGGTTGCGCCGGATCGTCAATCGTCATGGGCCCATCCTTGTGCCACCCAATCGGCCACGACGGCCTGCGCGTCGGCCGAGAGTCGATTGCATTGCGGCGCCGTGAGTCTTCGACCATCGGCGAGATCGCGCATCAGGCGCGCGTCGCGACCCGCCGCGTTGAACGACTCGCCATTGATGAAGACGTGTCGATCGTCGTACATCATGCGCGTGCGCCGATCAAGCCGCAAGCCGGCGCCCAGTCCCCGTTCGAGGCCCGCATCGAACCACACCTGAGGCTTGGGTTCGGACATCACTTCGCCGAGGGCACGCGCCAGGTGCGACGGGTCGCGCAGCAGCCGTTCGACCGCCTTGCGCGCGAATGCATCGAGTGCCTCGGGCAGGCGCGCGGGCGTCTCGGTGGCGCTGCGCGGCGGGTCGCGGAAGTGGGGCTCGTCGGCGTCGGCCTCGACGTCGTCGAGCACGCGTTGCAGCAACTCGCGCGCGAGTTCGGTGCCGATGGGCGTGCGAAAGCCGATCGAGCACGTCATGCACTCGTCCTCGGCGACGCCGTCATGGCCCCAGCGCGGCGGCACGTAGAGCATGTCGCCCGGGCCCAGCACCCATTCGTCGGTCGGCTCGAAGTGGCTGAGGATGCGCACCGGCAGGCCGTCGACGATGCCCGGATCGCTGACCGGCCCGACGCGCCAGCGCCGATGACCCTGCACCTGCAGCAGGAACACGTCATAGGAATCGATGTGCGCGCCGACGCCGCCGCCGGGGCTCGCGTACGACACCATCAGGTCGTCCACGCGCGCATCGGCGATCCAGCGGAAGCGCTGCAGCAGGTCGTGCCCGGACTGCACGTGCAAGTCGACGCCCTGCACCAGCAGCGTCCAACCGCGCTGGCTCAGCGGCGGCAACGCGCGGCGGGCGAACGGGCCGTGCTTCAGGCGCCAGCCATCGGCCGAAGGCGCCTTGTTGCCGCCTTTCGTCTTGCTCTTCGCAGCGGGCTCGCCCTGGACCACGATGCGCGACTCCACGTCGTCACGCGAGGCGAGCTCGAACAACTGGGCGGGCGTGACGGGCGACAGCGGCGCACCGCTCTCGGCGACCAGCGGCAGCGCGTTGCGGATGACCAGCGGACGCTTTTGCCAATAGTCGCGCATGAAGGCCGTGGGCGACAGGCCGCCCAGCAGCGCAAGGGGTTCACGGAGGTTCATGGAGCGATTGTCCCTGCTCGCGAGCCCGCGGGACCTGAGGTCATCCCGGCCCACGTAAAATCTGGCCCCTATGAATATCTCCGCCCCTTGCGTCGTCACGCTCACCTGGCAGCTGTCGGATGGCCAGAACGTCCCCATCGACGAACTGACCGACCCCACCGAATTCTTCTTCGGCGGCGACGACCTGCTGCCCAAGGTCGAAGAGGCCCTGGACGGGCAGGCCGCCGGCTTCGAAGTCCACCTGCACCTCGAACCCGAGAACGCCTTCGGCGAATACCACTCCGATCTCGTCTGCTTCGAGGAACGCTCGCTGTTTCCGGAGGTGGTCGACATGGGCATGCAGTTCGAAGGCTTGCCCAACGGCGCCGCCACGCCCGACATGCCCGAGGACACCGTCTACACCGTGACCGAGGTCTACCCGTCGCACGTGGTGCTGGACGGCAACCACCCGCTCGCGGGGCTGGCGATCCGCATGCACGTCACCGTGCGCGGCGTGCGCGCGGCGACGCCGGATGAGATCGAGGCCGGGGGCATCACCGATATCGGCGCGAGCCTGTTGCAGGTGCTGCCGCCGAAGGACAAGTCGCATCTGCATTGAGGGTTGAGACGCTCGCGCCGGGAATTCCGCAGGGGTCTGGCAGCGCCGTCGATCGCGCCGGCGCTGCCAGCACGCCGCGATGCTGGACGCGATCGACAGCGATGCCTGACCCCGATCAGGCGCTACGTTGGGCCTCGACACAGCGCCGAACCGCCCATCGGCCTCGCATCCGGGGTCAGGTACCACCCCGAATCGCGTCCGGCTTGGTGGCTTGCGGGAGCGCATCAGCGCGATACGGGCCGATGCCAGACCCCTCCCGGGCGCGTGCCCCGTGCCAACAAAATCGAGTCAGTGACGTGTGACACGCGACGAGCGCGCTCTCTCCACCTCAGTGCTTGCCCGTCGACCCGAACCCGCCCTCGCCCCGATCCGACGCGCCGAATTCGTCGACCCGCCGGAACGTCGCCTGCACCACCGGCACGATCACCATCTGGGCGATGCGCTCCATCGGATTGATCGTGAACTCGGTCTGGCCGCGGTTCCAGCAGC
Source organism: Burkholderiaceae bacterium (assembly GCA_039920745.1). Taxonomy (GTDB): domain Bacteria; phylum Pseudomonadota; class Gammaproteobacteria; order Burkholderiales; family Burkholderiaceae_C; genus Scleromatobacter. The sequence goes on along the minus strand of JBDSDD010000084.1, from coordinate 5,931 downwards.
TGACCATCAGTTGCCCCTGGTAGTCGGAGTCGATCAGCCCGACCAGGTTGCCCAGCACGATGCCGTGCTTGTGGCCCAGGCCGGAGCGCGGCAGGATCATCGCGGCCAGGCCGGCGTCGCCAATGTGGATCGAGAGGCCGGTCGGCACCAGCGTGGTCTGGCCCGGCGCGAGGACGACGGGGGCGTCGAGGCAGGCACGCAGATCCAGGCCGGCGCTGCCCGGCGTGGCGTAGGCCGGCAGGGTGTCGGCCATGCGGGCGTCGAGTACCTTGAGATCGATGACGGTCATGTGGAGCAGGTTCGGTTGGACGTGAAATTACAAGGCGATGCGCGTGGCGATCTCTTGCACCAGCTGGCGCGCGAGCGTGACCTTGTCGGCCTGCGCCAGCTCGCGCTCGCCTTCGGCGTCGACCAGCACCAGCGCGTTGTCGTCGCGGCCGAACGTGGCCGGACCGAGGTTGCCGACGATCAGCGGCACGTTCTTGCGCACGAGCTTGTCGCGCGCGTGCTGGAGCAGGTTCTCGCTCTCGGCGGCGAAGCCGACGCAGTAAGGGCGCGGCGACAGGCGCGCGACGTCGGCGAGGATGTCCTCGTTCTCGGTCAGCTCGAACATCGGGGCGACCTTCTTGCCGTCCTTCTTGATCTTGTGCTCGTTCATCCGCGCGGGCCGCCAGTCGGCGACGGCTGCGGTGGCGACGAAGACGTCGCTCTTGCCCGCGAGCGGCATCACCGCGGCATGCATCTGGCGCGCGCTCTCGACGTCGATGCGCCGCACCCCGCGCGGCGTGGGCAAGTGCACCGGGCCGGCGATCAGCGTGACGTCGGCGCCAGCCTCCTGCGCGGCGCGCGCGATCGCGAAGCCCATCTTGCCGCTGGAATGATTCGTGATGCCGCGCACCGGGTCGATGGCCTCGAAGGTCGGGCCGGCGGTGACCAGCACACGCTTGCCGCGCAGGATCTTGGGCTGGAAAAACGCGATCAGCTCATCGCGCAGCTCCAATGCCTCGAGCATGCGGCCTTCGCCGAACTCGAGGCAGGCCTGCTCGCCGACCTCCGGGCCCAGCAGCGTGCTGCCGTCGTCGCGCAGTTGCGCGACGTTGCGCTGCGTGGCCGGATGGGCCCACATCTCGCGGTTCATCGCCGGCGCGATCAGCAGCGGTACCCGGTCGATGGGGCGCGCCAGGCACATCAGCGACAAGAGGTCGTCGGCGCGTCCGTGCACCAGCTTGGCCATGAACTCGGCGCTGGCAGGTGCGACGAGGATCGCATCGGCCTCGCGCGACAGGTTGATGTGCGCCATGTTGTTGTCCGGGCGCGCGTCCCACTGGCTCGTGTAGACGGGCCGGCCGCTCAGCGCCTGCAGCGTCACGGCCGTGATGAACTGTTCGGCGCCCGCGGTCATCACCACCTGCACGGTCGCGCCGACCTTCACGAGCGCCCGCGTGAGCTCAGCCGCCTTGTAGCAGGCGATGCCGCCGGAAAGGCCCAGCACGATGTGCTTGCCTGAAAGGTCGAGTCGAGCGTTCATGGGCGCAATGTAGCTTCTTACGTCAGTCGATGGGTTTCAGCCGGCCGCAGGCCCAACCAAGAAGAGGGAAGCGAGGATCACATCCGAGCCAATCCGAACGGCCCCCTCGGGGGGCAGCGACCGGCGGGAGCGTGGGGGTTCACGTTCCGCCGTGGCACTTCTTGAACTTCTTGCCGCTACCGCAATGGCAGGGATCATTGCGACCGGGCACGTTGCCGACCACGCGCGTCGCGATCTTGGGAGCGTTCTGCACCCAGTAGCAGCGCAGGTCCTGCACGGCGTACAGCGCCTCCTGGATCAGGTCGTCGCGCTCCATCTTCTCGCCCGGGAACATCTCCTCCTGGACCTTGGCGACTTCGGCGGGGTCGTGCAGCGTCAGCAGCGCGATGCGTCCCAGGCAGCCTTCGAAAGCCTCGGCCATCTCTGCTTCGATGGTGTCGTCCGGCTCGGGCCAGTCCGCGGTGAAGGTCTGCACGACGTCCATGAAGCCGTGCGCCCAGATCTCGCCGGTGAGCGGGATCTCGTCGTCTTCCTCGCCGGCGGCGATCGTGCCGTCCTCGACCAGCTTGGCCTTGTCTTCGTCCGTCCACTCGAGCATCACCGGCGCCAGGCGAAGCTCGTCGACGGCGTCCATCAGCAGCTCGGGGTCGAGCTGCTTCAACAGCACTGACCAGCGCGCCTGCAGCACGGACATCGCCTCGCGATCGGCCTGCGGATCGGCAAACGCGCGGCCCCAGGCGTCGCCCAGCAGCGCGTCGCGCCACTCGGCCACGGTCTTCGCGCGCGGGCCGGCGGCCAGCGCCGTCATCGCACCGTCCAGCCACTCGAGCGACACGCGCTCATCGAAGCCGGAGAGCTGCTCGGCCAGTTGCTGCAGGCGATCCAGCTCGGCGTCGGAGTTGGTCGGGTAGTGGACGAGGTTGGTGAACGGCGTGGTCATGGCGGGCGCAATCGAAGACGGGGAAACGGCCGGCAGTTTCTCACACGGACCGCCGTCCTGCGGACTTCTGGGTTGGGCGCCTTCGGGCGGCCGGGCGCCGCCCGCCGGCCGTGGGGAACCCACCTCAATCCTGCGGGAAATCCGTGCGAACGCGTCAGTTTCGCGGAAATCCCTGCAAAGGTTTCGGGTTCAGGCGTGCCATCGACAGGCTGTCCACGTACACGCCGTCGCGCATCGCATGGCAGCGATGCACGCCCTCGTCGACGAAACCGAAGCCGCGATACAGCGCCTGCGCCTTGTGGTTGTCGGTGTAGACCTCGAGCTCGAGGCGCAGCAGGCCGAGCCAGTTGTCGGCGTAGTCGACCAGCGCGTCCATCAGCTGCGTGCCGACGCCCTGGCCCTGCCAGGCCGGCTGAACCTGCATGCCGAGTCCCATCGCGTGGCGCCGGCGCGGCGACACACCGGCCGAATGCAGGCCGGCGCCGCCGACCACGCTGCCGTCGTCAGTGACGGCCACCAGCATCACGTCGGGCTTGCCGGGCGCCGCGTTCTCGGCCAGGCGGGTGCGCCACTTCTCGGTGTCGACATGCGGCATCTGCAGCAGCCAGGGAAAGACCGCCGGATCGCCCAGCATCGCTGCGAACGCCTCGGCATCGGCGACGGTGACGCGGCGCACGGAGATGCGCGCGGCGTTCGTGCGGGTGTCGGTCGGGGTCGAGCGATCGTCGGGGCGGTTCATTCGAGAGACTCCTTGAGATGTTGGAGGCTGAAAAGCACAAGGCCCGCGGATGGCGGGCCTTGGGAGTGGGGAAATCGGTGTTCAGAGAAGTTCGGGCGGGCCCTGCGCCGGACTTCGAGCGGACGTGGCGACGACCTGCATCACCGGCATCGCGAGGACGGCTAGCGCGCGCACGTCGGCGCCCGCGGGCACAGGGGCGCGCGAGGAGGCGTGGAATGGGGCGAACGTCGAGGTCATGAGGCCAGTCTGCAGGGGCTCGGGAAAACCGTCAAGCCAAATGGCAACGCCGCGGATCCCGAGGAATGCGCGGCGTTGGCATCACGCGACGCGAGGCCGCGCGGATTCAGCGGCGGGTCACGCGCGCTCCGCGACCCATGCCTGGACGCTGGCGAGCGCGCCCGCGAGCTTGGACGCATCGGTGCCGCCGGCCATGGCCATGTCCGGCTTGCCGCCGCCCTTGCCGCCGACCTGCTGCGCGACGAAGTTGACCAGCTCGCCGGCCTTGATGCGACCGATCGAGTCGGCGGTGACGCCGGCCGCGATCTGCACCTTGTCGCCGTCGACGGCGGCCAGCACGATGGCCGCGGTCTTCAACTTGTCCTTGAGCTTGTCCATCGTGTCGCGCAGCGTCTTGGCGTCGGCGCCGTCGAGCTTGGCGGCCAGCACCTTCAGGCCCTTGATGTCGACGGCCTGCAGCACGAGCTCGTCGCCTTGCGCCGACGCCAGCTTGCCCTTGAGCTTGTCGAGTTCCTTCTCGAGCGACTTGACGTGATCCAGCAGCGCGCCCAGGCGTGCAGGCACTTCGGCCGGCGTGGCCTTGAGCGTGCCGGCGACGCCGTCGACGGTGTCTTCCAGCGACTGCAGGTAGCCCAGCGCGTTGTCGCCGGTGATCGCCTCGATGCGGCGGATGCCCGCGGCCACGCCGCTCTCGCCGACGACCTTGAACAGGCCGATGTCGCCGGTGCGCTGCACGTGGGTGCCGCCGCACAGCTCCTTGCTGGAGCCGATGGTCAGCACGCGCACTTCGTCGCCATACTTCTCGCCGAACAGCATCATCGCGCCCGACTTCTGCGCATCGTCGATGCCCATCGTGACGGCGCTCGCCTGCGCGTTGGCCAGCACCTCGGCATTGACGATTTCCTCGACCTTGCGGATCTGCTCCGCCGTCATCGGGCCGGTGTGCGCGAAGTCGAAGCGCGTGCGGTCGGAGTTCACCAGCGAGCCCTTCTGCTGCACGTGCGCGCCCAGAACCTCGCGCAGCGCCTTGTGCATCAGGTGGGTGGCGCTGTGGTTGCGCACGGTCTTGGCGCGTTGCTCCACGTCGACCTTGGCGACGAAGCTGTCGCCCACGGTCACGGTGCCTTCGGTGATGCGGCCATGGTGGCCGAACACGTCGGCCTGGATCTTGATGGTGTCTTCCACCAGCATGCGCGTGCTGCCGTTGCGCAGCTCGCCGGTGTCGCCCACCTGGCCGCCGCTCTCGGCGTAGAACGGTGTCTGGTCGAGCACGACCACGGCGTCATCGCCAGCCGTCGCGGAGTTCACGGGGTTGCCGTCGACGTAGACGCCGACGACCTTCACCGTCTCGACGACAAGGTGCTCGTAGCCGTGGAACTGCGTCGGCACGCCAGAGTAGCTGAGGCCCTGCGCCATCTTGAACTTGCCCGCCTGGCGCCCACGTTGCTTCTGCTCTTCGAGAAGGCCGTTGAAGCCCGCCTCGTCGACGGTCAGGCCGCGTTCGCGACAGACGTCGGCGGTCAGGTCGACCGGGAAGCCGAACGTGTCGTGAAGCTTGAACGCCGTCTCGCCGTCGATCTGCTTGGCGCCGCCGGCCAGTGCCGACTCGAGCAGTTCCATGCCCGTGGCGATGGTGCGGAAGAAGCGCTCCTCTTCCTGCTGCAGCACTTCCGTGACACGCGCCTGCGCCGCGCGCAGTTCGGGATACGCCTCGCCCATCTCGGCTACCAGCGCCGCGACGAGCTTGTGGAAGAACGGCGTGCGCGCGCCCAGCTTGTAGCCGTGGCGGATCGCGCGGCGCGCGATGCGGCGCAGCACGTAGCCGCGGCCCGCGTTGCCCGGGATGATGCCGTCGACGACGGTGAACGAGCAGGCGCGGATGTGGTCGGCGATGACCTTGAGCGACGGCGAATCCTTGTCGCAATCGCCGCCATGAGGCGTGGCGTCGTCCACGGCCTTCTTGGCCGCAGCGAGCAGCGTCACGAACAGGTCGATCTCGTAGTTCGAATGCACGTGCTGCAGCACCGCGGTCAGGCGCTCCAGGCCCATGCCGGTGTCGACGCTGGGCTTGGGCAGCTTGTGCATCACGCCGTCTTCGGTGCGGTTGAACTGCATGAAGACGTTGTTCCAGATCTCGATGTAGCGGTCGCCGTCTTCGTTGGGCGAGCCCGGCGGGCCGCCCGGAATGTCTTCGCCGTGGTCGTAGAAGATCTCGGTGCAAGGGCCGCAAGGGCCGGTGTCGCCCATCATCCAGAAGTTGTCCGATGCGTAGCGCGCGCCCTTGTTGTCGCCGATGCGGATGATGCGTTCGGCGGGCACGCCCACCGTCTTGTTCCAGATGTCGTAGGCCTCGTCGTCCTCGGCGTACACCGTGACCCAGAGCTTCTCGGTCGGCAGCTTGAAGTGGACGGTCAGCAGCTCCCAGGCGTAGCTGATCGCGTCGTGCTTGAAGTAGTCGCCGAACGAGAAGTTGCCGAGCATCTCGAA
>JBDSDD010000083.1:0-14522 GCA_039920745.1 Burkholderiaceae bacterium | reverse complement strand
CAGCGTCAAGTCGTACATGGTCGGCTTCGTGCTGTCGATCATCCTGACGGCGATCCCGTTCGCCGTCGTGATGGACAAGGCCCACTACGGCTTCGGCATGGCGACCGTGCTGGCCGCGATCCTCTTGCTGGCCGTCGTGCAGGTGTTCGTCCATGTGGTGTACTTCCTGCACATGGACCGCTCGGCCGAGCAGCGCTGGAACGTCGTCGCCTTCGCCTTCACGGTGATGATCCTTGTGATCGTCGTGTCGGGCTCGGTCTGGATCATGCACAACATGGACACCAACATGAAAGTTGACGGCATGTCGATGGGTGCCGAAGGCGTCGTTCCGCAGCGCTGAAAAGAGGGTGAGAACTACTTTCGCAAAGTATCTTGAGGCACGCGTTGCAGCTTGGAAACGTCATACCCCTGAGAGCCGACGAACGCCTTGAGCCGCTCCAGATCGCCTTCGGGAATCGAGGGCGTGCGGGCCATGATCCAGACATAGTCGCGCTTGACGCGGGTGATGACGGTCTGCGTATAGTCGGGCGACAGGTACGAGATCCGGTAGTCTGCCTTGAACGGCCACACATACTGCTGCCCCCAAATCGCGTTGGTGGTCGTGTCCAACACGAAGCCTCGCGATTCGTAGTGTTTGGCAGGGCCATCCGGGGCGTCAGCGTTGAAGCTGAAGGTGGTCGGGATGGTGCCATCGGAATCGAGCCGATAGCTGTCCTTGGCGTTGTGGGCTCCCTTTTCGAGAAATGTCGGAATATTGGCAATGACGTACCAATCGCCCATGAATCTCGGGATGTCGACATGGGGCACAAGGGCTACCGGAGCTCGTTCGCTCGGCACATCGGCACAGCCGGAAAGCAGTGCGACGAGCATCACTTTGGCCAGCGTGCGTGGGCTGAAATTCATTCGAAGTCCTTTCGAGACCAGATCGCTCTTCAACGTGCCGGCAACGACGGCAGAGTCGACCGGCCATGCATGCGTTGCCGTGTCTTGCGCCTCATTCGCATGGCGGCTGCTCAGACTGCCACGACGAGATAAGGGTTTGCGCCCCGGTGCAGCGCATTGGCTGGAATCGCGCCAGTTGCCTGCATGGGTTGCCATGCCACGCAGCGACGCGACGCGTACGCCAACTTACTTCGGAAGCAGTACAGAACCGCGGCGAGCGCCATGGCTGCAGAAGATGCGAAGTTCATCAAAGTTTCCTTTGGTGGATTTGTCGACTCAAGAAACATGACGACCTCTGCCGTCACACTGAAAGGGCTACGGCTCGCCGGCTCCGATGGATTCCAGATCCCTCAATTGATCGCGACGCCCCAGGTCTTCCGATGACCAGGGCGGTCTCGCCGGATTCATGCCTCGAGGGCGCCAATTCGAATCTCCTCGGCCCGCTTCACGATGCGCGCGCGTTCATCCGAATCGATGCGGGCCAGATTCTTCACCTGCATGACCGTGCGAGGATTGGCGGCCAACAGCCGTTCGTGGCGCATCAGGAAATCCCAATACAAGGTGGTGAACGGGCATGCGAGTTCGCCCGAGCGCTCGCCAGGACGAAAGCGGCAGCGGCTGCACAGGCTGCCGGCGCTCATGCGCTCGATGTATCGACCGCTCGCGATGTAGGGCTTGCTGGCCATCAGTCCGCCGTCCGCCGCCTGGCTCATGCCGAAGGTGTTCGGCAGTTCGACCCATTCGACGGCGTCCACGTAGACCGCGAGGTACCACGCGTGCACTTCACGCGGCTCGACGCCAAAGAGCAGGGCGTACAGGCCAGTCACCATCAGCCGCTGGATGTGGTGCGCGTAACCGTGCTCCAGCGTCTGCGAGATGGCGTCCGCCAGGCAGGCCATCGACGTTCGGCCGTGCCAGTAGAACGCCGGCAGCGGCGCGTGCGCGTCGAGCGCGTTCAGCTCGAGGTAGCCAGGCATGCGTGTCCAGTAGACGCCGCGGACGTATTCGCGCCAGCCCAGGATCTGGCGGATGAATCCTTCTGCGCTCTCGATCGGAACGTGCCCCGCTCGCCAGGCCGCTTCGGCGGCGGCCACGACCTCGCGCGGGTTCAACAGCTTCAGGTTGAGCGCGGCGGAAAGATGCGAATGCCACAGCCATGGCTCGAGCGGCCACATCGCATCCTGCCAGCGACCGAACTCGGGCAACCGCTCGACCACGAAGCGCTCCAGGCATTCCAGCGCCTGTGCGCGCGTGACCGGCCAAGCGAAGGACGCGAGCCCGCCCGGATGCGCGGCGAATCTCGTCGCGACGAGCGCGAGCACTTCGCGCGTGATCGCGTCGGGCGCGAAGCGCGGGGGCGCGGGCACGTCGGTCGGCCCCGTGCTGGCGAACGCCTGGCGATTCTCCGCGTCGTAGTTCCAGCGCCCACCGGCAGGCTGCTTGCCGTCCATCAGCACGCCATGGCGCTGTCGCATCTCGCGGTAGAAGGGCTCCAGCCGCAGTTGCTTGCGGGTGCGCGCGTGCGCCGAGAATTCGCGCACCGTGCAGAAAAAATGCCTGTCGTCGTGGATCGTCAGCGGCAGGCCGCGGGCGCTGGCGACCTCACGCAGCGCCTTGAGCACGCGGGCATCGCCGGGTGCCGTCATGCACAACTCGGCGGGCGCGAGTCGGTCGATCGCCACGGCCAGCTCCGTGGCCAGCGTGCCGCGGTTGCCCGGATCGTCCAGGCGGGTGTAGTGCAGCGTGCGGCCGGCGGCTCGAGCCGTCTCCGCGAAGTGGCGCATCGCTGCCAGAAACACCGCTGTGCGCGCCTGGCTCGACCAGACATGGGTCGACTCCTCGGTGACCTCGGCCATCCACACCGCATCTCTGGCGACGTCGAAGCCGTCGAAGGCCGCGGCGTCGAGATCGAGTTGGTCACCGAGGACCAGGATCAGTCGCCGGATCATCGCCAGCCCCCTTCCTGCGTCGACGGCACGCCTCGGAGCAGTAGCGCACCTGCGCCCAGTTCTTCGCCCATGCACGCCGCCAGGCCATCGGCCTGCCACAGGCCATGCAGGGCTTGCAGGGCAGTCGCGCCTTCAACCCTTTGACGGCGGTTGGACGAGTCATGGCGGGCCTGGCATGACGGTGCGTTCCGGGACGTCACTTGACGAGGGGTCGCACAGTCGTGAAGCCGCCGTCCACCGCGATGACCTGCCCGGTGATCCGCGCGGCGCCGTCCGACAGAAGCCACGCCACGACGTCGGCGACCTGCTGTGCGGTCTGGACGCCGCCGAGCGGATATTGGCGGCCCGCGCCTTCCCGCATTGCATCGATGCGCAGCATGGACGCTGTCATCGCCGTGTCGGTCATCCCGGGAGCCACGGCGTTGATGCGCAAGCGCGAGGGCGCGTAAGTGGCCGCGGCGCTGCGCACCAGGGCCTCGACACCGCCCTTGGCCGCGGCGATCGCCTCGTGGTTGGCCACGCCGATGCGCGCGACCACGCTGGATGCGAGAACCGCCGCGCCGGGCCTGCCGGTTTCCCTTTGCGCCTGGATCCAGGCGCGCAGCATGAACAGCGGGCTTTCCAGATTGATGCGCAGCGTCTCGCGGATGTCGTCGTCCGCACTGCGATGCAGTGGTGCGATCAGCGTGCTGCCCACGCAATGCGCCAACAACGCCGGCGGCTGCCCCAGCAGGTCCACGCAGGCCTGGATCGAGAGCGCCGCGCCGTCCGGCGTCGTGGTATCGGCCACGACGAGCGCCTCGGCATGAATGGTTTGCAGCGTTCGCTGATCGCGTCCGGCCACCACGATCCGGTGACCTGACTGGCGCAAGGCTTCTACCACCGCACGACCGATGCCGCCGCTGGCCCCGGTCACCAGCGCGATGTGCGGCTGTTCTGGCCTCATGCCTTCTTGACCCAGGCGCTGCACCATCCCTTGGCGTTGACCTGCTTGCCGGCATACAGCGCACAGTTGCCCACGGCGTCCGCGGGCTTGCCCTGGTAGAGCGCGCAGCCGGCGCAGTTCTGTCCCGCTGCGTACCTGGGGTATTTCTTGCCGTCCGCGCGCGAGGCATCGGCGACGTAGCCGAGGGCGACGGCCTGCGGATCTTTCTCGTCCAGCTTCGCCTGCGCGCGTGCCGTGGTGGCGAGGGCCGTTGCGCCGCCGGCGGCGGCGGCCAGGATGAAGAGACGTCGGGAGGTGGTCATGAAGGGTTCCTGTCGTGGTGGCGGGGAGACTGTCGGCGGGGCGCCTGCGGAGCGTCGCGGCGCGTGTCGGAGATCGTGTCGATGTCGAGACCGCAATCGCGGACGATGCGCAGCGCGAGCGCGTCGCCCGACGCCCAGGCGCCCTCGACGCCGGCGCCGCCCAGGTAGTCGCCGCACACGCCCAGGCCCAGTTCGGCATCGAATCGGTACGGCTGCAACCCGCTCGCAGCCGGTCGCGCGACCGAGGCATGGCGCCAGCGATGGACCTGCGACGTGCGCCAGGTCGGCGCGTGGCCGAGCGCGTCCTCCAGTGCCGTCAGCAAGGCGGCGTGCACCGTGTCGTTGGGCGCCTCGAGATGCGTGTCGCTCCAGGCCGGGTTGGCGTGCGCGACCCAGTGCACACGCCCGTCGGCCGAGGCCCGGCCCGGTTTGCACTCGTTGCGGATCAGCCAGGCCAACGGGCCACTCAACGGCCATGCCACGTCCCAGTTCAATGCCTGCGAAGGTCGGTCCGCAACACCCATCAATGTCCAGCAGGCCAGCATTCGCTGCTGCCAACCGAGTTGCGCCCAGTCGAGTCGATGAGCCCGCAGCAAGTCGGCCGCCTGGGCAGGTGGCAGCGCGAGGACGACCTGCGTGAAACCGGACCCGAGCGTCTCTCCCAGCCACATCACCCGCCAGCCTGCGTGATCGCGGTCGAGAGCGTCGATGGCCAGGCCGAACGTGATGGGCGATGCACCGATCAGTTGTCGGCACAGCTCCGGCATGTCGGGGTTGGGAGTCCAGGACTCGAAGGCGTCGAGCGGGATGAAGCTGCCGCGCGCCAACCTGGGAGTCCACCGGAGCAGGTCGCCGGACTGGCGGAACCGATCGACGCTTTTGGCGAATGCCGCCGAATGCACGGAGAAGCCTGGGGCGCCATGATCGAATTGCGCTTCGCGCTCGACGTCGTCTTCATCGCTCCACAAGATTCGCCGGGTCGCCATGCGCCCGCCGACGCGGCGCGACTTTTCGAACAGGTGCACGTCGGCGCCGGCGTCCGCCAGCCTGCGCGCGCACGACGCGCCCGCCATGCCGGCGCCGATGATGGCGATGCGCGGTTTCGGCGTCGTCACGGCGTCGGCCTCCGCCATGTGCGGCGCATCACGAGCAGCACCCGGTACCCCACCTCGAGTACCGCGAGCACCGGACGATGGTTCAGCAGGCGGCCGATCGGGGCGAACCGCGGAAGGCTGCGCCACAACAGCGAGAAGGCCGCGGCCCCGCTCGTCAACTCGCCGTCGGCGGTTCGGACGTGCAGTCTTGCCATCGCGCTCTGGCGGTCGAGGTCGATTCCAAGAGATGCGGCTGGGCACGTCGTCACATCGACCCAGGCCATCGACGACGCGCCTGCCTGCCGCCGGTACATCGCGATTTCGCGAGAGCAGACGGGGCACTCGCCATCGAAGTAGACGGTCAATGACGCGGGTTGATCAGAAGACATGCCGTCGAATATATGGAAAACTGGCGGCGATTCGTAGTCATGCCTCGATTGACTGCTTGGTTTGGCTTGATAATCGAGGTCAAAACCTATTCAAATTTGACAAATGGCCTCCAAATCACTGCAGAGCTCACCGAGTCCCCCGGCCGTGTCCGACGACTCGACGCCGCGTTATCGCAGCGGCGCCGTGGCGCGCATGATCCAGATGCCTGTGTCCACGCTGCGCGTCTGGGAGCGACGCTACGGTGTCGCGCAACCGGCGACTTCGGCGTCGGGCCATCGCCTCTACTCGGCCATCGACGTTCGACGGCTGGCGCAGCTCAAGCAGTTGACGGACACGGGCCACGCCATCGGCTCCATCGCGACGCTGACCGAAGAGGAACTGCGCCAGGTCGCGTCGACGCACGCCACGTCGCTGGCATTGCGCAACGACAACCCGCCCCCCCGATCCCAGCCCTGGCGCGTTGCCGTCGTGGGCGAGGCGCTGGCGCGTCGCCTCCAGCGACAGGCGTTGATACAACGCGTGGGGCGCCCGATCCACCGCGTCGCCGTGTACGCCGACCTGGCGCAAGCCGCTGCGATGCATGCCAGCGAGTCGATCGACACGCTGCTGTTGCACGCGCCCAGAGTCGGCCCCGAAACCTTGCCCGAGATTCAGGCGGCGCTGGCGACCTGCGGTGCCCGGCAAGCCGCGATGCTCTACGGATTCGGAGCCACGGCCGCCTGCGATGCCATCGCGGTCGCAGGCGTCGTGGTGTTGCGCGAAGCCCAGGACGACCGCGCGCTCGCCGTCTGGCTCAGGAACCTGGCCGACGTCGTGGCCACCGACGATCCGGCTTCAGGATCGGGCCTCGAATCGACCGTGACGCCGCCAGACACCATCGCGCCGCGGCGCTACGACGATGCCGCGCTGACGGATTTCGCGAGCCTCTCGTCGACGATCGCTTGCGAGTGCCCACGACACGTCGCCGAGTTGTTGATGCAGCTGTCTCACTTCGAGGCCTACAGCGCCGACTGCGAAAGCCGTAGCCCAGCCGACGCGTCACTCCACGCGTATCTCAGGCGAATGGCGGGCACGGCGCGCGCGTTGTTCGAATCGGCCCTGGAACGCGTGGCCATCCAGGAAGGACTGATGCTGCCGCGATGAAATTAGGGCAGCCGGGCAGTGTGCCCACCAGACGCGCGGCGGGCGCGCCATCAGACGTCGACCCGTGGTTGGCTGGTGGCCTGCGCTGGCGATGGGCGCCCGCTCAGGCCGCAGCGCCCAGGAGGCAACACGCGGCGGCCACCGCCGTGAGCTGCAGCCGCATCGGAAGCCAAGCCGCCAGGCCGACTGTCGGATAGAGGCGCCGGTCAGCCACGTAGCAGGCGATCAGCACCGCTGCGCAGGTCGCCAGGCTCGCATGGATCGGCATGAGGATCGAAAGCCAGCCCGCGAGTTGCGGCATCACGCCCCAAAGGAGCGGCCCGGGCGCCTTGCCGCCGTCGCGCAAAGCCGGCCCCCAGTGCACACCGCCAAGAAACGCGGCGATCGTCGACGCGTAAGCCGCCAGGACGAACCCGGCGCGCGCCGCGGCGGCTGGGTCACGAAGCACCAGCAAGGCCACTGCGCCGGCGACAAAAGGCAGCATCCCGGCGATGCCAAGGATGCGCGCCCACGGTGGCGGTGAGGACGTCGGAAGAGGGGTCATGGGATCGGAACAAGGGCCGTCAATGGCGCACGCCGCATTTCGGCTGGCCAGAAGCCATCAGCGCCACGGGACTGTACTGCCTCCGATCGTCGGCGGCCGCATCGAACCTTGAAAATGCGCGGCCGACACGAGCGCGCGCGCCACGCTGCGGCCTGGCTTTACTTGCAGCGCCTGACCCGCCATCACCCCAAGTCGACCCGACCCGCACCCCCCACGGAACACGGATGCGCGTCGCGCGCGTCAATCGTAGACTCGCGCCCACTACAACAAGCCCCGCCGGGAGATGCCCATGTCGAACCGTTCGCGTGCAACGAGGCCCCTGGCCGCGATGTCGTTGGCCCTGCTGGGCGGCTGCGCCGCGCAGATGCAGCCCGTGGCCGACTTCGGCGGCGCCGCCAACCACCTCGCCACGATCTACAAGCCGTTCACCTCGGGCATGGGCGCCAGCTGCGAGCAACACGAGCGCTATGTCGCGCTCGGCAACCCGGGCGCGTTCGACGACGCCGTCGCCCAGCGTGCCGCCGGCGCTGCCTGCGGGCCGCTGAGGGAGGCCGGCGTCACCGCGGCCTTGTTCGGCCAGGCGCTGGGCGACTACGCCACCGCGCTGGCCAAGGTGTCGGGCGCCAAGCCGACGGCGTTCGACGGCGACATCCGCGGCCTTTCCGGCGCCGCCGGCGCGCTCGCCAACAAGGCCGGCACCCCGATCTTCGACAGCACCAAGCTCAGCGCCGCGACCAAGATCGCGCGCGCCGCCGCCGCGCTGGTGACCGAGGCCAAGCTGCAGGTGCTCACGCGCGCCACGCTGGAGGACAACCAGGACGCGCTGCGGATCGTCGTCGAGGCGATGAAGACCTATGCCGGCAAGATCTACGCGGGCCAGCTGGCCGACACGCACGGCGTCATGGCCGGCGAGCTGGGACGTCTCGTCAGCGCCTCCAACGCGCCCACGCAGGCCGAGGTCGAGAGCCGCCTGCCGTGGCGCTACGCGCAGACGGCCACGCGCGCCGACATCGCCGCCAACGAGCTCGAAGCGCGCCGCGTGCGTGACTTCGCGGCGACCGCCGACGCCCTGCTCGCCGCGCATGCCGACCTGATCGCCAACTTCGACAAGATCGGCGGCGAGCGCCGGCTCGAACTGGTGGCGGCCTTCGTCGCCAAGGTGCAGGCGATCAACGACGACGCCGCGGCCCTGTAATCAACGAACGAGAGGTTTACCCGTGCCCACTCCCACGCCCACCGCCGCCGATATCGCCGCCGCCGCCATCGCCGCCACGACGCCGCCCAGCGCGTCCGACACCGCCGAGGCCATGGCCGACCTGGCCGACGTCGCTGGCCACACGTCGACCTTGCTGTTCAACTACCGCCGCGACAACCCGGCGGCCGCCGACATCGCCCAGGCGCTCAACCTCGAGATGACGCTGGACAAGCGCGCGATCGACCTGCGCGTGCAGGCCGTCAAGCTGCTCGGCGCGCAGGCGGCCGACGCGCTGGCGCAGTTGAAGGACGCCGGCCAGAAGGTCGACGACTTCCTCGCCGCCGAGAAGAAGATCGAGGGGCGGCTCGTCATCGCCAGCTCGGTAGTGGGCCTGGCCGGCGCGGCACTGGTGGGCGACGCGGGCGGCATCCTGGCCGCAGTCGTCGCGGTGCACTCGGCGCTGGGCGCCGCAAAAGCCTAGGGCGCGAGCGTCGGCTGCGTGTTCGGCAGCGGAGCCAGTTCCAGCTCTGCATCCTCGCCCAGCATCTGCGGTCGCACGATCTCCAGCACTTCGCCCATCCAAACCGCGTGCACCAGGTGGTCCCGCCGCGTGTCGCGCGTGTTCGGATGCACCAGAACCGTCAAACCTTGCCGGTTGAGCATCAGCCATGGGACGAAGTTGCCGAAGGTCCGGACGTCGAACGCCACCTGGTACATCGTGCGCGCATGCGGCCCCACCAGGCGATCGTGCACGCGCCCCAGCGTCACCGCAAAGCGCTCGCCGATCTCTTCGCGCAGCGTCATCGCGAGCTCGCGCTGCGCGGCGCCGTCGAAGTAGATGTGGGCGTGGAAGCTGCCGATGGCCGTCAGCGGCTGGGGTGTGGGCGTGGTCATGCACTCATTTTGCACACCGGCAATGAATGCGGCCCCGGGCGCATCGCTGCGACCGGGGCCGGTGGACGGTTCCCGAGGGAAGCGTCAGATCCCGCGTCCGCTGATCACGCGGAACAGCACGGCGATGATCGCGATGACGAGCAGGATGTGGATCAGACCGCCCATGGTCACCGAAGTGAGCATGCCGATGAGCCAGAGGATGACGAGAACGACGGCGATGGTGTAGAGCATGGTTTTCTCCGGTTGCTACTTCTTGATGCTGGTGTCGTTGACGACGCTCTGGACGCCTTCGACGGTTCGTGCGACGGATGTCGCGCGTGCTTGCTCATCGGCGCTGTCGACATAGCCGCTCAGCTGCACGATGCCCTTGTTGGTGGTGACTGCGAACTCCGTGCCGCGCGTCGATTCGTCGGCCAGCAAGGCCGACTTCACCTTGACCGTGACCACCGAGTCGTCCAGCACGTTGCCGGCGGTCGACTTGCCGTCCTTGACCATCAATTTGTTCTGCACCGAGGTGACGCCCTCGACGCCCTTGGCGAGCTGCACCTCGCGGTCGGCTTGCGCCTGGTTGTCGACGAAGCCGCTCAGAAGCACCTCGCCCTTGCGCGTCTCGACGCTGGTTTCGCCGCCCTTGCCGATGTTGTCGGTCATCAGCGTCGACTTCACCTTGGTCGTGATGACGGCGTCGTCCAGGTGGGTGCCGGCTGTCACCTGCTTGTCGGCAGGCGTCTCGGTGCGGCCGCAGCCGCCCAGCGCCAGCGCGGCGAGCGCGGCCGCGATGGCGATGCCAAGTTGTAACGGTCTTGCTTGAGTGATCATGAACTGAACTCCTGCTTGGCCTTGCGGCCTGTGGAACCCATTCGGCAAGCACCGTGCCCGACAGTGGCCGCTGACTTGTCGCGATGCTGCAGGATCGGCTCAGATTCGAGCGATTTCTCCCTAGCTCATCAGGCGAGCCGTGCTGGCGTCACACTCCTCGGAGGGATTCAATGGCAGTGGCCCCGCCCCACACTGACCCTCCCGCCCTCAATTGATGGAGTTGCACCATGACGGATACCCAGTTCACCGCGGTCCCTGGCAGCGAACGCACGCCGGCGTTCGGGGCCACCGCCACGCGCGCCGCCGACGCCGAGGCGTGGGTCGAGGTCACGCTCAAGCTGGCGCGCAAGGCGCCGTTGCCTGCGGTCGACACGCGCCCGCAACGCGCGCTGACGGCCGCTGAGGTGGGCACCCAGTTCGGCGCCTCGGACGACGCGGTCAAGCGCGTCAGCGACACCTTCGCCGGCCTGGGCCTGAGCGTGCTCGCCAGCGACGCCGCCACGCGCACCGTCAAGCTGGGCGGGCCCGTCAACGCGATGGAGGACGCCTTCCAGGTCAAGCTGATGCAGTTCGATGGCATCCGGGGCCCCTACCGCGGCCGCATCGGCGCGCTGCACGTGCCGTCCGCGCTGAAGGACGACATCGTCGGCGTGTTCGGCCTCGACAACCGGCGCGCCGTGCGCCGCCGCCCGGACAGCGGCCGCAAGCGCCACGTCGTCGACCACACCACCGCCCCCACCAAGAAGCGCCCGTGGTTCTTCCCGGCCGAACTCGCGGCGGCCTATGACTACCCGGACGGCGACGGCAGCGGCCAGACCATCGGCCTGCTCGAATTCGGCGGTGGCTTCTTCGCTGACGACCTCGCCAGGTTCGGCGAGGCGGCGGGCCTGGCCAGCCTGCCCAACGTGGTGCCGATCAGCGTCGACAAGATGCCCACCGACACCAATGACGAGGCCACCGGCGAGGTGATGCTGGATGTCGAGGTGCTGGCTGGCCTGTGCCCGAAGGCAACGATCCCTGTGTGGTTCAGCCAGTTCACCGAGAAGGGCTGGGTCGACGCGCTGGACGCCGCGATGCATGACCCCAAGTACAAGCCGCAGGTGCTGTCGATCAGCTGGGGCTACGCCGAGGACGTGTCGGTGTGGACGGCGTCTGCCGTCAATCAGGTCAACGAGTCGCTGCACGAGGCAGCGCTGATGGGCATCACCATCTGCGTGGCCGCGGGCGACGACGGCTCGTCGGACGGCATCAACGATGGCCATGCGCACTGCGACTTCCCGTGTTCCAGCCCGTACGTGCTGGCCGTTGGCGGCACCTTGCTGCGCACCGGCGCCAAGCGCAGCGAGCGCGCGTGGAAGGACGGCGACGGGGTGCGCACGGACGGCGGCGGCTCCACCGGTGGCGGCGTCAGCACGCGCATCCCGCGCCCGGCCTGGCAGGCCGGGCTGGACATCGCGCCGGTCAACCCGGGCCAGGTGGGCGGCCGCATCGTGCCGGACGTCGCCGCGAACGCCAGCGCCAACACCGGCTACTTCGTCGTCGCTGGCGGCCAGCAGGAGATCAGCGGCGGCACCAGCGCCTCGGCCCCGTTGTGGGCTGGCTTGATCGCGCGCATCAACCAGCAACTGGCGGCCAGCGGCAAGCGCGTGGGCTACTTCACGCCGCTGCTGTACGGGCCGACCCCCGGCGGTGCCGGAGCGCTGGGCAAGCAGGGCTGCAACGACATCCACACCGGTGATAACGTGACGGCCCATGTCGGCGGCTTCAAGTCGACCGTCGGCTTCGACGCCGTCACCGGCTGGGGCTCGCCCAAGGGCAAGCAGTTGCTCGCATTGCTGACCAAGGTGCTGTGAGCCCGCTCGCCCGACCCCGTGCGCGGGCGCGTCACGCGAGACCGTAGACTGGCAGTCCGTGCCCGGGGCCAGCGAGGCCGCGCGCACGGATTCGTCGCTTCGTCGGAGACTCGCCTTGCCGCCTCTTTCGCCTGATGCCCGCCGCGCCGCGCGGGCGCTGTTGCTCGCCCCGTTGCTGGGCGCGACGCTCGGCGCCTGCTCCCGGCATGCCGCCCCGCCGCCAGTGCCCGCCTCGGCGGCCGATGCCGCGCCGGCCTACGACGCGCCGCCCGAGCTCGTGGGCGTGTGGACCTCCACGCGCGGCCCGGTGATGCGCTGCATCGAGATGCACGCCGATGGCAGCTACCTGATGGTGCCCAACGGCGAGGCGGGCGACCGCCAGACCTTCCACGGCACCTGGCGCGCCGTCGGCGAGGCCATCACTTGGCGCGACTCGAGCCAGGGCTACGCAGCGGACGTCAACCGCCTGATCGACGTCTCCGACGGCCACTTCAAGACCGTCGAGGCCGACCAGTCCCTGACGCAGTTCGACCGCCTG
The DNA here is from genome assembly GCA_039920745.1 of Burkholderiaceae bacterium. GTDB lineage: Bacteria > Pseudomonadota > Gammaproteobacteria > Burkholderiales > Burkholderiaceae_C > Scleromatobacter. Next base: position 1,913 of record JBDSDD010000083.1, on the reverse strand, counting down.
GTCGCGGGCCCGAGCGCCCGGTGCCCGATCTAGGGCCGGAAGCCATGCAGGCCGCCGACCGCCCCCTCAACGTGCTCGCGCTGTGCGGCAGCCTGCGCCAGGCTTCGATCAACGCAGCGTTGCTGCGCGCCGCCGCGCGGCTGGCTGCGCCCGGTGCCGACATCGAAGTGCCGGACTGGCTGGGCCGCCTGCCGCTGTTCAACCCCGATCTCGAGGCCGTACTGCCCTGGCAGATCGAGACACTGCAACTGGCGGTGGCCGGCGCCGACGCGATCCTGATCGCCACGCCCGAGTACGCGCATGGGGTCAGCGGCACGATCAAGAACGTGCTCGACTGGCTGGTGAGCTTCGAGCCCTTCATCCACAAGCCGGTGGCGATCATCAACACCTCCCCGCGCGCGCGTCACGCGGACGAGTCCTTGCGCGAGACGCTGCGCACGATGTCGGCCGGGTTGGTTGGCGAGCGCTCGTTCGAGCTCGAGTTGCTGGGCACGCAGAGGGACGAGGACGCGATGGTCGCGTCCGACAGCGTGGCCACCGTCGTCGCCGAGGCGATGGGCGCGCTGCGCGCCGAGATCGCGCGGCAGGCCGACGCGGGCGACCCGGTGTTTCCCCTGAGCTAGACGACCGCGCCGCGGAGTCGGATACTCACCGCATGGCCATCCCCCACGCTTGCTCCGGACAGATCGTCGACATCCTGCCCGCCGACGGCACGCTGCCTTCGGCCAAGTCATTCGCCTTGTTCAAGAGCGCCCAGCTGGAGGTGATGCGCGTCGTGCTGCCGGCCGGCAAGGCGTTTCCGCCGCATCGCGTGGCCGGCGAGATCACCGTGCAGTGCCTGGAAGGCCGCATCGACTTCAGCGTCGACGGCGTGTCCCAGGAGTTGCGCGCCGGCCAGCTGATGTACCTCGAAGGCGGCGTGCTGCACGGGCTCGTCGGCATCGAGGACGCGTCGGCCCTGGTCACCATCGTGCTGTGCAAAACCTGAGGGCTGCGTTCTTCTCTTTGTAGAATCGCACGCGCATAACGGCCCCGTCGAGCGGACGACCGCGACGACGGTTGGCATGCAAACCCAAAGTGGAGCAGACATGAAGCAATATGGCGCCGAATTCCTCGGCACGTTCTGGTTGGTGCTGGGCGGCTGCGGCAGCGCCGTGCTGGCGGCGGCGTTCCCCGGCGTGGGCATCGGCCTGCTGGGGGTCTCGCTGGCCTTCGGCCTCACGGTGCTGACGATGGCCTTCGCGATCGGCCCCATCTCCGGCTGCCACCTCAACCCCGCGGTGTCGGTGGGGCTGTGGGTCGCAGGCCGCTTTCCGGCCGACAAGCTGCTGGGCTACATCGTGGCCCAGGTCTTCGGCGCGATCATCGCCGGCGGCGTGCTGTATGTGATCGCCAGCGGCGCGCCGGGTTTCGACGTCGCCAAGGGCTTCGCGTCCAACGGCTACGGCCTGCGCTCGCCGGGCGGCTACTCGATGCTGGCCGGCCTCGTGTGCGAGGTCGTGATGACGATGTTCTTCCTGATCGTCATCCTCGGCGCCACCGACTCGCGCGCCCAGGGCGCGTTCGCGCCGATCGCCATCGGGCTCGCGCTGACCTTGATCCACCTGGTGAGCATCCCCGTCACCAACACCTCAGTGAACCCGGCCCGCTCCATCGGGCCCGCGCTCTATGCCGGCGGCGACGCGATCGGCCAGCTCTGGCTGTTCATCGCGGCGCCCGTCGCCGGTGCGCTCATCGCCGGGGTGGCCTTCCGTGCACTCTTCGCTGAGGGAACCGCCGCGACCCTCGAAGAAGCCACAGCTGGCTGATGATGTCTGGTTCCGACGGCCTGTCCGTGACGTGGTGGGGGCACGCGACAACGACCGTCGAGCTGGGCGCGACACGGGTCGTCCTCGACCCGCTGCTCGTCGATC
>JBDSDD010000082.1:0-12574 GCA_039920745.1 Burkholderiaceae bacterium | reverse complement strand
GCGCCGTTGATGAAGTGGCTCTCATTGGCGCACAGCATCAGCAGCGCGCTGTCCAGGTCGGACGGCTTGCCGATGCGCTTGCGCGGCGTCATCTGGATCAGCTTCTGGCCCGACTCCGTGGCCCAGTGGTGGTGGTTGATCTCGGTGTCGATGTAGCCCGGGCACAGCGCATTGACGTTGATGTCGTAGCGGCCCCATTCGAGCGCCATCGCGCGGGTCATGTGGATCACCGCGGCCTTGCTCATCGCGTAGACGCCGATCTGCGACAGCGGGCGCAGGCCGGCCATCGACGCGACGTTGACGATACGCCCACCCGTATACGTGCCGGGCGCCGCGCCGCGGGCCCGCGCGATCATGCGCTTGGCCACTTCCTGGGCGACGAAGAAGGCGCCGCGGGCGTTGACGTCGAACACGTAGTCGAAGTCTTCCGGCATGACGTCGGTGAGCTTCTGCGTGGTGCTGACGCCGGAGTTGTTGACGAGGATGTCGATCACGCCCATTTCGGTCTCGGCGTGCGCGACGGCGGCCTTGATGCTGTCCGGATCGGTGACGTCGAGCTCGACGACGTGGGCGTCGCCGCCGTTCGCCTCGATCTCGGCGCGCAAGGTCTTGAGCCGTTCGACGCGGCGCGCGGCCAGCACGACGCCCGCGCCGGATTCGGCCAAGGTCTTGGCGAATTGCGCACCCAGCCCGCTGGAGGCGCCGGTGACGAAGGCCACGCGGCCTGCCAGGTCGATCTTCATGCCCATGATGTCTGCCTCTGCACGTGTTCGTTTGCGTCGGGGCCGACAAGGGCGAAACGCTTGTTCGGCGATGACGCCCCGGCCGGAATAGATGAGCGCCACCATAGCACGCAGCCCTAAAATCGAACGATCGTGCTATTTTTGTCGCGTCGCCCTTTAGAATGCTGCTCCATCGGCCCCCCGCTGGCGCCCCAGGCATTCATTCTTCCCAGGAAAGCTGCACATGACCCCGCAAGAACTCATTGCTCAACACGGCCCGCGCGAGGCGATGGAATACGACGTGGTGATCGTCGGCGCCGGCCCGGCCGGGCTGTCCACCGCGATCCGCCTGAAGCAGATGGCCGCGGCGGCCGGCAAGGAAGTCTCGGTCGTCGTGCTCGAGAAGGGTTCCGAGCCGGGCGCGCACATCCTGTCGGGGGCCGTGATGGATCCGCGCGCGATCACCGAGCTGCTGCCGAACTGGAAGGCCGACGGCGCACCGCTGTCGCAACCAGTGACGGGCGACGAGGTGTTGTTCCTGTCCGAGACGGGCGTCAAGAACACGCCGTCATGGTTGATCCCGGACTGCATGCACAACGACGGCAACTACGTCATCAGCCTGGGCAACGTCGTCAAGTGGCTGGCGGGGCAGGCCGAGGCGCTGGGCGTCGAGATCTTCCCGGGCTTCGCCGCGGCCGAAGTCGTGTACGACGACAAGGGCGCGGTCAAGGGCGTGGCCACCGGCAACGTGGGCGTCGGCCGCGACGGCACACCGCACGAAGGCTTCCAACTGGGCATGGAGCTGCACGGCAAGTACACGATCTTCGCGGAGGGCGCCCGCGGCAACCTCGGCAAGCAGCTCATCGCCAAGTTCAACCTGCTCGATGGCCGCGACGCCCAGAGCTGGGCCATCGGCATCAAGGAACTGTGGGAGGTCCCGGCGGACAAGGCCAAGCCTGGCCACGTGGTGCACACGGCCGGCTGGCCGATGGTGGACGACACCTTCGGTGGCGGCTTCCTGTACCACCTCGAAGGCAACAAGGTCACGCTCGGCTTCGTGATCGGCCTCGACTACAAGAATCCGTGGATGAGCCCGTTCGAAGAGATGCAGCGCTGGAAGACTCACCCGTCCATCCGTGCGCACATCGAAGGCGGCAAGCGCATCTCGTACGGCGCGCGCGCCATCAACAACGGCGGCCTGCAGTGCCTGCCCAAGCTGGTGTTCCCGGGCGGCGCGCTGGTGGGTTGCGACGCCGGCACGATGAACGCGTCGCGCATCAAGGGCAGCCACGCCGCCATCAAGAGCGGCATGCTGGCCGCCGAGGCCGCGTTCGCCGCGTTGCAGGCCGGCCGCCAGCAGGACGAGCTGGCCGCCTACCCGGCCGCGTTCGAGAAGAGCTGGCTGCACACCGAGTTGCAACGCACGAAGAACTTCAAGCTGTGGTTCAAGAAGGGCAAGCTCGTCGGCAACCTGATGACGGGCATCGAGCAATGGCTGCTGCCCAAGCTGGGCATGCCGATCCCGCCGTGGACGCTGCACAACTCGAAGCAGGACAACGAGTCGCTGGTGCCGGCCGACCAGGCGCCGAAGATCGTCTACCCGAAGCCGGACAACAAGCTCACGTTCGACCGCCTCAGCTCGGTCTTCGTCAGCAACACCAACCACGCCGAAGACCAGCCGATCCACCTGACGCTCAAGGACAACGCCGTCCCCGTCAACGTCAATCTGGCCAAGTACGCGGGCCCCGAGAGCCGCTACTGCCCCGCCGGTGTCTACGAGTTCGTCAAGAACGAGGACAACACCGACCGCCTGCAGATCAACGCGCAGAACTGCGTTCACTGCAAGACCTGCGACATCAAGGATCCGACCCAGAACATCGTCTGGGTCACGCCGGAGGGCGGTGGCGGGCCGAACTACGCGGGCATGTGAACGCCTGCGCGAGCCACCCGAACGCCCGCCCCGTGCGGGCGTTTTTCATGCCGTGGCAACGCCACGGTCGAGTCGTCGCCAGTCGAGAAACCTGAAACCGCGCGTGATATTGGGCACCTTTTCGGTGCCGCGCTCCGCGAAAGTCCGCTAGGCTGTGGGCATCAGAACAAACCGGATCCTAGACAGGACATGGCCTCCTTGCGGGCGCTGGGCAACGCCCTCTTCACCACCGAACGTCACCAGCGGCTGCGCCTGGCGCAGGCGTGGCTCGCCTGCATGCTGCTGTTCATGTGCGTGCTGGTGCTGCACGTCGCCGCGGCGTTCGGACTGACCGACGACGGGCCGCTCTGGTGGTGGTCGGCCGCTTCCCTGGCTGGCATGCTCGCGGTGGTGATCGTGATTCGCAGCGGCTTGAACAAGCAGCTCGCCGACCCGGCGATGACCATCCAGCAGATGCTCTATTCGGTGCTGTGCGCCGCCTGGGCCTACTCGTTCGCGGGCCAGGCCCACACGATGGTCGGCCTGATCCTGGCAGTGATCCTGATGTTCGGCATGTTCGGGCTGAGCAGCCGCCAGATCCTCTGGGTCGGCATCTACGTGCTGACGGTCTTCGGCGTCGTGATGGGGCTGATGTCTCAGCGCAACCCCGACCAATATCCGCTCGGCGGCGAAGTCGTCTACTTCATCATGCTGTGCATCATGGTGGCCGGCGTCGGCGTGCTGACGGTGCGGCTGCACCGCATGCGCGACCGTCTGCGTCGCCAGAAGGTGGAGCTCGAGGCCGCGCTGGCCCACATCCACCGCCTGGCCACCCACGACGACCTCACCGGCCTGGTCAACCGCCGCCACATGCAGGAGTTGTTGGAGAACGAGCGCATGCGGCTCGAGCGCAGCGAGCAGGACTGGTGCGTGGCCCTGATCGACCTCGACCATTTCAAGTCCGTCAACGACGCCCACGGCCACGCCATCGGCGACGAAGTGCTGCGCGCGCTGAGCCGCCACGCGCACACTTTGATCCGCCGCACCGACGTGCTCGCGCGCTGGGGCGGCGAGGAGTTCGTGCTGCTGCTGCCGAACACGCCGATCGGCATGGCGATGATCTCGCTGGAGCGCCTGCGCGAGCACATCCACGCCAATCCGCTTGTCGTCCACGGCATCGAACTGCCGGTGTCGTTCTCGGCGGGGCTCACCGAGCACCTGCGTGGCGAGACGGTGGCGCAGACGCTGGAGCGCGCAGACAAGCTTTGCTACCAGGCGAAGACGTTGGGGCGGAATCGGGTGGAGCAGGGTTGACGCGAGCACCCCCGAGTCGGCGTGCCAGGGGACGATGCCGCCGATCGACGGCCTCGCATGCCACGATGCGCTGCACCAACCTGAACTTCATGCCCGACTGAAGCGCAAGCCCGGCGCACGCTGCCACGCGGATCACGCAGACTGGGTATTCTTGCCGGAATAGGCCATTCGGCGCTGCGGAAAGCGGCGCCGAGTCGCGATACTGTGGCGATGATTTCCTTCGCTCGAAACCCGTCCGACCTGGTCTACCGGTTGCCGCTCACGACCCGCGTGGCCGGGGCGGCATTCGCGGTGGCCGTGCTGGCCTTTCTCCTGTTCATGTGGCCGCAGGTCGTTGGTCTGGACTTGCCGTCGCCCGCCCTGCTCGCCGCCGCGGCCCTCTGGCTCATGATGATCTCCGGCTGCGCATGGATGGCGTTGAGCGTGCGGATCGCGTTCATCTTCGGTGTCGACAGCGTGGTCTCGCGCGAGGGCTGGCGCGCGCGGGCCATGGCCTACGCCGACATGGCGGGCTTCACCGTCGTGCACGAGGAGCAGGCCAAGGGCCGCGGACCCGTCGTGCGTGGCTACCGCGTCACCTTCGAAGCGATGCGTCCGGGCACCCCGCCGCTGGGCCTGTTCGTCCAGGACGGGCGGCCGCTGGACGCCGCCATCGTGCGGCGATTGAAGACGGTGCCGGGGCTGTCGCGGCGACAGCTGAAGCTCCTCGAGCTGGCATCTGCTGACTACCGCCCTGGCCAAGGCATGGCACAGACGCCTGCGGGCGAGGTCTGAAGGCGATCGAATCGGCACTGCACTTCCCGGCAACGCCTTGCCGGTGCCGTCGGATCAAGGCGGCGTCAGCCCTGCGACAGGGTCGCGAGGTCGCATCGGCAGATTGATCACAACGGCTCGACCGTCACGCCCACTCGTGGCGCATTGCCCGACCCGCCACGAATCACGCCGCGCAAGGGCGCCACGTCCGCATAGTCCCGTCCCCACGCCAGGGTCACGTGGTCCTGGCCCACCGGCACGTCATTGGTCGGGTCGAGCGCCAGCCAGCCGTAGGGCGGGCACCAGACCGCGGCCCAGGCGTGGGAGGCGTCGGCGCCGACCAGGCGCGGCTTGCCGGGGGGAGGCTGGGTCAGCAGGTAGCCGCTGACGTAGCGCGCGGCCAGGCCCAGGGAGCGGCAGGCGCCGATCAGCACATGGGCAAAGTCCTGGCACACCCCGTGGCGCAGCGACAGTGCCTCCAGCGCGCCGGTGGTGACCGAAGTGCTTTGGGGCAGGTACTCGAACTCGTCGTGGATCTGGTGCATCAACGCCAGGGCCAGCTCGACGATGCCCGGGTGCGCCTCAGCTGCCGGGCGGGCCCAGTCGGCCAAGGCCTTCGCGCGCGGCGCGAGCGAGGAGTCGAGCGCGAACTCGGCGGCCTCGAAGGCGGCGCGCTCGGCGCGGCGTTCGTCCGCGCTCTCGATCGCGCTCACGTCATGCGTGCTGGCGCCGGCGTGCAGGCGCAGGTCGCGCGCGACCTCGCGCCAGGCCTGGCTGCTGCCGGGCGCAGGCCGCTCGGGCACGCTGATGCCGGCCTCGAAGGCGGACGTGACGTCGAGCTCGTCGTGCACCTGCGAGTGGGCGAAGACCTGGCGCGCGTTGCCCCACGGATCGAAGGTCTCGCGGATGCCGCTGGCCAGCTCGACGCCGGCGTCGGGATGCGGCGAGACCACCAGCGACCAGGCGCGGATCTGCTGCGTGGCGGTATCGCGCGGGCGCAGGTGCGCGAGGTGGTGCGCGCCCTCCACCTCGGAGTCGTAGCGGTAGCTCGTCTCGTGGCGCACGCGCAGCCAGCGCACCGCGGGCGCGGCCATCGTCTCGGCGGCGAGGTTGCGCTCGGCGTCGTGTTCGTACGGTTTGTCCGCTGTAGAGGACGGTTCGGGGTCGTCGTTGTCGAAGCCGCTGTCAATGGGCAAAGGCTCAGTGCCTTGCGATTGGAACTGCGACTGCGATTGGGACGGCGGCGGCGACGGCGGCGGCGACTGCGCCATCTCCTGCGTCTGCCCGTCCTGCGCTTGCACGAGCTGCTGCGGCAGCCATTGCAACTGCCAGCTGAGTGGCGCCTCGAAATCATCGCTCATCCGGTTACCCTCGCCTTTCGGCTGCAGTGCGAGCATCGTCGGGCGGCCGGGCGTCGTTCATCACGAAGCCTGCGTCCTGCGGACTGCGGCGCGAACGCCTTCGGGCGGCCGGGCGTCGTTCATCACAATGCCTCCGTCCTGCGGACTGCGGCGCGAACGCCTTCGGGCGGCCGGGCGTCGTTCATTGCCACACCGTATGGTCGCCCGGGCCGACGTGCGAGAACAGTCGCCGCCCCACTTCCGCCGACAACGCCTGCGTGCGCTCGCTCAGGTTCTTCAGCGACGACAGCAGCACCGCGTGGCGGCCGTCCTCGTCCTGGGCGCACAGCGCCTCCAGCGACCACTCGTCGGGCGCCGGCAGGTCGCCCAGCACGCGCTGTACCCACTTGGCTTCGTGGCGCGCGAGGCGGGTGACGCGGTCGCGCAGCGTGCGCGCGACGCCCGCGAGCGAGCGCGGGTTGTCCAGCTCCAGCACCAGCAGGTGCAGCAGCGGGGGCAGCTCGCGGCGGGCCTGGAACTGCGCGCGGTAAGTGATCGTCGAATCGAACAGCCCCAGCAGCAGCGCGAAGCCGTCGTCACGCGCGGGCAGGTCCAGTTGCAGGCCCAGCATGAGGGCCTGCGTGAGGAAGTCCAGCCGCTCGGTCTGGCGGCCGACGCTCAGCAGGCGCCAGCCGTCGTCGCGCGTCATGCGGTCGGACTGTGCGCCGGTGATCGCGGCCAAGTGGGTCGCGGCCCGCTCCAGCACCACCATCACGTCGCTGACGGGCTCCACCGCATGGCCGGTGGCCCCCGCGACGCGCGGCTGCAGGATCGTGTCGAGCCGGTCCTCGAAGTTGCGGCCGACCGCGTCGATCAGCTTCCAGTGCTCGACCGACAGCCGCTCGCGCAAGGCCTGCGCGCAGCTGCGCAGCGCGCGCAGGTTGTAGGCGACGCTCATGCCCTTGTCCGTGTCGGCCATCGTGTGAACCAGCGAGCGCTCGAACACGCGCACCGACTGCGAGGGCAGCGGCACGCCGCCGCCAATCAGGCCGTTGCGCAGCGCCAGCCGGCCGAGCGCGTCCAGCATCACCGGGTTGGCGTTGTTGAGCGACTCCAGCGTGATGCGCGCCAGGCGCACGCTGTTGTCGGCGCGCTCCGTGTAGCGGCCCAGCCAGTACAGGTTCTCGGCGGCACGGCTCGTCACCGTGCGGCGCGTGCGCGCCAGGTCGGACGCGCTGAGTGGCTTGGGCAGCAGCGTGGTGGGGTCGACCTGGCCTTCGGTGAGCACCCAGGTGTCGACGCTGACGCTACCGTGCTGCATCGACAGCCATGCGTCCTGCGCGTTGTCGCGCCGCGTGGCGACGCGGGTCAGCGCGCCCGGCATCACGTGCCAGCCACCGCGGCCGTCGGTCATCGCGTAGACGCGCACCAGCGCCGCACGCGGCTCCAGCGCGTTGTCGTTCCAGACCGGAATCTCGGACGGCCGCACGCGCGCCTGCAGCGTGTAGGCGGCCGGGCGGGCGTCGATGTCGGCCAGCAGCTCCTCGCGTGCCTGCGGCGACAGCTCGGCGACGCCGTGCGGCGCGAAGCCCTGGGTGGTGTCGCTGGTGGGGAACGTGGGCGCGACGACGAAGTCGGCGAGGCGCTCGCGCTGCGCGCCCCAGACGCTGTCCTCGCCGCACCACCAGCTCGTGGTGGACGGCAGCAGCAGTTCCTCGCCCAGCAGCCGGCGCGAGATCGCGGGCCAGAACGCGGCGAGGCCGGGGCTCTCGAGGAAGCCGGCGCCGGGCGCGTTGGCGACCACCACCTGGCCCGCGCGGATCACGCCCAACAAGCCCGGCACGCCCAGCGCCGAATCGCCGCGCAGCTCCAGCGGGTCGAGATACTCGTCGTCGACCCGCCGCAGCAGCACATGCACCGGCTCCAGGCCGTGCAGCGTCTTGAGAAACAGGCGCTCGCCGCGCACGGTGAGGTCGCCGCCCTCGACCAGCGTCACGCCGAGGTAACGCGAGAGGAAGGCGTGCTCGAAGTACGTTTCGTTGTGCGGGCCCGGCGTGAGCAGCACGACGCGGGCGTTGTCGCCCTCGGGGCTGAGGCGTTGCAGCCCTTGCAGCAGGCCCAGGAAGCCGGCGGCCACGCGCTGCACGTGCAGGTCGCGGAACGCGGCGGGGAACTGCTGCGAGATGATCAGTCGGTTCTGCAGCAGGTAGCCGAGGCCGGACGGCGCCTGCGTGCGCTGGCTGACGACCCCCCAGTGCCCCTGCGGCCCTCGAGCAAGGTCGAAAGCGACCACGTGCAGGTGCACGCCGCCGGCCGGGCGGCAGCCGTGCATCGCGCGCAGGTACTGCGGGTGCGCGAGCACCAGCGCAGCCGGCAGCAGGCCTTCGTCGAGCAGGCTGCGGTTGCCATAGACGTCGGCCAGCACGGCGTCGAGCAGGCGCGCGCGCTGCATCACGCCCTTCTCGATCTTGGCCCAGGCCGCGGCGTCGATCAGGAACGGCAGCGGCTCCAGCGGCCAGGCATTGGCGGCCGCGGCGCCTTCGGCGTAGACGTTGTAGGTGACGCCGTCGTCCTGCACCCGCCGCTCGATGCGCGACTTCGTCTGCGCCAGGTCGACCCAGCCTTCGGAGCCTGCCGCGTCGAAGAACGCCTGCCAGGGCGGCGCCAACGCGTGGCCCGTGGCGGCCTGTTCCGCGATCAGCCCATGCAGTTCGTCGAAGCTTCCGGGCGTGCCGCGCTGGGCGGCCGCGCGCGCGAGCGCCGCGGCCTCGGGCGCGTCGTCTGGCAGAAAGCTGGTCTGGACGGAGGTGGGCATCAATTTGGTGGCAGCACCCGAGCCGATTCCGAGCTCCCCCTCGGGGGGCAGCGACGGGAGGAGCGAGGGGGCTATCGTTTCTGCAGAAAGCTGGTCTGGACGGAGGTGGGCATCGGGGACAAGAGAAAGGCGGCCGGAGCCGCCTTTCACGCACGGGACTAGCGGTTTCGCCGGAGGTCCAGCGTGAATGGGAATTCGGCGCTTCGCTGCGGTCGCGAGACGTCCATTTTCCCAGGTGTATGGCCGAGCGCGAAGAAACGTGCCAAACGACGGCTCTCGGCCTCGTACGCATTGACCGGAAGCGTTGCGTAGTTGCGACCGCCCGGGTGGGCCACGTGGTACTGGCAGCCGCCCAGCGAGCGCTGCGACCACAGGTCGACGAGGTCGACGGTGAGCGGTGCCTGCACCGCAATGGTCGGGTGCAGGCCCGACGGCGGCTGCCACGCGCGGTAGCGCACGCCGCCGACGAACTCGCCGACGCGTCCCGTGGGCTGCAGCGGCACCGACTGGCCGTTGACCGTGATCACATGGCGCGAGTCGATCATGCCCGTGACCTTGAGCTCGATGCGCTCCAGCGACGAGTCGACGTAGCGCACCATGCCGCCGGCGCTGCCCTCCTCGCCCATCACGTGCCAGGGCTCCAGCGCGGCGCGCAGCGTCACGTGCACGCCGCTGGACGTGAACTCGCCCACCTTCGGGAAGCGGAACTCGAGGTGCGGCGCGAACCAGGCGGGATCGAAGGCCATGCCGGCCTCCTTCATCTCGCCCAGCACGTCGTCGAAGTCGCTCTGGATGAAGTGCGGCAGCAAGTAGCGGTCGTGCAGCTCCGTGCCCCAGCGCACCAGCGGCTGGTCGTAGGCCTTGTTCCAGAAACGGGCGACGAGCGCGCGCAGCAGCAATTGCTGCACCACGCTCATGCGCGGGTGCGGCGGCATCTCGAACGCGCGCAGCTCCAGCAGGCCCAGGCGGCCGGTGGACGAGTCGGGTGAATACAGCTTGTCGATGCAGAACTCGCTGCGGTGGGTGTTGCCGGTGGCGTCGACGAGGATGTTGCGCAGGCTGCGGTCGATCAGCCACGGTGGCACCGTGTCACCCAGCTCTTCGGTGGCGCGCGCGATCTCGGCCAGCGCAATCTCGAGCTCGTAGAGCTGGTCGTTGCGGGCCTCGTCGATGCGCGGCGCCTGGCTGGTCGGGCCCAGGAACAGGCCCGAGAACAGGTAGCTGAGCGACGGGTGGTTGTGCCAGTACGCGAGCAGGCTGCCCAGCACGTCCGGCCGACGCAGGAACGGCGAGTCGGACGGCGTGGCGCCGCCCAGCACGAAGTGGTTGCCGCCGCCAGTGCCGGTGTGCTTGCCGTCGACCAGGAACTTCTCGCTGGACAGGCGCGACAGACGCGCGGCCTCGTACAGGAACTCCGTGTGCTCGACCAGTTCGTGCCAGTTGAAGGCGGGGTGGATGTTGACCTCGATGACCCCCGGGTCGGGCGTGACCTGCAGCATCTTCAGGCGCGGATCGCGCGGCGGCGGGTAGCCTTCCAGCACGATCTTGAAGCTCAGCGCCTTGGCGGTGGCCTCGATCGCGGTGAGCAGCTCGAGGTAGTCATCCAGGCGCTCCAGCGGCGGCATGAAGATGTACATCACGCCTTGCGCTGAGCCGACGCGTTCGGCCTTGGGGCCGTTGGCGCGGCGCGGATCGCGCACCTCGATGCACAGCGCGGAGCGCGTGATCCAGTTCGCGGATTCGAACTTGCCAGGAATGCGATCGTCGACCGCCGAGGCCGAGCTTGCGGTAGGTCCGCTCGCGGCAGCGGCGGCCGCGCGATTGGCCGCCAGCGTGGCGCCGACGCCGAGGCCGGTGCCGGCCGTGCCGGGCGTGACGCCGCCGACGATGCGGGTCGGCACCCTCTGGGCATCGGCCGCGGATTGAGGCGAGATCGGGCCGCCGAGACCGGCGCCGCCCGTCGCACCCATCGCGCCGTAGATGCCTTGCGGCGCCGTCGGCGACGGGGAGCCGGCAATCGGGAACGAGGCGGGCAGCGGGCCACGCGGCGCGAACGGATCCGTCTCGATCATGAACGGGTAGTCGTTGTCACGCACCCAGGCGAGCGAGTCGAGCGGCAGGCGATAGCCCATCGGCGAATCACCCGGGATCAAGTACATGCGTTCGCCGCGGAAGTGCCACGGGCCGGTGACCCAACTGCCGCCGACCAGGCCGGGGCCGGGCTCGCGGCGCAGCGGCAGCACGTAGCCGACCGGCGCCTCGAGGCCTTGCGAGTAGACGCGGCGCAGGCGATTGCGCTCGAGTTCGTCGGACAGCCGTGCGTCGAACGGGTCGACATTGATCGGCAGCTGGCGCTCGCGCCAGAGGTAGTAGAACGTGTCTTCGAAGCCGGCCTGCACCGTGGTGTCGGCCAGGCCCAGCTTGCGCGCCAGCGTCGCGCCGAAACGCTGCGCGTCGGCCGCGGTGTAGGCCGAGGGCACGCGTTCGTCGGCGAACAAAGACGGGTCGCCCCAGCAAGGCGTACCGTCGGCGCGCCAGCAGATGGACAGGGCCCAGCGCGGCAACTGCTCGCCCGGGTACCACTTGCCCTGGCCGTAGTGCAGGAAGCCGCCGGCGCCGTAGTGGTCGCGCAGCCGCAGCACAAGCTCCTGGGCGCGCATGCGCTTGGTCGGGCCCAGCGCGTCGGTGTTCCATTCGGCGCCGTCGCGGTCGTCGATGCTGACGAAGGTGGGCTCGCCGCCCATGGTCAGTCGCACGTCGCCCGCCACGAGCTGGGCATCGACCTGGTCGCCGAGCTTGAGCACCGCCTGCCACTGCTCCTCGGAGTAAGGCAGCGTGACGCGCGGCGACTCCCAGATGCGGGTGACGCCCATGGTGTGGCTGAATTCGACCTCGGACTCGTCGACGCCGCCACTGATCGGCGCGGCGCTGGACGGCTGCGGCGTGCACGCCAGCGGGATGTGGCCTTCGCCGGCGAGCAGGCCCGAGGTCGGGTCGAAGCCGATCCAGCCGGCGCCGGGCAGGTAGACCTCGCACCAGGCGTGCAAGTCGGTGAAGTCGACCTCGGTGCCGCTGGGGCCGTCGAGCGCCTTCTGGTCGGGTGCGAGCTGGATCAGGTAGCCGGAGACGAAGCGCGCGGCCAGGCCCAGGTGGCGCAGCACCTGCACCATCAGCCAACCGGAGTCACGGCACGAGCCGGAGGCCAGCGTCAGCGTCTCCTCGGGCGTCTGCACGCCGGGCTCCATGCGGATCAGGTAGCCGATGTCGCCCTGGATGCGCTGGTTCAGCGCCACCATGAAGTCCATCGTCGCGAGCGGCGTGCGCGGGATGCTGGCGACGAACTCAGCCAGCTTGGGCGTGGCCGGCTCGACGACGCAGTACGGCGCAAGCTCGGTGGCCAGGGCCTCGTCGTACTTGAACGGAAACTTCTCGGCGCTTTCCTCGAGGAAGAAGTCGAACGGGTTGTAGACCGCCATCTCGGCGACCAGGTCGACCGTGACCTTGAACTCCTGCGTCTGCTCCGGAAAGACCAGGCGCGCGAGGTAGTTCGCGAACGGATCCTGCTGCCAGTTGATGAAGTGGTCGGGCGGGTCGATCTTGAGCGAATACGAGATGATCTTGCTGCGGCAGTGCGGCGCTGGCCGAAGGCGCACCACCTGTGGTCCCAGGTTGACGAGGCGGTCGTACTGGTAGTGGGTGACGTGGTGCAGCGCGGCGTGGA
>JBDSDD010000081.1:0-85982 GCA_039920745.1 Burkholderiaceae bacterium | reverse complement strand
GCCCGACATACCCCTAGGTGGTGTCTTGCATCTGGCGCGCAGAGGCCTAGATTGCGTTGGTTCCGCTGCAGTTCCTGCAGTGCGGAACGCGCGAGGTTGCGAGATCGCGGTGCCCCCGATCAACCCCGACGATCGATGCCAGGCACCGTAAAGCCAATCGCAACAGGGAACACCATCATGTCCACTCTCGCATTTCGCACGGCACCGGGCGCCGTGGTGATCGCCGCCGGCCAGTCCAAGCAACTGGGCGTCGTCGACGTCAGCAAGTTCTCCAAGATCCGCGTCGTCGCCGACGAGCGCACCGGCTCGGGCACCGGCATCAACGTGCGCATGACGATCACCGAAGGCAACGAGCTCGTCGCGCAGCTCGACACGTTCACGCTGGCGCCGCACACGCAGCTGACGCGCGTCTACGACGTGCCGGGCACCAAGCTGACGATCTTCGCGGACGCGCTCGGCGGCAGCGGCACGGACGGCATCGATTTCCTGGTCTACGGCTCCTGAGGCACCGCCCCCGAAGCGCCGGCGCGCGTCGTCAGCCCCTCGCGCCGGCTTCCTTGAGGCAGCGCCCCAGCTTCACCGACCCCGCGCTCAATGCGCGCGCGACGCCGCGGCTGGAGCCGTCGTTGAACGTCTTGGCCGACGGGCTGGACAGGTGGTCGGCGTACTGCTTGAGGTCATCGTCGCCGAGCCCGGTGTACGTGAACGCGTAGGCCGGCAGCGAGATCTGCGCGTAGTGCTGGAGCAACTGCGGGCGATGGCTGGCGAGATTGGCCTTGATCTGCGCCAGCGCCGCGGTGGTCGTCGCCGGATCGAGGCTGGCCATGCCCTGCTGCACCGCGTAGGCCATCTCGATCAGCGTGTCGGCCATCATCTCCACGGAATGGGTCTCGACCAGGATCGCATCGAGGGCCGCCTTGCGCGACTCGCTTGCATGGCCCAGTGCCTCGCCGCCGCGCTGCAGGCGCTCCTGCGGCGTCACCACCTGCGCCGCGGAGGCTTCCTCGATGGCGGCGATCTTGTGGCCCAGCGCGCTGTCGTACCAGCCGGTCAGCGGCGCGACGTCGGCGGGCTGCAGCGTGCCCGCCACGGCGTCGACCGCCACCGCGCGCAGGCCGTCGGCCGCGTAGGCCGTCTTCGCGCAATCGAGCATCCGGGTCTTTTGCGGTTCGGTCAGCTGGCCCGGGCTCTTGGCCATCGAATCCGCCATGCCGGCCTGCACCTGCGCGCCCAGCGATTCCAGCTGCACCCACAGGCCCGACTTGTGGGTCAGCTCCGTCGCGGCCTCGGGCCCGATCGCGGCCACGGCCACGCCCTGGCCCGCCAGCAGCGCGAGAGCGGCTCCCCACATCCGGTACGTCAACGTCATCGAGTTCTCCCTGTCCTGCAGAATCAGCGTCCAGGAGTATAGGGAGCGCATGTCAAGCGTTTCTGAAGCCCGCACCCCGAGAACCGCCCATCACCGGAACCGCTGTGCAGATCGCGCACGGCTCGAGTGGATGGCCTGACGCCGCAGCCCTCTCGAGGCGGCGCGCCGCGACTCAGGGCAGCCCGGCTTGCGCCCGCAGCTCCGCCACCTCGGCCTCCAGCCGCTTGCGCTCGGAGATGTCCTGCGCGATGACCGCGAACTGGCCCGGCACCGGCTGGTAGGCGACGATGTCCCACCAGCGGCCCGACGCGGCGAGCTGCTCGAAGCGCGTCGGCTCGCCGGTGAGCGCTACGCGGCCGAAGCGGCCGATCCAGTCGGCGGGATCCGTCGCGATGGCCGGGAACACGTCGGTCACGCGCGAACCCACGGCGGTCGACGCGTCGATGCCCAGCAGCGTGCTGAACGCCGTGTTCATCGCCAGGAAGCGGTAGTTGACCGGTTTGCCGGCTTCGTCCACCTCGATCGTGTGCAGCGCGTGGCCGCTGGCCAGGTTGTCGAACAGCAACCGGTAGCGCTGCTCGCTGTTGCGCTGGCGCAGCTCGAGCGACTTCATGCCGGTGATGTCGAACCAGGTGCCGTAGAAGCCGTCGACCTGGTCGTCGTCGAAAGGCTGCGCCGGCACCAGCGTCACGCGCAGCTGGCGCAGGCCCGACGTGGTGAGCATCGCCCACTCGAACTCCTGGCGGCGTCCGCCCAGCACGGCCTCGACGCGCGACTCCAGCGACGCCCAGCCGACCGCGTCGATGGTCGACAAGATCTCGCCCAGCCGATGACCGATCAGGCGGTCGGTGGGCAGGCCGACGGCGGCCTGGAAGTCGCGGTTGACGAAGCGCGTGACCCCGCCGCGATCCCAGTAGCCGACCAGCGCGGGCATGTTGTCGACCACCGCATCCAGGTGCGCGTGAGTGCGGTCGAGCTCCTTCCTCAGCAACTTGGTGGCCGTCACGTCTTCCAGCACCGCCAGCGAGCGCGCGTTGTTGCCGTTCTCGTCGCGCTCGAGCGTGGCCGACAGCAGCACGTCGATGGGGACGCCGTCGCGGCGCACGAACTGGTACTCGATGCGGTCGCAGCGGCCGTTGCGAAAGAACGCCGGCAGCACGACTTCGCGCGCATGCGCCTGCGAGGTCGGGGTGAGGAAGTCCGACGACAGCCGGCCCACGACCTCGTGGCGCTCGTAGCCGAGCAACGCCAGCCAACGGTCGCTGACATTGAGGATGCGCCCGTCCGGACCGATCGAATGCAGGATCGCCGGTGTGGCCTCGTACAGGCGACGCACGCGCAGCTCGCTGCCGGCCAGCTGGCTGGTGGTGGCCAGCAGCTGGCGCCGCTGCGACAGCATCGCGCCGACGATCTCGGCCAGGCTCTGCAACATCGTGCGCTGGAGCTCGTCGAGGTGGCGCGGCGTGCGGTCGATCACGCACACGGTGCCGATGCGCTCGCCGCCCGGCAGCACGATGGGCGCACCGGCGTAGAAGCGGATCTCGGGGTGGCCGGTGACCAGCGGGTTGGCTGCGAAGCGCGGATCCTGCGTGGCGTCGCTGACTTCGAACAATGCGTCGTCGCGGATCGCGTGGTCGCAGAACGCGACGTCGCGCGGCGTCTCGTCGACACCGTCCAGGCCGATGTTGGACTTGAACCACTGGCGTTGCGCGTCGATCAGCGAGATCAGTGCGATCGGCACGCCGCACAGCTGCGCCGCCGTGCGCGTGATGGTGTCGAACGCGGGCTCGGCGAGGGTGTCCAGCAAGCCCAGCTCGTGCAGCGCGGCCAATCGACGCGCCTCGCTGATCAGCACAGGCGCGTTCATTGCACGAGCCCCACGGCCGTCGCATCGAGGCGGAGCAACGGCCCGGGATCGATGGCGCGCAGCACGTCGATGCCGGTGCGTCCGCTGCCGCTGCCGCGCGCGGCCCAGCGCGCCTCGCTCTGCATCGTGGTGACGAGAGACTGGTCGAGCCGCACGCGGTAGTCCTGGTTTTCCATCACCGTGGACGCCAGCGCCGGCGCCAGGTGCAGTCGCTCGGCAAGCAGCGCGCGCACGGCGTCGGGTTCGGCCTGGATGGTGCGTTGGGCCCGCAGCAGAGCGCGCAGCAGGCGCGTGATGTCGGCGTCGCGCCGTGCCAGCGTCGCGCGCGCGCTCACCAGGTTGAAATGCTGCGTGTAGACGCGCGGGCTCACGAAGGTGATGGCGTCGCCGGCCAGCAGTTGCGCGGCCGACGAGGCCAGCGGCTCCCAGATCGCGATCGCGTCGACGTTGCGCGACTCCAGCGCCTTGCCCATCTTGTCCGGCGTCAAGCCGACGACGGTGACGCTGTTCGGATCGATGTCGTTGAAGACGAGCCAGTTGTCCAGGAAGTACTGCGCCGAGCTGCCCAGCACGGTGCCCACGCGCTTGCCGCGGATCTGCTGCGCCTCGGCGATCTGCGCGCTGCGGCGGGCCACCAGCTTGATCTGGTACGAGGAGGCGCTGATGGTCGCGAAGATCGACAGGTCGCGGTGCGCCGGGCTGCCGGTGGCCACCAGCAACTCGGCCGCGGTGGCGACGTCGACGCTGCCGTCGGCCAGCCACTGGAAGCATTCGCGGCCGCTGGCGCATTCGCGCAGGTGCAAGTCGAGTCCCTCGTCCTTGAAGAAGCCGCGCGACTCGGCCACGTAGATCGGCAGCGACACCGGCCCCGACGACACCGCCAGCGTCAGCGGCGCCGCCTCGGCCCGGCGCGCGAACAGCGCCAGCGCGCAGCCCCACGCAAGCGTCCAAGCGAGCACCCACATCGCGGCCACGAACGCGCGCCGCGTCACGCCCGGGCGGGCACGCGGCTGCATGCGCGTGGGCACGCTCACGCGACCCCCTGCTCGGCGAGCAGCACGTCTTCGGAGATCACGCGCCAGGTGTTGCGGCCGGCCTTCTTGGCGGCGTACAGCGCGGCGTCGGCGCGGCCGATGAGGGCCTCGGACGTGGCGCTGTCGGCCGCCAGGATCGCGCGCCGGAACGCGACGCCGATGCTCGTGGTGATCGTCAGCATGCGCCCTTGCACCTCCAGCGGTCGCGCGACGTTGGCGATGATCTTGCGCGCCACGACCTGCGGCTCGTCGGCCCCGTTGACGCCCTCGAGGATGACCACGAACTCGTCGCCGCCCAGGCGGGCGACGGTGTCGGTGGCGCGCACGCTCTGCTGCAGCCGCTTGGCGAACGCCTTGAGCACCTCGTCACCGACCGCGTGGCCCAGGCTGTCGTTGATGCTCTTGAAGTGGTCGATGTCCAGGTACATCAGCGCGAGGCCGGACATCGACCGCCGCGCCCGCGACAGCGCCAGCGGCATCGCCTCGTTGAAGGAGTAGCGGTTCGCCACACCGGTCAGCACGTCCGAGCGCACCAGCAGGCTCAGCTGCTGCTCGACGTTCTTCAGCGCCGAGACGTCGGTGGCCAGGCCATACAACCCGGCGACGCGGCCGTCCGACTCGATGTCGGGAATGTAGACGTAGTGCAGGATGCGGGTGACGTCGCCGGTCACGGACTCGGCCTCGAACGTGACGCGCTTGCCAGTCAGCCCCACCTCGATGTTCTCGCGTCGGCGCTCGTAGGCGATCGGCCGCAGGATGTCGCCGATGCGCTGGCCGATGACGTCGGCGGCGGAGCGGCCCAGCCAGTCGAGGCCGGTGCGGTTGACGAAGCGGTAGCGCTGCTCGGCGTCGAGGTAGGTGATGGCCACCGGCAGGTTGTCGGTGATCGCGCGCAGCTGGCCCTCGACCTTCGCGCGCCGCGTCTGTGCTTCCTTCAGCGCGGTGATGTCGAAGGTCATCAGGTAGAAGCCGCGCTGCACGCCGCCGTCGCTGCGGTCGGGAATCAGGTGGGCCTGGAAGTGCGCCTCGCGGCCCGCGAAGGCGATCTGGCCCTCGAGGCGCGCGCGCCGGCCCTGCAGCACCTCGCGCACATAGGGCTCGTGCTGCGCGTAGACAGTCTCGCCGAGCGCTGCGCGCATGCCGAGGCCGGGGATGTCCGCGCGATTGACGCCCAGGGAGCGCAGGCCGGCGTCGTTCGCGTAGAGGCAGGTCTCGTCCATGTCGAAGTAGCCGACCATCGCGGGGATCGCGTTGGTGAGGGCTGCCATGCGCTGTTCGCTGCGCGAGATCTCGAGTTCGGCGGCGCGCCGCTCGGTGATGTCAACGGTCAGCGTGTAGCAGCCGCGCACCCGGCCGCCGGGGTCGATGTCGGGGATGTACTCGACCAGCAGGTGGCGCTCGACGCCATCTCGGCGCACGCTGCGCGCCCATTGCACGCGCTCGCCGCCCAGAGCCTTGTCCAGGTTGCCTTTCATCGCGGCGTACGCACCCTCGCCCAGCACTTCGGCCACGTGGCGGCCGACCATGCTGATCGGATCGTGGCCCAGCCAATCGCGGTACTTTTCGTTGGCGAAGCGATATTGGTGCTCGGGGTCGATGTAGCCGACCAGCGCGGGCAGGTTGTCGGTGATGTCGCGCAGTTGCTGCTCGGAGCGGTCGCGCTGCTGGTCACTTTCGATCAGCGCCGTGGTCATCGCGTCGAACTGGCGCGACAGGTCGCCGAACTCGTCCTGCGTCGTGTTGTCGAGGCGAAAGCTCATGTCGCCGCGCCGGATCGCTGCGGCGGCCTGATCGAGGCGCCGCATCGGCAGCAGCACGCGGCGCAGCACGACAGCGCCGCTGGCCAGCAGCATCAGCAGCATCACGCAGGGCACGGACAGCGCGATCCACTTGAACTCGTTCTCGGCCGCGCGGCGCTGCGCCACCGCGCCCTGGAACCACTGGTAGGCGTAGTCGCTCATCGCCTGGGTGCTGGTGAGCAACTGGTCGAGCAGCGCCTCCTTGCGACGCACCGTGAAGCTGTCGCTGGCGTTGGGCAACTCCTCGAGGCGCGCGAACAGCGCCGGCAGCGCTTGCGTGACGTCGCGCAGTTCGACCAGCGCCGGATTGCTGCCCTGCCCGCGGTCGTCCGCGAGTGCGGCGGCAATTGCGGCGTGACGCAGGCGCCACTGCTCGGCCGCACGCGGCTCCGCGTAACGCGCGTATTCCTGCGTGAGCGCGAGCAGGCCCGCGACCTCGTGTTCGGTGGTCTGGGCCCGTGCCTGCGCGTCGGCAGCGGCGTCCTCGCGCCGGCCCGCCGCGAACACGATCGCCGCGGCCAGGATGCCGGTGCACACCGAGGCGCTGACGAACGCGAGGAGCTGGGTGCGCACGCGCATGGCCTAGCCGCCCGATCCGACGGCGGCCGGCTTGACGGCGCGCAACGGGCCCGGGCAGATCGGCGTCAGCACGTTCGGCCGCGCACCTGCGCCGACATGGCCCTCGCGCCGGGCCCAGCGCACGTCGCCCTCCATCATCGGCAGCAAGGCCTGGTCCAGCGACAGCCGGGAGCCGAGGTAACGCGGCAGCGACACCCGCGCCCGCGAAGCGGCGAGGCGCCGCGTCTCGGCCCGCACTGCGCCAGGCGCCAGCCGGGCCAGCGCGGCACAGGCGCGCGCGACGACGACGCGGCGCGGCGACGCCGGACGGGTCGACGCCGGGGCAAGGGAGGGAGCAGGCATGCGTGTCTGTGTTGGTCGAATCGGGCGACGCTGGCACGCAGGGGGCATGCCGAGATCGACCGTCACCCGCAAGCATCCCGTATCCGGGGCCGCGGCGATAGCACGAAAAGACAAGCGAAAGGGCTTCAAGCCGCTGGCGCAGGGCGATCTGGCTCGCCCTAGTTCTGCGAAGAGTGGGCCACGTGCAACGTGACCGCCCGACCGGAACGGAATTCGATGACCGTCGAGCTGACCATCGTCAGGTTGCCAGACTGCCCCTGGAACAGGCTGGAGAAAATGGGGCCAGACTTGACGGGGATGCCCAGCGCCTTGCGCAGTTCGGTGCTGACGCCACCCAGCCACAAGCCATCGTCGAAGCGCACGGGCTTGAACTTGGCCGGCAGCTCGGGGCACTGGGTGGTGGCGCGCGTGCCCTCGGGCAGCTCAGCCGCGACGACGGCGTCGATGCGGCCGCGCGACAGTTCGCTGGACGTGAGCCACAGCCGCTGCGCCGGCGCGCCGTCGGTCAGGGTGTAGCAAAGCCAATCGAGTGCGTCGGTGCCCTTGCCCTGGCGCTGGCTGACGCCGGCGCCGATGGCCACGCGGGTGCCGACCAGCGTGGAGCCGTCGAGCGTGAGGCGCAGCCCGCCCAGCAGCAGCGGACGCACTGGATCGGCGGCCAGCGCGGCTGGCGACTCCTTGCTCACGGGCCAGGGAGGCGGGGGCACGGGCGCATCGGCGGCGCGCGTCGCGGCATGCCACGACGCGGTCGTCGCGAGGAGGAGGCGCAGCGCGGACAGCCGGAAGGGCGAGCGGATCTGCATGGTCTGAAATGGTCTCCGAAATCGTTGGTGTGTCTCGGACGCCTCTGCGTGCATCCGGCGCGGCTTGCCGCACTGCGTCTAGTCTCACACGGACGGCGCCAGCTGTCTTGCCATAAGCCGCCAACGTCAACGCCAACACCTTGCGTCAGGTCGATGGTCCGCCATTTCACTTGCCAACGAGTGACCCGGCGAGCCAATCAGCGGTCATTTCGCACGCTCGTGGCCTCTGGCTGACACTTGCCCGCACGAAAGACAGGCTGCGGACAGCCGCACGATGCGGCACGACGACACATCGCGTCAACCCGCACAGGCGCGGCAGAGTCGCTGTTCAACGCAGGGTCGGCGCCCATTTGGTAGATTGACGGCCCTCTGACACATGTCTCACAGGCGAACGAACGATGATCGACAAGATCGTTGAAAGCGCGGCCGCGGCCCTCGTGGACGTGAAGGACGGCGCCACCGTGATGATCGGTGGCTTCGGCACGGCCGGCCTGCCCGACGAACTGATCGCGGCGCTGTTGGACCAGGGCGCACGCGACCTCGTCGTGGTCAACAACAACGCCGGCAACGGCGACACCGGCCTGGCCGCGTTGCTGGGCGCCGGCCGCGTCCGCAAGATCATCTGCAGCTTCCCGCGCCAGGTCGATTCGTGGCATTTCGACCGGCTGTACCGCGAAGGCAGGATCGAGCTCGAGCTGGTGCCCCAGGGCAACCTCGCCGAGCGCATCCGCGCCGCCGGCGCCGGCATCGGCGCGTTCTTCACGCCCACCGGCTACGGCACGGTGCTGGCCGAAGGCAAGGAGACGCGCGAGTTCGACGGCAAGATGCAGGTGCTCGAGACCGCGATCCACGCCGACGTCGCGCTGATCAAGGCCGAGCGCGGCGACCGCTGGGGCAACCTCACCTACCGCATGACCGCGCGCAACTTCGGCCCGATCATGGCGATGGCGGCCCGGTGCTGCGTCGCCACCGTGCACGAGGTGGTCGAGCTCGGCGCGCTGGACCCCGAATCCGTCGTCACGCCGGGCCTGTTCGTGCAGCGGGTCGTCAAGATCGACCGCACCGCCACCCGCGGCGCCGGCTTCAAGGCATGACATGACAACGACCGCGCTCCCTCGCTGGACCCACGACCAGATGGCCGCCCGCGTCGCCCGGGACATCGCCGACGGCAGCGTCGTCAACCTGGGCATCGGCCTGCCGACGCTGATCGCCAACCACCTGCCCCAAGGCCGCGAGGTGGTCCTGCAAAGCGAGAACGGCATCATCGGCATGGGCCCCGCGCCCGCGCCCGGCGCCGAGGACTTCGATCTCACCAACGCCGGCAAGCAGCCCGTGACGCTGCTGCCCGGCGGCTCGTACTTCCACCACGCCGACAGCTTCGCGATGATGCGTGGCGGCCACCTCGACATCTGCGTGCTGGGCGCGTTCCAGGTCTCGGCCCGGGGCGACCTGGCCAACTGGCACACCGGCGCCGAAGGTGCGATCCCCGCCGTCGGCGGTGCGATGGACCTGGCCATCGGCGCCAAGCGCACGTTCGTGATGATGGAGCATCTCACCAAGGGCGGCGAGAGCAAGCTGGTGGAGTCCTGCACCTACCCGCTGACCGGCCTCGGCTGCGTCAGCCGCGTCTACATCGACCTGGCGGTGATCGACGTCGGGCCGCACGGCGCGACGCTGGTCGACGTGGTCCCCGGGCTCGCGTTCGACCAGTTGCAATCGGTGACCGCGATCCCCCTCGCTCGCGGGTAAAGCTCGACCAGGACAGCGCCCGGACAGCAGAGTCTGGTAGAAATGCTGCACCGCAACGAAGAAAGCCCGACATGACCGAAGACGAGGTGCGCCAACGCGCCTTTGCGATGCCGTTGCACAACCCGGCGTTTCCGCCCGGTCCGTACCGCTTCGTGAATCGCGAGTACCTGATCATCTCGTACCGCACCGACCCCGATGCCTTGCGCGCGCTGGTCCCGGCGCCACTGGAGCTCGCCGACCCGATCGTCAAGTTCGAGTTCATCAAGATGCCGGACTCCACCGGCTTTGGCGACTACACCGAGTCCGGCCAGGTGATCCCGGTCACCTACAACGGCATCCACGGCGGCTTCGTGCTGTCGATGTTCCTCAACGACCACCCGCCGATCGCCGCCGGCCGCGAACTGTGGGGCTTCCCCAAGAAGCTGGGCCAACCCGACCTGCGCGTGCACACCGACACGCTGATGGGCACGCTGGACTACAGCGACTTCCGCATCGCCACCGGCACGATGGGCTTCAAGCACAAGGCCCTGGATCCCGCCGTGGCCAAGGCCGCGCTCGAGGCACCGGCCTTCCTGCTCAAGATCATCCCGCATGTGGACGGCACGCCGCGCATCTGCGAACTGGTGCAGTACGCGCTGACCGACGTGAAGGTCAAGGGCGCGTGGACCGGCCCCGGCGGCCTGGACCTGCGCCATCACGCGCTGGCCCCGATCGCCGACCTGCCTGTGCTGGAGATCCTGTCGACCGCGCACATCGTCGCCGACCTGACACTTCCCATGGGCACGGTCGCCCATGACTATCTCGCGCGCTGAACCCCTTTCCTTCTTTCCATCGCATCAGGAGATTCAAATGCAACTCAAGGACAAAGTCGCCATCATCACGGGCTCGGCCAGCGGCATCGGCAAGGAGATCGCGATCGAGTACGCCAAGGAGGGCGCCAAGGTCGTGATCGCCGACCTGATGCTGGCCGCGGCGCAGGCCACGGCCGACGAGATCAATGCCAGCGGCGGCATTGCGATGGCGGTCGAGATGAACGTCACCGATGAGGCCGCCGTCGATGCGGCCACGGCCAGGGTCGTCGAACAGTTCGGCGGCGTCGACGTGCTGATCAGCAACGCCGGGATCCAGATCATCAGCGCCATCGTCGACTTCAAGTACGAGGACTGGAAGAAGCTGATGGCCATCCACGCCGACGGCGCGTTCCTGACCACCCGCGCCGCGATGCGGGCGATGATCGCCCAGGGCAAGGGCGGCTCCATCATCTACATGGGCTCGGTGCACTCGCACGAGGCGTCGCCGCTGAAATCGGCCTACGTCACCGCCAAGCACGGCCTGATCGGCCTGGCCAAGGTCGTGGCCAAGGAAGGCGCCAAGGACAAGATCCGCGCCAACGTGATCTGCCCGGGCTTCGTGCGCACGCCGCTGGTGGAAAAGCAGATCCCCGAGCAGGCCAAGGCGCTGGGCATCAGCGAGGCCGACGTCATCAAGAACGTGATGCTCAAGGAGACGGTGGACGGCGAGTTCACGACCGTCCAGGACGTCGCCGGCCTGGCCGTGTTCCTGGCCGCGTTCCCGACGAACGCACTGACCGGCCAGTCGATCACGGTGTCGCACGGCTGGCACATGCAGTGACGACGACACGGCCAGTTGGGGATCAGGGTCTCGAAATGCAGCGCGAAAGCGAGCGACCGCCGCGCTCGGCCGCTCCTGAGCAAGGCCGCGCGCTCCCTCGGGGAGCTGGCAGCGCTACCCCGCTGGCTGAGGGCGGACACTTTCGGGCTGCCATCTTCGACATGGATGGCCTCTTGATCGACTCGGAGCGGGCCATTTCCCAGGCCTGGATCGAGGGCGCGCAGGCGCTCGGTTTCAAGCTGGAGATGGCCGACTTCATGCGTGTCATCGGCACCGCCGCTCAACAATCAACGGCCATGCTGATCGACATGCTGGGCAGCGAGGCGGCCATGCGGGCGACCGCCGCCAAGGCGCAGGCGCTGCTGCCGCAATCCGGCGGTGGCGCGGTGTTTCCGCTCAAGACGGGCGCACTGCCGCTGCTCGAGGCGCTGCACGCGGCGGGCATCCCGTGCGGCGTCGCCTCGTCGTCCGCCGTCGACGAGATCCGCCATCGGCTGGGCCACGTCGACGTGCTGAAATACTTCAGCTGCATCAGCGGCGGCGATGAGGTCACGCACGGCAAGCCCGACCCCGCGCTGTATCTGCTCGCGGCCGCGCGCCTGGGCGTCGCGCCTGAGGACTGCATCGCGTTCGAGGACAGCGAGAACGGCGCCCGTGCCGCGCAGGCGGCGGGTGTGCGCGTCGTCATCGTGCCCGACCTGAAGCAGCCGTCGCCAGAGATCGCAGCACGCGCCCACGGTGTCATCGGCTCGCTGGCGGAGGCGCTGGCCCACGTGCCGCACTGGTTCCCCCAGCTGTAGCGCGTGTGATGAAATCGGGCATGACCGCCGCGCGACCACACGACGACCTGCGCTTTCTCGGCGGCTATCCGCAGTCGACGCTGGACCAGGTACGCCACCTGATCGCGCAGGGCAAGCTCGGCGACCACCTCGCGCGCCGCTATCCGGAGCGCCACACGGTGCGCAACGACGGCGCGCTGTACGAGCACGCGATGGCCCTCAAGCAGCGCTACCTGCGCAACGCGCCGCTGCTGGCCAAGGTGGTCTACGACAACCGGCTGCAGATCGATCAGCGCGCGCTCGGCACACTGACCTCGGTGTCGCGCGTACAGGGCGGCCAGTTGAAGGCCAAGCGCGAGATCCGCGTGGCGGCACTGTTCAAGGACGCGCCGGCCGACATGCTGCAGATGATCGTCGTGCATGAGCTCGCGCATTTGAAGGAGCGCGAGCACGACAAGGCGTTCTACGCGCTGTGCGAACACATGCTGGCCGACTACCACCAGGTCGAGTTCGATACGCGGCTGTACCTGACGTGGCGCGCGTTGCAGCCGGTCACGGATGTGACACAAATCACGCTTGCCAACACCTGACTCAGGCGCGACTTTGGTGCAAGCTTGAGCGGCTGCATTCGTCGCCGTGGTTCATGTGCCTGACTTCACGAACTGGCGCGGATTGCATCAGTGTTTCCACGGATCAGCAGGCCCCATTGCCTCTATCCTCTGATCATCCGCAAAGCACCACGGCGTCGTCACCCATGACCACCCTCCTTATCGCGCTCTTCGTCGCCCTCGCCTTCGCCGTCGTGGCCTGGCGTGTCGCGGTCGCCCGCCGTCGTTCGGCGGAAACGCAAGCCGCACGTGAGAACGCCACGCAGACCGCGCTGCTGGCCGCGCGCCAGAGCGCGCTGCAGGCCGGCAAGCCAGCGCCGGCGCCCCAACCGTCCACCGCGGCGCCCGACGTCGAGGCGGCGCGCGCCACCGCGCGCGCCAAAGCCCAGCGCGTGATCGCCGCCGAAGAGGCGCGCCGCAAGGCAGCGATCCACAAGGCGCAGAACGCCGCCCGGGTCGAGGCCGACCGCCGCGCCGCCGACGCCGCCAAGGCCTCCGCCGCACTCGCGTCGACGCTGCCCGCCTCCCACTTGCCCCAAGTCGAGCGCACGACGCCGATGTTCCCCAAGTTGCCTGCCACGGTGGTATTGCCCACCGGCGCCGAGAAGACCACGCCGCTGGCGCGCCCCGCCCCGGCGGTCGTCGCCCGCAAGCCCGCGACGCCGACCGTCCTGAAGACCGTCGAGCAGACGCTGGTGATGCTGGTCGACGATTCGAAGATGGTGCGCGTCAAGTCGAGCCGCTTGCTGGCCTCGCACGGCTTCCAGGTCATCACCGCCATCGACGGCCTCGACGCGCTCAAGCAGCTCGAGAACCACTGCCCCGACCTCGTGATCACCGACGTCGACATGCCCGAGATGGACGGCTTCGGCCTGGTCAACGCGCTGCGCGGCAACCCGCGCACGCAGCACATCCCGCTGGTGATGATCACGTCCGCCGAGGATCGCCACCGCGAGGAAGCGCTGCGCGTCGGCGTCGGCCTGGTGATGGGCAAGCCCTACGACGAAGCCGCACTGATCGCCCACATCCGCAGCTTCAAGTTCTTCGCCAAGGCCGAGGAAGCAGAAACGCTGGCCTGCGCCTGAAGCGGCGCTGAACGGCCTCCCGGTAGCATGCCGGGATGAGATTTTGGCACCCGTTCAGGAGCCCGTTGCTGGGCACCTCCTTTCGCTGGCTCCTGTGGAGCGACGCGCTGACCTTGCTGTCCATCATGGTGGGCCAGGTGGCCTTGCCGTGGTGGATCGCGCAGTCGGGCGGCGCGCATGACCTGGCGGTCTACGGCGTGGTGGTGTCGGCGATGTCCTTCGTCGCACTGCCGCTGCTGTCGCCCTTCGCCGATCGCCATCCCAAGCGCAGCTTGATGGTCGTGGGCCTGGCCGGTTTCGGCGTCGCAGCGACCGCCATGGCGGCGTTCGCGGCGCTGTCGCCCTACCGGCTGGACGTCGTCATCGCGATCGAAGCCGTCACCGTGCTCGCCGGTGCGCTGATCATGCCGGCCACCAACAGCATCGTCACCGAACTGGTGCCGCCGGCGGGCCTGTCCAAGGCGCTGGGGCTGCAGCAGACGGCGCAGGCCAGCGGCCGGCTGATCGGCCCCGCCATCGCAGGCGCGGTGCTGGCGGCGGTAGGCACGCCGCCCACGCTGGGGCTGGGCGCGGTGCTGCTGTTCGCCGCAGCCTTGCTGGCCACGCGACTGCCGCGTCCCGACCGCACGGCGGCCCGCAAGCCCGCGCGCGACTGGTCCACCGAATTTCGTGTCGGGATGCGTGTCAACTGGGCCATTCCGATGGAGCGTGGCTGGGTGCTCTGCAACTTCGTGTGCGCCATCGTGATGATGCCCTGCGTCACGCTGCTGGTGCCCTTGAAGGTGCAGTCGCTGGGCTTGTCGGCCGCTTGGCTGGGCTGGTGCGAGGCAGCGCTGTCGCTGGGGATGCTCGTGGGCTCGCTGGGGCCAGCCGCCTGGTGGGCGGAGGCACAGGGCCGCTTTGCGACCCGGGTGGGCGGCATGGCACTCATGGGTGCGTCCTTGGCCATCGCCGGCTGGACCAGCGACCGCCACGTGCTCGTCGCCATGTTCGCCACGGCGGGCGTGTGCAACGCGGCGACGACGCTGGTGGGCAAGACGCATCGCATGCTCGCGCGCCCGCTCGCGTTCCGCGCGCGCATGTCAGCTGCGGTCATCATGACCACGCAGGTGTCGCAGACCTTGGGCCCAGCCATCGCCGGCGTCGCGCTGGCTCACTGGAGCGTGCGCGCCGTCTATCTGGCGTTCGGCGTGGCCACCTGCGCGTCGGCGTTCGGCTTTTTCCTGGTGCCGGGCTTCCGCGGCTTCATGGCGCTCGACCATGAGGAAGTCGACAACTTCTATGGCAAGAACTATCCGCAGGTCTTCGAACGTGCTTAGCTCTCGAGATGGTGCCGCTGGTGCCACTCGGCCAGCGACTCCGTCGGATAGCCATCGAAGGTGTCGTCGGCCGGCCGCACGTGCGCGTCGACCCAGTCGGGCTTGAACGCCAGCATCATGTGCGTGACGTCGGGCGGCTTGCTCAGCGGCGTGTCGACTGCGCCCGCGTGCGGGTGCACCAGGTCGGGCCATGTCGGGTCGTAGAGCCAGAGGGCCGTCCCGCAGTGCTTGCAGAAGTTGCGCTCGCCAGTGCTGGTGTGGCCGTCCTCCAGCCTGGCTTGGTAGACGCCCAAGTGCTCCTGGCCCGTCACCTTCAGCGTGCGGCGATCAGCGCCGAGGTTGATCGCATAGCCACCGCTGCCGGCGGTCTTGCGGCAGATCGAGCAGTAGCAGCGCATGAACGGCACCGGCTCGTGCGCCGCCACCGTGTAGCGCACCGCGCCGCAATGACAGGATCCTTCGAGTTGCATCGTCGCTCTCCGCGTGACGGGCACGCGTGCGTTCGCGCGAGCCTCTGACGAAGCTTGGCAAGAGGCGTACCTTGGAAACGTTGACGGGATCCGGCGTACCAGCGGTTCGGGCACTCAGCCAGCGCGTCCAGGCGCAGCCACAGTGCGTCGGCCTGCTCGCGGATCAACGCGTCGGCCACGCCCTCCTTGGGTCGGAAGAACTGGGGCGGCGAGCCGATGGACACTCGGACTGTGCGGCGATCTCGGTCGTCATCGCGGCGTCAAGCCCATCGTCCTGGCCGGTATCGCGACGTCAATCGGAGTGGAGCCGGCGGCCCGCTGCACCTGGGAGCTGGGCTACGACATCGTGCTCGCGGAGGACGCTGCCAGCGACCCCGATGCGGGGACGCACGCGAATTCGTTCGAGAAGGTGTTCCCGCGTCTGTGCCGGGTGCGCAAGACAGCGCATGTGCCCGCGGCGCTGAGGTGATCTTGCCGCGTTCGATTCGTTCAATGTGACGGCGGCGTGACCGCGCGTCGGGTCAACCGTAGTTGCGGATCCACTCCACGCCGGAGGTGTACGCGGCGTCGATGGCGGTGTCTTCGGTGGTGTGCTGGCCGCGCGGCACGGCGATCTCGCGCGGGCGGGTGGGCCACACCTGCTTGGAGATGATCAGGTTCGGGGCGAAGCGTCCCGCGTCGACCGGTTTGGCGCTGCAGAGCAGTTCGTAGTTCTGCCACTTGAAGACCCGTGTCGTGTCCATCGCCGCTCCTGCTGTAGAGATCGACAGTATGCGCCACCGCGGATGACAGTTTCGGGGCCCGCCGGACAATGTGCGCAAACCTCGGGTTTCCACAGGACAAGCTGTTGCGAGGTGGCCTCGACACGGCGATTGATGCGGAGCCGCAAATATCGGGTCGCCGAGTGTCAACCATGTGATCCCGGCCCCCGTTGTGTGTGCAAGTCCGGCACACGTCGGGCCTGCTCGAGAGCGGTCGGAGCCAACGCGATCCTCGTCCGAACCGGAAATCTGAAATGACCAAGACCCTCATCGTCGCCGCCCTGCTCTCCTCCTTCGCTGCGGTTTCGTTCGCTCAAGCTTCGGCGCCGATGGCTGCGGACGGCGCTTCGGCCCCGGCCAAGCACATGAAGGCCAAGAAGGCCAAGAAGATGCACAAGGCGGCCTCCACCGCCGTGAACCCGCAAGCTTCGACCGACAAGAAGGGTGGCCAGTAAGCTGTCCTCCGGTCGCACGACCGGAAGAAGCTGACTGCAAGCCAGGGGTGACTCCCTGGTTGCCGACTTCAGAAAGGGCCGACGCTGTCGGCCCTTTCTGCGTCTGCGCTGTGCCTGGCCCGCACGGGTCGGGCGCCGCCGCCGTGCACGACGCCATCCGCGCGCCCAACGACAATTGGCCTCCACGATGCCGAGCGCACGCGCCCCCCGCCAGAAACACCACGTCTATGTGGTGCTGCTCGACGACCGCGTCTGGAACGAGCCGGCGTTCCGCAAGTCAAACCCCGATCACACGCTGGCCCGGCCCTGCGTCTACGTCGGCATGACCGGCCTCGACCCCGACCTGCGCTTCGACAAGCACAAGGCCGGCATCCAGTCCAACCGCTTCGTCTTCAAGTACGGGCTGCGCCTGCTGCCCGAGCTCTACGCCGTCTACAACCCGATGCCCTACGAAGCTGCGCGTGAGATGGAGGTGGAACTGGCGATCGGACTGCGCGAGGCGGGCTACGGCGTCTGGCAGGCATGAATCCGACGCGCGACGCCGCGCGACGTATGCTGGCGGCCTCTCAACAGTCGGGCTGAACAGCATGACGATGACCAAGACATTGATGATCGTGGCCGAACTGGCCGTGATCAACTGGGCCCTGATCGTGGCGGCCAGCCTGATCAAGGCCAAGGCCTGGAAGCCGTCGGGGCTGATGGCGGCGCTGGGCAACCGCGATGGGGAGACGGACTCCAGCGGCTTCCCCGCCCGCACCGACCGCGCCGCCAGGAACATGCTGGAAAACATGGTGCTGTTCACGGCGCTGGCGCTGGTGGCCAGCGTCGGTGGCGTCACCGACCCGCACGTCGAACTCGGCGCCCGCATCTTCTTCTGGGCCCGGATCGTCTACATCCCGATCTACATGATCGGCATCCCGGTCGCGCGCACCGGCGTGTGGGCGATCAGCATCGTCGGTTTGGGGCTGATCTTCGCGAGCATCGTCCAGGCCGCAGCCTGACGCCTAACGTCGATTCATCTTCCAGACCGCGGTACTCAACACGGTCGCGAAGGTGACCCAGGCCACCAGCGGCACGCCCGTCGCCGCGGCGGGCTTGTCCACCGGTCGCGCCGCGGCGACGTAGGCCGTCGCGGTGGCCGCGATCGCCGCCGATCCGACGGCCGCCGCGCCCAGGTTGTGCCGGCCGAAGAACAGTTTCGACCAACCGCTGATCATCGCGACGTTCGCTGCGAACAGCCCCAGCGCGCGGTTGCGTTCGGGCGTGGACGGCTGGCGCGCCAGGCGATACGCGCCGACCGCGAGTGCACCGTCGAGCAGGGTCCAGACGATCGGAAAAACGACCTTGGGCGGATTGAAGCTCGGCTTGCGAAGCAAGGCATACCAGACCTTGGTCGAGATCGAGCGCGACGGGTTGTCGCTCAGGGACACCAGCGCGGGCGCCACGAGCGCCGTCGCGGCCAGCGCGGCGGCCACCGGGCGGGACAGGCTGCCGTCGTCGAACAGGTTCTTTTGCTGCATCAGGGTGCACTCCAGGGGGCGATGCGCGAGGACAGCAAGGCGCAGGCCCGGTGGCGGCGCGCACGTCGCTTGCCCTACACGGCGATGCTCGAGAACCTGCCCGATTTTGTCGGCCACGCCCTGCGCGACCAGCGCGCCGGCCTGGACCAGCTGGCCTTCAATCGCCTGCCGCTGCGCGCTGGCCAGGGCGCGATCACGGTCGGCAGCCTCGCGTTCGTCGACCACGCCCCGCTGCCGATGCGCTACACGGCAGACGGCGATGGCCTGTCACCGCCGCTGCACTGGACCGGCGTGCCGGACAGCGCGACCTCGGTGGTGCTGATCGTCGAGGACGCCGATTCGCCGACGCCGCATCCGCTGGTGCACGCGATCGCCGTCGCGTTGCCGAGCGACGATGGCTCGCTGCGCCAAGGTGCGCTCGACGACGATGCCGATGCGCCCGAAGAAGCCCGCCTGGGCCGCAACTCCTACCTCGGGCATGGCTGGTTGCCGCCCGATCCGCCACCCGGCCACGGCCCGCATCGCTACGCGTTCCAGGTGTTCGCACTGGCCGGCGAGGCCGCGCTGCCCGAGACACCCGGACGCGACGCGTTGATGGCGGCGCTGGCCCGCGACGCGATCGCCAGCGGGATGATCATCGGCACCTACGAGCGCCACGACACGACGGTCAACGCCTCTGAGGCGGCCCCGGCGCTGGCCTAGTTGGCGACGCCGGCAGCGACGCGGTCGGCCCACTGCGCGGGCGTGTAGTCGAGGTCGTTGGAGGTCCAGCTCGATGCGATGCCGATGTCGTAGCCGTGGGCCAGTCGCACGACGATGCGATCCTCGCGCGCCGCATTCGGATAGACCTTCAGCGCGATGCCGGCCAGCCGCGTCGACAGCGGCACATAGTCCATGACTGGCTTGGCGATCGTCGCGTGGATCAACAACACATGGCGCGCGTGCGATTCGATCTGCGTGCCATAGCGTTGCTGAACCGAGGCGAACACATTCACCGAGCGCAATTCAGGTTGCTCCGCCAGGTGCAGGTAGAGCACCTGCAGGTCGGCGAACATCGGGATGCGCATCAGTTGCGGAAACATCAGCGGCGTGGCGCCGGCCAGCACGATCAGCACGGCCGCGATCGCGCGATGCCCGTCCCACGTGCGCGCGGGCCCGGGTGCGTGACGTGCGCCGTCGCGCACCCGCACCACGAACGCGCCGACGGCCAGGTCGTGCAGCGACTGCCGCGTGCGGCGGTTGAACACCAGCAGGTACGCCAGCGCCAGCATGCCACCGAGCGCCAGCAGGGCCAGCGGGAAGCCGCCCGCGAAGGTCGCGACGCTCATCGGCAGCACCGCGCCATTGAGGAAGTACGGCACGCCGAACACCGTGAACCGGACGACGCCGCGAGCCGGGTCCAGCGCCCGCCCTTGCGCATCGACCACGCGGATGCCCAGCAGCCGCTTGCCCAAAGACTGCCCGCCACCGCGCCCGCTCTCCTGCGCCACGAAGTAGACCAGCGCCACGCCGAAGCCGACGCAGCGACCCCATGGGCCGAGGCGGACGAAGGTGTCGAACAAGGCCAGCCCCAGCGCATAGCCGATCAACCCGAGGATCAGGCCGTCGACGAGGAACGCGGCGACGCGGCGCCAGAAGCCGGCGAAAGGCACAGCGGTCTCGGAGGCTTTCAGTGGGGTCGAGGACATGCGCAAAAGGTGAGCAGAAGATCCGACACGATACGTTCCTCATTAGTTGCTCACAACAACTTACTGAGGTAGGATGCGCGCATGACACCGCCAACCGACCTCATCGACCTGCGCTCGCGCGTCACGCACGGCGAGACGTTCGACTACCTGACCTTCTGGGGCCATCGCGTACGCCCGGACGGCGTACTCACCTCCAGTTGCTTCAGCCAGTGGTATCCGGCGCGCTTCGACATCGACGGCGTCGTCTACCCGAGTGCGGAACATTTCATGATGGCCGAGAAGGCCCGGCTGTTCGACGATTCGGCCTCGCTCGCGAAGGTACTCGCTGCGGCGACGCCCAACGAGGCGAAGTCGCTGGGCAGGCGCGTCGCGGGCTATGACGACAAGCGCTGGGTGGCACGTCGCTTCGAAGCGGTTGTCGCGGGCAACCTCGCCAAGTTCTCGCAGTCGATCGCGCTGCGCGGGTTCCTCGCTGGCACTTCGCCACGCGTGCTGGTCGAGGCCAGTCCGGTCGACGCGATCTGGGGTATCGGGATGGCAGCGGGCGATCCGCGAGCGGCAGACCCGCTGCAGTGGAACGGCCTCAACCTGCTCGGCTTCGCGTTGATGGTCGTGCGCGACGCGCTCGCGCGCGAGGCCGTCTGATCCGATAGACAGGATTTGACTAGTCGTTCAACGTCCCCACCTGGTTAGCTGGCCTGCAACCGCTTTCGCCAACGCAAAGCCACCACATCTTGCAGAGCTATCGCTTCGGCGAGACAATGACACCCACCATGAAAATCACTCACCTCTTCCTCGCCCGCGTGGGCCAAGTGAACAAGGCCACGCAAGCCCACTGAGTGCTCTTCGACCCATCGTCGGAGGGCCGCTGCGCCCTGCCGACAACACCGAACCCCGGCAGGCTCAGTCTTCCGGGGTTTCGTTTTTCCGATCGCCGATTCTGCATCCACCTGCAAGGCTCGCCATGCGCACGTACGACAAGTTGATCGCCACGATTCCCGCCCGCCGGGACGTGGACGACCCACGCCCGTGCTCCGGCCACGGGACTCCGACAGACAGCTGACCGACCTGGTGAACATGCCAGGCGGCGGCTGAGACACACAGCACACCTGGCGGCGCGAGGCACTTCGCGCCCAGAAAGATTCAGCATGTCCAAGACCACCACCCCTCTGCGCAACCTGCGCAACATCGGCGTCATCGCGCACGTCGACGCGGGCAAGACCACGACCACCGAACGCATCCTGTTCTACACGGGCGAGAACCATCGCATCGGCGAGGTCCATGAAGGCAACACGCGCATGGACTTCGATCCGCAGGAGCGCACGCGCGGCATCACCATCAACAGTGCGGCCATCACGGTGCATTGGAACGGCACGCAGATCAACCTGATCGACACACCCGGGCACATCGACTTCAACATCGAAGTCAATCGCTCGCTGCGCGTGCTCGACGGCGCAGTCGTCGTGTTCGACGGCGTGGCCGGCGTCGAGCCGCAGACCGAGACGAACTGGCGACTCGCGGACAAGTACCGCGTGCCGCGCATCGCCTTCGTCAACAAGCTCGACCGCATCGGCGCTGACTTCGCGCGCGTCGTCGCGATGATGCAAGAACGCCTGGGCGTCACCGCCTTGCCGCTGCAGATCCCGATCGGCACGGAGGGCGACTTCCGCGGCGTCGTCGACCTGCTGCGCCTGCGCGCGCTCGTCTGGGACAAGGACGATGCGAGCGAGCCGCCGCGTGACGCCGACGTGCCCGCCGAGCTTCTGGACGAAGCGCGGCGAGCCCGAGCGCGCCTGGTCGAAGCGATCGTCGAACAGGACGACGCGACGCTGGATGCGTGGCTGCGCGGCGAGGAGCTCCCGGTCGAGACGCTGCACGCCTGCCTGCGCAAGGGCACGCTGGCCTCGGCTTTCGTGCCGGTGCTCGCGGGCTCGGCTTTCAAGAACCGCGGCGTGGAGCCGCTGCTGAATGCGGTTGTCGACTACCTGCCTCGACCAGGAGAAGTGACTCATGACGACGAAACACTGAATGCCGATCCCGACGCACCGTTCGCAGCCCTCGCCTTCAAGGTCGTCGCAGACGACCACGGTGCGATGACCTTCGTGCGCGTGTACCGTGGGCGTCTCGCGCGCGGCGCGAGCGTGTTCAACGTGACCACCGGTCGCAACGAACGCATCTCGCGCGTGTACGAAGTGCATGCGGACAAGCATCTCGAGAAGGCCGAACTCGTCGCTGGCGACATCGCCGGCGTGGTCGGACTCAAGGACACGCTGACCGGCCACACGCTGGCCGATCGCGATCATCCGGTTCACCTGGAAGAGATCAACGTGCCTGAGCCCGTGATCGACGTCGCGATCGAGCCGAAGACGCAGGACGACCAGCACAGCCTCGCCAAGGCGCTGCAGGCGATGCTGCGCGAGGATCCAAGCCTCAAGGTGCGGCAGGACGTCGACTCCGGGCAGACGATCCTGTCCGGCATGGGCGAGTTGCAGCTCGAGGTGTCGATCGAGAAGATGCGCGCGCGCCACGGCGTGAATGTGACGGTGGGCCGCCCGCAAGTGGCCTATCGCGAAACCATTTCTTCAGAAAGTGAAGTGACCCATGTGCACAAGAAGCAAAGCGGCGGCCCCGGCCAGTTCGCCGAACTGACGCTGCGGCTCGCGCCGTTGCCACGCGGCGATGGCTTCCGATTCGCCAACCTGAGCGTCGGCGGCGCGATTCCGCGCGCGTTCGTTCCCGCGATCGAGGCCGGCATCCGCCGCGCCGCGCAAGTGGGCGTGGCCGCCGGCTTCCCGACCGTCGACTTCGAGGCGACCCTGGTGGACGGCAGCTTCCACGAACGCGACTCGTCGTCGCTGGCCTTCGAGCTGGCCGCGGCAGCTGCGTTCCGCGAGGCGGCTGCCGGAGCGACACCGCTGGTGCTGGAACCCGTGATGGCCGTCGAGGTCATCACGCCGATCGAGCACCTCGGCGACGTCATCGGCGACCTGCATCGCCGGCGCGGCCACGTGCAAGGCCAGGCGCAACGCGGCAACGCGTCCGTCGTCGCCGCGACGGTGCCGTTGAAGGAGATGTTCGGCTACATCGGCCACCTGCGCGCCTTGACCTCGGGTCGGGCACAGTACTCGATGCAGACGAGCCACTACGACGTGGCACCGGCGCGCGAGCGCGTGGTGCTCGCCGTCTGAGCGGCAGGTGCCTTCGGGCACCCTGGAGCGCGCGATTCCGCAAGGGACGCGCGCCCCTCTTGACTGGCCTCGACGAGGTGTACGCGACGATCGGTGGTGCAGGTCGGGGGCAGGCACTGCCCCGGGGCCTGACCCGCCGCCGTTCGGGGTGGCCGGCGGACTCTGAGGTCCACGCGCGAGCGCGTCACGCGCGCTCGCGATCCCGCACGCTCAGGCGCGGCGGCGACGCGCGACGCAGGCGAGCGCGCCCAATCCGCCCAGCAGCAGCGCGGGGCTGGTCGGCTCAGGCACGGCGCTCAGCAGCGTGATCGTGAACGATTCGCCCGCCGCCGGCTGGATGCCCTGCATGTTGATCCACACCGCATCGGGCGTGAACGTGACGAGCGACGTGTCGACGCCTGCGAAGTCCGTCGACAGCGAGTAGCCGGTCCACGGACCGCCGGACGACAGGTTGCTGAATTCGTAGCCGTTGAAGGTGCTGGAGCTCCAGAAGGAGGTGCCGGAGTCGATCGTCAGCTTCAGCGTGTTCGTGCCGATGTCGATGGTCGCGCCGTCGACGAAGTAGCTGCACAGGTCCGGGCCGACAGTGCCGCCGGCGCACTGGATCTCCGGGCCCGCGCCGACCGTCACGACGCGCTGCGCGATCGAGGCAGGCGTCGATCCGAAGAGCCAGTCGACGTTGACCGATTGGCCCGTCAGATCGTTGGCCGCGAAGGCGGGCAAGGTGGCGGCGGCGAGTGCGCAGATGGCGAGCGCGCGCGTGGTTGAGCGAATCATGTTGACCTCCAGAGCCCTGGCGCGGGCTGGCGTTGCCCGTGATCGGGACTGGGCACGACTGTGGAATTCATACGCCGTCGTGCCCATCCCTTGTTCGTTCGAACCCCCAACAACGAACCGATATGATGAGCACCGACCCCCCCACATCGAGGGGTCGACGTCGCTCGGACGGTTCCGGGCGCTCACGTGAAAGTCCTCCATGTCCTCATCCGCAGGCAAGCGCCGCTTCGCGCGCATCGATCGCCTACCCCCCTATGTCTTCAACATCACG
This sequence comes from Burkholderiaceae bacterium, assembly GCA_039920745.1. Lineage (GTDB taxonomy): Bacteria > Pseudomonadota > Gammaproteobacteria > Burkholderiales > Burkholderiaceae_C > Scleromatobacter. The sequence goes on along the minus strand of JBDSDD010000081.1, from coordinate 61,887 downwards.
GCCGAGCTGAAACTCGCCGCGCGCCAGCGTGGCGAAGACATCATCGACCTGAGCATGGGCAACCCCGACGGGGCCACGCCGCCGCACATCGTGGCCAAGCTCATCGAAGTCGCGCAGCGGCCCGACACGCACGGCTACTCGACCTCCAAGGGCATCCCGCGACTGCGGCGCGCGATCTCGCACTGGTACAAGGATCGCTATGCCGTCGACATCGATCCCGACAAGGAAGCCATTGTCACGATCGGCTCCAAGGAAGGCCTCGCGCACCTGATGCTGGCCACGCTCGACCGCGGCGACACCGTGCTGGTGCCCGACCCGAGCTACCCGATCCACATCTACGGCGCGGTGATCGCCGGCGCCGACATCCGCTCGGTGCCGGTGGGGCCGGGCATCGACTTCTTCGCCGAGCTCGAGCGCGCGATCCGCGGCAGCTACCCCAAGCCCAAGATGATGATCCTGGGCTTCCCGTCGAATCCGACCGCGCAATGCGTCGAGCTCGACTTCTTCGAACGCGTGATCGCGCTGGCGAAGAAGCACGACATCTTCGTCGTGCACGACCTCGCCTACGCCGACATCGTGTTCGACGGCTGGAAGGCTCCGTCCATCATGCAGGTGCCCGGCGCCAAGGACATCGCGGTCGAGTTCTTCACGCTCAGCAAGAGCTACAACATGGCCGGCTGGCGCGTCGGATTCATGGTGGGCAACCCCGACCTCGTGCACGCCCTGGCGCGCATCAAGAGCTACCACGACTACGGCACGTTCACGCCGCTGCAGGTGGCCGCGATCGCCGCGCTGGAAGGCGACCAGGCCTGCGTCGCGGAGATCTGCGCCAAGTACCAGGCGCGTCGCGACGTGCTGCACAAGGGCCTCGTCGAGATCGGCTGGGAGGTCGATCTGCCCATGGCGTCGATGTACATCTGGGCGCGCATCCCGCCGCAGTACCGCGCCCTCGGGTCGCTCGAGTTCGCCAAGCGGCTGCTCGACAAGGCCAAGGTCTGCGTGTCGCCCGGCATCGGCTTCGGTGACCAGGGTGACGATTACGTGCGTTTCGCGCTGATCGAGAACGAGTCGCGCATCCGCCAGGCGGTGCGCGGGATCAAGGCGATGTTCAAGACGGACGCCACGACGGCCGCCTGATCAGGTCATGCGGAAGACCGGCTTGCGCGTGACGAACGGCAGCCGGCCGCCGGTCGACAGCAGGAACGCATGGTCGCGCGCCACCTTCAGGTCGTCCTCGCAGCAGCCGTCGGTGATCAGCAGGATGGGGGCGTCCTTGGGGAAGTCGCGCCGCGCCTGCAGCAGGTCGACCGCCGGCTGCAGCACGGTGCCCCCGCGCCCGCGCACGCTCACGCGGGACGCGAGGGCATCGATCGCGACAAAGCCTTCGTCGTAAGGCTGTGCGTCGCAATAGACGAGTCGCACCTCGCGCACGTCCTGCGCCTGCGCATAGCTGACGATCGCGCCGATCGCCTTGCCCAGTTCGATGCGATCCATCGACGCGCTGGTGTCGACGACCACGCCGAACGTGCGCGTGCTGCGCTCTTCGTCGGGCGCGACGAAGCGCGGTCGCGGGGTGTCGGGCGTAGCCGACTGGCGGCGCGACGGCCGCGCGTACGTGCGCTGGCGCTCGACCAGCGGGAAGCGCTCGCGCATCCACTGCGCCAGCGCCGCCTGCCACGGGATTGGCGGCTGGGCCAGCGTGCGGATCGCCTCGACGAGGCCCGCGGGCAGCAGGCCGCGGCCACTGCACTGGTGATGATCCAGGCCCTGGGCCAGCGCGCGCCGACAGAACTCCTCGCGGTCGGTGAAGCCGCGGTCCGAGCGCTCGTCCAGCAGGTCGACGTCGCCGCCGCGCAACGTGCACAGGCGGCGGCGCAGGCGCAGGTCGGCGGCCAGGCGCAGGTAGATGTCGTCAGCCGACCAGCCACGCAGTTCCTCGTCGAACTGCAGCCCGTCCGGCGGTGTGCCGACCCGCATCGTCACCAGCCAGTCGTTGATGACGAAGTCGCACGCGACGTTCCACAGATACGGATCGCGGCCGTTGCGGCGGCTCGAATGGCACAGGCCGGCGTGCAGCACCTCGTGGGCGACGACGAACTTGCACTGCTCGAGATCCAGGCCGCGCGCCGGGTTGATGTAGATCTCGCCGGCGCCGACGTGGATGGCGGCGACACTGATGTCCATGTTGCGGCAGACCAGCATGTCTTCGACCAGCTCGAACTGCGTCAGCAACCCACCCAGCAGTGGGTAGTGCGCGATCAGCCAGCGCTTGGCCCGCGCGGCAACGCTGTTCGGGTTCGCGCCCTCGCGCGGTGCGTGGCTCGCCTCGTGCTGGGCCTGCAGCGCTCGCTTGGCGTTGTCGACCATCGCCTGCGCGAAGACCTGCTCGAGATCGCGCGACACCGCAGCGCCACCGACGCACCGGCGCACGACCACTGCGCCTGGGATCAGCGGCTCGTCGATCGATCCGTTGAGCGTCCAGCGGCCGTTGTGCAGCTCGTGTTCCGGCTCGGACCTCAGGCGCGCGACGATCTCCAGGAGCGGCAGCCGCCCCCATTGCAGGAGCTCGGGTGCCAGCGCCATGCGCTCTGGCAACTCGCCCAGTTTCAACATGCGCCACCAATGCAGCGCGGCCAGTTGCGCGGCGAGGTCCGCGAGCGGCGACGGCACATCAAGGCGGCGCGGTGCACCGAGCGCCAGCGCCAGCGTGGCGATCGCCAGCACCGCCAGCCACTGCGCCGTCGACAGTGGCGCGTCCTCATTGACAACGATGGTCGCGTCGGATTCGATCCGGCACACCGCCTGCGGCCGCCACGCGAGCGCGCCATTCCAGCGCGGACGCACCGCCACTTCCTTGGCGACGCTGCCGAGGAGGTAGTGCTGGCGCAGCTGCGCGAAGGCGTCCTCGAACGGCCGCTTCTTGCGCAAGGCCTTGCTACTTTTTGCCATGCTCGGCGCGCTCCTGAAGCAGCCGCGGCAAGTCCTTGGCGATCTCCAGCACGAACCAGTCGGGCACACGGTCGCCCGCGTCGCTCTCGGTCAGCACAAGTTGCGCGAGTTCGCCGTCGATGCGTGCAAGCGCCTTGAGGGCGCTCTTGGCCTGCTGCGCCAGCTCGCGGCTGTCGCGGCCCAACGCGCTGTCCTGGGCCGGCAGCTCCTTGATCAGAAGGTCGCGCAGGCTCTGCGTGAGAAAGTACGTGAGGTCGCGATCCTGCGGCGCGGACGGCCACGGCTCGTCGCCCCTGAGGATCTTGTGCACGCTGAACTTGTTGCGGATCTGCTTGAGGAAGGCCTTGAAGCCGACCGCGTGGTCGCGGGTCAACGAGCCGAACAGCAGCGCGTCCAGATGGTCCGGCGCGATGGCGTCGCCGAACGAATGCAGCGCGTCGCTGACGCCGTGCCAGCTGCGCGGCGTGGAGAACGGCTCCTCGCGGGCGGGCGGCACGTCGGTGGCCAGCTGCGTCGGGCGCGCGCGCACGTAGTCCAGCACCCACGGATGGATGGCGTGGCCTTCGGCCCAGTGCAGCCATTCGCGATGCGAGGCCTTCAGGTGCACGTGCACCATGCGGTTGACCAGCGCGCTGGGCATCTGCTTGGCCAGCGCGGCGTCCTGCGCGCGGTTGCCGGCGCCGATGATGATGGAGCCAGCCGGCAGCCTGTATTCGCCGATGCGCTTGTCCAGGATCAGGCTGTAGAACGCCTTCTGGATCTCCTGGCTCGCGATGTTGAGCTCGTCGATGAACAGCACGAACTCTCGCTCGCGCACGATCATCGCCGGCGGATAGAAGCGGCTCACGGCGCCATCGATCTTGGGGATGCCGATCAGGTCTTCTGGCGCCAGCTGCGAGCCGAGCAGCGTCACGCATTCCAGCCCGAGATCGGCGGCGAAGCTTTCGACGAGCGAACTCTTGCCGATGCCCGGCGCACCCCAGATGAACACGGGGCGGGCGGTGGCGACATTGAGCAGGAATTCGTGGACCTGGCGGATGGAGAGGTTGATCTGGGCTTGCATGAGGACGTTCAAGGAGCGATGTGCGGCGAGCTGCAACAACGCGCCGGTTGGTTCCAGCGTTGACCAGAAAGTAAACTTTATTTACTTTCTGGTCGAGCCCGCACGCAATTGCGCCGTCATCTCGTCGTGAGCGAGAATCGCCGCACTTCCGAGGCGGCCTTCGCATGCATCTCCTGACCAAGTCCCTGTTCGTGCTGGCCCTGCTGGCCGGCACCGGCTGCACCAAGGCCGACGATGCGCGGCGCGAGCACCTCCTCGCGGGGTCGCATGGCTGGATCGACATCACGCTGAAAGCACCGCCAGCGGCGAAGGCGGCCGCCAGCGCGGCGGGTGGATCGGCGGTGTGCGCGATGCGACTGCAGATCAACGGCGAGACGCGGCTCGACGAAACCGGTGACCTGGTGCAGGCCGACGCCGCGGACAACTCGCTGGGCTATCGCTTCGTCGTGCCGGCGGGCAAGCTCAACACCGAGCTGACGATCCGGCAGTGCGTGAAGGACGAGTTGCGCCTGCCCTTGCCACTCATGCTGAATGAAAATCAGCTCGCCCTGCTGGAGTTCGACGGGCAAAGGCTGGTGCTCGGCTCGACGCAGGCCTACGAGCCGACGACGCTGGCCGCCGTGCGGGGCGACGTCGCCAAGCTGCACCAGCACAGCGAGGCCACCGACGGCACGCTGGCCATGCTGACCAAGCTGGCGATCGCGAGCCTGGTGCTCAACGTCGTCGTGATCCTCGTCGCCCTCAGGCGCCGGAGGAGCTGACCGCGCCGGGCGGCGTGGCCTCGGCTTCGGCCTCGGCCTCGACGATCGCCGCCTGCCGCTTCGAGTGCACGTGGCGGATGCCCAGCGCGATCAGGATGCGCGTGGTCACCGACAGCGCGGCGATGAAGATGCCCACCAGCAAGGTGTCGCGCTCGTGCTCGCGCGTGTCCGCCTGGCGCCGATTCAGGAAGCGGCGTTCGTTCTCGGACAACGCCGTCACCAGCTTGCGGATGTCGGCCATGGCCTTGCCGTCGTCGCCGTTGCGGATGGCCAGCTGCGCGGCATTGAACCCCTGGTTCTGGCGCACGCTGATCGCCTGGCCGAGATCCGTCACCTTCGCGGCCACGGCCATATCGAGCTTGGCGAGCAGCGCCTCCTGCAAGGGGCTGGCGACCAGAAGATCCTGCAGGTGCCTCGCGTCCTCGCGCTCGGACTGCAGCGAGGTCACGAAGGTCGCCAGGTGGGAGCCGTCGCCGGTGATGATGAAATCACGCTCCGCGACGTCGGCGTTCTGCATCGAGATGAACAGCCCGTCGACCACGTCGAGCACCTGGTACGCGCGGTCGACGCGGTCGCGGTTCTGGATGGTCAGCTGGTGGTAGTGATACGACAGGTAGGCGCCCAGCAGCACGACCGTCGCCATCGGGATGGCGGCGATCGAATGCCACAGCACCAGGCGCCTCGGTGGCCAACGCAACGTCTTCCAGAACTCGTCCATGGACTGCCCTGGCAAACCGCAGTCCTGTCGCGTTCGCCCCGCGGCGGCGTCGGGCAGGGCAGGCCGCTACCATGGCGGCAAGCGCCACACCCACCGCCAAGGCCCGCCATGCAAGTGATCACGCCCCATCCGTCCGACCTCGGCGACGGCTTCCTCGTGCACCGGGCGCTGCCCAGTGCCGCCCGCCGCGCCGTCGGGCCGTTCGTCTTCCTCGACCAGTTCGGCCCGGTGCAGCTGAGCCCCGGCAAGGGCCTGGACGTGCGCCCGCACCCGCACATCGGCCTGGCAACGGTCAGCTACCTGTTCGAGGGCACCATCCTGCACCGCGACAGCCTGGGCAGTGTCGTACCGATTCGGCCCGGCGAGGTCAACTGGATGACAGCGGGCCGCGGCATCACGCACTCCGAGCGCTCGCCCGACGACCTGCGCGCCGACGGGCCGCGCCTGTGGGGCCTGCAGTTCTGGGTGGCGTTGCCGCTGGCGCTGGAGCAATGTCCGCCCGCGTTCGCGCACCACGGCGCCGACGCGATCCCTCGCGTGACGCGCCCGGGCGCGCACCTGAGCGTCGTGCTGGGCGAGGCCTTCGGCGCGACGTCGCCGGTGGCCATCACGTCGCCGATGTTCCTGGTCGACGTGCGGCTGGACGCCGGCGCGTCGCTGGAGCTCGATGTGGCCTATGCGGAGCGCGCGGCCTACGTGCTCGAAGGCGAGGTCTTCGCCAACGACGAGGTCACCGCCACGCCCAAGGAGCACCTGATCGCCTTCGACGCCGACGAGCCAGCGCGGCTGACGGCCGGCAGCGCGCCCGCGCACGTCGTGCTGCTGGGCGGCCCGCCGCTCGACGCGCCGCGCTTCCTTTGGTGGAACTTCGTGTCCAGCCAGCGCGAGCGCATCCTCGAGGCCCAGGCCGCGTGGTCGGAGCAGCGCTTCCCGATGGTGCCGGGCGAGACCGGGTTCATCCCCTTGCCGTCGCGGCCGCTGCCGCCGGCCGTTGTTCCAGGCAGCACCGCCGAAGCCCGGTGAACGCGTCGCCGCTGACGCTGGCCGTGCTGAACGGCCACGCGCTGTTCACCTTCCTCGACCTCGCCGGCACCTTCGCGTTCGCGCTCAGCGGCGCGGTGGCGGCGCGCGAACGCGGGCTGGATTGGTTCGGCATCCTCGTCATCGCGTTCACGGTGGCCTGCGGCGGCGGCGTGCTGCGCGACCTGTGCATCGGCGCGATCCCGCCCGCGGGCCTGGCCGACTGGCGCTACCTGGGTGCGGCCGTGGTGGCCGCGGTGCTGACGATGGCGTCGCAGGGCCTGGTGCAGCGCCTGGCCCATCCGGTGGTGCTGTTCGACACGCTGGGCCTGGGCCTGTTCGCGGTCACCGGCGCGCAGAAGGCACTGCTGTTCGGGTCCAACGCCGAAGTCGCCGTGCTGCTGGGCATGGTCACCGCGGTGGGCGGCGGCGTTGCCCGCGATGTGCTGCTCAACCGAGTGCCGGTGATCCTGCAGCGCGAGATCTACGCGTCGGCCGCGTTGGTGGGCGCGGCGATCGCCACCGTCGGCAACCTGCTCGGCCAGGACTCGCCGGCGCTGACCTGGTGCGCGGTCGCGGCCTGCTTCGCGCTGCGCATGCTGTCGCTGCGCTTTCGCTGGCACCTGCCGCGCTTCAAGCGACTGCACAAGCCCGAGGCGGGCGACTCCTTGCACGAACGCGAGTAGGCCCGCACTGGCAAGGTCATCGCGCCCGCTCCAGAATCGCGCCTCGAACTCACCGAGGCCTTGCAATGACCGATCTCTCCGCCTTCGCGATCACCCGCAAGTGGCCCGCGGCCCATCCCGGCCGGCTGCAGCTGTACTCGCTGCCCACGCCCAACGGCGTGAAGGTGTCGATCGCGCTGGAGGAGACGGGCCTGGCGTACGAGCCGCACCTGGTGCGCTTCGACACCAACGACCAGATGTCGCCGGAGTTCCTGTCGCTGAACCCGAACAACAAGATCCCGGCGATCATCGACCCGAACGGCCCCGGCGGCCAGCCGCTGGCACTGTTCGAGTCCGGCGCGATCCTGGTCTACCTGGCGGAGAAGACAGGCCAGCTGATGTCCGCGGACGCGGCCAGGCGCTACGAGACCCTGCAGTGGGTGATGTTCCAGATGGGCGGCATCGGTCCGATGTTCGGCCAGCTCGGCTTCTTCAACAAGTTCGCCGGCAAGGACTACGAGGACAAGCGCCCGCGCGACCGCTACGTCGGCGAGTCGCGTCGCCTGCTGGGCGTGCTGGACAAGCACCTCGCCGGCCGCGCGTGGATCATGGGCGACGACTACTCGATCGCCGACATCGCCAGCTTCCCGTGGATCAACAACCTGGTCGGTTTCTACGAGGCCGGCGCCCTGGTGGGCTTCGACGACTTCGTCAACGTCAAGCGCGTGCTCGCGGCCTTCCTCGCGCGGCCAGCGGTGGTGCGCGGCTTGGGCATCCCCCAGCGGCCGGCGCCCTGATCAGCGTGGCGCGCGTTCGAATTGCCAGGTGCTGACGCCGCGGCGATAGCCCAGCGATTCGTACACGCCGATGGCGACGTCGTCGGGGTCGGCCACCATGACCAGCGTGCGCAGGTCCATCCCCTCGAAGCCATGGCGGCAGGCGGCGTGGACCAGCGCGGTGCACAGGCCACGCCGCCGCCAGGCCGGGTGCGTGGACACGTACTGGAAGCGGCCGAGGCCGTCCGGCCTCGTCGGGTCGCGGAACAAGCCGCAAGACGCCGCGAGCACGGGCCGCCCATCGACCTGCGTGACGATGCCGAACCAGTGGCCCAGCCCGGCGCGTTGCATCGCGGCGTAGCGCTCCATCTGGCGTTCGGCGAACACGCGGTAGCCCACCGGCTCGTAGCGCGCCTCGTCGACGACCACCTGCTTGTCGACGACCGCGGCGCTGTCGCGCGGCAACGCCAGCACGTGGAATTCGAAACCCACGGGCAGGCTGCTGGCCGGCGCCAGCAACTGCTCGCGCGTGAGCGTCAGCACGGTGGCCTCGTTGAGCTCGAAGCCGGCGGCCGCAAACTCCGGCGGCAGCGTCAGCCGGTCGCGCACGTCGACGCCGAACGCCCGGTGGCGCGAGGCCGGCTGTCTGGCGGCGATCTCCTCCTCGAACAGCGCCATCCAGCGCGCGAGGTCGCCGGCGCCCGGCGCGTGCTGGAACAGCAGGAAGTTGCCCCACCAGAACGTCGGGTTGCCCGGCGTGCGCACCAGCAGGTGGTTGCTGCGGGCCATCACCTGGCCATCAAAGCGGGCGAAGATCAGGTCGGTGCGCCAGCCCAGCGACAGCGCGTCGTCCACGCTCATTTTTGCAGTCCCGGCAACTCGGCTACCGGGTTGCCGAGCGGGGCCACTGGCCGCGACGTGATTTCCGACGAAGCTCATGGCGCCGATTGGCGCATGGCTTCGCAGCGATTCCGCGAACGCCTCGGCGACCTGCAAGAAGCGGACGCTGCGGGCCGCCTTGCCCGCGCTCATCCGCCCTTGGATGCCCTGCGGCGCGCGGCCGCGAACAATGCCGCGAGGCCGACCAGCATCAGCGCGGGTGTCTGGGGTTCAGGGATCGCCGGCGGGGGCGGCGGCGGCGGAGGCGGCGTGGCCAGGTCCTCGTTGACCGCGAACATCGCGGCGCCGCCGAAGGAGTCGGTGGAATGGACGTAGAAGCCGAACGTGTGGTTGGCCTGGACGATGAAGGTCACTGTGCCGTTGCTGGGCGTGAAGGCCGGGCCGTTGATCGACAACTGGGTCTCGTTGCTGTCGTAGATGAATCCGGCCTGGTCCCACGCGGTGCTCTCGGTGTCAAGCGACGCGTACTGCCAGGTGAACGTGACGACCTGGGACGTCGTGAAGGTCTGCAGGTAGAACGACGTGTTGTCGCCCACGCCGTTGTCTGCGCCGGTGATCGTGAACATCGGGTACGTGCCCGAGATGCTGCCGTCGCCGCCGCTGTCGTTGCTGAAGGTCCAGGTGGCGTTGGCATTCGCCGAGAAGCCTGCGAGCGCGAACGCGCCGAGCGCCAGGGTGGCGGCACGAATGGTCTTGTGCATGGTTCCTCCTGTGGATGACGCACTGCCGCATGAACGGCGGGGTCGTGACAGGGGATCGTCGGAGCTGAGCGTGTCGGCGTCAACGGGCGGTGGCTGCGAAGCTAGGGATGATGGCGACGCCAGCGCCGCGCCAGCGCGCGTGTGCAACTAGGGGGTGGGAAAGCGCAGGTGCATCTGCAGGTCGTCGCGCGACTGGCCCTCCAGCCGGACTGCGTCGGCCTCGCGGGCGAACACGACGAACCCCAGCGATTCGTAAAGGGCGATCGCGGCCACGTTGGCGGTGTCCACGCTGAGCGTCACCTTGGCGATGCCGGGCGTCTCGCGCGCGTGCGCCAGCGCCGCCTGCATCAGCTCGCGCGCGACGCCGTGGCCGCGTGCGTCGGCGGCCACGTACATGCCCCAGATGTGGCCCTTGTGGCGGGTCTGGATCAAGGTCTCGCGGGCCAGTCCGGCCATGCCTACCAGGCTGTCGCCGTCGAAGGCGCCGAAGACAACGTGGCCAGGGCGTTCGACGAGCTGCGCCGCGAACTCGGCCAGCGGCAGGTCTTTCTCCTCCACGTGGCTCTTGACGAAGGCCTCGGGCTTGTCGATCAGGGCGGCCAGGCGCAAGGCCTGGAATTGCGGTGCGTCGGATTCGGACAGCCTGCGGATCTTCATGACTTGGTTTACCCTGCGCGCTCGGTGTCGGCGCCGTTGCATCGAGTCTACCGACACCTTCGCCACCCCGCTCGCCCCTGGAGAAAATCCCATGAAGACCCGTGCAGCCGTCGCCTGGAAGGCCGGCGCCCCGCTGAGCATCGAGACCGTCGACCTGGAGGGCCCGAAGGCCGGCGAGGTGTTGGTGGAGATCAAGGCCACCGGCATTTGCCACACCGACCAGTTCACGCTGTCGGGCGCCGACCCCGAGGGCCTGTTCCCGGCCATCCTCGGCCACGAAGGTGCGGGCGTGGTCGTGGAGGTGGGCGCCGGCGTGACCTCGCTGCGACGCGACGATCACGTGATCCCGCTCTACACGCCCGAGTGCCGCCAGTGCAAGTTCTGCCTGTCGCGCAAGACCAACCTGTGCCAGCAGATCCGCTCGACGCAGGGCCGCGGCCTGATGCCCGACGCGACCAGCCGCTTCTCGCTGGACGGCCAGCCCATCCTTCACTACATGGGCACGTCCACGTTCAGCAACTACATCGTCGTGCCCGAGATCGCGCTGGCCAAGATCCGGCCGGACGCGCCGTTCGACAAGGTCTGCTACATCGGCTGCGGCGTGACGACGGGCGTGGGCGCCGTGCTGTTCACGGCCAAGGTGGAAGCCGGCGCCAACGTCGTCGTGTTCGGCCTCGGCGGCATCGGGCTGAACGTGATCCAGGGCGCGCGGCTGGTGGGCGCCAACAAGATCATCGGCATCGACATCAACCCGGCGCGCGAGGCGATGGCGCGCCAGTTCGGCATGACGCACTTCATCAACCCGAAGGACGTGCCCAACGTCGTCGATGCGATCGTGCAGCTCACCGACGGCGGCGCCGACTACAGCTTCGAATGCATCGGCAACACCACCACGATGCGCCAGGCGCTCGAGTGCTGCCACAAGGGCTGGGGCCAGAGCATCGTCATCGGCGTGGCCGGAGCCGGCCAGGAGATCTCGACGCGCCCGTTCCAGCTGGTGACCGGCCGCGAGTGGAAGGGCTCGGCCTTCGGCGGCGCGCGCGGCCGCACGGACGTTCCCAAGATCGTCGACTGGTACATGGACGGCAAGATCTCCATCGATCCGCTGATCACGCACACGCTCAAGCTCGAGGAAATCAACCACGGCTTCGAGCTGATGGAGCGCGGCGAGTCGATCCGATCGGTGGTCGTCTTCTGATGGCGACGGCTCTCGAGGTGCTGTCGGAGCACCCCTGTTTCGGCGGCGTGCAGGGCTTCTATCGGCACGCATCCGACACCATCGGCCTGCCGATGAAGTTCGGCCTCTACCTGCCGCCACAGGCCCTGGCCGGCGAGCAGGTGCCCGCGTTGATCTGGCTGGCCGGGCTGACCTGCACCGAAGAGACCTTCGCGATCAAGGCCGGCGCGCAGCGCGTCGCCGCGGAGCTGGGCCTGATCCTGGTGACGCCCGACACCAGCCCGCGCGACTCCGGCGTGCCTGGCGCCGACGCCAGCTGGGACTTCGGCAGCGGCGCGGGCTTCTACCTCGACGCCACGCAAGCACCATGGGCCCCGCACTGGCGCATGGAGAGCTACGTCACGCAGGAGTTGCCCGCGGTCGTCGCCAGGAATTTCTCATGGCGACGCGATCGGCTGGGCCTGTTCGGGCACTCGATGGGCGGGCACGGCGCGCTGACGCTGGCACTGCGTCATCCGGGAACGTATCGCAGCGTGTCGGCATTTGCGCCGGTGGCCGCACCGATGCAGGCGCCATGGGGCGTCAAGGCGTTCACGCACTATCTTGGCGACGACCGGGCCGCCTGGGCCGCGCACGACGCCACCGAGTTGGTGAAGTCCGGCGCACGGGCGCCGGCCTTGCTCGTCGACCAGGGGATGGCCGACAAGTTCCTGGCCGAGCAACTGGGCATCGATCGATTCGAGGCTGCCTGCCGCGAGGCCGGGCAGTCGCTGACGCTGCGCCGCCACGCCGGCTATGACCACGGCTACTTCTTCGTCGCGAGCTTCATCGAGGATCACCTGCGCTTTCATGCGGATGCCCTGAAAAGCTGAGGGCGCGGCGGCCCTGAGGGCGCAGGCGACGTCACATCAGCGGCGACCGCGCTGCCGCCAGCCCACCAACAGCCCCGCCACCAAGAACCCCGAGATGCTGAGGAACAGCCGCAGGCCGCGCTCGTAGGCCGCTTGCGCCGCATCTTCGGCGCCCTTCTCGTCGCGCATCACCTGCTCGCGGTCGGTCGCCTGCTGCGGCGTGGGATCGAAGGTGAGGCGCTTGCCCGTCTCGTCGACCAGCTCGGAGCGCCGACCGAGGTACTTGTAGTTCATGGCGGCGACCGCCGTGCTGACCGCGGCGCGATCGGCCGGGGACAGCGCCATCTTTTCCCAGCCCCCAGCCGGCTCGCGGGCGTTGACGTACAGCGCGGCCAGCTTCTGGGCCTGCAACAGCCGCACGGACTTGACGACGTTGAGGCTGGCCGTCGCCTCCCAGACCGGCAGCACCAGCGCGATGGCCAACGCCAACGCCGGGCCCTTGGTCACGCCGTCACGCACCAGGCGACGGCAGCCGTCGAACACCACGAGGAAACAGACGACGAGGAGCAGTTCCTCCGCCAGCAGTTCCAACCATCCGATCCAGTCAGCCATCACGCCTGCGCCTTCGATTCATGAAGGCGCGATTGTCGTGTGCTTTGAGCCCGGCCGGCCTGGCGGTCCGACTCAGTGTCCGGCGACCACCGTGATGAGGCGCACCACCTGGGTCTGCGCGCGACGCAGCGTGGACGGATGGGCCAGCAGGGCGGCCCGGTCGTGCATCACACGCCAGCTCGCCGCCACGATCACGGCCAGGCTCACGGATTGGTTGGACAGCCACATCGACATCACAGCTCCTTCACGGGCATTGACGCGCCCACACGATCAAGAAAGCGAACAACAGCGACACGAGCGAGGTCAACGCATAGACCGCCCCAGGGATTGCGACGATGCGCGCCATTACACGGTCGCATCGCCGGAGGCCTCGCGTTCGCCAGGGCCCGGCAGGAGATTGAGAGAGAGCCGGGGATCCATGACGAGCGCGAGATCGGAACCACTGTTGATACTGTATGGATCAACAGTCTACGGGTTCCAGCCGCCAATGCAAGCCCCTGGCCGCAGTGGTGTGTTTCTTTCCACAGGGCACCTCCCGGCACCCGGGGTGGCGCTCAATCCGGCGTGTCGAGGTTCGCCTTCAGACGCCGCAGCAACTCGATCAACTGCGCCTGCTCCTTGCCCGACAGCCCGTTCACCGCACGCTCGTTGAGCGTGCGCGCCTCGGCGTGCAGCGCGTGCTGCACGGCGTGGCCGGCGTCGCTGAGCCGCAGGTTCACGCTGCGGCGGTCCTCGGTGTCGGCCTCGGCCACCAGCAGCGCGCGCTCGCGCAGGCCCTTCACCAGCTTGGCGAGCTGGGCCTTGTCGCGGCCGCTGTGCGCCACCAGGTCGCTGAGCGTCGCGCCCGGGCGGCGGGCGAAGAAGCCCATCACCTTGCTTTCCATGTGCGTGATGTCGTGCGCGCCGTCGCGCAGCACCTGGTACTGGGCCGAGCGGAACTGGTGCATCACGACGTGGACGAGGTCCAGCACGACGTCGGCCGTCGACGCCTTGGCCACGCGTTCGCATGCAGAGCCCACATGGTTGACATTGTCTACTTGTTTGCGCATGATAGATGACATTGTCAACCATTTTGAGGCCGCCCGCATCCCGGGACGGTTTCGGGAAACGCCGCATGAACAACCCCACCACCCTGCGCCGCGTCCAGCGCGTGCGCCATGAACTCAAGCGCCGCCGTCTCACCGTCACGCACGTCGAGCAGTTGACTCCCAACTTTCGCCGCATCACGTTCACCGACGAGTCGCTGTCCGACTTCGTCAGTGCCTCGTTCGACGACCACATCAAGGTGTTCATCACCCCGCAGCACGGCGACGAACCGGCGCGCCGCGACTACACGCCGCGCAATTACGACAACGCCGCCCGCGCGCTGGTGATCGAGTTTGCGCTGCACGGCGAAGGCCCGGCCGCCGAATGGGCCGCGCAGGCCGCACCCGGCCACACGCTGGACATCGGCGGCCCCAAGGGCTCGCTGATCGTGCCGCTGGACTACGACTGGCACCTGCTGGTCGGCGACGAGACCGCGTTCCCCGCCGTCGCGCGCCGCCTCGAGCAACTGCCTGCCGGCGCCAAGGCGATCGTCATCCTGAGCGCAGCCGATGCCGCCGACCGCCGCGCCTTCAAGTCCGCTGCGGACGTCGCGCTGACCTGGGTCACCTCCGACGCCCAGCTGCTCGCCGCGGTACGCGCGCTGGCGCTGCCCGAGGGCGACGGCTACGCGTGGTGCGCCGGCGAGGCGGCGTGCATGGCGGCGCTGCGGCGCGAGTTGGTCGACGTCAAGGGCCACCCGCGCGAGTCGATTCGCGCGGCGGCCTACTGGAAGCGTGGGGCCATCGGCCACCACGAGAACCTCGAAGGCTGATCACGTTCCAGCCAGCGGCGTCACCAGGTCGGCCAGCGTCCGCAAGTCCGCCGGGTTGACGTCGGAGACGAAGCAGAACGCCAGCCCGCCCTGCGTGCGCTCGATCACGTTGAAGCCGCGCACGACGCGGGTCGCCTCGGCCCCGTTCGCCGCGGTCGATTCCGCGGGCCGCACGAACACCGAGATCACGTGCGCGCCGTGGCGATACACCAGCGCCGCGGCGGTCTGGCCGGACAGCACGTCGCGCCGCGCGCCCATCAGCGCGTAGCCCTGGGCCGCGAGGTCCACGACCGGCGGCACGAAGTTCAGGCGTGCCGACAGCCAGGGCCGCACGGTGTGCTGGTCGGAGCTCGCGACCTCGATCGGGTGGTCGACCAGCAACGCGCGGGTGTGCGCGCTGACGGCCTCCGAGGCCTCGGCGGTCTGCTGCGAGGCCGTCGCCTCGCCGCGATGCCAGCCCAGTGCGGACGGATCGACGACCCGCAGCGTGCACAGGGTCGCGACGACCGCTCCACCCAGCGCACTCAGCCACGGGCGCGCCAGGCGCATGCGCGCTGCTGCGCGCGCGCGCGGGCCGCCCGCTCCCGCGAGCGGGGCAGCGCTGGCGTCCGCGCGCGCAGCCAGCATGGCCTCCAGGTTCGCCCGCAGCGCATCGGGCGCCCCATGCCGCGTTGCCTGCGTGCGCACCGCCTCGCGCAACGCACGGCGTTCATCGAAGCGCCGCTGCAACGCGGGCTCGGCGGCCAGCCGGCGTTGCAGCGCGAGACTCGCCGCGGCGTCCAGTTCATCGTCGAGCAAGGCGTCCAGCCAGAGATCGTCGTCGTTCATGCCAGGCTCCTCGTGGGGTCGGGCCGCAGGGCGACGGCCAGCAGGTGGCGGCCGCGCGACAGCCGGGACATCACCGTGCCGATCGGCACGTCGGTGATGCGCGCGATGTCGCGGTACGACAGCTCCTCGAGCTCGCGCAGCACCACGGCTTCGCGGAACGCGATCGGCAGCGCGGCGATCGCCGCGTCGATGTCGCGCCGCTGCGCGCGCCGTATCGCGAGCGACTCGGGGTCGCTGGACGGCGCGTCCACCGCCAGCGCGGCGTCGAGCTCGTCATCGGGCACTTGCACCTCCCCCGGCCGGCGCGCGCCCAGCCACGCGAACGCGGCGTTGCGCACGATGGCCAGCAGCCATGGCCGCGGGTCGCCGCCGCGAAAGCCGTCGAAGTGGCGCAGCGCGCGCACGAGCGCCTCCTGCACGACATCCTGCGCGTCGTGCGCGTCCCGCACGAGCCAGCGCGCGAGGTTGTAGGCCGCATCGAGGTGCGGCAGCACGCACGCGGCGAAGCGCGCCTGGCCGTCGTCTTGCATCGCTGAAATCAAGCTTGGACGACGAGGTGACCATTCATCCCTTCGTGTCCATCGCCGCAGAATACATCGCACAGGAAATCGAAGCGGCCGACCTTGTCCGCCGTGAACACCACCTTGGAGACCTCGCCCGGCACGATCAGCGTGCGCAACCCGAGCTCGGGCGCGAAGAAGCCCATCGCCACCTCGGGCGCGCTGAACTCCAGCACCACGGACTCGCCCTTCTTCAGCGTGATCTCGTTGGGTATGAACACGAACTTGCGCGCGACGACCGGGATGCGGCGCGGCTCGCCTTGGGTCGCGGCACGCGCGGCCAGCGCGAGCAGCGTGGCCGCGAATCCCGTGAGAAGAAGACGCCGATCCATCGTCAGGCTCCCTCGATGTCGTGCTGCGCGATCGCCAACTCGCCCGCGCCGCGGCGTTCGATCTCGCGAAAGCCCAGGCCACGGAACGGCTGCGCCGGATCCCACTTGATCGGCGTGCGCGACGGCTGCGAGCCCGGCGCCGGCAACGGGAAGATCAGCGAGGTCGCCGCGTGATGCGCGATGTGGCCCGTCTGGTGGTGGTGCTCCTGGTGGATGTGGCCGTAGAACACCGTCACGTTGGCGTGGGGCATCAGTTGCCCCACCACCTGGTCGCCGTCGCGCGTGGCCCAGTCCCATTGCGGCGCGAGGTCGAACAGCGGGCGGTGGGTCAGCACCACGAGGGGCGCGTCGGGGTCCAGCGACGCCAGGTCCTTGGCGAGCCACGCGAGCTGTTCGTCGCCGACGCGGGCCGCCGGGTCGGACACGTTGTCGAGCGCGATGAAGTGCACGCCGCCGTGGTCGAAGCTGTAGTGCGTCGGGCCGAAGAACTCCTGGAACGCGGCACCGCGATCCAGCGATGCGTCGTGCTCGCCGGGCAGGAAGTGGATGTCGCGCACCTGCAGGTCGGCCACGATGGCCTTGAACTCGCGCATGCGCTTGCGGCGCTCCTGCGGGTCGTCGGTGGTGTGCGTCAGGTCGCCAGTGAAGACGATGAAGTCGGGCGGCAGCGCCAGCGCGTTGACCTCGGCAACGGCGCGCGCCAGCGTCGTGCCGGCCTGCGGGTTCACGGCCGGGCCGTTGAAGCCCCAATGGCTGTCGGAGAGCTGGACGAAATGGAAGTCGGTGGTCGGCGCGCCGGCGCGCGCGGCGCAGCCGGCGAGCCCGGAGGCGAAGACCACGCCGGCGCCGACGCCGGCCAGGCGCAGGAAGTCACGGCGATCAAAATCGGCGGGCATGGGGGTCTCCTCGATGGTGGATGTCCCTGCTAGATCGGGCGACGCGCGCGCTTATTCCCGCCTCGAACCAAATAATCGTCGGATCTCGCTCGGGCAGAATCGACCGCATGCGATTCATCCTCGATTTCGCCGATTCGGAGCTCCGCGACGTGGTGCGCGAAGGTGCCCTGGTGCGCCTGCGCTTCGCCGCCGCGGCCGTGCGCAACGAGGCGGGCCAACACGGCTGGCTGACGGGCGTGACACTGGAGATGAGTGCCGCCAGCTTGCATGGCGACACGGACCTCGCGTTCGGCAAGATCGCCGAGGTCGGCCTGGGGGACGGCCCGCGCCTGCTTCGTCGCATGGACGTGCCAGGCGTGCTGGTCGCACCGCAGGAGGGCGAGGTCGTGTCGCTGGCCGTGCGGCTGGCCAACGGAACGCAATTCATCACCAGCGGCTGCCGGCTCGAGGCGCAACTCGCAGCCGACGCGCGCTTCGCGGAAGACCTCTCGTGCTGAACCTCCCAGATTCCCCTCACTCTCCCGCCATCATGACCACCCCCACCATCGCTGGCGACGTCGACTACAGCGCACACAGCCAGGGGTATGGCCGCCAACGCCGCACCGACCCGCGCCTCGAAGCCTGGGTGCACGCCGCGCTCGGCGATGCCCGCAGCGTCGTCAACGTGGGTGCCGGCGCCGGCTCCTACGAACCCCTCGACCGCCACGTGCTGGCCATCGAGCCGGCGGCCGCCATGCGCGCGCAACGGCCGGCCCACCTGACGCCCGCCATCGACGGCGTCGCCGAGAAGCTGCCGCTGGACGACCAGTCGTTCGACGCCGCGATGGCGCTGCTCACCGTGCACCAGTGGCCCGACCTGGCCCAGGGCCTGGCCGAACTGCGCCGCGTGACGCGCGGGCCGATCGTGATCCTGAGCTTCGACCCCGATGCGCTCGACCGCTACTGGATGGCCGACTACGCGCCCGAGATGCTGGGGGTCGAACGGCGTCGCTTCCCGCCCATCGCCACGCTGGTCGATGGCCTGGGCGGCTCCTGCGAGGTGCACCCGCTGCGCATCCCCAACGACTGCGTCGACGGCTTTTCCGAGGCGTTCTACGCGCGCCCCGAGGCCTTTCTCGATGCCGGCGTGCGGCGCTCGCAGTCGGCCTGGAGCTTCCTGCCGGAGGACGTGCAGGCGCGCTTCGTGCAGACGCTGGGCGCGGACCTGGCGTCCGGCGAGTGGGATCGCCGCCACGGCGCGTGGCGCACCCAGCCGTTCTTCGAAGGCGGGCTGCGCGGCATCGTCAGCCGCCCGCCGCGCTGATCACGACAAGGCACGCCATGATCTATTCCGCGACCTTCATCTTCGCCAAGAAGCAATTCGACGACGAGTTCCACCGCCTCGACGAGACCATCGCGGCGGCCGCCAAGGGCATGTCGGGCTACCTGGGCGAGGAGACCTGGGAGAACCCGGCGACGGGGCTGGTCTCCAACGTCTACTACTGGTCGTCGCTGGAGGCGCTGCAAGCCCTGATGTCGCATCCGGCACACCTGCGGGCCAAGGCGTCGCACGCCCACTGGCTGGCCGGCTACCGGGTCGTCATCGCGCAGGTGCTGCGGGCGTACGGCGGCGGCGAGATCGCCGGCGGCATCGTCGAATTCGAGGCACCGTGACGGCCAGGCGCGACACCCCGGCCGCCTGACCGCTGCTAGCCGCGGTCGCCCGCCCGCCGCAGCAGATCCGGCGCGTGCGTCCCGTGCTCGGGATGCGCCGCAGCGCCCACCCGCACCGCCACTTGCAGCAGTTCGTCGGCGATGCGGTAGTCGCCGCTGATCAGGCGCTCCAGGCGCAGGGCCACCCGCTGGGCCACGGCCGAGCCTGCGCCGGGCATCACGACGCAGGTGTCGCGGTCGCTCTCGCGCAGGATCGAATCGCTGCCGCGCACCGCGTTGCTGATCCGGTTCGACACCTCCTGGCGGACCCGCTGCTCCATGCTCGCGCTGACCTGGGCGCCCGGCGTCGCCGCTGCCACCGTGTCGACGCTGATGCACAACAGCGCCAAGGAGCCGCGGCGGCGTCGGCATTGCGACAGGTGCAACTCGAGGCGCGCCTCGACCTCCGCCGGCCCGGACACCGGCGTCGAGCGCTGGTCAGGGCACGGGCGATCGGTCGCACCGGGAGACTGGTTGCAGTCTTCCTCACTTTCGGGACAGGTCAGCGACATCACGGGACTTCCTCCGGGTGGGGTGTCCGGCGCACTTTTTTGACAGCGGCGTGACGGACTGGCGAGGGGCGGAATCCCGGGTAGCCCTCCGGCCTCCCTACCTGCCGAAATACCGCCCCTCGTTGAATAAAACGCAAAACACTTCGTGAACCCGACAGGGCGAAGCGAAAAAAATGTGTAACGGCCAGTTAGAGTCGGGGCATGCGGGTTCGACGAGCCCGAAACGTAAAAGCGCATGTCCGAGATCACTTCCCTGCTGAAGGCGGCCGCCAGCGGCGACAAGCAGTCGGCCGACCAGGCGTTCGCCCTGCTCTATGCCGACCTGCAGCGCCTGGCGCACAGCCGCATGCGGCGCTCGGGCAACCTGACGATGCTGGACACCACCGCCCTGGTCCACGAAAGCTGGCTGCGCTTCCAGGGCGCCGGCGACGCCGCCTTCTCAGACAAGCAACACTTCATGGGGTATGCGGCGCGCGTGATGCACACGGTGGTGGTCGACTTCGTGCGCGCCCGCCAGGCGGCCAAGCACGGCGGCGGCATCGAGCACGTGACCCTCAACACCGCCATCGGCGATGCGCTCGCCCACTACGACGACGAGATCCTGCGCGTCGACGAGGCGATGCAACAGCTCGCGCAGGCCGACCCCCGGCTGCACGACGTGGTGGAATTGCGCTACTTCGGCGGCCTCAGCGAAGTCGAGATCGCGGCGATCCTGGGCGTCACCGAACGCACCGTGCAGCGTGACTGGCAGAAGGCGCGGTTGTTCCTCTCGGCGGCACTGAACTCATGAGCGTCGGCAAGGAGACCTGGGGCAAGTTGTCGCCACTGCTCGACGAGTTGCTGGACCTGCCGGACGCCGAGCGCGACGCGCGCCTGGCCGCGTTGCACCAGCAAGATCCCCAGTTGGCCGACGCCGTCGCCGCGATGCTGCAGCACCTGCCCGCGATCGAGCGCGGCGAGTTCATGCCGGCGTCGGCGCTGCCCCCGCCGACCGGCCTGGCCGGCCAGGCGATCGGCCCGTACACGCTGGAGCGCGAGATCGGCCATGGCGGCATGGGCACCGTCTGGCTGGCCCACCGCAACGACGGCCGCTACGAAGGCGAGGTGGCGATCAAGTTCCTGCGCTCGGGGCTGTTCGGCCACGGCGACGCCGACCGCTTCGAGCGCGAAGGCAGCATCCTCGGACGCCTGTCGCACCCGCACATCGCGCGCCTGCTCGACGCCGGCGTGATGGGCGACGGCGCCCAGCCCTACCTGGTGCTGGAGTACATCGACGGCGAGCCGATCGACCAGTACTGCCACAGCCGCTCGCTGAGCGTGCACGCGCGCCTGGCCCTGATGCTGGACGTGCTGGCCGCGGTGGCGCACGCGCACAACCGCCTGGTGCTGCACCGCGACCTGAAGCCCACCAACATCCTCGTCACCGCCGGCGGCGACGTGAAGCTGCTGGACTTCGGCATCGCCAAGCTGCTCGACGACGCCGGCGCCGGCCAGCAGACCGCGCTCACCGCGCGCGCCGGCAACGCGTTCACGCCGGACTTCGCGGCGCCCGAGCAACTGCAGGGCGGCGACGTGACCACCGCCACCGACGTCTACGCGCTGGGCGTGCTGATGTACCTGCTGCTGGGCGGCGACCATCCGACCACGGCGCCGACCGTGGCGCCGCTGGACCGCATGCGCGCGGTGATCGAGACCGAGCCGAAGCGGCTGTCGGACGCGGTGCTGCGGCGCGGCGGGCCGACGACGCGCTGGTCGGCGGAGTCGCGCAAGCTGTCCAGCGAGCTGCGGGGCGATGTGGAGACCATCGTCGCCAAGGCGCTGAAGAAAGACCCGGCGGAGCGCTACGGCAATGCGGAGCAGCTCGCCGACGACGTGCGCCGCTACCTGGCGCACGAGCCGATCTCGGCTAGGCCTGATGCCAGGCTGTACCGCGCCGCCAAGTTCGTGCAGCGCCACCGCGCAGGCGTGGCGGCAGTCGGCGTCGCGGTCGCGGCACTGGGCGTGGGCATCGGCGTGGCGACGTGGGAGGCGCGCGAGGCGCGCGCGCAGCGCGTGCAGGCCGAAGGGCTCATCGAATACATGATCGGGGACTTGCGCAAGAAGCTGGAGCCGGTCGGCCGCCTCGACGTGCTCGACGGCGTCGGCCTGAAGGCGCTGGACTACTACGCCGCACAGGACCTGGACAAGCTCGACGCCGACTCGCTGGGGCGCCGGGCGCGCGCCTTCCACATGATCGGCAGCCTGGCCGAAAGACGCGGCCGGTTCGCCGAGGCGGTGCGCGATTTCCAGCTCGCCGCCGACACCACGGGCCACCTGCTGCAGGCCAATCCCGACGACCCGCAGCGCATCTTCGACCAGTCGCAGAGCGAGTACTACGTCGGATACACCCAGTGGTATCGCGGCCGGCTGCCCGAGGCCGAGGCGTCGTTCCGCCGCTACCTCGACATGGCGCAGCGCATGAACCGCGCCAAGCCGGGCGATCACGACTGGCAGCTGGAAGACGTGTTCTCTAAGACGAACGTCGGCATCGTGCTGACCGAGCTCGGTCGTGGCGAGGAGGCGCTGCCGCTGCTGGCGCAGGCGCGCGCGGAAATCGCCCAGCTGGCCAGCAGCCACCCGGAGGACGCGGTCAGCGAGGGCACTATCATCGGGTGGAGCGCGATGACCTATGCTGCGCTTGGCCGAGACGAAGACGCGATCCGTTCTGAAGACGACAAGATCGCTGCGGCGCTGCGCGACCCGAATGCCGAAAAGAATGGTGACGCGCAGTTCATCGTCGCAAACGCACACGGCGAGATCGCAAAGTGGCAGCGCAATCTCGGCCGGCTCGATGACGCCCTGGTACAGGCTAACCGCGCGATGGGCGAACTTGGCGTACTGAATGCACGTGATCCGACCAATGTCAACAACATTGCCGAGACCGTCAGCACGCAGGTGTTCCTGGCCTACTTGATGGCCGATCAGGGCAATTTGGTTGGTGCGCGCGAGCAGTTGCGCGAGGCCAGCAAGCGGCAGGCAATGCTGATGGCCCGCCCCACGCCAAAGCGCGCATGGCGTCTCACGCATCAGGGCCGCATCGCCGAGGCACGCGGGCACCTTGCGGTATCGGACGATGAGCGCGCCGGAGCTCAGGCCGACCTGACCGCCTACATGGTCGACGTCCACCACTACGAATCCGAAGGTGGCGTCGTGCCGCCTCTCGACGCCGTGGTGATCGCCAGCGCAGAATTGATGCAGGGCGACCTTCTGGTTCGCGGGGGTCACCCCGAGCTGGCGCGCGCCGCATGGCAGTCGGCAGCGAACCGCATCCGGCCACTCGCGGATAAATTACTTCCGGCGGCGATGACGCTGCTCGGACAACTGGACTTGCGCATGGGTGGCATCCAAGACGCCCGCGCATGGGCCGACAGAGTCGTTCGGACGACCTATCGGCACCCCGCCTTCACCGATCTTCAACAAAGACTGGGGCCGACGCAGCTGGCGGGGGGAGCGGCCAGGCCTTGATCAAGGGAAATCACCATGCAAGAACACACTCCCAAACGCGTCGTTCCGGTCACGGTCGACGTCACGACCCTTCCTGACGGCAATGTCGTCATCACTTGCAGCCCCAACCCGGTTCCCATCGACAAGGGTGCCAGCAACGTGCTGCTCAACTTCACACTGGCCACCCCGGGCTATCGTTTCGCGATGACCAAGGCCATCACGCTGGATGTGCCGTTCGACGACTTCCCGTTCGCGTCGTGGACCACGAGCGACGTTACCGCGGCGCTGTACGACCGCAACAAGGTCGCCGATGAGCTGAAATACACGGTCAACGTCGTCAGCGTCAAGACGGAGCAGGAATACAGCGTCGATCCGGTGATCCAGAACGGCGGCGGCGGCAGCGGCATGCCCGACTGCTGACACTTCGGCCCGTCAATCCGCGCAGGAAGCCGGGAGGGCGTTCCGCTGATTCAACAGCCCGCGGTGTAACGCCGCGGGCTTGAGCACCCTCGGTCTGGGCGCCGGGGTGTCCCGCTGCGACAGCGGGCAATCCGCAACGCTGCTTGACCACTCGCTTGCAATCATCGTCAAGCCACTCAAACGTCACTGCTGCGTCGCAAACTCCGCCGGCTTCTCAACTAACCGGAAATTACGAATGACGAATCCACGCACACGCCGCAAGCGCCCGCCGCGATGCGCGAACTGACGACCCAGGAAATGCTGGCGGTCGTCGGCGGGCCGGAAATCCTAAACGGCGGTGGAGGTGGCGCGATCGTCGCCACGCCGACGAACTCCCACTCCTGAGTCGCCTGATCCAGCCGGATCGTCGCCCAGCAAGCGCGCCACCCCGCATCAATCACGGTACAGCGTCGCAACAGCCTCGATCCGCTCCCTCAGCTCTCGTCGCAACGCCGCCGGCTTGAGCACCTCGGCCTGCGCGCCGAGTCGCAACACCTGCGCGGCGGCATGCGTGATCGATTCGATCGGAATCGTCACCCGCCGCCACCCCGCTTCATCCGGCGCCGAGGCCGACGCCTCCGCCGCCTGCGCCACGGACGCGCCCAGGTCGCGCAAGGCCTTCAGGCCCGCGGGCGTGACGCGCAGCTGCGCGGTGTCCACCGCCAGCTCCCTCTCGAAACGCTTCGTCGACGCCTGCCACCACGTGGCCAGGTCGAAGTCGGCCGGGCGCTCGAACGGCTCGTCGGTGACGCCCAGGTCGAGGATGTTCGACAGCCGGTACGTCCGCACGCCGTTGCCCACCTGCGCGGCCAGGTACCAAATGCCCGCCTTCAGCACCAGCCCCAGCGGATCCACGCGGCGCGACACCTCGCCCTTCCAGCTTTCGTAGCGCAACGCGACGCGGCGCTCGCCCCACACCGCCTGCGCGATCGCCGGCAGGTGGTCGGTGGCCGACGGGCCGCGGTACCAGTCGATCGGGTCGAGGTGGAAACGCGCGCTGACGCGGCGGGCGTCCTCGCGCCAGCCGTCGGGCAGCGCCGCCAGCAGCTTCAACTGCGCCGACGCCATCGCCTCGCCCAGCCCCAGCTCCGCCGCCGGCCCCGGCAGGCCGCCCAGAAACATCGCCTGCGCCTCGGGCGCCGTCAGGCCGTCGACGCGCGTGCGCCAGCCCGGCTGCAGCTGGAAGCCGCCCAGGCGCCCGCGGTCGGCCCAGATCGGCACGCCGGCGGCGCTGAGCTCGTCGACGTCGCGGTGGATGGTGCGCACCGAGACCTCCAGTGCCTCGGCCAGCACCTGGGCGCTGACGCGGCCCCGCGACTGCAGGAGCATCAGCAGGGAAAGAAGTCGGCTGGCACGCATGAAGGCAAGTTTGCCATTGATACATGACATGCCTTGTCATCTATTGCTTGCGAGGATGACGTCATTGCACCAACCCAGGAGTTGCCGCCATGTCTTTCCCCGTCGTCACCGAAGCGCTGGCCGTGCTCGAACTGCGCCAGTACACGCTGCACCCCGGCCGCCGCGACGCGCTGATCGCGCTGTTCGAGCGCGCGTTCGTCGAGCCGCAGGAGGACGCCGGCATCCGGGTGCTGGGCACGTTCCGCGACCTCGACGCCCCCGACCGCTTCGTCTGGCTGCGCGGCTTCGCCGACATGGCCGCCCGCGCCGACGCCCTCGGCGCGTTCTACGGCGGCCCGGCGTGGCAGCGCCATCGCGACGCGGCCAACGCGACGATGGTCGACAGCGACGATGTGCTGCTGCTGCGCCCGCTCGCCTGCAACCGCGGCCTGCGCGAAGCGCTCCTGCCTCGCCCGCCGGTCGCCGATGCGGCGCCGGCCGGCGGCATCTTCACGATCACCGTCTGCCCGTTGCGCGGGCCGGCCGACGACGCGCTGCTGCACGCCTTCGACCAGCACATCCATTCCTGGTGGGTCGGCGTCGGCGGCGACCTGCTGGCGTGCTGGGTGACCGAGCCCGCCGCGAACAACTTCCCGCGCCTGCCGGTGCGCGAGGGCGAGTCCGTCATCGCCTGGCTGACGCGCTTCGACGACGAGGCCGCGCAACGCCGCCACGCCGCGTTGCTGGCCGAGTCCGGCTGCTTGCAGCGCCCCGAGTGGCGCGCCCTTCTTTCCGGCGAGGCCACGCAGCTGCGCCTCGCGCCCACCCCCCGTTCGGCGCTGCGTCGCCATCACCCTTTCGAAAGCTGACACCATGACCACAGACTTCATCGGCCGCCCTCACGACTTCGACTTCCTCGTCGGAGGCACCTGGCACGTCGTCAATCGCCGCCTGCCCGAACGCAACGTCGGCAGCAACGACTGGATCGAGTTCGACCACACGAGCCGCGCCAGCGTGCTGATGGACGGCCAGATCTCGATCGACGAGAACGTGTTCACGAGCAGGGGCTTCACCGGCGTGACGTTCCGCACGCTGGATGTCGCGGAGCAGCGCTGGTCCATCTACTGGATCAACAGCACTGACGGCCTCATCACGCCGCCAGTGCACGGCGGCTGGAACGGCGACCGCGGCGTGTTCTTCGGCGTCGACGCGGACGCCGGCCGCCCGGTGCGCGTGCGCTTCCTGTGGGAGCGGCTGGGCCCGGACGACGCGCGCTGGTCGCAGGACTTCGCGCTCATCGGCGACAAGGGCGCCGCCGACGGCCCGTGGGAAACCAACTGGGTGATGAAGATGCGTCGCGTCAGGGACTGACAGCGACAGGCAGCGCCGCCGGCCGCCTGTCGTCGTCGAAGTTGGTCGGCACCAAGCGATCGCGCAACGCCATGAATGGCGCCTCGACCAGCTTGTAAAGCAGGCCCCCCATTGCGATGCAGGCCAGCGTGACGATCGCCAGCCGCGGGCCATCCGACACGCCCAGCGGCTTAAGCTGCTGCGAGAGGAAGTAGGCCAGTGGCTTGTGCGACAGGTAGATCGCGTACGACCACAACGCGAGCTTGTCGGCGCCGGGGAGGCGCCAGCGCAGCACGCGGGCCTGCGGGCTCAGCGCGGCCGCGACGAGCACCGCGTACGCCAGCGCATTGAGCGAATAGCCGAAGCCGGTCATGAAGAAGCCCCAGCCGTAGCCATCGATGTCGTAGAAGTTGAAGGTGAGCGTCAACATGCCGACGACGGCCACGGCGCCGATCGCGCTCAGCAAGCTGCCGCGCGCCATCAGCTGGTCCCAGGTCGGACGATGGAAGTTCTTGAGCATCGCCACCGCCACGCCGGGGATGAACTCGTCCGCGCGGCACAGCGTGGCGTAGTAGATCCACGACATGTAGCCCGCGCCGCTGCCATCAGCAGAACGCCCGTAGGACTGCCAGAGCCAGCAACGCGCAACCACGCCGCCGACGACGACCGCGCCCATCAGCGCCCAGCCGTGAACGCGCGTGAGCGTGACGCGCCCGCGTGCGAGGCACAGGCCGATGGCCAGCACCGCCGGCAACACCAGGTAGAACTGCTCCTCGACGCACAGCGACCACGCGTGCGAGAACGCCGTGCCGGCCGGCAGGCCGATGTTCTGCGTGAAGGTGAGGAAGCGCCACCACGGCGGCGGCGGTCGTCCACCCATCGCCGCCGGGAACAGCATGAAGGCCGCCAGCACCAGCCAGAACACCGGCAGCGTGCGCAGCGCGCGGCGCGCGTAGAAGCGCGGCAGCGACAGCGACTGCCCGCGCGTAATGCCCGCGAACAATTGGTTGGCGATCAGGTAGCCGCTCAGCACGAAGAACAGGTCGACGCCGGTCCAGCCGATGTTGCCCAACCAGCCGAACGTGGACGTGCGGCTGACGAAGGTTTCGTAGTGGTACATGAACACGAGCGCGATGGCGCAGGCGCGCAGCGTGTCGAGTCCGGAATTGCGGGAGGGGGAGGCTGTCATCGCGGGGTCTGAGCGAGGTTCCGCTCAAAAGATCCGTTCGCTCAGGAATATTTCTCGACGAGGCGTACCAGCGTGCGCCAGTTGCGCGTCGTGGCCGGCTCCCGCAGCTGTCGCTCGAGCCAGGCATTGGGCGATCCGGCCGACGCCCCGATCCAGCGGCTGATGCTCAGCACGTGGGTGTCGTCGGCGCGCAGGATCTCCAGGTCGTGGCGCGGCGTGACGAGCGGCAGCGCCGGCAACGCCGTCGGCGGCGCGCCCAGGAAGCTGATGCAGCAGGCATCGCGGCCCTCGGCCACGCGACCGGCGAACGGGGCGCTCGCCACCAGCGCCTGCAGCTCGTCGAGGCTGCGCACGAAGACGGGCTCGCGCATCCCGCAGCTCGCGCGCATCGCCGCGCAGGCGCGTGACGCCACCGCGCGGGCGCGCTGCCCGGATGCGGGCGTGAAGACCAGCGTGCCGTTGACCTGGAACGACGCCGCGCTCGCGGCGCCCGACTGGAGGAAGGCCGACTCCAGCAGGGCCCGTGTCGGGCTGTCGGGCCGACCCAGGTTGACGTTGCGCAGGAAGGCGGCGAAGCGCATCAGCGGGGCGTGTCGAAGGCGGCCAACGCCTGCACGTACACCGGGTCGTCGATGATCGTGTTGTGGCTCGCCCCAGGCACGACGACGAGTTGGGCCTGGCCGGCCGGAAAGCGCGCGCGCAGCGCCTCGGTGCTCGCCGCGGGAATCGTCTCGTCGTGCTCCGCGCGCAGGATCAGCACGGGCGCGGTGATCAGGGGCACGTAGCGCCACGACTCGTACTTGTCGACCAGCAGCCAGCGCACGGGAAACAGCGGGAAGCCGATCTGGGCGATGCCCAGCAGGCTGTCGTAAGGCGTCACCAGCACCAGCTTGGCGACGGGCCGCGTGCTGGCCAGCCGCGCCGCGACGCCGGTGCCCAGGCTGCGGCCGATGACGATCACGTCGGGATGGCGCGCGTGCACCTGGTCGAACAGGCCGGCGGCGTCGGCGGCGATGTCGGCCTCGGTGGGCGTGCCGGCGCTGCCGCCGTAGCCGCGGTAGTGCAGCATCACGATCTCGCGCTCGGGAAAGGCGGCCATCAGCGGGCCCACGCTGCCGGAGACGTCCTCGGCATTGCCGCCGAAGTACAGCACCGCGCCCGGCCCCGCGTGCGGCCGCACGGTCAGCTGCAGCAGGGTGTCGCCGCTCTGGAAGGCGCCGGCCATCTGCGTCGGGCCGAGCCGGCGCGGCGTCGGGAAGTACTGGAACGTGCGCTGCTTGAGGTAGAGCAGGACGCAGCAGCCGGCGTAGAGAGCGACGAGCAGGAGAGGAATCAGGATCAGCATGCGCTTCACGAAGTGCCCGGACGAGAGGGGACGGGACGGCCGAGCGGCCGCGGTCATTCTCGCCTGCTGCCGGCAAGGTCCCCGGCATCTGCATCGAAACAAGCAACCGGGGCACTGTCGAAGAAGGCCTGGCAGCGCCCGCACAAGCGCTCGCCGGCCCGCGAGTGGGGCAAGGTGAATCCCTTTTTCTACCGACGCGCCCGCCGCGGCAGCGTTTCAGCCTGTCATGATCGGTCATGACCACCGCCGACCCCCTGCTGCTCGCCACCGCCCGCGTCTCCACGTTCCTCGGGCCGCTGCTGCAGACGAACGCCAGCGGCTTCTTCTTCGAGCGCGACGGCGCGCTGTACCTGGTGACGAGCCGCCACGTGGTGATCGACGCGCCCAACAAGCACCTGCCCGACCGCATCGAGATCGAGTTGCACCTGGACGGCTTCGACCTGACGCGCTCCACCGGCTTCTCGATCCCGCTCTACAAGGACGGCAAGAGCGTGTGGCGGCAAGGGCGCGACAGCGGCGGCGAGGTCGACATCGCGGTGCTCGAGCTCGATCGCAGCAAGCTGCCCAAGGACGGCGTGCTGCGCGCGTTCACGCCGGCGCAGCTGGCGTCGCCGGGCGATGCCATCGGCGTCGGCGCGTCGCTGCTGGTGTCGGGCTTTCCGCTCGGCTTCCATGACGGGTTGCACCACCTGCCGGTCGTGCGCCAGGCGATCGTCGCGTCGTCGTACGGCATCCGCTTCCAGGGCCAGGGCTACTTCCTGACCGACGCGCGCATGCACCGCGGCGCGAGCGGCGCGCCAGTGGTGATGCGCGACTGGGCGACCACGCCGCGCAACCCGACCTTGCCGTGGCTGCTGCTGGGCGTCCATTCGGCGCGGCTGGACATGGGCGACCGCGACCAGGTGCTCGACGAGTCGCTGGGCCTGAACTGCGCCTGGTATGCCGACATCCTGATGACGCTGACCGGGCCGCAGCCGGCCGCGGCCGACCTGGCGCCGGCGCCGGCGATCGAGCCCGACCTGCTTCAAGTGCAGGTCCAGGCGCAACTGCCGCCAGCGCCCGCGGCGGCCTGACGCCTGCGCGGCGTCCCGGCTGTCCCCGCCGGGTGCGTGGGCGACGTGGCGCGGCGCCACACTATGCGCTCGCCACGTGTCCGTTCGTCGGTGTCTGCGTAGACGGCATTGACGCCGGCGCGGCCTTTGGCGGCGTCCTTGACAGGCCGGCACGCGGCTCGCAATGTGGTGGGTGTTGGTCGACGCCCTCCTGGCGACGCAATGGCGCCGCCGGGCAGGGCTCGATCCCGACGTCAAACCACACCAGGAGACTCGCCATGGACATGCTCGAACCCGGCCGCTTTGGCTACGCCGTCAACTTCAAGAAGCGTTACGGCAACTACATCGGGGGCGAGTGGGTGCCGCCGGTCAAGGGCGAGTATTTCGAGAACATCACGCCGATCACCGGCCGCGCGTTCTGCGAGATCCCGCGCTCCAGCGCCGAGGACATCGAGCTCGCCCTCGACGCCGCCCATGCCGCCAAGGTGGCCTGGGGCAAGGCCGCCCCCACCACGCGCGCCAACATCCTCAACAAAATAGCCGACCGCATGGAGCAGAACCTGGAGCTGCTGGCCAACGCGGAGACCTGGGACAACGGCAAGCCGCTGCGCGAGACCATGGCCGCCGACATCCCGCTGGCCATCGACCACTTCCGCTATTTCGCCGGCTGCGTGCGTGCCCAGGAAGGCGGCATCAGCGAGATCGACGAGACCACCTACGCGTACCACTTCCATGAGCCGCTCGGCGTGGTGGGCCAGATCATCCCGTGGAACTTCCCGATCCTGATGGCCGTGTGGAAGCTCGCGCCCGCGCTGGCGGCGGGCAACTGCGTGGTGCTCAAGCCGGCCGAGCAGACGCCCGCGTCCATCCTGGTGCTGGCCGAGCTGATCGGCGACCTGCTGCCCAAAGGCGTGCTCAACATCGTCAACGGCTTCGGGCTGGAGGCCGGCAAGCCGCTGGCGTCCAACAAGCGCATCGCCAAGATCGCCTTCACCGGCGAGACGACGACGGGCCGCCTCATCAGCCAGTACGCGAGCCAGAACCTGATCCCGGTGACGCTGGAGCTGGGCGGCAAGTCGCCCAACATCTTCTTTGCCGACGTGATGAGCAAGGACGACGCGTTCGTCAACAAGGCGCTGGAAGGCTTCGCGATGTTCGCGCTCAACCAGGGCGAGGTCTGCACCTGCCCGTCGCGCGTGCTGATCCAGGAGTCGATCTACGACCAGTTCATCGAGAAAGCCGTCGCCCGCGTGGCCGCCATCAAGCAAGGCAATCCGCTGGACATGTCGACGATGATCGGCGCGCAGGCCTCGAGCGAGCAACTGGAGAAGATCCTCAGCTACCTGGACCTGGGCAAGCAGGAAGGCGCGCAGTGCCTGATCGGCGGCGAGCGCAACATGCTCAAGGACGATCTCGAAGGCGGTTTCTACGTCAAGCCCACCGTCTTCAAGGGCCACAACAAGATGCGCATCTTCCAGGAAGAGATCTTCGGGCCGGTGGTGTCGGTGACGACGTTCAAGGACGAGGAAGAAGCCCTGTCCATCGCCAACGACACGCTGTACGGACTCGGCGCGGGCGTGTGGTCGCGCGACATGAACACCGCCTTCCGCATGGGCCGCGGCATCCAGGCCGGGCGCGTGTGGACGAACTGCTATCACGCCTATCCGGCGCACGCGGCGTTCGGTGGCTACAAGCAGTCGGGCATCGGCCGCGAGAACCACAAGATGATGTTGAACCACTACCAGCAGACCAAGAACCTGCTGGTCAGCTACAGCGACCAGGCTCTCGGGTTCTTTTGAGCAGGAATGGTGCCCCACGGTCGCTGGCGCTCCAGGAAATGACGGCCCCACGGTCGCTGGCGCTCCCTGCCCCCGAGGGGCCGGCCGCGAGCGGCCCGGCAGAGCCGGATCCGCCGCTCTCTTGAATTTCGCCGCTGGCGCCCGCGCGCCGGCGGCGGGAACATCTTTCTGCACGCCAACAGGATCTCTACGATGAGCCAGGCAGTTGTCGACTTACCGGCGCAGGTGTTGGCGACCGACGCCGCGCTGGGGCTGATCCAGGAACTGCAGGGACGCCACGGCGAGCTGATGTTCCACCAGTCGGGCGGCTGCTGCGACGGCAGCGCGCCGATGTGCTTCCCGCTGGGCGAGTTCATCGTCGGCGACAACGACGTCCACCTGGGCGACATCGGTGGGGTGCCGTTCTACATGAGCGAGTCGCAGTTCGCGTACTGGTGCCACACGCAACTGATCATCGACGTCGTGCCCGGGCGCGGCGGCATGTTTTCGCTGGAAGGGCCCACTGGCAAGCGCTTCCTGACGCGCTCGCGCTTCTATGAGGACGCGGAGTGGGACGCGCTGGTGGCGAGCGGCAAGGTGAAGAACTGACGCTCTGCGGAGCGAACAGCGGTCAGAATGAGGCATGAACCCCTCGACGCCGCTTCCGCATCCAGCGATCCCTCGCAGGGCGACGCAGTCGCAAGCGGACGAGGAGCCGCCCTCCAGCGACCTCGTCACCTTGACGCGTGTCTTCAACCCGCTGGAAGCCGAGACGCTGCGCAGTTGCCTGCGCGCGCAAGGAATTCCCGTGACGCTGGGCGATGTCCAGACCGTCCAGGCCTATGGGCTGTGGTGCTACGCGCTCGGAGGAATCCGCGTGATGGTGCCGGAGTCCTTTGTCGTGGCCGCCCGAACCACCCTGGCCGCGATCGAGCGCGGGGACCTGGCGATCGACGAACTGCCTGTGGACGCCGAAGCGCCCCCGCCCGAACTCGACCCGTCAGCACGAATCCGGCTGCCGGGCGCGGTGTGGCTCGCGCTGGCCGTCGTGGCGGCCCTGCTCGTGTTCTGACGAAGCGCATACTCGTCGCCTGTTCCCCAGAATTCGAAGCGCTCCGTGCGGGCTTCGCCCCGACGGCCATGCCCGGTTACGAAGTCAAGCAGGAGCGCATCGCCATCCCCGGCGTTGCGGACCTGGTCATCCGCTCGCTGCTCGACAAGCAGCAGTTCTCGGACCCGCAGGGCGATGCCGAGCGGCTGGGCATCTCGTCCTCGCTGTGGCCGCTGTTCGGCCTGCTGTGGCCCTCGGGCAGCCATCTCGCAGCGCGCCTCGGCGCGCGCCGGATCATCCCCGGCGACCGCATCCTGGAGATCGGCTGCGGCCTCGGGCTCGCGAGCCTGGTCGGGCACCGCGCCGGGGCCGACGTGACGGCCAGCGACTGCCATCCGCTGGCCGGCCGCTTCTTGTCGCACAACCTCGTGCTCAACGACCTCGGGCCGATGAAATATCGCCATGGCCAATGGCCCGGCGTGGTGCTGCCGCGCGACGCGATCGACGAGCGCGCGCCCGTCGTCGTGCACGGCGAGTTCGACCTGGTCATCGGCAGCGACGTGCTCTACGAACGCGACGAGCGCGGCACGCTGGCCGACTTCATCGCGGGCCTCGTGGCGCCCGCCGCCGAGGTGTGGATCGTCGACCCGAACCGCGGCAACCGCAGCGCGTTCCACCGCAACATGGCGCGCCACGGGTTCCGCATGGAGGAATCCCTGCTCGACCAGGATGAACGGGATGGCATCGCGGCGTACAAAGGGCGCATGCTGACGTATCGACGGCAATAGGCGCCTCGGGAACGGAGCTTG
This sequence comes from Burkholderiaceae bacterium, assembly GCA_039920745.1. GTDB lineage: Bacteria > Pseudomonadota > Gammaproteobacteria > Burkholderiales > Burkholderiaceae_C > Scleromatobacter. The sequence continues at coordinate 28,505 of JBDSDD010000081.1, read as the reverse complement.
CCGCACTCGTCTGGAACCGCCACCCGGCCAAGGAGACTGAATGAACCCGCTCGTCAATCGCAACACCGCCGCCGCCGACATCGGCAGCCCGCCCCATGTCGACGCGCCCACGCAGGTGGTGCCATGGGCCGAGGAGCCCGCCAGCTCGATCAGCGCCGAGGACGCGAACACGCGCTACCAGGGTGAGCTGTTCCTGCCGGGGTGGCTCAAGATCGAGCTGCAGCCGACCGCCGAGCAAGGGCCAGGCGCGTAAATACAGGCGGACTACACGACCATCACGTCGACGCCCCGGTCCCGGATCGCGTTGATCACCGATGGGGTTGCGCGCACGTCGGTGATCAGCATGTCCAGGCACTCGAGCGCGCCGATCACCGACAGGTTGCGGCGCTGCAGCTTGGACGAGTCGGCCACCGCGATCACCTGGCGCGCCACGCGGATCATCTTCGCGTTGAGCTGCGCCTCCATCAAGTGGGGCGTCATCAGGCCGCGCTCGGGGTCGAGGCTGTCGACACCCAGGAACAGCCGGTCCGCCGACAGCGTCGCCAGCGCGGCCTCCGACTGCGGCCCTGACAGCGTGAACGAGTTTGCCCGCAGCGAGCCGCCGAGCATCACCAGGTTGACGTGACGCGCATGCGCCAGCGCCATCGCCACGTTCAATGCGTTGGTGATGACGTTGACGCTGGTCAGCGGCTTGAGCGCGAGCTGCTTGGCGAGCTCGTGCGTGGTGGAGCCGGAGTCCAGCAGGATGGTGTCGCCGTCGCGGATCAGGCCCACCGCGGCTTGCGCGATGCGCACCTTCTCGCAGTGATGGTGGCCGGCGCGGATCGCCAGCGGCACCTCGTCGCCTTCCCGGTGCGACACCGCGCCGCCGTGCGTGCGCAACAACGCGCCACTGGCGGCGAGCGCGCGCAGGTCCGAGCGGATCGTCACCGCGGAGGTGTTGAAGCGCAGCGCCAGCGCGTCGCTGCTGACGCGGCCGGCGGTCTCGATCAGCGTGCGAATCTGGCGCCGACGTTCTTCCATCGACATCGCGTCGACGCCACCGTTCAGGTGCGTCGGCAGCGTCGGTCGGTTGACGTCCCAGAAGTTCATGCGCAGCTCCGCATCAGCGTTCAACGGGTACCGACCGAAGTGCGAGCGAGCGCGGTGACGGCGGCCGTCGACAGTTCGCGCCCGGCCGCGCGCGCCGCGAGCGCCACGGCACCGAGCACCGGCGCCATCAACGGCGCGTGCAGCTCCACGCTGAGCGCGCCGTCGCCCTCGGACGCCGCCAGCACGCGCTTCAATTCCTGCAGCACCAGGCCTTCCTCGCCCAGCACGCTGCCTGACGTCGACGCCACGATGCGCGCACCCGCGGGCACGCCCAGCATGCGGCGCGTCGCGTGCACGAGCTGCACCAGTTCGCCCGCAGCGCGCTGCAGGATCTCGCGTGCACCGACGTCGCCCGCCAGCGCGGCCTCGTGCACGGACACCGCATACGACGCGACGCTGCTGCGCGCGGCCTCGCTGACGACGAGGCCCGACAGGTCGAGGTCGGAGGCGATGCCGGTGCGGCGGCGCACGATGTCGAGCAGCACGCCGCGCTCGGCGCGCCCGTCGCTCATGCGCGAGAACAGCGCCAGGCCTTCGCGGGCGATCCAGTAGGCAGAGCCCTCGTCGCCGAAGACCTCGCCCCAGCCGCCGCAGCGCACCGACCGGCCCTGCCAGGTGCCCCAGGTCATCGCCCCGGTGCCTGCCACCAGCGAGATGCCGTCCGCGCCGCCGAGCGCGCCGGCGTGGCTGCATTCGAGGTCATTGCCGCGGCCGACGGGGATGCCGGGAAAGGCTTCGGCGGGCAAGGCCTCGAGACGCGCCTGCACGCGGCTGTCCTCGCCGAAAGCGGGCAGGCCCACCCACGCGCCATCGAGCGCAATCGGCGCGATGCCGGACGCCCGCGTGATGTGCTGCATGCCACGGCGCAGCGTCGCGAGCACCTCGTCCAGGCCCACTTCGGGGTGGTACAGCGAGCCCTCCTGGTGCGACGCGAGCACGCGGCCCTGGTCGTCCGCCAGCACGAACGCGGTCTTGGTTCCGCCGCCATCGACGCCCAGGTACATGTCAGCTCCCGACGGCCAAGGGGTGGATCACGACACCGCGCACGACCCGGTTGACCGTGCCGGAGCGGCAGGGCTGGTCGGGCGTGAGTTGCAGCGACGCCGAGCGGCGCAGCGCCAGCAACTGGGCGATCGCGACGAACGGGGCGATGGTGACGAACTCGTCGGCGGCCTCGAGGCCGGCGATGACCAGGTCCACGCCGGCGCCGACGTCCGCCGCCTGGCCGCCGATGGCGAACACGCGGCGCGCGCGGCCGTCGGCGCGCAGCTCGCGCAGCAGGTCGAGGTCGTAGGCGCGCACCAGCGCATCGTTGGAGATGAACATCACCACCAGCGTCGCGTCGTTGACGATCGTCTTGGGACCATGGCGAAAACCCAGCGGCGTTTCGTGCGTGGCGATCACCTGGCCATCGGTGAGCTCCAGCATCTTCAGCGAGGCCTCGCGCGCCAGGCCGCGCAGGCCGTTGCCGCCGAGGTAGACGATGCGCTCGAAGCCTTCGTCGACGAGGTCGCGGGCCACGAGCGCACCGCGCCGGATCGCGTCGACGCCGGCTTGCGACGGCGCACTCTCGATGACGCCGAACAGGCGCGCGGCCACCAGCAGCATGGTCGTGAAGCTGGAGGTCATCGCGAACGCGCGGTCGTTGGTGCGCCCAGGCAGCACCAGCAGGCGCGCGTTCGCGCGCGCACTGGCGGCCGCCGCGAGCGCGCCGTCCGGGTTGCAGGTGATGACCAGGTGGCGGCACTGGGGCAGCAGCGCGTCGGCGAGATCGACGGCGGCCACGCTCTCGGGGCTGTTGCCGGAACGCGCGAACGACACCAGCAGCGTGGGCACGTCGGCCGGGAACACGAAGCGCGGTGCGGCAACGAGATCGGTCGTCGGCACGGCTTGCACCGTGCGCGCCCAGCGCCGCGAGACGACCGGCACCAGGCTGTCGCCGATGTAGGCCGAGGTGCCCGCACCGCTGAACACGACGCGGGTGCGCGGATCGGCCAGCGCCAGGGCGATCCAGGCCGCGATGCCGCTGTCGGCCGCCAGCACCATCGCCTCCTCCCAGACCGCCGGCTGGTGCGCGATTTCCTGCGCCGTCCACTGCCCCCCGTCGACCAGGAACGGGGACGGATCGATATCGAGACTCTTCATGCCAACTCTCCGGCGGATTCCACTTCGGCCCCGCGACTCGGCGCGGTGGTCTGGTTGCACGCTCGCGCGTAGTCGCGCAGCACCCAGGCCACGCCTTCGCGCAGCAGCGCTCTCACGTTGTTCTTGACGTCCCCGGCGCGCACGCCGTCGTAGACGCGCGGCAGGTACTGGCTCAGCAGCGTCAGCGGCACCGGCTGCGCGCGCGACTCGAGGTGCGCGATCAGGCGCTCGCAGGCCTGCGCCACGCTGGGGCTGGCCCAGTAGTAGCGGATGCGGTCGCTGAGGCTGAACTGCAGGTCCAGCGACAGGCGTTCGGGCTGCGCGTAATACTTCTGCCAATACCCGGGGTGCTCGCGCATCGCGCCCAGCACCTCCTCCTTGAAGCCGATGCCGCCCACTTCGCCCAGCCACTCGCGCTCGATCTCGGCCAGGCCCCACAGCGTCTCGCGCAGCGCGAACGTGGCACCCGGGCCGACCTTCAGGATGGCGAAGTGATCGCGCACGAGTTGCGCCAGCGCCTGCGGTGTCTGGTAGTCGGTGGAATGCGCCTCGAACACGAGGCCCGGCACCGTCTCGATGAAGGCCGACAGCGCACGCGCCTTGGCCGGCACGTAGTCGACGACCTTGTGGTGGTCAAACTCGACCCCCGGCTGCACCACGAGGCCGATCACGCGGGCCCACGCCGCGTGCAGTCCCTGCGCCGCGAACGCGTCCTCGTGCACGGCGATCGTCTGCGCGGCCGCGGCCGGGGTCGTGACCTCCAGTTCGCCCAGGTCCTCGTGCGCGCCGCCGGGCACCGGCACTTCGGTGCCGATCACGTAGACCGGCGGCTCGCCGCCGGCCTCAGCCCACGCGTGCTCGCACGCGAGCGCGAGACGCGCGGCGCGCGCGGCCACCAGCGCGGGCGGCAAGTTCAGGCCGTCGTCGGCGCAGGCCATCGAGCAGTCGAGATGGATCTTGCGGAAGCCGGCGCGCACGTACTCGGCCACCATCGCTTCCGACTTGGCCATCGCGACCTCCGACGGCTCGCCTTGCCAGCAGTTCGGACCCAGATGGTCGCCGCCCAGCAGCAGGCGCGACATCGGAAAGTTGCAGGCGCTGGCGATGTCGGCGACGAAGCGATGAAAGTCCGCCGGTCGCATGCCGGTGTAGCCGCCGAATTGGTTGACCTGGTTGGAGGTGGCTTCGATGAGGACGGAGGTGCCGTGGCGCGCGCCTTCCGACAGCGCGGCCTCGAGGACGATAGGGTGGGCCGAGCACACGGCCGTGATCCCGACGGGATCTCCGGACTGGTGGCGGCTCACGAACTTGAGCAGGTCTTGCATGCGGATTTCGTTTCGACGGTGCGAACCACGCGCACCTGGGTTTCAGGATTCGGACGGGGTCTCGGGCTGCAGCGCGAGCAGCACCGCAGCGAGGGACGCCAGCGCGACGCCCGCCAGCTTCAGCGGCCCGGGCAGGACGGCGGACAGGCACATCGAGAGCACCGCGGTCAGCAGCGGCGCGCCCGCGTTGATCATGGGCGAGACGACGATGGCCTTGCCGTAGCGGAACGCGTAGACCAGCGTCAGCGCGCCGATGGAGTTCAGCATCTGGATCACCGCGGCCAGGCCCGGGCCGCTCCAGCCCCAGTGGATCGGCTGCTTGAAGTCGGTGAGCATCAGCGCGAACGGGATCGACGCGACGGCCGACAGCGCCATCCAGCCGAAGATGCTCTCGGCCGTCATGCTGCCGTTGGCCAGCTTGATCACGTAGGCCTGCAGGCCCCATGCCGCCAGCACGATCAGCGCGAGCCAGAACCACAGGCCATAGGTCGACGCACCACCGTTGCCGTAGTCGAACAGCGGCAGGCTGGCCAGCGCCAGCACCACGCCGAGGATGCCCAGCTTGCCGGTGCGCTCGCCCAGCATGGAGAACGACAGCGCGATGGTCAGCGCCGGCGACAGCGCGATGATCGGGAAGATCAGGTAGGTCGGCCCGATGCGCACGTCGTAGAACAGCACCAGCTGCCCGCCGGCGCCGAGCACGCCGGCCGCCAGGCCCAGCATCACGCTGCGCCGATCCGTCTGCAGGCGCACGCCGGAGCGGCGCAGCACGATCCACGCGGGCGGGATCATCGTCAACGCCCACACGACGTAGTTGAGCGTCTCGGGAAAGCCGTGGTCGACGGGCAGGCCCGCGAACACGCCCCAGACGCCCCAGGTCACCATCGTGACGAGCGCGTACATCAGCCAGCGCGACTTGGAGGAGCCGGTCGCCGTGGCAAGCGGAAGTGCGAGATCGTTGTTCATGTCTTGCGCGCCAGGATGAGGAGGTTGTTCTTGAAAGCCACGTCCAGCGTCGGACGTTTCGAGTTGACGGTGCCCAGGGTGCGGCCTTCGACGTAGTCCTCGATGACCCAGTCGCCGGCGGACAGCCCGCGCAGCGTCACCGGCCCGTGCCAGTCGTCGGCGTAGAACGCGTAGTGCAGGACGCCGGCCTTCTCGACGACGTGGGTCTCGGGCTTGTCGAACGCGATGTCGTACAGCTCGCCGCGGTAGGTGCCTTGCGACAGGCGATGTTTGTTGTAGGCGCCGATCCACTTGCGCCAGTGGGCCTCGTGCTCGGGCGTCAGCAGGAACGAGTCCTCGGGCTTCGGGTCGACCGGCCAGGTGAACTTGGTCGACACCACGCCGCCGACGCCCACCGCGGACGCGAAGTCCTGTCCGCCGCTGCTCAGCTCGACGTGGTCGCCGGCATACGCGGACGATGCGCCCATCAGCGCCTTGAGCGACTTGCCCTTGTGGCGCACCTGCCAGCTCGACGTCGGGTCCGAAGCCGGCGCCTGGTCGATGTAAGGCATGTTGTGATATGCGTAGCCGGTGCCGCACGGACAGACCTCGACGACGGCCTCGGGTTTGACGGACTTCACCGCGTCGTACAAGGCTTTGTAGAAGTCCGACAGGTGCTGCGCCGAGTCTTCGGGGTGCGCGTGGTGGTGCGCCGGGTTGTGGCAAGGCGCGACGCCGTTCAGCTGCTGCCCGTCCACCTTCAGGCCGTCGAAGCCCCACTCGCCGATGATCTTGCGCATCAGCGCGGCCACGCGCTCCTGCGTGCCGGCGTACGCGGGGCAGACGTAGAAGCTGTTCCACCAGCTCACCAGCTGCGGGGCGCCATCCTGGTCGACGAGGAGTTCGTCGGCGTGGTCGTGCAACTCGTCGCTGCCGGGCGCGACCTGCAGCGGCGCGATCCACAGGCGGGCCAGCAGGCCGCGCGAATGGATCTCGTCGACGAAGGCCTTCATGTCGGCGTCGCCGCGCGGAAACTTCGCGGGGTCGGGCCGCCAGTCGCCGGTGCGCACCTGCCAGCCGTCGTCCAGCACCACCCATTTGAGGCCCAGCTCCTGCATCTTGGGCAACGTCGCGCGCACCAGCGGAAACGAGAACTCGCGCTCGTAGCCCCAGGCGCACCACACGGGCTCGTAGGCGTTGGCGGGCGGCACGGGCGCGTGGATGCCTTGCAGCGTCATCAGCTGGCGGTAGCGGTTGAGCGGCGCGAAGAAGTCGCCCGAGTGCACGGTGAAGAAGGCCTGCGGCAGCGTGACGGTCGCGCCCGGCGCGAGCGTACGCGGCGTGTCGTCGACAAGGGCGATGTCGACCTCGTCGCCGACCGCGCGCACCGGCAGCGAAACCAACTGAGGCAGGCGGTCGAGGTGGCCCACGGCCAGGCCGACGTCGCGCCGCCAGACGTCGCTCACCGGCGTGCCGCCGCCGTAGTCCGACGCGTCCATGCCCATGAAGTTGCGCTGGTCGAAGCCACGCAGGACGGGCTGAACCCAGTCGCGGCGGTCGCGGTGGGTCGAGCCGGAATACGACCACCAGCCGCCGGCGTGGCGCGGTGCCGCGAGCAAGCGGTGCGACACGGCGGAGAAGGCCTCGACCTCGAACGCTGCCTTGCCGTTGTTCACGTAGGCGACGTCGATCAGCGCGGTGCCGGGCCAGGCGTCCAGCAGCGTGATGGTCATGCGCTTGTCGATGCCGTCCGACGAGCGTCCGACCAGCAGCAGCGACTGGCCGGCGCCGAACGGCGTCTGCCCCGCGTGCGGTTCGGCCTTGGCGAGCGTGAAGCGATCGATCGGCCGGCGGCCCTTGACGGCGAGGCCGCACGCGTCGAAGCGCGTCAACGCCTGCATGCGAGCGCCGTTCTTGCTGACGATGCGGCAGCGCATTGCGTCATCGAAGTGCAGGCCCAGGCGCTCGTCTTCGACCCGCACGTGGCCGCGGCCGGAGTCGACCAGCGCAGCGCGGCTCGCCGCGGGCAGCAGCGTGGTGGCGGCCGGCACGGCGCTGAGCCATTTCAGGAATGCTCGGCGAGCGGTCATTGAACGGTTCCCCATGCGCCCGGGAAGGCGTGTTCGGCGTTGATGCGGTAGAGCTTGTCGATGACGCCGCGTGGCAGCGCCAGGCCTCGTACCGGCTGATCGAGATCGTCGACCTTGAACGTCTGGTCGCTGACGAAGTAGCGCCACTGCTCGCGCCACGCCTTCTCCGTCTCCTTGGCCATCGCGGCGCCGGACTGCGTCGGCTCCTGTTCGATGTCCGTGCCGTACATCAGGCGATCCTGGTAGTGGATGAAGAAGCGCCGCACCTTCTCGCGGTCGCGCTGGCTCTGGTACTGGATCTGGCCGATGCGCGCCGCGACGTCGACCACCGCGTTCGGAAAGCGATCCAGGAAGGCGGCGAGCTCGTCGACGTCGCGCTCCTGCGAGGCCATGTGCATGCCGATGAAGTGCAGCTGCGGATGCTGGGCCAGCATGCGGTCGCGCGCGGCGATCTGGTCTTCCCAGCGGGGCATCTCCGGGTGCAGGGCCATGTGGTACTGCGGGTGCGCCTTGAAGTACTCACGGTCGTTGTTGACCGTCATCTGGGCCAGCGGCAGCCAGCAGTTGTTGGGCTCGCCCTGGTGGCCCAGCAGCGGGATGCCCTTGACCTCCAGGTAGTCGAACACCGGACGGAAGCGCGGGTCGTCGATCATCACCAGCTGGCCCTTCGAGTCGCGCAGGGACATGCCGATGTTCTTCCACACCTTGATGCCCACCGCGCCCGCCTTGACGGCCTCGGCGATGCGGTGCTCGGTGCGCTCGGCCCAGCCGGGCTCCTCCGAGTCGTTGACCGGGAAGGTGCCGGCGAACGCCACCGTCGTCGGAAACACCGTGTGCAGCGCCGCCGCCACGCGCAGTTGCTCGTCGATGGCCGGGAAGTCCGGGTAGTCGACGTTGATCGTCAGCACCTTGAAGTTCTGGCGCCGCGCCGCCTCGATGAAACCGGCCTCGGGATTGTGCAGGTGCATGTGCGCGTCGATCTTGGCGACCTTGGCGAAGTCGGCCAGCGCGTAATGCGACTCGACGCCCGCGTGGGCGCACGTGACGCCCAGGAGCGCGCACAAAGCGAGGGTCGCCTGCGTCGGGAGTGCGGTGCGTGCCATGTCTTACAGCGAGAGGCTGAGGCCGAGCGTGAACGCGCGACCGTAGCGGTCGTAGCCGTTGGGCAACGTCGTCGTGCCGTTGGTGATGACGTACTCTTCCTTCGTGTTGAGCAGGTTGCGGCCCTCGATCGACACGCGCAGGTGCTCGGTCACGTTGTAGGCGACCTGTCCCGTCAGCCACGTGATCGCCTTCGCCTCGGCGTTGTAGCCCTGGCCCAGCGCGCTGTTGGTGGTCACGTACTGCGCCGTGTGGTCGCCCGTCAGGCTCGTGTTCCAGGCGCCCTTCTCGTACAACAGGCCGATCGACGACGTGGCGGGCGCGATGCCTTCGAGCGGCTGCTCGAAGCCGCCGACCCAGCTCTTGGAGTTGTTGCGCGTGTACTGGGCGCGAACGCCCAAGCCGTTGGCCCACAGATGCGTCAGGCCGAACTCGATGCCGCGCACCTTGGCGCGGTCGCCGTTGATCGGCATCTGCACGGCGAACAGGTGGCCCGGGACGCCGATGTCGACGCCGTTGTTGGTGACAGTGGTGATCTGGTTCTTGATGTTCTTCTCGTACACCGCGATGTTGGCGATGCAGTCCTTGGCGTAGTAGTACTCGAGCGACGCGTCGAACTGCAGGGCGCTGTAGGGCTTGAGCTTGGCGTTGCCGCCGAAGACCTCGGTGAAATCGCCATACGACACGCTCTGCGTGGTGCTGGACGGGGCCAGCTTGTCCACGGACGGGCGCGCCATCGTCTTGGCGGCGCCGAGCCGCAACTGCAGCGGCTTGCTGATGTGCCACGTGAAGTTGCCGGCCGGCAGCGCGTAGGTGTAGTGGCCGTCCTGCGTCAGCGGCGTGACCGGGCCGTACTGGACGGCGTAGTTGAACGGGTTGAACTCCGTCAGTCCGGTGATGTTGGCGTTGTAGGCCAGCGAGGTCGTGGCCGTGTTGACCAGCCGCACGCCGGCATCGGCGTTCCAGGCGTCGCCCGACAGGTCGGCCTCGAGCCAGCCCGCCGTCGTGCGCTCCGTCACGCGGTAGCTCTGGAGCGGGTCCCAGGCGGGGGCGGCGTTCGCGTAGTCGAACGTGCTGCCGTCGTTCATCGCGTGGCCGTTGTAGGCCTTGAGCTGGTTGACATACGTGTTGATGTCGAAGCCCAGGAACGTGCGCGGGAAGTTGCCGCTGACGCCCTGCATGAAGTTGGGCGGCGTGAACGAGCGGTTGATGATGTTGCCGCCCAGCGTGGCGATGTTGATCGCCTGCTGGTCGGAGAAATAGTTCGCGCCATTGTTGAAGTCGTTGTCGACCAGGTTGCGCGACTTCTTGCGCGAGGTCAGCGACACGCCGAACTTCAGCTGGTCGACGTGGAACTTGTCGATCTGCAGCACCGCGGCCTCGGAGGCGCCCAGGATGCGGTCGTCGACGTTGTCGCCCGACAGCTCGAAGTAGTGGGTGTTGAAGTCCGACGGCCCGAACTGCCCGTGGGCCAGGCCGTTCGCCAGCGTGCGGCCGTCGTCGAAGTTGACCGAGATCTCGGGCACCTGGCCGCCATCCAGCGAGATCTGCGTCGTGTTGGGCTGGTTCATGCGCAGCACGACGTAGGAGTCGTGGCCACCCGAATGGCGGCTGGACGTCGACGTGTAGACGTCGGACGTCAGCAGCAGGTCCCTGGTCGCATGCCATTCGACGTTCAAGCCATACAGCCCGGTATTGACGATGCGATCGGACGTCTTGTTCAGCAGTTCCGGATTGAGCCGCAGCTCGGGATCCGGGTTGTCCATCGTGAAGCCGGTGACCACGCCGTTGTTGACGACCATGTTGTTCCAGCGGCCTGGCGAGAACAGCGGGTAGTAGGACTGCATGTAGCCGATCTGCGGCGAGTCCAGCTTGGTCCAGATGCCGTCAGCGACCACCTTCAGGTCGGCGTTCGGACGCCATTCGGCCTTGCCGGACAACGCGACCCGCTTCGCGTTTTCGTAGACCGCCCCGACCCGCGTCTGGCCCACGCCGATCAGGCCTTCCTCGTTCGGATCCAGCACGCCGTCGCCGTTGAGGTCGATGTTGCCGCCCCAGGCGTTGCCGTAGGCCCAGTTCGCCGCGGGGTCGGAGATCGGATTGCGCTCCCAGCCGCCGTCGTTGCCCGCTTCGTCGGTGCGCTCGTGGCGCTGGGAGTAGACCAGGCCCACCAGCACGCCGAACGTGTCGCCGAAGGTGTTGCTGTAGGTGGCCGACAGCTTCTTGCCGTTGAGCGCCGTCATCGTGTTGTGGTCGCCCTCCAGCCGCAGGATGCCGTGCTGGCCCTTCTGGTCGAACGGGCTGGCGGAGCGCAGGTTGATCAGGCCGCCGATGGCGCCTTCGACCAGCGAGGCCTGGGTCGACTTGACGACGTCGGCGCCGTTGATGATGTCGGACGGCAGCACGTCGAATGCGAAGTCGCGGCCGGCGCCGTCGGTGCCCAGGATGCGACCGTTGAACGTGGTCAGCGTGTATTCCGGCCCGAGCCCGCGCACGCTGACGTACTGGCCTTCGCCGCCGGCGGTGCGGCTGATCGACACGCCGGTGATGTGGGCCAGCGAATCGGCGACGTTGTCGTCGGGAAAGCGGCCGAGCTCGGTGGCGCTGATGCTGTCCTGGATGACGGCGGCGTCGCGCTTGATCGACAGCGCGCGCTCGATGCTGGCGCGGGTGCCGGTGACCACGACGACGGTGGCGCCCTCGGTGGCATCGCGCTCGGCGCTCGAGGCGGCCGCGGCGGCTGCGGCCGGTTGGGACGCGGCGGGGGCGGGTGCGGCGGCGACCTGGGCATGGCCGGTTGCGTGGCACCCGAGACCCATGGCGGCGAGCGCCACCAGGGACAGGCGATGCGGAACGAGGCGCGTGTTCGGACGGAGACTCATCGGGTGCTTCCTTGTGGGGCTCGGCTTGCGAACGCAAGCCGACGGAATCAGGGACGCCGGGCACCGGAGCGGCTTTCGATGGCCACCCTCGAGCTGACCGATGAAGTCTACGTTGGCTTTCGAACTCTTTCGTTGATAGTTTTCACTGACGATTCTCGCTTTCGTTATCAGCATAACGAAAGATTAAATCGAAGGCAAACGAACATTCACGGAGACCGCAGGCACCTCTCGACGCGCCAGGACCTCCCGGCCGGGCGATCAGCACAACGGGTCGGGCGGGCCAACTCAGACGAGCCGCACTTCGACGCCGCGGCGGCGCAGTTCCTCGACGGTCTCGACGTTGGCCGCCGAGTCCGTGATCAGCAGGTGGAGCTGGTCGACGCTGGCGATCACCGACAGGTTGCGGCGCATCAGCTTGGACGAGTCGGCCACCGCGATCACCTGGCGCGAGATGCGGATCATCTGGGCATTGAACTGCGCCTCCTGCAGGTACGGCGTCATCAAGCCGATCTCGGGATCCAGGCTGTCCACGCCCAGGAACAGCCGGTCAGCGTGCAGCCCGGCGAGCGAGTTGACGGCGATCGGGCCGGACAGCGAGAACGACTGCTCGCGCAGCTGGCCACCCGGCATGATCAGGTTCACGTGCGGGACGGATGCCAGCACGGTGGCGATGTTGAGCGCGTTGGTGATGACGTTGATGCCCGTCAGCGGCAGCTCGCGGATCTGGCGCGCGATCGCGTAAGTGGTGGTGCCCGAGTCGAGCAGGATGGTCTCGCCGTCGCGGATCAGCCTGGCCGCCTCGATGGCGATGCGCTGCTTCTGCTCCTGGTGGAGCGTCTGCTTGACGTTGATCGACAGCTCCTCGTCCTCGCGCAGCGGCAGCGCGCCGCCACGCGTGCGCACCAGCGCGCCGTCGGCCGCCAGCGCCGCGAGGTCGCCGCGGATGGTCACCAGCGACGTGCCGAAGCGCTCGGCCAGTTCCGCGACGGTGGCGCGGCGCTGCTGGCGCACGAGTTCGAGGATCAGGCCGCGGCGCTCGTCGATGAGCAGGCCGTCAGGACGTGCCGGGGTCGTCGTTTCATCCATGGGGTCGGACATGCCTGGTCTCGGGAGCAGCTTCAACTTTCGAATGATAGCGAAACGAGCGACTGCGATGCCAAATCCGCAAGGGCAGTCTGCGCCTCACCGGGCTGGAGCAGCTGGAACGACTTTCAATTCGGCACGCTCGAAACGGGGAATTCGCTCTATCGATGGTTTTCGCAAGTTGATCGCCTTCGATCACCGCGAGCCGAACAACACACGCCCAGGTTCGAAGCGCTTCCACCATTCAAACGACCTGTCCCTGGCCGTACAACGAGATCGCGCGTGGTCAATGCCATCGATCATCGGTGGCTTCGAACAGCATGCCTTCGCGCGCGGGCGCCGACACAGGCGCGGTCGCGCGTCACGCCTTCGCCCGGGCGGGAAGGCGCCGTCAGCCTGTGCTTGCGACGGCCCTGCCCGGGCTTGCTCAATGGCCAATTTCCACTGGAAAGAGCCGCAGCACCCTGGCCTCGTGGCTCATCACTTCGACGGTGTACGGGATGTCGTAGGGGCCGCGCTCCTGGTGCGACCAGAGATCGCGCACGCGGTATTTGTTCCACGGTTGCGCGAGATCGCGGCGCGGGTTGACGTTCATCTCCGCGGTGGCGCTGCTGCGGTTCAACAGGGCGACGACCCAGCTGCCATCGGCCATCTCCTTGGCCCACACCTGCAGCTCACCGTGTTCGCCCTGCTCGCCCACCTTCTCGGCGGCGTGGCCCGCGGTGTCCTGGTTGACGGCGATGACGTCGGCGTTGGTCAGCGTGGCGAGCGAGTCGGCGTCGAGCCCGCGCACGTCGGCGCCGATCAGCAGCGGCGACTCCAGCATCGCCCACAAGCTGAAGTGCGTGCGGTACTCGACGTTGCTGGCGCCGGTGCCCACGATCTGCTGGCTGTGGCCGTTGACGCCGACGATCAGCATGTCGAAGTCGTTCCAGTGGCCGGGGCCGGCGTACTTGGCGTATTTCTCGCCGCGATCGAGCATGTCCAGCACGTCGAAGTAGTACTTTTCGCGCAGGCCCGGGTAGTTGAAGTCGTCGGAGATGTCCTGGCCGATGCGCCACTGGTTGGCGCCCAGGTCGGCGGCCCATTCGGCGATGTCGGCCCAGCCGCAATGGCAGGCGTGATACACGATGGGCCGCTTCGTGGCGATCAGCGCGTTGGACATGCGAGCGACCACACGCTGCACTTCGGCCCTGGGCGCGTCCTTGTGCGAGCAGCAGCTGTCGTACTTCAGGTGGTCCACGCCCCACGCCGCGAACATCGCCGCGTCCTCGCTCTCGTGGCCCTCGCTGCCCGTGTAGCCGGCGCAGGTGCGCGCGCCGGGGCCTGAGTAGATGCCCAGCTTCAGGCCGTGCGCATGCGCGTAGTCCGCCAGGTACTTGATGCCGTGCGGGAACTTGGCGGGGTCGGCCTCCAGCGGCTTGTCCTTGCGCGCGGCCTTGTAGTGCTGCCAGCCGTCGTCGAGGTTGACGTAGACATAACCGGCGTCGCGCAGCCCGTGCGCCACCATCGCGTCCATGCTCTCGATGACCACCTTCTCGTTGATGGCCTCGCCGAACTGGTTCCAGCTGCTCCAGCCCATCGGCGGCGTCCTGGCGAGGCCGTTGCTGACGGGCACGGCCGTGGCCACGGCACAGCTGATCGCCAGAAGCGTGGCGGCGAAAGGAGCGCGGAGACGGCGTGCCATCGAGGAGCTTTCCACAGGTTCGAGAAACGACCCGGGATCCTAGCCTCGACGGCCCTCGCACAGTCCCATTTCGGTGTGGATCAGTCGGAAGCGATCAGGGGGTGGCGATCACTTCGTGGCGATGGCCTCGACCTGGATGCGCAGGTCCACCGCCATGCTGAAGCCGTAAGCCTTGCCGGCGTCCATGCCGAACTGCTCGCGGTCCAGCGTGGCGTAGACGTCGGCGCCGCAGGCCTCGCGCTTGAACATGGGGTGCGGAATGCACTTGAACTTCCTGATGTCCAGCGTCACCGGGTTGGTCTTGCCGTGCATCTCCAGCGTGCCCACCGCGCGGCTCGGAACGCCGCCGGCGAAGCCTTCCAGCGTGCCCTTGAACGTGGCCTTCGGGTACTTGGCGACGTCGAACAGTTCGGCACTCCTGGCGGTCTTGTTCAGCGCCTCGAGGCCGAAGTCGGCACTCTTCATGTCGACGACGATGGTCAGGCTGCCGGTGCCGGCCTCGCTGTCCATCGTGATCGAGCCCGAACTGCGGTCGAACTTGCCGCGCCACGTCGAGATGCCCATGTGATCGGCCTCGAAGCTCGGGTAGGTGTGCGTCGGGTCCACGTTGTAGGTGACCGGCGCGGCCTGGGCGGCCGGGGTGGCGAACGACATGGCGAACAGCGCGGGGGCTGCGAGGCGGGACAGGATGCTCATCGGAGGGTCTCCAGGGTGGGATTTGCGGTGAGGAGGCAGGCTATGGCTTCGCGCCCGCCCGCCTTGAACGACGAACGACGCCCCCAATTTTCGACCAGTCGACGCTTGACGGGGACGATGATAGGTCCGGCTGGAGGCCTGTTGTCGCGGCAGCCACGCACAGGACAAGACAGGAACGCCGCCCCGCGCTCGGCATCGGAAGCCGCCGACCCATGAAAAACGCCGACGCGGCGCGAGCCGGTCGGCGTCTCTTGGCGCCTGTGGCGAGCCGCGAACGGCTCGCCGAAGCGCACGATCAGGCCACCGTCGACATGTCGCGCGCGCGCAGCATCTTGTGCAGGATCGGCGTCAGCACCAGCAGCAGGATGCCCGCGCCGATCGACGATTCGGTCAGGAACAGGTACGGCGGGATGCCCGTGCCGCTCATGATCTTCTCGAGCGCACCCGCCAGGTAGTTGCCCGCCGCGGACGACAGCATCCACACGCCCATCAGCAGCGCGGCGACGCGCGCGGGGGCGGCGCGCGAGGTCAGCGCCAGACCCACAGGCGACAGCATCAGTTCGCCCATCGTGTGCAGCAGGTAGACGGCGCCCAGCCACAGCGGGCTCACCGGGCCGGTGGCATCGGCCAGCACCTGTGCGCGGTACATCACGATGAAGCCCAGGCCCAGCGTGATCAGGCCCAGCGCCTGCTTGGCGGGGTCGGGCAGCGCGAAGCGCGAACGGTTCAGCGCCGTCCAGATCGTGGCGAACACCGGCGCCAGCAGCATGATGGCGAACGGGTTGATCGATTGGAACCAGCTCGAAGGCACGTCGAAGCCGCCGATGGAACGGGCGGTCTGCTTGTCGGCGAACAGGTTCATCGAACCGCCGGCCTGCTCGAAGCCCATCCAGAAGAAGATCGAGAACATCGTCAGGATACAGATCCCGATGATGCGCTTCCATTCGGCCATCGACAGTTGCTCACCGTCGTCCTTCTTGCCGGAGATGACGCCCGGAAGCCAGATGGCCGCGGCGATGGCGGCCAGCGCCAGCACGCTCTTGGCGATGGCGGGCAGCGCGGACAGCATCGGTCCGACGGCCAGCGCCAGGTAGACGAAGCCGACACAGCCCGCGGACCACAAGGCGATCAACGGCGCGTTCTTCCAGCCCACCGACGTCTGGTGCGGCTTCAGGCCCGAACGGCCCAGCCAGCCCTGGAAAGACAGCAGCGTGATCAGGCCGATCAGCATGCCGACGCCCGCGCTCGCGAAGCCCCAGTGCCAGCCGACGGTCTGCCCCAGCGTGCCGCACACCAGCGGCGAGAAGAATGCGCCGAGGTTGATGCCCATGTAGAAGATCGTGTAGCCGCCGTCGCGGCGCGGATCGTCGACACCGTCGTACAGGCCGCCCACCATGGAGCTGGTATTTGGCTTGAAGAAGCCGTTGCCCACGATCAGCAGGCCAAGCGCCACGTGAAGCAAGGAAGGCACGGCCATCGCGAAGTGGCCCAGCATCATCACGATGCCGCCGATGACGGCGGCCGTGCGCATGCCCAGCCAGCGGTCCGCGATCCAGCCGCCGATCAGAGGGGTCACGTAGACGAGGCCGGTGTAGATGCCGTACATCTCGAGCGCGTCTGCGCGCTTGTAGCCGAGCGCGTTGACGAGATACAGCACGAGCAGGGCGCGCATGCCGTAGTAGCTGAAGCGCTCCCACATCTCGGTGAAGAAGATGATGGCGAGGCCTTTCGGTTGCCAGGGCAGCGACGACGAAGTGGCGCCAACGGGCGGATTTGCAGCGAGAGTGTTCAAGACGAATCCCGAGGGTCACGGATAAGGAAATGCCGCGGAACGCCTTTTGGGCGCGCGCGGCGGAATCTTCAATTGTGGCAAATGCGGGCCGCCGCCGAGGTGGGGACTTGCCCGGGCTCCGGCCTGAAGGCCGCCGGCGCCCTACCCCCGCATGCAATGTTCAGGCCAGCAACAAGCAATTCACCCAACAAGCCTCAAGATGGATCGATCCGCAGCTAACTGACCCGAACTCTCGATGCAACGCCACACCGTCCTGAGCAAGCTAGCCGAAGGGCTGGCCCTTGCTGTCGGGCACTGGACTTGCCGGCCCTTGCCATCGTTCCTGCCGAGTCCGCGTCGAAAGCCTTCATGCCCTCACCCGCCACGTTCACCTGCGACCTTTCGACGCCGTCGCAGCCCCTGCGCCATCCCTGGCGCCACTGCGTGGGCAGTTGCCACGCGCCGCTCGCGCTGCGCGCCGACTACCAGGCGCAACTGACGCGCGCCCACCGCGAACTGGGCTTTCGCCACGTCCGCTTCCACGGCATGCTCAGCGACGACATGGGCACGCTGATCTGCCAGGACGACCAGTTCGTGTTCTCGTTCTTCAACATCGACCGCGTGTTCGACTTCCTGCTGTCCATCGGCATGAAGCCGCTGGTCGAGCTGTCGTTCATGCCCGGCATGCTCTCGTCCGACGGCAACAGCGTGTTCCACTACCGCGCCAACGTCACGCCGCCCAGGAAGATGGCGGACTGGCAGTTGCTGATGACCAAGCTCGTCGGCCACTGGGTGGAGCGCTACGGCATCGACGAGGTGGCGCAATGGCCGCTGGAAGTGTGGAACGAGCCCAACCTGGTGGCGTTCTGGACCGGCGGCCAGGCCAAGTACTTCGACCTGTTCAAGGCCACCTGGACCGCGATCAAGGCGATCTCGCCGCGCCTGCAGGTCGGCGGCCCGGCCACGGCCACCAATGCGTGGCTGGACGACTTCAACACGTTCTGCGCCGCCAACGCCTGCCCGGCCGACTTCGTCAGCACGCACTACTACCCGACGGACGCATTCGGCTCGGTGCACACCGACACGCTGTCGCAACTCGCCGACGCGCCGCTGAGCGTCATGCGCGACCGCGCACGCGAGGCACGCGCGGCCGCGGGCACCCGACCGCTGTACTACACCGAGTGGAACATCACGTCGAACCCGCGCGACGCGCTGCACGACGGCCCGTTCTGCGCGGCGCTGGCGACGCACTTCCTGCTCAGCGTCGACGACCTGGTCGACGCCTACAGCTGGTGGGTGTTCAGCGACATCTTCGAAGAGAACTACTTCCCCAGCATCCCCTACCACGGCGGCTTCGGGCTGCTGAACCTGTACGGCGTGCCCAAGCCCACGTACCGCGCGTTCGAGATGCTGGGCCAGCTCGGCACGCGGCGCTGGGCGGTTGCGAGCTCGCATCCCACCGTCAGCGCGCACGTCGGTGCGCCCGACGACGACGCCGTGACGACCGTGCTGCTGATCAACGTCGCGATGCCACGCCACCCGATCGCCACCGAGATCGTCGGCGTGCAGCTGGCCGGGCTGAAGGGCCGGCGCCCGCGCGCCGCCCTGGTCTCGCGCATCGACGACACGCACGCCAATCCGCAAGCCGAGTGGCTGCGCATGGGCAGTCCCGAATACCCGCATCCGCACCAGGTGGACGCGCTGGAGCTGGCCTCGACGGTCACGCCTGAGCGCATGCCGATCACCAGCGACGGCGACCAGGCAGGCTTCTCGCTGCCGCTGCCCCCCACCGCGATGGCGCTGGTGCGCATCGAATGGGAGGCCGTCGCATGAACCGCGAAGCACCCGACAAGGCCGACAACCCCGACGAGCCGGCCTACTCCGGCGACCTGGGGCAACTCCCCGAGATCGCCAAGCACGCCGCACTCCACGGCTTCACGCGGCACGAATCCATCGCCCGCGATGCGATGCTCACCGACTTGCAGCGCGAGTCGTTCGGCTATTTTCTTCACGAGGTCAACGAGGCGAACGGCCTGGTCGCCGACAAGACGTCGCGCGACTGGCCCGCCAGCATCGCGGCGGTGGGCATGGCCCTCACCGCCTACCCGGTGGGCGTGCAGCGCGCGCTGATGACGCATGCGCAGGCGCTCCAGCGAACCTTGCTGACGCTGCGCACGCTGAGCGCCGGCGAACAGAGCGAGTCGCCGACGGCCTGCGGCTACCGCGGCTTCTTTTATCACTTCCTCGACATGGAAACAGGCGCGCGCGCCTGGGAGTGCGAGCTGTCGACGATCGACACCGCGCTGCTGATGGCCGGCGTGCTGGCCGCGGCTGCCTACTTCCATGCGGACACGCCCGACGAGGCCGAGGTGCGCAGGCTGGCCACCGCGCTCTACGAACGCGTCGAATGGGACTGGATGGTCGGCGAGCAGGGCACGATCTGCCACGGCTGGAAGCCCGAGACGGGCAAGCTGCCGTGGCACTGGGAGGGCTACGACGAGGCCTTGATCCTGTACCTGCTGGCCCTGGGCTCGCCGACGCACGGCATACCGCCTTCGTCCTACGCCGCCTGGTGCTCGACCTACCAGTGGAAAGAGGTCGAGGGCCTCGAGTACCTGCACGCCGGCCCGCTGTTCATTCACCAGATGTCCCACCTCTGGGTGGACTTTCGCGGCGTGCGCGACGCGTTCATGCGCGAGCACGACAGCGACTACTTCATCAACAGTCGCATCGGCGCGCACGTGCAGCAACGCTACGCGATCCGCAACCCGCGCCGCCACGCGCTGTACGGCGAGTTCGTCTGGGGCATCACGGCCAGCGACGGCCCGGGCGCGGTGCACTGGCGCCAACCCTCCGATTCGCCGTTCTTCGACTACGTGGCGCGCGGCGTGCCGGACGGGCCCGACGACGGCACGCTGGCCCCCTGGGCGGTGGTGGCGTCGCTGCCGTTCGCGCCCGAGATCGTGTTGCCGACCATCGCCAACTATCGCCACATCCAGCTGCACGTGGCCAACCCGTACGGCTTCAAGGCCTCGTTCAACCCGTGCTTTCCGAACGACCGCAAGCACGCGTTCGGCTGGGTCTCGCCGTATCACTTCGGCATCAACGAAGGTCCTACCGTGATCATGATAGAAAACCATCGCAGCGGCATGCTGTGGAACCTGATGCGCAATTGCACGCCCCTGGTGAGCGGGTTGCGCCGCGCCGGATTCGTCGGCGGCTGGCTCGGCGCCATCCCGCACGACGCGGCATGTGCGCCGCTCGAAACGTTGCCGGTGCCGCCGGACGGCTCGGTCGGGGAGGTCGCATGAACATCACGCTCGCAGGCAGGCGCGCGCTCGTCACCGGCGCCAACTCCGGCATCGGCCAGGCCATTGCGCTGGCTCTCGGCGACGCCGGCGCGGACGTCGTCGTCAACTACGTGACGCACCCCGAAGCCGCCGACGCCGTCGTCGGGCAACTGGTCGCCAAGGGCCGGCGCGCACTCGCGCTGCATGCCGACGTGTCGAACGAGGCCGATGTCGACGCGATGTTCGCGACGCTGGACGCGCAATGGGGCGGCATCGACATCCTCGTCAATTGCGCCGGCATCGACGGCGTGCGTGCGCTGGCGCAGGACGCCAAGATGAGCGACTGGCGCCGCGTCATCGAGGTCAACCTGTTCGGCGCGTTCGACTGCGCGCGTCACGCGCTCGCACGCATGCTCCCGCAAGGCCGCGGCGTGATCCTCAACATCAGCTCGGTGCACGAGGTGATCGCTTGGTCCGGCTACAGCGCCTACACGTCGAGCAAGGCCGCGCTCGGCATGCTGACCAAGACGCTGGCCCAGGAGGCCGCGCCGCACGGCGTGCGCGTGCTGGCGCTCGCGCCCGGCGCGATCCAGACGCCGATCAACCAGTCCGTGTGGTCCGATCCGGCGGCGTCCGCCGACCTGCTCACCAAGATCCCGCTGGGCCGCATGGGCCAGACCAGCGAAGTCGCCAACATGGCCGTCGTGCTGTGCTCCGACGCGGCGAGCTACATGACGGGCAGCACCGTGCTGGTGGACGGCGCGATGACGGACTACCCGGAGTTCGCGCGCGGCGGTTGACGCTCAGGGCTTCTTGCGCGACAGCCGCAGCAGCGTGCCGCTGTGGTCCTCGGTGACCAGCACGCTGCCGTCGGCCATCTCGACGAGCCCCACCGGCGAGCCCTGCGGATGGCTGCCCTCGCGCTGCTCCCAGTCGGTGACCAGATCGGTGGGCGCGCCCGCGGGACGCGCGTCCTTGTCGAGCGCGACGGCGACGAGGCGGTGGCCTGTCGCCCGGTAGCCGTGGTAGCCGATGACCAGCTTGCCTGCGAGGCCAGGCAGCTTGGCGCCGCGGTAGACCAGCATGCCCAGCGGCGCGGCGTGCGCCGGCAGCAACAAGTCGGGCGGCAGCTTGCTGGCGCAATCGAAGCCCGGGTACTCGGGTGCCGGCACGCGCTGGTCATAGCAATAGGGCCAGCCGTAGTCGCCGCCGGGTTGCAGCACGGTGAGCAGGTCGTGGGGCAGCGCCGCGTCGGACAGCGACGCATCGGCGTGGTTGATGCCGTCGCGCGAGTTGACCGCGACCGCCAGCTTGCCGTCGGGCAGCACGGCCATCGCCATGCTGTTGCGCAGCCCGCGCGCGTAAGGCGCCTGCTCGCCCGCGTGCCACGCGGTGGCGCGCGCGGGAAAGCGCAGCACCGATCCGCGCGGTGGGCTTTCCTGCGTCTCGGGGCACACGGCCTTCGGGTCGGGCAGGCGGCCACCGGCCGGGTGGCAGTTGTCGGTGGCGGACCCGACGTTGACGAACAGCGCGCCGTCGGCGCCCACCGCCAGGCTGGGCACCGGATGGCGGCCGGTGGTAGGCAGGCCGTCGACGATCACCCGCGTGCTGCCGGCGGGATCCGTCGCGTAAGGATCGATCTGCAGCACCTGCCCGGTGATGCCGACGTACAGCGTGCGGCCCGGGCCGCGCACCACCGCGTTGGGCTGGTTGAGGTCGTGCAGCACGACGTCGGGCGTGTGGCGGCCGCCGTTGGACAGCTTGAGCAACCGACCCTTCTTGCTCTCCCACGCGACCATGTCGACGACAAAGACGTCGCTATCGATCACGGCGACGCCGCGCGCGTGGCCCAGGCCTTCGGCCACCACGCCGACGCACAACCCCGGGGCCGTGGTCAGCGCGACGGCGGGAAAGCCATCGCAATCGCCAGCGGTGCGATAGGCCTTGTCAGCAGGCGCGGCCACGGCGGCCAGCGGGGCCAGCAGCAACAGCAGGGTCGTCAGCGACTTCGTCATCCAGCGTCCTTCCAGGCGTGCGGCGCGGCAGGAGTCCGCGCCCGCGAGCGCTGATTGTGCGGCGTCCGGCAAACGCCGCTCACCGGCGCGGCGCTCAGGCCCCTGCGTAGACCAGGATCGCCGTCGCCAGGTCTTCCAGCGCGGTGCCCACCGACTTGAAGACGGTGCGGGCCGCGGGGTCGCGCCGCGGCGGCGGGCTGGCGCAGAGGTCGGCCAACGTCCCGCGCACGTCCTCGCGACGCAGCGTGCCCGAGGCGATCGGATGCAGCAGGTCGCCGGCCTTGGCGAGCGCCTCGGCGGTGTCGATCCAGACGTCGGCGCCCGCAAAGCACGCGTCGTCGGCCTCGCGCATCGCAGGCGTGAAGCCGCCGATCAGGTCGAGGTGGCTGCCGGGGGCCAGCCACGCACCCTGGATCAGGGGCTCGGCCGCAAGCGTCGCGCAACTGACGATGTCGGCGGTGGCCGTGGCACTGGCCAGGTCGGTTACCACGCGGGCCGGAAAGCCCTCGGCGGCCAGCCGCAAGACCAGGCGCAGCGCGGCGTCCGGGCTGCGGCTCCACACCATCACGTCGTCGATCGGCCGCACCGCACGGCAGGCCGAGGCCAGCAGGCCGCCGACGCGGCCGGCGCCGACGATCAGCTGGCGGCGAGCGTCGGCCCGCGCGAGGCGCGACGCGGCCAGCGCAGACGCGGCGGCGGTGCGGCGCGCGGTGAGCTCGCCGCCGTCGATCAGCGCCAGCGGCGCGCCGGTGCGGGCATCGAACAGTTGGTAGGTGGCGAACAGGCCGGGCAGGCCCAGCGCGGCGTTGCCGGGCGCGACGTTGACCACCTTCAGGCCGAAGTAGCGGCCCGGCTGCCAGGCGGGCATCAGCAGCGCAGTGAGCGTGTCGCCGACCGCGTGCACGTGACGCGCGGGCACCTCGCAGCCCGAGACGAACATGCGCTCCAGCGCCGCGATCAGCGCCGGGAACGCCAGCGCCCGCGCCGTGGCGATGGCGTCGAACTGCCTCATCGCACGCGCTCCGGCGAACGCAGGCCGTGCAGGCCGAAGATGGAGTGCAGCATCTCCTCGTCCCAGGCGCAGGTGGTGTCCTCGGCGTCGACCAGGCGCTCGCCGCGTTCGAGCAGGTGGCCCAGGCGCGTGGCGATGAGCGCGGTGGCGAGATTGAGCGCCTGCATCGACGACGCGCCGCAGACGTCCGGGTAGCGCGGATCGACGCCCTGCAGTTCGGCCGCACAGGCCCAGGTGCCGTCGTCGGCGGGGTAAGGCAGCCCGACGCGGGCGACGATGCGCGCCTGCGTGCCGTCCTGCTGCAGCCAGATCAGTTGTTCGGTGGCGATGTAGTTCGGCGCAGACGTTCGCATGAGGTTCCCGTAGCTCGGGGGAGTTTGCACGATGCGCCCGGGTTTGAACCTGCGTGATTACGCGATTTCGACATGCCACCATGCGGGCAACAGCCTGCGCACGTCGGCGCGGCGAAAGCGGTCGTCGATCAGGAACACCACGCCTTCGTCCGACGTCGTGCGGATCACGCGGCCGGCCGCCTGCACCACCTTCTGCAAGCCGGGAAACAAGTAGGTGTAGTCGTGGCCCGCGCCAAACAAGGTCTCCAGCCGGGCCTTCATCTGCTCGTTGACCGGGTTGACCTGCGGCAGGCCCAGTGTGGCGATGAACGCGCCGATCAGGCGCCGGCCCGGCAGGTCGACGGCTTCGGCGAACGCGCCGCCCAGAACGGCGAAGCCGATGCCGTGGCCGCCGGCCTGGAAGCGTGCGAGGAAGTCGTTGCGCGCGCCCTCGGACATCTGGCGTGCCTGCTCCCACACCGGCACCTCGGGGTGCAGCGCCCGGAACAGCTCGGCGACCTGCTGCAGGTAGTCGAAGCTGCTGAAGAACGCCAGGTAGTTGCCCGGCGCCTGCGCGTGCTGACCGGCCATCAGCTCGACGATCGGCGCCAGCGACGCGGGCCGGTGCGCGAAGCGCGTCGACAGCGGCGCCACCTGCACGCGCAGTTGCGACGCGTCGAACGGCGATTCGACGTCCACCCACGCGACGTCCGGCGGCAGGCCCAGCAGGTCGGCGTGGAAGTTCATGGGCGTCAACGTCGCCGAGAACAACGTGGTGGTGCGTGCCGACAGGAAGCGCGGTTTCAGGAACGAGGCCGGCACCAGGTTGCGCAGGCACAGCGTGACGTCGCGCTGCGCGTCGTCGGCGATGGTCAGGTCGAACAGCGAGTGCGTGCCGAAGGACTCGGCCAGTCGCGTGAAATGCAGCGTGTCGAAGTAGAACGCCAGCAGCTCGGGCGGCATGTCCTCGGGATGCGCGGCCGAGTGGTCGCCGATGGCCGAGTTGACGTTCTGCAGCGCGGTGACCAGGCCTTGCGGCAGGTCGTCGTAGACCGCGTAAGGCTCGAGCTGGCGGCCGGTGACTTCGTTCCACGTGCGCGCGAGACGTCGCAGCGCGGGCGCGACCGTGGCGGGGGCGCGCGGGCGCACGCCGTCGAACGCGGCGCGCGACAAGGTGGCAGAGTACATCTCGCGGGCTCGCGGCACCAGGTTGTGCGCCTCGTCCACCAGCACGCCCACGCGCCAGTCGTTGGCATGCGCCAGGCCGTGCAGCATGCCGCCGAGGTCGAAGTAGTAGTTGTAGTCGCCGACCACCACGTCGGCCCAGCGCACCAGCTCCTGCGCCAGGTAGTACGGGCAGACCTCGTGCGCCAGCGCGATGGCGCGCAGTCCGCCGCGGTCCAGGCGCGGCGCGCTGCCGGGCGTCACGCCGACCGCGGCCTGGCGCGCTGCGGGCAGGCGATCGTAGAAGCCCTTGGCGAGCGGGCACGAGTCGCCGTGGCAGGCCTTGGTCGGGTGCTCGCAGGCCTTGTCGCGCGCGACCAGCTCGATCACACGAAGCGGCGTGCGCTGCGGCGCGCTCGCGACGGCATCGATGACGGCGCCGGCATAGAGCGCGTCGGCCGTCCCGGGCTCGGTGCGATGCGGCGCCGAGATCGTCCGCAAGGCCTCGAGCGCCAGCGCGCGGCCGGGCGTCTTGGCCGCCAGGAAGTACAGCTTGTCCAGCTTCTGGCCAGGCATCGCCTTCAACTGCGGATAGAGCGTGCCCACCGTCTTGCCGATGCCCGTGGGCGCCTGCGCCAGCAGCGTGCGGCCCGAGATCGCGGCCTTGTAGACGCTCTCCGCCAGTTGGCGCTGTCCGGTGCGGAATTCGGCGTACGGGAACGCCAGCGTGGCCAGCGCCGCGTCGCGCGCGACGCGGTGCGCGCTCTCCTGCGCGGCCCAGGCCAGAAAGCGCTCGCATTGCAGCTCGAGGAAAGCGCGCAGCTCGGCGGCCGTGAACGATTCGACCAGCATCGTCTCGTCCTGCGATGTGACGTCGAAGTAGACGAGCGCCACCTTCAGCTTGTCGAGCCCGCGCTCGGCGCACAGCAGCGCGCCATAGCACTTGGCCTGGGCCCAGTGCAGCGAGCGCCGGTTCTGCGGCATCGCATGCAGGTCGCCGCGGTAGGTCTTGACCTCGTCGAGGCGGCCGGCCTCGGGGTCGAAGCCGTCGGCCCGCCCGCGCACCGACAGGTCGCGATACTCGCCTTTGAGCCAGACCTCGCACTCGTAGGCCTCGCCCCGGCGCGCGGCGACCAGGGCGTGGCCCGCCATGCCTTCGAGCGCGGTGGCCGAGGGCGTGAAGCGCAAGTCGAGATCGCCGAGCTTGGCCGTGAACTCGCAGAGGGTGCGCACGGCAACGGTGTACGTCATCCAGCCTTGATTTTCCCACGCCTGGGGCGTTCGGGCGATCCACCACGAAAGCGCTTTCCACCATCCCCTGAATCAGGTATCTAGCAGCTGATCAAGCACATTGGTTCCAATGTGGTACTGCGCAGCGTGATTCTTTGGATTTGCTGTCTTCCGGCGGCTTGATGACGTGTCATATCCCGTCAACATCCCCCTAATTCGTTGGAAACGGCGTCTTGTTCGGACTTTATTACATCCCTTGAAGGAATGTGAATTCAGTTACTGGTTCTGTACTGGTTTTACCTAACCAACGACATCGACGGCAGCGCCGAGACTTGCGCCCACCGGCCTCCTTCGCGTGCGCCGGCCCCCAACAAGGAGAGCCCGAAATGTCCCCTGCCCTGACCCCGACCGAGAGGCGCAAGCGCCTCGAACGCCTGGCCCTGCTGTCGGCCGCCGTGGCCGCCACGAGCCTGATGTCCGCCGGCGCGCACGCCGCCGCCTGCCAGGCCTGGAACTCGTCGACGGCGTACGTCGCCGGCGACACCGTGACCGAAGCCGGCAAGACCTACAAGGCCAACTGGTGGACGCAGGGCAACGACCCGGCGAACAGCAACGGCGCCACCGGCACCGGCCAGCCCTGGACGGTGACCGCCAGTTGCACGACCACCCCCGTGCCGCCTCCGCCTCCCCCGACGAACCCGCCGCCGCCGCCGACCACCCCGCCGCCGCCCTCGTCGTGTGCCGCATGGAACTCGGGCACCGCGTACAGCGCCGGCGCCGTCGTCTCCGAAGCCGGCAAGACTTACAAGGCCAACTGGTGGACGCAAGGCGACGACCCCGCCACGCACAACGGCGCCACCGGTACCGGCCAGCCCTGGACGATCACCACGAACTGCAGCACGACGCCCACGCCGCCGTCGCCCCCGCCGACGAATCCGCCGCCGTCGCCCCCGCCGGGCTCGCCCCCGCCTTCCAGCTTCGTGTTCGGGTCGTACAAGGACGTCACGATCAACATGGACTGGAACGTCGACCAGATCTCGACGTCCGTCACGGGCGCGCGGTCGCCGGTGCTCAACGTGATGCCCGCCAAGCAGAAGTCGATGACCTGGGCCTTCGCTTCCGGCGAGTGCGGCTCCGAGAACTGGGCCGGCGTGACGCCCGCGGCACTGGTCGCGCAGAACGTGTCGCAATGGGTGGGCGCGGGCAAGAAGTACATCATTTCCACGGGCGGCGCCAACGGCGTGTTCACCTGCGCAAGCGACAGCGGTTTCGAATCCTTCATCCAGCGCTACAACTCGGCCAGCCTGCAAGGCATCGACTTCGACATCGAAGGCGGCCAGTCCACCGACGTGATCAACGCCTTGATCGCGCGCGTGAAGGTGGCCAAGGCCAATCACCCGAGCCTGCGCTTCAGCTTCACGCTGGCCACGCTGGGCGGCAACTCGCCGCAAAGCCTGGGTGGCATCGGCGTCAACGTGATGAACGCGATCAAGTCCTCGGGCCTGACCGGCTACTACATCAACCTGATGGCCATGGACTACGGCAGCGCGATCGCCAGCAACTGCACGCTGGGCAGCAGCGGCAAGTGCGACATGGCGCAGTCGGCGATCAACTCAGCGGTGAACCTGCACAACTACTGGGGCGTGCCGTACGGCCAGATCGAGATCACGCCGATGATCGGCGGCAACGACGCCACCGACGAGATCTTCACGATCGCCAACGTGGACACGCTGTCGGCCTGGGCCAAGTCCAACGGGATCGCGGGCATCCACTTCTGGTCGCTGGATCGCGACATCGACTGCGGGCTGGGCAGCGCGTCGGCGACGTGCAACAGCTATGGGCAAGCCGGCACGTGGGGCTTCACGAACCGGTTCGCGACGGATCTCGGGTTGTGATGGGTTGATCTGGCGGCGCGGTTTGTGGGCGCCTGCTTGAACAAGAAGGGCCATGCCGGAATCGGCTTGGCCCTTTTTCGTTGGCTTCGTTGGGTTGTTGGCTTGTTGGCTTGTTGGCTTATTGGCTTATTGGCTTGGAGGCTTGGAGGCGTCTCGCACGGAGGCACGGCGAGGAGGGGCACTCTTCTCCGCTCGTGTCCCCCGGCCTTCGGCCTCCTCCTGATACCTCGCTGCGAAGAGTGCCCCTCCTCGCCGTGCCGCGCATGGCTTGCCGGCAGACAACATTCTCGGGGGAAAATGCGTGAGTGCTTTAAAGGGTGTTTGGCATCGACGGGCCATCGAGGCCGCGTCGATGCCCGCGGCGGGGCGGCTTGGCGCGCGGAGTCGGTGGACGCGAAGTTCTTCGTCACGCGCTGGCGACCATGTCGCGATGGACGATGACGCAGCGCCTGCGGCGGCTGCGGGTGCGGCTGCTGGTTGGGCTACAACCAGCGCAGACTGCGAATCTGGCGGGAAGACCGGGATTTCAACAGCGGCTGTCGACCCACAACGGTCCTTCGGTTCGCTGAATTCAGCGCCTCAAAGCGGACATTGACAAACTAGGCCAGCTTCGGCGGGGTGTGTCCACCATCCGTCCAGAAGTAGTCCTTGAAGATCTCCTTCAATTCCGGCGTAAGCGTGATCAGGCTCGTACCAATGAACTGTGCCGCCTCCTTGCACGACATGGCTTCAAGCGTCTCGCGCCGAATC
>JBDSDD010000080.1:0-23280 GCA_039920745.1 Burkholderiaceae bacterium | reverse complement strand
TTCCAGACCGTGGCACGCAGCAAGGATCCGCAGAAGTGGCTGGGCTCGCGCGCGGCGTCGGCGACGGTCGCGGCGGCTTCCAACGGGCTGCTCGACCAGCAGTTCGAGTCGATGTCCCGCGAGGGCGAGCCGACCATCGCCTTCGTGGCCCGATCGCCGCGCTTCGGCTGGACGGTGGCCGTCGGCCTGCCGCGCACGGCGCTCGACAAGCCCGCGATCCGGGTCACGATCCAGGCCTTCCTGGCCGCCGGCATCCTGGCCGTGATCGGCCTGCTGCTGGCGCTGTACTTCGCGCGCCAGATCGGTGGCCCGGTGCTGGCACTGAGCGACGCCGCCGCCGAACTCGGACGCGACCGCGTACCCGCGCCGTTGCGCACCGGCCTGCTCGAGGCCGACAAGGTGGGCGCCGCACTGCACGACGCCGGCGTGCGTTCCGCGCGCGCGACCGAGGTGCTGGAGTCACGCGTCGACGAGGCCATCCGCCAGACCCAGGAGGCGCAGACGCGGTTGCTGGACGGCCAGAAGCACGAAGCCATCGGCCGGCTCACCGGCGGCCTGGCGCACGACCTCAACAATTTCCTGCAGACCATGAGCACCGGCCTGCAGGTGCTCGACCGCCTGGTCCAGGAAGACCCGGGCCGCCGCGTGATCGAGGCCAGCACGCGCGCGCTCGACAAGGCCGCGACGCTGGTGCGCCAGATGCTGGCCTTCGGCCGCACGCAGCCGCTCAAGGCGCAGCCGATCGACCTGCACGACTTTGTCCTGCGTTGCGAGGACCTGATGGGCCGCGCCGTCGGCGGCAAGGTGCGGCTGAGCGCCGACATCGAAGCCGGCCTGCCACCGCTGCTGGCCGATGCCACGCAGTTCGAGCTCGCCTTGCTCAACCTCGTGTTCAACGCCCGCGACGCGATGCCCGGCGGCGGCACCGTGATGATCCGCGGCCGCCTGGCCAGCGCGACGCAGTCCGCGGCGTTGCCGCCGGGCCGCTACCTGGCCGTCGACGTCGTCGACAGCGGCGGCGGCATGGACGCCGAGGTGCTGCAACGCGTGTTCGAGCCGTACTTCACCACCAAGGCGGTCGGCATCGGCAGCGGCCTGGGCCTGCCGCAGGTGCGCGCGTTCGCGGTGCAGTCGGGCGGCGCCGCCACGATCAGCAGCGAGCGCGGCGTCGGCACCACGGTATCGCTGCTGCTGCCGGTGTCCAGCGAGCCGGTCGCGACGGTGGCCGCCACGCACCCGCAGTGGTCCGAATTCATGCCACTGCGCGTGCTGTTCGTCGAGGACGACCTGCTCGTCTCGTCGGTCGTGGTGCCGGCGCTGCGTGCCGCCGGCCACACGGTGCGCCACTGCCTGACCGGCGACGCCGCGGCCCGCGCGCTGCAGGACGGCGGCCTGTTCGACGTGGTCTTCACCGACGTCGTGATGCCCGGCACGCTGAGCGGCCTCGACCTGGCGGCCTGGTGCCAGGCCAACATGCCCTCCATGGCCGTGATCGTCGCCACCGGCTACACCACGCAGCACATCGAGGCCGGCGTCAAGGTGCTGGCCAAGCCGTACTCGATGGACCTGCTGCTGGTGGAGCTGCAGTACGCGGTTCGCGTCAAGCGGGCCTGAGGCGTCCCGCGCCGGCGGCCGCACGCGTCGCCGGATTCAGTGCGAGTGGCCGTGGCCGTGCGACGGCGTCGGCGTCGCCTTCTTCTTCGCGCGGCCCTTGGGCGGCGGCTGGCAGTCGCTGCACAGTCCGTACAGCGTGATCTCGTGGCGCGCCACCGCGAAGCCCGGCGGTGCGAGACCGGCCAGGTCGCCCGGGCACTGGTGCACGTCGAACACGCGCTGGCAGGCGTCGCAGCGGAAGTGGTGGTGATGGCGCAGCTGCGCGACCTCGTAGCGCGGCACCTCGCCGGGCAGCGTCACGACCTGGATCGCGCCGGCGTCGACCAGCGCCTTCAGGTTGCGATAGACCGTGGCCAGCCCCAGCGCGGCGACATCCCGGCGCGCCTCGTCCAGCACCTCGGTGGGCGACAGCGGGCGACCGGCGGCCTCGAGGGCCTCGCGGATGGCGGTGTTCTGGCGGGTGGCTCGTTCCATGGCTGGAGCGAATTCTGGCACGTCTGATGATATTGAGGATGCATTATCATTAACGGATGCTTTCAGTCTCCCCGGTCGCCCTGACCGCCGCCGCCGTCGTGTCGACCCTGGCCGGCGGCGCGATGGCGCTGCGCTTCCGCGACCGCCTGCACTACCTGCTCGGGTTCACCGCCGGCGTCTTGCTGGGTGTCGTCGCATTCGACCTGCTGCCCGAAATCTTCGCGCTGGCCCGCGCACACGACTTCGATCCCAGCGCCTCCATGATCGCGCTGGTCGTCGGCTTTCTCCTGTTCCACAGCCTCGAGAAGTTCGTGCTGGTGCATCCGGCGCAGGAAGACCACTACTCGCATCACCACCACCCCAACGTCGGCCTCGCGTCGGCCACGGTGCTCGCGGCGCACAGCTGCATGGACGGCGTGGCGATCGGCATCGGCTTCCAGGTGTCGCCGATGGTGGGCATGACGGTGGCGCTGGCGGTGATCGCGCACGACTTCTCGGACGGCCTCAACACCGTCAGCCTGATGCTGCGCCACAAGAACTCCACGCGCCGCGCGATCACGATGCTGGCGGTCGATGCGCTGGCGCCGCTGGTGGGCGTGCTGCTGACGATGGCGTTCACGATCCCGCCCTTCCAGCTGATGACCTACCTCGGCTTCTTTGCCGGCTTCCTGCTCTACATCGGCGTCTCGGACATCCTCCCCGAAGCCCACTCGCGCGCCGGCCCGGGCGTCGCGGTGAAGCTGATCGCGCTGACCTGCTGCGGCGCGGGCTTCGTCTACGCGGTCGTTCGGCAAGCGCCCTGAGCGCGGGGTCTCGACGGGCTGCGCAGCGTCGGTCGCCGGGAGGCGGCGTAAAGAATAGTTTCGCGCCAAGGCCCGAATTGCCCTTCATTTCTGCCTTTGATTGCCGATTTCGGCGCCGGCCGACTCTCTACAGTTCGTTCATCCGAATCAAGGAGTCCGTCCATGTCGTCCGTCCAATCCTCCACCAGCGTGATCACCTCGCCGTATGCCACGGTGAAGGAGCAAGTCAAGCCGGGCAAGTACGCGACGAACGAGAAGGAGTACGGCACTGTCGGCGCCGCCTTCATGGGCGTGGGCGACGCGATCGCCGAGGGCGCGAGCGCTACCGTCTCGCTCAGCGAGAAGGCCCTGGGCGCCGTCGAGGACGCCGGCAGCTACATCGGCAAGGCGGTCGAGACCGGCTTCACCGACGTCGGCAGCGCCGCGATGGCCGCATACGCCGCGGTGCGCAACGGCGTCAACAATTCCATCCAGGGCGTCGAGAACGCGGCCGAGGCCACCTGGGACACGATCAAGGCAGGCGCCGAGGACGTCGCGGGCATGGCCGGCGACGTGGTGCACGCTGCGGAAGCCAGTGCCGAGGCCGTCGGCGATGTGGCCGTCGATGCCTGGCATGGCGTCGAACACCTGGCGTCCGAGGCCCTGCACGGCGTCGAGAAGGGCTCCGACGAGCTCGTCCACCTGGGCAGCGAAGCCTGGACCGCGATCCAGAACGGCACGCACCGCGCGCGTGAGTACGCGGGCGAGTTCGGCGACGGCATCAAGACCGCGGCCGGCTATGTCGGCGACGGCATCGGCGAGGTTGCCGACGGTGTCGGCAACGTCGCGGGCCGCGTCGCCAGCTACGCCACCGTCGGCGCCGCCGCCGTCGAACGCGCCTTCAGCGCCGTCGTCTGAACCCCGTCCCCGCATCGGAAACTCAAGACATGTCGTCCTTCAAGCTTCTTGTCCTGGTCGCCGCCGCCGTCGTGCTGCCGGGCTGCTCCATCATCAGCCCCGCGCCGGTCATCGAACTGGTCAAGGCCACGGGTGCCGTCGCCATGAGTGCGATCTCCACTGGCCCCAGCAGCGCCAAGAACACGGTCTATCACGAGCACAAGGCACTGGACGCTGTGTGCGTCGAATACAACCCGCTGACGCCCGACCCCGACATCGCGCCAGCCCTGCAGGCCGAGCTGCGCAACCACGAGATCGACAGCCGCATCTACGAGCAGGGCGGGGCGCCGACCTCGTGCCACTTCCGCGTGACCTACACGGCCGACATCGAGTGGGGCACGCCGCCGTTCGCCAGCGGCTACAAGTCCTACATCCGCGATGCGACGCTGACGCTGCGCGACGAAAACGGCACCGTGCTCTCGAGCAGCGCCTATTCGCTGGACGGCGTGTTCCAGATGGGCAAGTGGGCCACCAGCCGCAGCAAGCTGGCCCCCGTCGTCACCGCGCTGGTGACCGGCTTCGACCATTGACGACTGCCCGAGGATCTTCCGTGAGCCTGACCACTTCCCCTTTCCGCCGCCAGTTGACCCTGTGCGCGCTGGCCCTCGTCGGCGCCGTCGCGGGCTGCGCCTCCTCGACGCCGCTGGTGCAGGGCCCGGTCTCCGTGCGCCCGGTGCCGCCGCCGACCTACGCCGAACGCACGGTCACCGGCGGCATCTACCGCGCCAACCTCGGCAACGTGTCGCTGTTCTCCGACCAGCGCAAGCCGCAGGCGATCGGCGACACCATCAAGATCGACATCTCGGAAAGTCTCAACGCCAACAGCACGGTCAACAGCGTCAACAGCCGTTCGAACGCCGTCGCCTCCAAGGGCCCAGGGCTGAACTCCAACAGCCTCGGTTCGCTGCTGAAGGGCCTGGCCAACATGGACGCCACGGCCTCGGGCAGCGACTCCTTCACCGGGAAGGGCAACTCGCAGAACACATCGACGTTCACGGCGCGCCTGTCGGCATACGTCATCAACGTGCTGTCCAACGGCAACCTGGTGGTGGCCGGCGAG
Organism: Burkholderiaceae bacterium; assembly: GCA_039920745.1. GTDB lineage: Bacteria > Pseudomonadota > Gammaproteobacteria > Burkholderiales > Burkholderiaceae_C > Scleromatobacter. The sequence continues at coordinate 18,393 of JBDSDD010000080.1, read as the reverse complement.
CGCAGCATGTCGTTCAACGGCGGCGTCAGCACGCTGCGCTTCTCGGGCGTGGTCAATCCGCTGGACATCAAGGCCGGTGGCATCGTGGCCTCGGGCGACGTGGTCGACGCCAAGACCGAGCTGACCGGCACCGGCGGCACGGCCGACACGGCGTCGCGCTCGTGGCTGCAGAAACTGCTCACCGACGGCCTCGCAGTGTGGTGATATGACGGCCCCGGGCCGCGCCGTACCGCGGACAGCTCCCGAGGGGCCGCGGCCTGCGTGAAGGAGCGGCCGAGCGCGGCGGCCGCGCATGGCGTCGTCCTGCGCGACATTGCTCGTTCATGTACGCGGCTTCGCCACTTCGGCGAGGCCGCTTTCGTTTGTGTCAGGACTGCCATCTTTGCCAGTCACATAGCGACATGACATGCACGACCGTGCGCGCTATGCTGCACGGCGTCACTTCAAGTCACCCGTGCGCTGAATGATCACCTGCCTCATCGTCGACGACGACCCCGCGCTGCGCGAGCTCGTCGGCGACTACCTCACCCGCTACGGCCTCACGGCCCGGCTGGCCGACAGCGCCGCCGCGATGCGGCGCGAACTCGCCCGCGGCGGCATCGACATCGTCCTGCTCGACCTGATGCTGCCCGACGGCGACGGCATCGAGCTGTGCCGCGACTTGCGCGTGCACTCGAAGATGCCCGTCATCATGCTCACGGCCCAGGGCGACCCGATCAGCCGCGTACTGGGCCTGGAGATGGGCGCTGACGATTTCGTCGCCAAGCCCTTCGAGCCCCGCGAACTGCTGGCCCGTATGCACGCGCTGATGCGCCGCAGTTCCGGCACGCTGGCCGGCGCGACCAACGGCGAGGCCACGACCGAGAGCAGGGCAACGCCGCGCTTCGAGCCCGGCGGTGCCCCCGCGCCGCGCAGCTTCGGCGGCTGGCAGATCGACTGGCGCAACCGCATGCTGATCAGCCCGGAGGGCGTCGGCTTGTCACTCTCCAACGTCGAATACCGCCTGCTGGCGGCGTTCGCCGAGCATCCCGGCGAAGTGCTCAGCCGCGGCCAACTCGTCGAGATGACGCGCAGCGCCGCCAGCGACAGCAACGAGCGCAGCATCGACCTGGCCGTGTCGCGGCTGCGGGCCAAGCTGCGCGAGTCCCTTGAGAATCCGCAATTCATCCGCACGGTAAGAGGGCGCGGCTACCAGTTCACCGCCGAACTGGCGCGCTAGGCACGGCGTTGGCTTCGACGGATGCGCCGCAACGTCCCCGCAACTGGAACACCGTCATGCTGCTCGTCTGCCCCCACTGTGCCACCACCAACCGCGTCGCCGACGCGCGCCTGCGCGACGAGCCCGTGTGCGCCACGTGCGGCACCGCGCTGGCGGACGCCAGGCCGGTCGACATGTCCGACGCCGTCTTTGCCAAGTACATCCGCGTCACCGAGGCGCCGGTGCTGGTCGACTTCTGGGCCGCATGGTGCGGCCCGTGCCGCCAGATGGCGCCGCACTTCGCCGCCGCGGCGCAGGCGATGCCCGAGGTGCGCTTCGCCAAGGTCGACAGCGACGCCGCGCAGCAGGCCAGCGCCGCCTTCGGGATCCGCAGCATCCCGACGCTGATCCTGTTCAAGGGCGGCAAGGAACTGGCGCGGCGCTCGGGTGCCTCGTCGGCCGGCGACATCGCGGCCTGGACCAAGTCGCAGCTCGCGCGCGCTGGCGCCTGACTCGCCTGCGCTCCCGCGGGGGTGCGGGTGCGGAACGGCGATTGCCCGTGCAGGGGTTCCGATTCCACAGCCAGGAGCCGCCTCTTGTCCACGCCCCTCACCACCGTCGCTCCGCTCCGCTTTTCGCCCGTCTACGAACACCCGGCCCCGGACGAGGCCCAAACCCAGGCCAGCATCGACGAGCAGATGCGCAAGATCCAGGAACGCACGTACGCCGACGGCGGCAAGGCGCTGCGCAGCGTGCATGCCAAGGGCCACAGCCTGCTGGTGGGCGAACTGCGCATTGCGGCCGGCCTGTCGTCCGAACTCGCGCAAGGTCTCTTCGCCCACCCCGGCACATTGCCGCTCGTGATGCGGCTGTCCACCATTCCCGGCGACATCCTGCCCGATGACGTCTCCACGCCGCGCGGCATGGCGATCAAGATCATCGGCGTCGCCGGCGAGCGGCTGCCCGGCAGCGAGGGCGACGTCACGCAGGACTTCTTGCTGGTCAACGGCCCGTCGTTCGGCCGGCCCGATGCCAAGTCGTTCGCCAGCGGCCTGAAGCTGCTGGCCGCGACCACCGATCGGGCCGAGGGCGCCAAGCAGGTGCTGGCGGCGGCGTTTCGCGGCATCGAACGCGCGGTGGAGTCGCTCGGCGGCCAGAGCGCGACGCTCACGACGCTGGGCGGCCATCCCGAAACAAATCCGCTCGGCGAGACCTACTTCTCGCAGGTGCCGATCCTGTTCGGCGAGTACTTCGGCAAGATCTGCGTGCGGCCCGCATCGGCGTCGCTGAAGGCGCTGTACAAGGCGCCGGTCGACTTGAAGCACAAGCCGGACGGCCTGCGCGACGCCGTGGCGGCGTACTTCGAGGAGCAAGGCGGCGAGTGGGAGCTATGCGTGCAGCTGTGCACCGACATCGGCGCGATGCCCGTCGAGGACGCCAGCGTCGTCTGGGACGAGAACGCCAGTCCGTTCGTGCCCGTGGCGCGCATCGTGTGCGGCGCCCAGGCTGCATGGAGCGACAGCCGCGCCCGCGGCATCGACGACGGCCTGGCCTTCAGCCCCTGGCACGGCGTCGCGGCGCATCGTCCGCTGGGCTCGGTGATGCGCATCCGGCGCGAAGCCTACCAGGCGGCCCAGCGCTTTCGCGCCGAGCACAATCAGCGGGCGCTCTCGGAGCCGAAAGCGATCGGCGACATCGCGATCTGATCGAGCGCCGCCGGCAACTGGCCCAGCGGCGAGACGGATTCGATCTCCAGCCAGGCATCGAGCCCACCGTGCAGCGCGCGGGCGCGGTGGTGGCCCAGGTCGGCCAGGATGCGCACGCCGCGCAACGCCGATACCTCGTTGGGGCAGTTGCAGTACAGCACCACCTCGCGGTCGCGCGGCAGCTCCAGCGCGGTGGCGGGCAGTTGCGCCAGCGTGGCGACTATCGCGCCAGGCACGCGCCGGCCGTCCTGCAGCATGGCCACCGACGAGCGCACGTCGATCACGATCGGCGACTCGCCGCGGCGGATGAGTTCGCGCAGCTCGTTGACGGCGATGCGCGGCGCATAGCGGTCGCTGAGCATCCAGCGGCGGCGCAGATAGCGGTAGATGATCATCGTCGTGAGCACGATGGCGGTCACCACGGCGGCGATGGTGCCGAACTCGGTCATGAAGTCGAGCACGACGACGATCTGGCCGGCGAACGCCACGCCGACCGCCAGGAACACGCTCGTCCAGATCAGCGAGGCGCCGATGTCATACGCGATGAAGCGCCGCCACGACATGCCCAGCGCGCCGGCCATCGGCGCGGCCACCACGGAGATGCCGGGCAGGAACTTGGCGGCGATCAGCGAGCTGCCGCCCCACTTGGACAGGATGCCTTCGCTCTGGCGCACGCAGGTGTCGGGCGACAGCGAGATCTTGCACAGCAGCTTCATCACGCGGTGCCCGCGCCAGCGTCCGGCCTGGTACCAGATCGCGTCGCCCAGCACATTGGCGACGACCGAGGCGATCAGGCAAACGACCAGCGACATCTGCCCGGCCATCGACACGCCGCCGGCCACGACCAGCAGTGGCGCCGCCGGGACGGGCGCGCCGGCACGCGCGGCGAGCGTGATCAGGAAGACGATCAGCGCGCCGTGGGCAATGAGGAGCGGAATCAGGTCGCGCATGAGGGGGGAGGGCACACGGTTGAGCAGGGGATGACGGGAGGATACCCGGGCGAGCGAAACACGTTCGGCGCAGGGCTGAAGCCCATATCCTGGGCCCGGCGACAATCCCTGGATGTCAGACGAGAACCAGATCGAGATCCCGCCGTCGTTCATCGCGCTGTTCGTCGAGCCCGGACGCACCCGGCCGAGTGCGACGCGCGCGGCGATCACCGAGCGCTACGAGTTCTGCGAGGCCTTGGCCACGTTGCTGGTCGAGCGCGCGCAGACGCTGCAATGGCAACTGAGCGTCCCCGAGGCCGACGTGCTGGACAAACTCCATGCCGGCTTGCAGGGGCCGGACGCGCCGGTGCCGCCGAACGAGGGCGAGTGGATCATCAAGCGGCTCGCCGAACTGCTGGAGTGGGACCGTCCCAAATGGAAGAACGAGTCCTGAAAAAGACAATGCCCGCAACCATTGCTGGAGGCGGGCAACATCTTCCGGGCGTCTGGACTCAGGATCAAGACGACGGTTTCCTGCGAGTACTGGGTGACGGGTTCCCGTTGTTCCGCCCAATTTGCGGCCGGTTTCGTACTTCGGATGCTTTGTATTCTGCCGCCCTTTTCGGCGTCCGGTCGTAGGAGAAACGCCCGTTTTCAGGACAGTTCCGACGCTCGGGGTTCACCCGCACGTTGCGCCGCCGCGCCTGCATGCCACCGGCCGGAGGGACAACCAAGCCGCCGTCGCCGCGCAACACAGGTCTGGACTACCATCTCGCACCCTGCCCACCCGCCTTGCCCACGAGCCGCCATGAGTTTCGAAGTCGCCGACACCCTCGACATGTCCACCCCCGACGCCAAGCGCGCGTCCTACGAGCTGTTCGTCGCCCAGGTGCGTTCGGTGCTGGCGGGCGAGCGCGACTGGCTGTCCAACATGGCGCAGTTCTCGGCGCTGGTCTACCAGTCGGTGCCGCACCTGAACTGGGCCGGTTTCTACATGGCACACGGTCAGGAACTGCGCGTCGGCCCGTTTCAGGGCAAGGTCGCGTGCGTACGCATCCCGTTCACGCGCGGCGTGTGCGGCGCCTGCGCGAGCACGCGCGAGATCCAGCTGGTCGAAGACGTGCACGCCTTCCCTGGCCACATCGCCTGCGACTCGGCGTCGAATTCGGAACTGGTGCTGCCGGTCGTCGCCGGCGACCGCCTGGTGGCCGTGTTCGACCTGGACAGCCCGCAGGTCGCCCGCTTCGATGCGGAAGACGCCCGCGGCTTCGCCGCCGCCGTCGCGGTGCTGGCCGCCGGCACCGACTGGCCCGCCGAACCCGCCTGATTCGCATCAGGGTTTGTGCCCATCGGCGCCGCCGACGAAGGGCCGTTGACCCCGGGGACAGTGCACGATGTGAACCGCCGTGGCGACGGGTCAAATATGCAAAAAACACACATCCCCCCAATGCTTCACGGGATTTGACCCCGCATTTGCGGAAAAGATCGCCATGGTTGGGCGATTGTCTGCCTATCATGACCGCATGATTTCCATGCAGGGTGTCCCGTCGTCACTGATCGCACGCCATGAATCGTGGGTGCGCAAGCAAGCCAGCGCGTTGTCGCGGCGCCTGCCGGCCAACGTGGAGAAGGCCGACCTGATCCAGGCCGGCCTGATCGGCGTGGCCCAAGCGGCGATCAATTTCCAGTGGGAAGGCGATCCGGACAGCGAGGAAGGGCGCGAAGCCTTCCTGCGCTACGCCCAATTGCGCGTCAAGGGCGCGATGCTCGACGAGCTGCGCCAGATGGACCAGCTGAGCCGCTCCCAGCGCCGCAAGTTCAAGGTGATCCAGATCGCCCGCGAACGCTGGATGCAGGGCCATGACCAGTCGCCCAGCCTCAGCGAACTGAGCCAGGTCTGCGGCATCGAGGTCAACGAGATCGCCGAGCTCGAGCAGGCCGCGTCCACCGCGCAGACCCAGAGCCTCAGCGACGAGGACGAAGACGGCGACCACTACACCCCGCAAGGCCACGCGGCCACGGCCAGCGACGAGGTCGAGGCCCGCGTCGACACCGCGATCCTGCTGCGCCGGCTGGAGAAGTTCTTCGCGACGCTGCCCGAGCGCGAGCGCCAGGTCATCGACGCCTACATGGGCATCGGCATGAGCACCGAGGAGGTGGCCGAGTCGCTGGGGGTGAGCACGTCGCGCGTCTCGCAGATCTACCAGGCCACCGTCAAGCGCATCACGCTGCACTTCGCGCACAAGGACCAGCGCGCGCTCGACCGCTACCCGGCACGTTCCGGCCCCGAGTTCGACCAGTTGGTCGCCACGCGCGAGGCCCAGTTGCCTTGGGGCACCCTGCTCGAACAGGCGCTCACCGCGCCGGACAACCGCTTCGGCGCCCGCGGCCAGCGCAAGACGGCCTCGGCCGGAGCGGGTGCCGGCGAAGACGGCGACTCGGTCTGAACCGGGGGGGGGCTGGCCAGCAGGCTGGCTCGCGTGCTGGGCACGCGGCCTGCTGGGGCGATCGGATGCACGCCCTTGCCGAGCATCCCCCGCTGATCGAGTGTCCCGCGCCCTTGCGGGTCAGACCCGTCCGGGCACGGCGTGGCCGCGCGATACAGTCGGGCGTTACGCCCGTGACCCGACGGGACGCCAGCAAGTCACTGTGACCAACGATCCCTTGCTTTCCCTGCCGCCGATGCCTCCCGAGCAGAGTCAGACCGATGTCTCGGAGTTGGAGCGCCTCAAGCGAGAGATCGCGCTGCGCGACGACATCCTGTCGCTGGCCGCCCATGAGCTGCGCAATCCGCTGCACGCGCTATCGCTGCACCTGGCGCTCGCGCGCGCGACCGCGCAGGCGGGCAACGCGGGCGAAGCCGCCGACCGCATCCGCCGCGCCGAGCTCACTCTCAAGCGCTATTCGGAGCGCGTCACCGTGTTGATGGAACTGCTTGCGTCGCCCGCGGCCACGTACCCGCTGGCGCGCCGGCTCATCGACGTGCGCGCGCTGGTGGAGACGCTGGTCGACAGCCTGGAGCAAGAGGCGCGCACGCGGGGCATCGTGGTGAGCGTCGACTGCGACGAGGCGTCGTTCGGCCCGATGCGCGCCGTCGATCCGGTGGCATTTGAGCAGGTCGTCGACAACCTGTTGCTCAACGCGTTCAAGCATTCGGGCGCGAGCGCCGTGACAATCCGCTTGGCGCGCGGCGAACGCACGTGGGAGGTGCAAGTCGAAGACAATGGCGGTGGCATCGCGGTCGAGGATCAACGCATGATCTTCGAGAAGTTCGCCGTGGCGACTCACTCGTCCCGGGGTGCCGGTACCGGGCTGGGTCTGTGGATCGTCACGCGCCTGGTTCAAGCGATGGGCGGCGCCATCACCTTGGCGAGCACGCCCGGCAACGGCTGTGTCTTCACGGTGCAAATTCCCGAGGGCGATGACATGAGCACGAATCAATGACTTCCAGCACCACCGACAACGTCGCCCCGATCGAACGCCTGCACAGCGCCGTTCCGGGCCTCGATCAGATCCTCGGGGGCGGGCTGCTGCGCACCGGCGTCTACATCATCCAGGGGCTGCCGGGCTGCGGCAAGACGATCCTGGCCAACCAGATCTGCTACGGGCACGTGGCCGAAGGTGGCTCCGCCGTCTATGTGACGCTGCTGGCCGAGTCGCACTCGCGCATGATCCAGCACCTGTCGATGCTGTCGTTCTTCGACGTCAAGGCGTTCCCCGACAAGCTCGCCTACATCAGCGCCTTCCACGACCTGGAGAGCGGCGGCCTGAAGGGCCTGATGGGCGTGCTGCGGCGCGAGATGCGCACTCGCAAGGTGGGCGTCCTGGTGCTCGACGGCCTGGTGGCGGCCTCCGAGGGTGCCAGCGATCTCGACCTGAAGAAGTTCGTCCACGAACTGCAGAGCATCGCCGTGCTGCAGGACTGCACCGTGCTGCTGCTGACCAGCGGCAACATCCACCGGATGTCGGCCGAGCACACCATGGTCGACGGGCTGATCGAGGTCGAGGACAAATTGTTCGATGCGCGCTCGGAGCGCTCGATCCAGATCCGCAAGTTCCGCGGTGCCGGCCCGTTGCGCGGCAAGCATTCGATGCGCATCGACAACGACGGCGTCACCGTGTTTCCGCGCATCGAGTCGCTGTACCGCAGCGCGGCGTCGGAGACGATGCACGACGAGGTCACCCCGAGCGGCATCCCCACCCTGGACTCGCTGTTGGCCATCGGCGGCATCCCGAAGTCCAGTTCGACGGTCGTCATCGGCTCGACGGGCACCGGCAAGACGACGATGGGCGTGCACTTCATCCACTCGAGCACAGTCGAGGAGCCCGGCCTGCACCTGAGCTTCTTCGAAGGGCCGGCTCGCATTCGAGCCAAGGCGCGTTCGCTGGGACTGCCGCTCGAGGCGCTGGAAGCGTGCGGCGCGGTGGAGTTGATGTGGCAGTCGCCTGGCGAGGCGTTGCTGGACGAAATTGCCGATCGGTTGCTCGCCGCGATCACGCGACGCAACGTCCGCCGGCTCGTGATCGACGGGCTCTCGGGCTTCCTGGAGTCCGCGGTCTACCAGGAAAGGCTCAACCGCTTCCTGTCGTGCCTGATCAACGAACTGCGCAGCCGACGCGTGACGGTGATGATGTCACTCGAGACGCGCGACGTCGTCTCGAGCGTGATCTCCATGCCGTGGGGGGTCTCCGGGCTCGTCGACAACCTGTTCTTCCTGCGCTTTGTCCATGACGAAGGCCGTGTCGAGCGCCTGCTGACCATCATCAAGATGCGCGATACCGACTACCAGGCTGGGCTGCGCCGCCTGCGCATCGATTCGCAAGGTATGCACATTGCCGGAACCTATCGGGCGGACGGCGACGTGATTCCCTCGGCGCAACCGATTGCCAGCCCCGAAGACCCCGTGCCTTCACCGTCCAAGTGACTGCACGAGGATAAAAGGCAACGCGTGAAGACCATTCTTGTCGTTGACGACGAACTTGGCAGTGCGGAAGTCCTGAGCCTGATCCTCGAGGAGGAAGGCTATCGGACGTTCTGCGCCGTCAATGGAGAGCTCGCACTTGTCCAGGCCCGGCAGGCCGTGCCCGACCTGGTCATCGTCGACTACATGATGCCGCTGATGAACGGTGCCGACTTCGCGCGCGCACTGCGCGCAGAACCGCAGTTCGCGCACACGAAGGTCATCCTCAACAGCGGCTTGCCGGAGCTTGCAATCCGCGACCAGTTCGACAGCTACGACGCGTTCCTGCGCAAGCCGTTCAAGGTCGAGCGGCTGCTCGAACTGGTGCATCAGTTCATCGGACGCTGAACCCGTCACCTTGGCGTGGACAAAAAAACGGCGCCCACAGGCGCCGTTCGACGAAGAGCAAGCGAATCAATTCGCGAGCGCGGGTCGCAAGCCCATCCGTTTGAGAATGAAGGCGTCGAGGGAGATCTTGCCCGGGCCGAAGATCGCCAGGCCCAGCAGGATGCCGCCCCAGACGAAATGCATGTGGATGCCGGCGGGGCAATCGAAAGTCCAAAGCTGGGGGTACGAGATCACGGCCATCAGGTTGACCATGAACAGGCCCGCTGCGCCCAGGCGGCCCATCAGGCCAAGCACGATCAACACCGGGAACGCCAACTCGCCGAACGCACCGACATAGGCCGCCAGGTCAGGCGGCAGCAACGGCACCTTGTACTCGTCGTGGAACAGCGCCAGCGTCGCGCTCCAGTCGGAGATCTTGACCAGCCCCGAGTTGAAGAAGACCCAGGACACGTACACCCGCAGCGCGAGTTGCACGCAGGATTGCAGCCGGTCGACCTGGCTGGTGATGACGAGGGCGCGTTGGATCAGGGTTCGGAGCATGGTGGTGTTCAAAGTGTGAAGCCGCAGATCTGCCGCGCGGCGAGGGCACGGCCGAGCAGGGCGCCGAGGTCGAAATCGGGGTGGTGTTCGAGCGCCGCGGCGGCGGCATCGCCCAGGGGAGCGCCGGCTTGCGAAGCGGCGATGAAGGCCGCATCGCCCTGGCCGCAGTCCGCGACCGTGACGACGAAGCCGTCGCGCGCGACGAGCGCCGTGTCGGCAAGATCCCAGGCGACGCTGAACTCGCCGCCGTAGCCGGGTTGGTGGATCGTCCAGATGCGCACGACGGGGAAGCCGGACGCGAGCACCGCCAGGCCCGGCGTCCACTGGAAGCGGATCAAGGCTTGCTGGTCGGGCTCGAGCGTGCCGAGCGCGGCCGCGTCCCAGTCGGGCGCGTCGGCCGCGCCGTAAGCCCGGTGCACGGCCCATTCGAGCCGGGCCAGGTCGGGCAGGTAGGGCAGGCTCCGCGCGTGTTCGAAGTGCGCGAGGAAGTGGTCGAACATCGCGCCGAATTCGGTCAGGTCGCCGCTGGTCGACGGCGTGCCGCGCTGGTACTCGCGCGCCAGGCCGTGGAAGAAGTCTTCGCCGACCACCTGGCGGATCACCGGGTAGGCAGACGACAGCGCCTTGTCGGCGGCAGCCACCATGTTGGCGCGGTAGATTGCCAGGCGACGCTCGACGTGCGCCGCATCGCCGGCGAGCCAGCGTTGGGTCACGGCCGTCTGGCCGGCGTCGCGCAAGGCGGCGGCGAAGCCGGATTGCACTTCGAGCAACTCAGGCATGGGCCGCCTCGCGTTGGGCGATGTGGGTGGCCTGGGCAGCCTGGGACAGCAGCACGTCGAGCGTGGGCAGGTCGGTGTCCCACTCGATCAGCGTCGGCTTGGGGCCGAAGCGGCGGCATGCGACCTCGTACAGCGCCCATACCGGATCGCAGACGATGCTGCCGTGCGTGTCGATCAGGCAGTCGTCGACGACCGTGTGGCCGGCGAGGTGGATCTGGCCGATGCTGGCGCCGTCCAGTTCGGCCAGGCGCGCGTGCGGGTCGAAGTCGAAGTTGACTGCGTTGACGTAGAGATTGTTGATATCGAGCAGCAGGCCGCAGCCGGTGCGGCGCGCGAGCTCGGCCAGGAAGGCCGTCTCGGTCATGTCGCTGTCGCGGAACTCGACGTAGGCCGACAGGTTCTCGACCAGGATGCGGCGCCCGAGCGTGGACTGCACGCGGTCGATGCGATCGGCCAGCAGCGCGAGCGTCGCGCCGGTGTGCGGCAGCGGCAGCAAGTCGTTGAAATGGACGCCACCGACGCCGCCCCAGCACAGGTGCTCGGAAACCAGCGCCGGCTCGACGCGCTCGACCAGGCGTTTCAGCTTGGCCAGGTGCTCGTCGGCGAGGCGGTCGGCCGAGCCCAGCGACAGCCCGACGCCGTGCAGGCTGATCGGGTAGGCGGCGCGTGCGCGCTCAAGGGCGTGCATCGAGGCACCGCCCTCAAGAAAGAAATTCTCGCTGTGGACTTCGAGGAATGCCAGCTCCGGCAGTCGCTCGAAGACCTCGCGGTAGTGCGGTTGGCGAAGGCCGATGCCGGTGCCGGAAATCTGGGGAGAAGCGGCAACCATGATCGGGCCCTCGTCAACTGGACGGAAGAAGGTTACTTCTTCGGCGACATCATCGAGCCGCCCATCTTGTCGCACGTGCCCTTCTCGACGTACTTCCAGTCACCCTTGTCGTTGTCCTTGGTAGCGGTGCCGGCGCACGAATGCGAACCGGTGGCGCTGGCGCAGTCGTTGGCGCCGGCCTTGGCGATGCCGAAGCACTTTTCCTTGGACGAGTCGGCGGCGACCGGGGCGGCCTGGGCCGCCGTGATGGCGCCGAGCGCGAGGACGGAGGCGAGGGCAGTGCGGATGAAGAGTTGGTTGTTCATGAGGATCTCCTTCGGGTTGATGAAGCGCGCCAATGTGAGGCACCTTCGTCAGTCGTCCAATCCCAAGGATCCTTACGACTTCTTCAAAAATAATTCCGGCAAGCGCGTGCAAGCCAGGTGCGGACCGCGGCGATCGCCTTCGGCGGCGCGTCGCGGAGCACGAAGTGGCCGACAGGGGCAGGGTTAGTACGGTGAGATCCTGCTCCACCCGCTGCCACGCTCCCAGGCGGTACAAGTTCGGCGTGTGCCATAGTCGCCGCCACCATGAGTGACCAGCTCGCCGCCCTGCGTTTGTTCGTCCGCGTCGCCCGCACCGGCAGCTTCTCGCAGGCGGCGCGCGAACTCGACATTTCCCAGCCCAGTGCATCGCGCACGATCGCCGCGCTCGAGAAGGAGGGCGGGGCCGCACTGTTCACGCGCAGCACGCGCGCGCTGACGCTCACGGAGGCCGGCGCGCGCTACCTCGAACGGATCGAACCGCTGCTGGAGGCATTGTTGGAGGCCGACCACGAATTGCGCGGCACCGGCGAGCTGCGCGGCGTGCTGCGCGTGGGGTTGTCGTCCTCGCTCGCGGTACGCGCGATCATCCCGGCGCTGCCACGCTTCGCAGAGCAGCATCCGGGCCTGCGCATCGAACTGCTGATCGACGACCGGCACCAGGATCCAGTCGCCGAAGGCGTCGACATCGCGCTGCGTTTGGACGCGATGGCCGACCCGAATGCGGTCGCTCGCAAGCTCATGTCGACCCCGCGCGTGATAGCCGCTTCGCGCGCGTACCTGGCGCGCGCCGGCACGCCCCGCGTGCCCGACGACCTGGCCGCGCACCGCGCCATCCTCGGGGTCGAGGGCACTGATGCGGGCTGGACGTTCAGGCGAACCGGGCAGGACGACGTCACGGTGCGCGTCGACGGCCAGGTGCAGGCCAACCAGAACGAGGCCGCGGTGGCGGCCGCCGTCGCAGGCCTGGGCATCGTCGCGACGACACGCGAGGGCTGTCGCACGGAGCTCGAATCCGGGGCGCTGGTCGAACTGCTGCCAGAGTGGTCGCTGGGCAGCATCGATGTGCACGCGGTGTTTGTCGGCAGGCGGGCAGTCAAGCCGTCGGCGCAGGCGTTCGCGGAGTTCTTGATCGAGGCGTTGAATCCGCCGCACGGGATGCGGGTGGGTTGACGCCACCGGCACCTCGATCGGGCGTCATGAAACCGCTTTCAAAAGAGCTAACATGCCGGCTCCGGACGACCGCGGAGCCCCGATGCCCGCCCGCGAACCGGAAGCATCCCTCGGAGACACCATGAACCCCGTCATCCCCGCCGCCGTCGCCTGCGCGATCGGCCTCGCCAATGTTTCCGCGGTCGGCGCCACGCTCGAAGTCCACACCACCGCCGACGGGACCAGCGACCGCCTCGCGCTCACGCGTTCCAAACCGTTCACCACCGGCCGGCAGCCGCCGGAAGGCGACATCTCGGTCTTCGTCGACCCGAGCAAGACCTACCAGACCTTTCTCGGCATCGGCGGCGCGATCACCGACGCCAGCGCCGAGGTGTTTGCCAAGCTCCCGGCCAAGGAGCAGGAGCGCCTGCTGCACGCCTACTACGACGCCAAGGACGGCATCGGCTACACCCTGGCCCGCACCACGATCCACAGCTCCGACTTCAGCAGCGCCAGCTACACCTACATCGCGGAGGGCGACGCGAAGCTCGACACCTTCTCGGTGGCCCCGGACCGCGCATTCCGCATCCCGCTGCTCCAGCGCGCGATCGCCGCGGCGGGCGGGCACCTGACGACGTTCGCGAGCCCGTGGAGCGCCCCTGCGTTCATGAAGACCAACGACAGCATGCTGCAGGGCGGCCAACTCAAGCCCGAGTTCGCCGACGCCTGGGCCCGCTACTTCACGCTCTTCATCCGGGCCTACGAGCACGAAGGCATCCCGATCTGGGGCGTCACGGTGCAGAACGAGCCGATGGCCAAGCAGCGCTGGGAGTCGATGCTCTTCAGCGCCGAGGACGAGCGCGACTTCCTCAAGAACCACCTCGGGCCGGTGATGGCCCTGGCCGGCCTGGGCGACCGCAAGATCATCGTGTGGGACCACAACCGCGACCTGATGACGCAGCGCGCCCGCGTGATCTTCGACGACCCCGAAGCTTCCAAGTACGCCTGGGGCATGGGCTTCCACTGGTACGAGACCTGGGCCGGCGGCGCGCCGATGTTCGCCAACGTCGGCGCCGTGCACCGGGCCTGGCCCGACAAGCACCTGCTGCTGACCGAGGCCACTGTCGAAGGGTTCGATCCGGCGCGCCTGCAGTCGTTCGCCAACGCCGAGCGCTACGGCACCGCGCTGATCAACGACTTCAACAACGGCGCCGAAGGCTGGACCGACTGGAACATCCTGCTCGACGAAAAGGGCGGCCCGAATCACGTCGGCAACTTCTGCTTCGCGCCCGTGCATGCAGACACGCGCACGGGCGAGCTCACCTTCACGCCAAGCTACTGGTACCTGGGCCACTTCTCGAAGTTCATCCGCCCGGGCGCACATCGCGTCGAGGCGTCGAGCAGCCGCAGCAGCCTGCTGACGACGGCGTTCACCAACCCCGATGGCACGCTGGCCACGGTGGTGATGAACGTGACCGACAAGCCGCTGGACTATCGATTCTTCGTCGGCAAGGACGAGGCGCGGCTCTCGATCCCTGCGCACGCGATCCAGACGCTGGTCCTGCACTGACCCTCGAGCCGCGCGGTCGGCCTAGCGTGCGCTCGGGGACAACCACGTCGCGGACGCGTCGATTTGCGCCCCTGCGCGAGCGGCCTCAGCGCGGTCGAATCTTGTCTCCAGGTCAGGCTGGCCTCAGCTTGCTACCAGGAATGCGTCAAGAGGCAGGGATTCGCCCCCAGAGGGAACGGCCGCGGCGATGGCAAACTGGACCTACCGCGCATTCCACCGAATGGCGCCACACCAGCCTCGCGGCGTGCCCAACAAGCTGCCGCGTCCGAGACCGATAGCCCACGCCCCGCTTTCATGACGACGCCGCAAGACGCCGACGGACCTGCCATCGCCCCCCTTTCCGCCGTGGCCGCGCAGGCTGCGCAGTTTCTCCAGCAAGGCATTGCCGCGGCAGGGCGGGGCGCCGGCGACGAGGCGGTCGCGTGGCTGCACCGGGCCATCGCCCTGCGACCCGACTTCGCTGCTGCCCAGGCCAATCTGGGCCTGCTGCTGATGGCGTTGCGTCGCCACGCCGAAGCCGAGGCCGCGCTGCGCATCGCCGTCGCGCAGATGCCGCGGGACGCTGCGCTCCACAACGCACTCGGGGTGACGCAGGAGGCGCAGCAGCGCTACGCCGACGCCGAGAAGACGTATCGCGCGGCGCTGGAGGCCGATCCCCGCTTGGCCGAAGCCCACGCCAACCTGGGCAACTGCCTGCGGCGCCTGGGCCGGCTCTTCGAGGCTGAGGCGCACTTCATGCGCGCGATTCAACTCAAGCCCGAATTCGCGGTCGCCCATTTCAACCTGGGCGTGCTGCTGCAGGACAGTGGAGAGACCGAACGCGCCATCGCCGAATACCGCCAGGCACTGGCGTATCGGCCGGATTACGTCGAGGCGCTGAACAATCTCGGCAGCGCGCTGCGCACCCAGGGCTTGCTCGACGCGGCCCGGACGACCTTCGAGCGAATCCTCGACCTGCGTCCGCTGCAGATCGAGGCGCATTGCAATCTCGCCCAGTACAAGACCTACAAACCGGGCGATCCGCATATCGAGCAGCTGCTGTCGCAGCAGCACCGCCTGCCGTCGCTGTCCGAAGACGGCCGGGTCCGCTACTGGTTCACGTTGGGCAAGATGCTGGAAGACATCGGCCGCCACGATGAATCCTTCGCCGCCTACGCCGCCGGCAATCGCGCCAAGCATTCGGTTACGCCGTGGGACGAGGCCGCGCATCTCGACATGCAGCGCCGCATCATCTCCACGTTCACCCGTGAGCGGCTGGCGCGAGCCCCTGCAGAAACATCCGTGGACGGGCCGACCCCCATCTTCATCCTGGGCATGCCGCGCTCAGGCACCTCGCTGCTGGAACAGGTGCTGGCCACCTTGCCCGACATCCACGGGGCCGGCGAGATCATCTGGCTGGCCGAGACCCTGCAGTCCGCCGCCGAAGATGCCGGGGAGGGTGCCTTCCAATTTCCGGAAGCGCTGGCCGAATATTCGGACGACGAGCTCGTCAAACTCGGTCGGCGCTATATCGAACGCATCCGGGAGCTGGCGCCGAGCGCGACCCACGTGATCGACAAGCTGCCCGACAATTTCATGCACATCGGCCTGATCCACCTGATGCTGCCAAACGCCCGAATCGTCCATTCGATGCGCGACCCGATGGATTCCTGCTTCTCCTGTTTCTCGCGCCTGTTCACCGGCAACAACCTGGGCTACACGTACAACCTCGCCGCCGTGGCGCGCTATTGGGTCAGCTATCACGAGTTGATGCAGCACTGGCACGCGGTGCTGCCCGCGGGTCGCATCCTGGATGTGTCATATGAAGCCATGGTGTCGGATTTCGAGAAGCAGGCGCGCCGCCTCGTCGAGTATCTCGGCGTGCCCTGGGACGAGCGCTGCCTGGGATTCCATGCCAACCAGCGCGTGGTGAGGACCGCCAGCGTGGCCCAGGTGCGCCAGCCGATCTACCGAACGTCGGTGGCTCGTTGGAAGAAGTACGAGAAGCACCTGGGCGAGTTGTACGAGGTAGTCAATCTCTACCGGTCCACTGACGCCTGATTCACGCCATTCATGTCGTCCGACCGGGGGCGGGACATCCGCCGACGCCGTTCGGGGTGCGTGGATGTTAGTTTACATAACGCACATTATGCGCAGTTGAATACGCTTGGTGCGGACCCTGGCCAGACGAATGGCCTCGCGCCAGAAATTCGACCGGCTAAGCCAACACATCTCTGACCGGTCGGCTAGCCAGGCGTCGACTTGGCCTCGACCCGGTCAGGCCGCCGTCGACTCTGGTTTAAGGCCGGTCGGACCGCCGTCAAACGGCAAGACGACGCCCGTAGATCCGCTCGCGACCGCAGACTGCTGCCGCGGCGCCGATAAGCCAGGCCGAACTCAACGACGGCGCTTGGCGACCGTCTCCGATCGAACCGACACCGTGGTGACCGGCTGTCAGCCAGAACTTCTGACCACGCCTTCTTGCCCTACGTTGACGGGTGTCTCGCCGGCCATTTGAACAGCCGGTTGGCCGTCGATTGAGGTCTTTGAGGCAATCTGGATGTCACGCGAGCCCCTTGACCTTCCACTGAATGTCACACGAGGCCGTTGACGCCATGCAGGATGTCGCAAGAGGCCTGCTCGCCGCCCGACAAACCCGCGGATCCTGGAGGTTCGAGCACCAGATACGATGCGTCCATGAAGAACGACTCCAAGCCGCTAGTCGGGCGGATTCAAAGCGCGCTACCCAAGCTGCCACCGGCGACGGAGCCTCCCAGGTACGAAGCAGATGATGGGCCGCTCACCGACAGCCAGATGGTGGCCCTTCGCCAACTGTCTGCCTCCATGCTACCCACAGCCGACGTAGTTTCGAGGCGCAGCCTGTTCTGAGACGTCAGCTCACGAAAGGCCCGCTGCAAGGGCATCCCCTCCTCGACGGTCGCCCTACGCGACCGCAACTCAAACTCGGGAGCTGTTCAAGGCTGCCCAGGCGTTTCGCGCCGCGCGGCTGGCCGCCGCCGCTCGGAACACCGGGGTGCCATCTAGCGCTCCGCTGTTCAGGAAATCTTGGATGTAGCCGTCGGCCTGGTTCATCTCCTCGCGACCGATTGCCGACTTGAAGCCTACCGGCACCCAATCGGCTGGCTTGGTGTCGCCCTCGCCAAGGCTCCAGCACGCGCATCCGTTCGCTGGGCTCGCCTGGACAGGAGAGGACTTCGGGTGCTTGCAGAGCGAATGCGTGGCTCTGCCATGCGCGAAGTCGCCCCAGTGCTGGCAACGCCAGCATGCTTTGCTGTAGCCGTGGGGCTGGTGGGATCCGGTGGACATGGCGCATCGTGGCACGAGGTAGGCTCACCAGGTGCGCGAGCCGGTTGCTGGAGCGGCCCGCGCGCCGCGACAATCGTTGGCCACCACCCCGCCGCCATCCTGTGGAACACATGTTGTACCCGAAATCAACTATGAGCCACAAGGAAGTGGCGGACGAATGTGGCCGGGCCAGCAATCGGAGACAAATGTGCAACTACGGCAGCAAAGGCTCGCATCGATCATGTGGATCTGACAGCGTGGATCCTTGCGATCCCTCACATCACGATGAGCGCAATGGTGCGGCGTGTCGTCAATGAAGAGTGCCCTTGGCGGTGATAGAAATGGGCTCGATATAGCAGCTTCTCCCGCTGCCAGGCGATCAGCATTGCAGATGCTCCATTTATGGAACCTGCACTGCATGTCTGGGCCCTCGTTGACAAAATGAGTCGCCTGGCCAGTGACGATGATCCAGTTGTCTCGTTCTTTCGGATTCGAACGTGCGAGCGGCTTCGTCACTGCCGGCTTGTGCATGGCCTCACGCGGAAATCCAGGAAAATCGACGATCGGCGCCGGCCGAAGTTCTGTGTCAAGTTGAGCTGCCGTTCGCCCCAAGAGTGCCTTGGCGCCCCTGGAGAGTCCTTCGACGTGTGGCGCCAGAGTGCTCTCATCTGTTGCCACGTCCTTTACGTACCCGAGCAGGGACTCCTCTGCCTCCTCCAGAACTCGGCGCGCGTCAAGGTAGTTGTCGCCTCTGTCATGCAGCCAATGGCTGTATTTCTTCGTCGAGGGTTGCC
>JBDSDD010000079.1:0-89680 GCA_039920745.1 Burkholderiaceae bacterium | reverse complement strand
CGTCGTGCCCCAGCTGCCTGCAAGGCCTGTCGCGCTACGGCGAGGACCTGCAGAACGGCCTGCTCGAGGCCGACTACATCGTCGTCGAGATGGCGCGCAAGATCCTGGGCGAGAACTGGATGCCCGAGTACGTCAAGCGTGCGAACGCGGGCGGCATCGAACGCGTGCTCGTGTGACGTGAGTGGAACGCAGCACGCGATCGCCGCGTTGCTGCGTTCCAGCGGTCTCGTCGCCGAACGCGTCCGGCCCGTCGCGCGCGTCTGTTGCGACATCCCCGTACGGCGCGGACGCGCGGCGAGGCCGTGTCGCTGCGCATCTATCCGGCCGAGCGCCCAGGCGTTCCGCGCGTGCGCGGACGGGCAGGTCGACGCTGGCGTCAGAACGCCGCGCCGGTCAGGCGGCGCGCTTCTCCGGCTGGGCGAAGAACTCGTCCATCAGGTCGGCCGCGGTGTCCTCCGGGTACTCCATGATCTCCGTTCCCTCGGCCAGGTTGATGGCCGACTCGGCCCAGCCCGTGGCGGGACCCTGTTTCGGCGGCGCTCGGCGCGACGTCGCGGGTGTCGCGCCGAGCGCCGCATCAGGACGGGTGTCCACGAAGTCTGGTGCGGACGTGCCGGTCGGGCGTCGAGTCGGCATCAGGTTGTGCAGCCGTTGCTGCCAGGGTGTTCTTCGATCCATGGGACCCTCGCGGTCGAATGAGGTCACGACCCGCACCGACGGACGCCGTCGAATGCGATCTGTCCGCGACGCCCAGTCTCGTGCCGACATTCGCGGTGGGCCGCACTGCATGAGCACGCTGCCCGTCGATCCATTCCGGCACTTTTGCTTACATTCGGGTGCGTCGCGCCGCGCACGCGGTCGCGGCGGGCGTGATCAAAGTCCTGCTTTCCGATTGACTTGACCGCGCGGTCTGCCGGTGGCCGCGGGCCTTGCTCGCGCGCGTGCTTCCCGCGGCCCGATCAGGCGAACTGGCGTTCGATCTCGTGCAGGAACAGCGCGCACAAGGTCTCGAAGTCGTCGGCGTTGAGACGGATGCGCTCGCCGATGTCGATGCGCAGTACGGCCTTGGACGGGTCGTATGCGATCGTCGTGTTCGCGGCCAGCACGCCGTCGTTGGCCATCAGCGAGGCGGCCAGCATGCGCACCTCGTTGAGCGGGTTGCCGTCCTGGCCTTCGGTGTCACGCAGGCGGTGCACGAAGCGCATTTCGAGCGCGATCAGCAGGTTGTTGAAGAACGCGGGCTCGAACGCGGACAGGGCGGCGTCGATGCGCGTCAGGCTCATGCCCGAGGCCTTGGACGCGGCGGCCACGAGGTCGCGGTAGGCCCGGATCTGCGCGGCGATCTCGTCGCGGCAGGCCTGCACGTAGGCGGCGGGGTAGGAGCGGGTTCCGGGCATGGGCGAGGTTTGTCCAGGACTTCAGGCCTTGGCAGCTGCGTGGCGACGCGGGCGCTGCTTCTCGACTTCCATCTTGATGACCGTGCCCAGCGGTGGCGCGGCGGCCAGCGCTTCGCGGTGCGGCGCGATGGCCTGCGCGATCAGCGCGGCGACCTCGGGCGAGTCCAGGTCGGCCGGCGTCTTCAGTCGGATGCCGCGCACCTGCTTGCCGTCGCCTTCGAGCAGGCCCTCGGCGTCTTGCAGGTCCGCGCCATTCAGGAAGAACAGCGTGACCCACTTCGGGTAGCCGGCGATCGAGATGAACGAGTCGCGCGACTGCTCGGTGGGGCCGATGCCGAAGACGAGCGCGTTGTAGTTGTCGAACACCATCTCGACGCCGTGTGGGAAGTGGGCGCGCAGGCGCTGGCGGGCGTCGCGTAGCTGCAGTGCGATCTCGGGCGAGAACTTGTCGATGAAGCCGGCGATGCGGCGCTCGACGATGGCCTCGCTCATGGTCAATCGAGCGACAGATGCCGCTCCTTGATCAACGCATGCCAGAACGTCGTTTCCTTCTGGATGAACGCCGCCAGCGCCGGCCCGTCGGTGGGCGCCACCTCGAGGCCGAAGGCTTCCAGGCGCGCCTTGACCTCGGGCGCCAGGATGGCCTTTTGCATCTCGGCGGTCAGGCGCGCGGCGATGTCCGGCGGCGTCCCCTTGGGCGCGAACAGGCCCTGCCAGGCGATGGCTTCGAAGTCCTTCAGCGGGCCGTTGCCGCCCACCTCCGACAGCGTGGGCACGTCGGGCAGCAGCGCGATGCGGTGCTTCGACAGCACGGCCAGTGCCTTCAGCTTGCCGCTCTTGATCTGGGCGAGGCCGGCGGCCGTGTCGACCACCATGATCGGCACCTGCCCGCTGAGCACGTCCTGCATCGCTGGCGCGGTGCCGCGGTAGGGCACGTGGACGATGAAGCTGCCGGTGCGTTGCTTGAGGAGCTCCATCGCGAGGTGGTGCGGGCTGCCGGCGCCGGGCGACGCGTAGCTGTACTTGCCCGGGCTGCGCTTGACCGCCTCGAGGAACTGCGCCGCGCCCGAGAATCCGGTGGCCGGGTTGGCGACCAGGATCAGCGGGAAGCTGGCCATGAAGCCCAGCGGCACGAAGTCGGACGGGTTGTACGGCAGCGACTTGTACAGCGCGGTGTGGAACACCATCGCGCCGTTGTCGCCGGTGAGCAGCGTGTAGCCATCGCCCGGCTGCTTGGACGCCGCCTCGGTGCCGATGATGCCGGCCGCGCCGGGGCGGTTGTCGACGACGATGGTCTGGCCCAGTTGCTTGCCCATCTGCGGCGCGATCTGGCGGGCGAGGAAGTCGGATCCGCCGGCCGCCGGGTAGGCCACGATCCAGCGCAGCGCGTGGTTGGGATAAGCGTCGGCGGCGCGGGCGCCGGTGCTCAGGAGCGAGGCCGAAGGGCCGAGGGCACCCGCGGCAAGGGCGAGCAGGGAGCGGCGTTGCAACGTCATCTTGAAGAGGTCCAGCGGCGTGACGGGATCGGGAGTCGAGGGCTTGTCCGGCCTGCGCTGCGCATGCCGGCATCACACAATACCGCATTGCGCAACCGCCACCCGCAGCGGCCCGCCCCCGTCCACGAGTTTTCGGCGTCGTCACCATGTCCACCTTCCAAGCCCTCGAATCACCGACCTTCCGCCCGGCTTGCGAACTGTGCCGCGAGGCCGGCGGCGTGCTCGTGTTCCAGTCAGCGCAGTGGCGCGTGATCCGCGCGCCGGACGCCAGCTTCCCGGCCTTCTACCGCGTGGTCTGGCGCGCGCACGTCGCCGAGTGGAGCGACCTGTCGCTGGGCGACCAGGCCGCGATGATGGGGGCGGTGGGTGCCGTCGAACGCGTGCTGCGCGACGCGCTCGCGCCCACCAAGATCAACCTGGCCAGCCTGGGCAATGTCGTGCCGCACCTGCATTGGCATGTGATCGCCCGCTTCGACTGGGACAGCCACTTCCCCGCGCCCGTGTGGGGCGCGGCGGCGCGCGAGGTCGCGCCTGCGCCCGTCACGCGCCTGCGCACGGGCCTGCCCGAGCTCGACACCCGCGTGGCGCGCGCCGTGGCCGCGCTGGCGCCCGGCGCTTGAACCGACAACGACTCACCGGAGACCGCATGACGCGACCCTTGTTGCGACAGGCCACGCGCGACGACCTGCCCGGCATCTGGCGGGTGCGCTACGCCGTGGTCGAGAACCCGCTGACGCCCGGCTGCATCGACGACGACGAGGTCATCGCCCAGATCGAGACGACCGGCCGCGGCTGGGTCGTGGAAGAGGACGGCGCCGTCGTCGCCTTCGCGATCGGCGACGCCAGCGGCGCCAATGTCTGGGCGCTGTTCGTCGACCCGCGCGCGGAGGGCCGGGGCTACGGTTCGCGGCTGCACGACACGATGGTGGAGTGGCTGTGGACGCACGGCCTGAACACGCTTTGGCTGAGCACCGGCACCGACACGAAGGCGCGCGGCTTCTACGAGCGCCGCGGCTGGCGCTGCATCGGGCCGGACGGCGAGAAGGCGGTGCGGCTCGAACTGACCAACGCGTGGCCCTGACGCCTCAGCGACCCTTCGCGCGTCCCGCGGCAGTCGGCGCCGTCGGCAGCTTGCCGTCGCACAGCGTCAGCACCTTGAGCGTCGGCGACGCGGGGTAGCCGTTGGCGATCGGGGTGGCGGGGCGGGCGTCGAACGCGACGCGGCAGCCGTCCGGCGACACCGCCACTGCCTGCGTCATCGTGCAGCCGTCGGTGCCTGCGGCCTGGCCGGGCGCGGGATGCGCCGTGCACCAGATGCGCTGGCTCTGTTCGCCCTGCACCAGGTAGAGGCCGCCGCCGTTGGCCGCCGGACCCGGCTGGATCACGAGGTCGCCGGCCTGCGTGGCGATCATCTCCGCCGGCGCGGGCGCGCCCAGCACGTCGAACTGGTGTGCGAGGCCCGCAGGAATGGCGTGGCGAGCCAGGTGGCCTTCGAGGTCCATCGTGAGCAGCGGGATGTCGCGCGGCGGATCCAGCGCGCGGTCATGCACGCCGGGCGCCAACTGGTAGCTCTTGCGGAACGGCAGCCAGCGCACTTCGTGCGAAATCTCCCCGAATGCCAGCGCGAGCGCCACCTTCTTCCTGGCGGTCACCAGCGTCGGGCCGGTGGGGTGCCCGTTGTCGTCGAGCGCGCCCCACACCAGCATGCCGTGCTCGGGCTGCAGGTAGCGCACCGGCTTCTTGCTGCCGAACAGGTCGTGCACGGGCAGGTCTTCCGGCGCGGGCTTCATGCAGGCCGACGGATGCCAGCTCGCCTTGAACTCGGCCGGCGCGGGCGACAGCCGGCGGGCGGCTGGATCCCAGATCTGGAACTGCTGCACCGGCGGCGCGGCGCGCGAGCCGATGGCGAAGCGCGACTCGAGGTCGCCGGTCTCCAGGCTCACCAGGTTGTAGCCCGCGTTCGTGCAGTCGACGAAGCCGCGGGCGACCAGCGTGCTGCTGCCGCGGGTCGGCACGTCGTAGGCGATGATCTTGCGCACCATCCACGGCGCCTTGGCGTTGGGGTCGGCGAAAGTCGTGATCGCCAGCGTGTCGTCGTCGAGCCATGCAAAACGGCCGGCCATCTGGACGATCACCGGCACGCCCGTTTCCTGGATCTGGATCGGCGCGTCCACTGGCGTGCCTGCGCGGGGAGGCGGTGCGGCGGCGAGCGCCACGAAGGTCGGGGTCGAGAGGGCCAGGGCAAGCAACGCGAGGAGTCGGTACATGGGCGGTGAGGTCGGCGCGACGGTTCAGTCGAGGCGCATCCTTACACGTTGTTACGCCGAGGGCATCCCTCGCTTGGGGGTGAGTCGGACGCGCCACATTGCTCGGATGACCGGGCGCGATGATCCCGTGTCGCTGGGGCGGGTGCGGGCAAACGATAAACTGCCGGCATGCCAGCCCCGACGTCTCCCGAACACCGCACCCCCGTGTCGCTCACGGTGCACCAGCAGTCGCGCGCGCTCGAGATCGAATTCGACGACGGCCGCGCCTTTCGCATTCCGTTCGAGCTGATGCGCGTCTATTCGCCGTCGGCCGAGGTGCAGGGCCACGGGCCTGGCCAGGAAACGCTGCAGACCGGCAAGCGCCTCGTCGGGATCGACGCCATCGAGCCGGTGGGCCACTACGCCGTCAAGCCGACGTTCTCCGACGGCCACGACACCGGCCTGTTCACCTGGGACTACCTGTACCGCCTGGGCGCGCAGCAGGACGAACTGCTCGCGCAGTACCTCGAGCGCCTGGCCCTGGCCGGCCTCGATCGCGACACCGAGATGACAAAGCCCGGCGGCAGCGCCTGCCATTCGCATTGAGTTGAGAAGAGACCCTGCCATGACCCAGACCCACTTCGGCTACGAGACCGTCGACGAGAGCGACAAGGCCACGCGCGTGCGTGGCGTGTTCGACTCCGTCGCGAAGAAGTACGACGTGATGAACGACCTGATGTCGGGCGGCATGCACCGCGCCTGGAAGAAGTACACCGTCGCGGTGGCCAACCTGAAGGCCGGCGACAAGGCGCTCGACATCGCTGGCGGCACCGGCGACCTGGCGCGCGCGTTCGCCAAGCGCGTCGGCCCTAGCGGCTGCGTGGTGCATACCGACATCAACGAGCAGATGCTGCGCGTCGGCCGCGACCGCCTGATCGACGAGGGCCTGGTGCTGCCGACCACGATCTGCGACGCCGAGAAGCTGCCGTTCCCCGCCGGCCAGTTCGACCTGGTCAGCGTCGCCTTCGGCCTGCGCAACATGACGCACAAGGACATCGCGCTGGCCGAGATGGCCCGCGTGCTGCGTCCGGGCGGCCGCCTGCTGGTGCTGGAGTTCTCCAAGATCGCAGCGCCGCTGCAGAAGGCCTACGACTGGTACTCGTTCAACGTGCTGCCCAGGGTGGGCCAGCTCGTCGCCGGCGACGCCGAGAGCTATCGCTACCTGGCCGAGTCGATCCGCATGCATCCCGACCAGGCGACGCTGAAGGCGATGATGAAGACGGCCGGTTTCGGCCACGTCGACGTGCACAACATGGCCGGTGGCGCGGTCGCGTTGCATGTCGGCATCAAGTGTTGAGTCGCATGGCAACGATCCTGCTGACCGGCGCGACCGGCTACATCGCCTCGCACACCTGGCTCGAATTGCTCGCCGCAGGCTACGACGTGGTCGGCCTCGACGACTTCTCCAACAGCTCTCCCGAGGTGCTCAACCGCATCGAGCAGCTGTCGGGCCGCGCACCGGCGTTCGAGCGCGCCAGCGTCTGCGACGCCGACGCGCTGCATGCCGCCTTCGAGCGCCACCGCATCGACGCCGTCGTGCACTTCGCGGCTTTCAAGGCGGTGGGCGAGTCGACCCAACAGCCGCTGCGCTACTACGCCAACAACATCGGTGGCCTGTTGACGCTGGCCACCGTGATGCGGGCGCGCGCCGTCAACCGCATCGTCTTCAGCTCGAGCGCCACGGTCTACGGCAAGCCCGACGCGCTGCCTATCCATGAGGACTCCGCCACCGGCGCGACGAATCCCTACGGCGAGACGAAGCTGATGGGGGAGAAGATCCTGCGCGACATCGCGGCCGCCGAGGCCGGCTGGCAGTCGGGCATCCTGCGCTACTTCAACCCGGTGGGCGCGCACGAGAGCGGGCGCATCGGCGAGGATCCGCGCGGCGTGCCCAACAACCTGATGCCTTACGTGGCCCAGGTCGCCATCGGCCGGCGCGCGCGGCTGTCCGTCTTCGGCGACGACTACGACACGCCCGACGGCACCGGCGTGCGCGACTACATCCACGTGGTCGACCTCGCGCAGGGCCACGTCGCCGCGTTGCGGCGCCTGCTGTCGACGCCGGGCTCGCTGCTGGTCAACCTCGGCACCGGCCGTGGCTACAGCGTGCTCGAGCTGATCGCCGCCTACGAGCGCGCCAGCGGCCGCCCGGTGCCCTACGACATCGTCGCCCGCCGCCCCGGCGACATCGACAGCTGCTACGCCGACCCCGGGCTGGCGCTGTCCGAACTCGGTTGGAAGGCCACGCGCGACCTCGACGCGATGTGCGCGGACAGCTGGCGCTGGCAGGCCATGAATCCGAACGGGTTCGACGCGGCCTGAGCATCGCGGCGCGCCGTTCGGCGACAAATCGCATGTCCCCGCGCACACGGGGACCGCGGCGGGCCACCTACAATCGTGCCATGGACTTGCCTTTCCAGGATCTCTGGCTTCCCGCCGTGCGCAACCGCATGGTGCTGTTCGCCAACCACGTGCTGACGGGTTGCCCGCCCGCGGTCGAGCGCCTGCGCGCGCATGCGGGCAAGGCCGTCCGCGTCGACGTGAGCGGCTGGCCGGGCCCCCTCCCGGTGCCGCCGCCGCTGACGCTGCGCATCACGCCAGCCGGCCTGTTCGAAGGCGTGGAGACAGCCGACGAGGCCGGCGTCACGCCCGACCTGAACGTGCGCATCGACGCCTCGGCGCCCGGCAAGGTCGCCGAGAGCGTGTTCAAGGGTGGCCTGCCGCCGATGTCGATCGAGGGCGACGGCGCGCTGGCGGCCGACGTCAACTGGATCGCCCAGAACGTGCGCTGGGATCCGGCGGCGGACGCCGAGCGCTTCTTCGGCCCGGCCGTGGCCGAGGGTGTCAGCCGCGCCAGCGCCCAGTTCGCCCAGGCTGCCGAGGTGGCCAAGAAGGCGATGGGGCAGATGTTCGATGCGTTCCAGGCTCGCAAGAAGTCGTGAGACATCTTGACCCGAGGATTCGGTCCCGGGCGAGACTGGCTGCGCGCTGCCGACTCTCCATGACGAGCGCCTTGCGGGCCATGCGCTGGGCCGCTGCCGAGGAGGCCCGCATCTGCCTGGCGGATCGGCCGACGTACGCGTCGGACGTGGGGCTCACATGAAACATTTCGGCCGCCTCCTGTTCATCGCGTTCACGCTGCTGCGCTTCGGCGTCGACGAGATCGCGCTCGGCCGCGTGCGCCAGCCGTGGGTGCGCCTGCTGGCGCGCGTGATCTCCGTCGGCCGCAGCTACGACGAGCCGCGTGGCGCGCGCCTGCGCCAGGCGCTGGAACGGCTGGGCCCGATCTTCATCAAGTTCGGCCAGGTGCTGTCCACGCGGCGCGACCTGCTGCCGGCTGATCTCGCCGATGAGCTCGCACTGCTGCAGGATCGCGTGCCGCCGTTCGACGGCATCGCCGCGCGCACGCTGGTGGAAATCGGGCTGCTCAAGGAACTCGGACGCAGGTTCGAGGACGTGTTCGAGACCTTCGACACCACGCCGATCGCCAGCGCGTCCATCGCCCAGGTGCACTTCGCCACGCTCAAGGGCGGGCGCGAGGTGGCGGTGAAGGTGCTGCGCCCCAACGTGCTCAAGGCCATCGAGAGCGACCTGGCCATCCTGCACACGGTGGCGCGCTGGGTCGAGCGCATCAGCGTCGACGGCAAGCGCCTGCGCCCGCGCGACGTCGTCGCCGAGTTCGACATCTACCTGCACGACGAGCTCGACCTGATCCGCGAGGCCGGCAACGCCGCGCAGCTGCGCCGCAACATGGCCAGCCTCGACCTGATCCTCGTCCCCGAGATGCTGTGGGATTTCTGCACCTCGCGCGTGATGGTGATGGAGCGCATGTACGGCGTACCCATCAGCCAGGTGGACCGCTTGCGCCTGGCTGGCGTCGACATCCCCAAGCTGGCGCGCGACGGCGTCACGATCTTCTTCACGCAGGTGTTCCGCGACGGCTTCTTCCACGCCGACATGCACCCGGGCAACATCCAGGTCAGCATCGCGCCGGACACCTTCGGCCGCTACATCGCACTCGATTTCGGCATCATCGGCACGCTCACCGAGTCCGACAAGGACTACCTGGCGCAGAACTTCATCGCCTTCTTCCGGCGCGACTACAAGCGCGTGGCCGAGCTGCACATCGAGAGCGGCTGGGTGCCGGCCGACACCCGGCTGGAGGCGCTGGAGAGCGCGGTGCGCGCGGTCTGCGAGCCGCATTTCGACCGCCCGCTCAAGGACATCTCGCTGGGCCAGGTGCTGTTGCGGCTGTTCCAGACCTCGCGCCGCTTCAACGTCGAGATCCAGCCGCAACTCGTGCTGCTGCAAAAGACGCTGCTCAACGTGGAAGGCCTCGGGCGCCAGCTCGACCCGGAGCTCGACCTGTGGAGCACGGCCCAGCCGTTCCTCGAGCGCTGGATGAACCAGCAGATCGGCTGGCGCGGCTTCCTGGATCGCTTGAAGGACGAGGCGCCGCGCTACGCTCACTACCTCCCGGCTCTGCCGCGCCTGGTGCACCAGGCGCTGACGCTGGCGTCCCAGAAGCCGGGTGGCGACCATGCGCCGGCCTCGGCCGCGCAGGTGGCAGCGTTGCTCAAGGAGCAGCGGCGTACGAATCGGTTGCTGCAGGCGATGCTGTGGGTGGCCGTGGGCTTCGTCGTGGGGCTTAGCGCAGTGCGAGCATTCCTGCAATTCCACTGAGCGCCGCCGACAGCCTTGTTTCGTCACGAAAGGCCCGCATATTCACCGTTCGCGGGCGTTCCGCCCTGGGTTTCCCACCCCGGCACGGCGCAGCCCTTTATAATTTCGAGTTAACTCAAAGAGCCTAGCCATGCCGATCTACGCGTATCGCTGCGCTTCGTGCGGCCATTCGCGCGACGTGCTGCAGAAGATGTCCGACCCCGTGCTGACCACTTGCCCGGTCTGCGGCGTCGACCAGTTCCAGAAGCAGGTCACGGCCGCCGGGTTCCAGCTCAAGGGCTCGGGCTGGTACGCCACCGACTTCAAGGGCGGCAATGCACCCGCGCCCGCCGCGGCCCCGGCCGCCGGCGGTGATGCCGCTGGCGCCTCACCGGCCGCCGCGCCTGCCCCGGCTCCTGCGCCCGCGTCCGCGTCCGCGCCGTCGCCCGACAGCGGCACCAGCGCCTCGGCGTCGTCCTCCGGCTCGCACGGCGGGGGCAGTTGCGCCTGCCACTGACGACGCCAGAAAAGCCGCCACCCCATGCACGCCATCACGGCCGCGGCCCTCCGCGGCGGGAGCCCTTCTTGAGAAAGTACCTGTTCGCCGGCCTGCTGGTATGGCTGCCGCTCGCGATCACGGTGGGCGTGCTGATGTGGGCCGTCAACCTGATGGACGGCATGTTCCACGGCGTCCTGGTGACGCTGCAGCACCTGTTCCACGGCTCCGCCGACCACGGCGACGGCTCGCAAAACCTCATCGACCTGCTGATGAGCGTGCCGGGCCTGGGCGTGATCCTGCTGGTGCTGATGCTGCTGGTCACCGGCATGCTGGTCACCAACATGGTGGGCGCATGGGGGCTCAAGCAGTGGAACAACCTGCTGTCGCACATCCCCATCGTCAAGTCGATCTACGTCTCGGTCAAGCAGGTCTCCGACACGCTGTTCTCCACCAACGGCAACGCGTTCCGCGAAGCGGTGATGGTGCAGTACCCGCGCGAAGGCAGCTGGACGATCGCCTTTGTCACCGGCAAGCCGTCGGGCGAGGTCGCCGCGGC
The DNA here is from genome assembly GCA_039920745.1 of Burkholderiaceae bacterium. Classification (GTDB taxonomy): domain Bacteria; phylum Pseudomonadota; class Gammaproteobacteria; order Burkholderiales; family Burkholderiaceae_C; genus Scleromatobacter. Next base: position 78,764 of record JBDSDD010000079.1, on the reverse strand, counting down.
ACTGCCCGGCGAGCACGTCAGCCTGTACGTGCCCACCACGCCCAACCCGACGTCGGGCTTTTTCCTGATGGTGCCGCGCGAGGCCTGCAAGCCCTTGCACATGAGCGTCGACGAAGCGTTGAAATACATCATCTCCATGGGCGTCGTCGCGCCCCCGGTCGGGATCCTCGTCCCGCCGGTGGGGGCCGACCCCAATCGGGTGGGCTGAACGCCCCGAGGTCTTCGGCGTTCAGTCCTGAGGGTGATCCCCCGCCTCCGGCCTGCCACCCACTTTCCAAGAACCGGCCGCGCGAGCCTCCACGAGACGCGCCGTGCGTCCGGACAAACCGTACCGATAAACGGAGTACTGCCATGAGAACCACCTACTGCGGCCTCGTCAGCGACAAGCTGACCGGCCAGACCGTGACCTTGATGGGCTGGGCGCATCGCCGCCGCGATCACGGCAAGCTGATCTTCATCGACCTGCGCGACCGTGAAGGCATCGTGCAGATCGTCTGTGACCAGGATCTCGCCGAGAGCTTCAAGGTTGCCGAGAGCGTTCGCAACGAGTTCTGCCTGAAGGTCGTCGGCGTCGTGCGCGCGCGCACGCCGGACGCCGTCAACCCGAACATGGCCAGCGGCACCATCGAGGTGTTCTGCAGCGAGCTCGAAGTGCTGAACCCCAGCGTCACGCCGCCGTTCCAGCTCGACGACGAGAACCTGTCCGAGACCACGCGCCTCACGCACCGCGTGCTGGACCTGCGTCGCCCGCAGATGCAGAAAAACCTGATGCTGCGCTACCGCGTGGCGATGGAAGTGCGCCAGTTCCTCGACAAGAACGGCTTCGTCGACATCGAGACCCCGATGCTGACCAAGAGCACGCCGGAAGGCGCGCGCGACTACCTCGTGCCCAGCCGCGTGCATGACGGCCACTTCTTCGCGCTGCCGCAGTCGCCGCAGCTGTTCAAGCAGTTGCTGATGGTGGCCGGCTTCGACCGCTACTACCAGATCACCAAGTGCTTCCGCGACGAAGACCTGCGTGCCGACCGCCAGCCCGAATTCACGCAGATCGACATCGAGACCTCGTTCATGAACGAAGTCGAGATCCGCGACATGTTCGAAGGCATGATCCACGCGGTCTTCAAGAGCGCGATCAACGTCGATCTCGGCAAGTACCCGGTGATGACCTACGGCGACGCGATGCGCCTGTACGGTTCTGACAAGCCCGACCTGCGCATCAACATGGAGTTCACCGAGCTCACCGACATCATGGGCGATGTCGACTTCAAGGTGTTCTCGTCGGCCGCGACGATGGATGGCGGCCGTGTCGTGGGACTGCGCGTCAAGGGCGGCGCCGAGATCAGCCGCGGCGAGATCGACGCCTACACCGACGTCGTCAAGATCTACGGCGCCAAGGGCCTGGCCTGGATCAAGGTCAACGACCTGACCAAGGGCCGCGAAGGGCTGCAGTCGCCCATCGTCAAGAACCTGCACGACAAGGCCATCGCCGAGATCCTGGCGCGCACCGGCGCGGCCAATGGCGACCTGGTCTTCTTCGGCGCCGACAAGGCCAAGATCGTCAACGACTCGATGGGCGCGCTGCGCCTGAAGGTCGGCCACTCCGACTTCGGCAAGGCCAACGGCCTGTTCGAGGACAAGTGGGCGCCGTTGTGGGTCGTCGACTTCCCGATGTTCGAGCGCGACGACGACGAAGGCCGCTGGAACGCCGTCCACCACCCGTTCACGGCGCCCAAGGATGGCCACGAGGACCTGATGGACACCGATCCGGGCGCCTGCATCGCCAAGGCCTACGACATGGTGCTCAACGGCTGGGAGCTCGGCGGCGGTTCGGTGCGTATCCACCGCGCCGAAATCCAGAGCAAGGTGTTCTCCGCGCTCAACATCGGCCCGGACGAAGCCAAGATCAAGTTCGGCTTCCTGCTGGACGCGCTGCAGTATGGCGCCCCGCCGCACGGCGGCCTGGCCTTCGGCCTGGACCGCATCGTCACGATGATGACCGGCGCCGAGTCGATCCGCGACGTGATCGCCTTCCCCAAGACGCAACGTGCGCAAGACCTGCTGACGGGCGCGCCGAGCGCGGTCGACGAGAAGCAGCTGCGCGAACTGCACATCCGCCTGCGCAGCCCGGCGGTGACGACGCCAGCGGCTTGAGTTCCGGCCTGACATGACCTGGCCGGCCGCGTGCCGGATCGAGGCCCGCATTGCTCGTTTCGGCGAGTCCTGCGGGCTTTCTTGTTTCCAAAGCCTGGCAGCTTGCAAGGCCTGATACCCGCTTCATTGGGGTTTCAGGCAGCGCAGTCCGCGGCGGTCGTCGTGAGCCTCGTCCAGGCCCGCTCGGTCCGGCGGAGGGCGCGATGCGAGCCTGTCCGACTCAGTGCACGACCTTGTCGATCGCGAACTTGACGTTGTTGGCCCACGGCGGCACGGCTGCCGACTGCCCGACCAGGTCGCCAGGCTTCACCTTGCCGCTGCCGCTCTTCGAGATCCGCGCCGACACGACCACCTTGTCGGCGTGCAGGAAGCGGTCTGGCGAGCCGATCATCTCGCGCGCGCCGACGTTGAAGTCGAACGGCAGGTTGCTGACTTCCACCCGGATCTGCGCCAGCGGCAGGCCGATGGTGTCGTCGGGCAGGCGCACGATGACGAAGACGCTGTCGTCGGAGGCGACCTGGCCCTCGAACTTCGGATCGAGCACGATGCGGCCGGACAGCAGCGGGGCGACGGCCTCGGCCGCCGCACTCGCACGGGGCTGGGCGGACGACGCGGAGGACGACGTGGCCGAACCGGCGACTGCGACGGACACCGGCGTCGCGCCGGACGCCGCGGAGGATGCCTGCGGGAAACGACCGAACTCGTCCGGCCCGATAGCCTCGCCGCGGCGCAGTCGTTCCATGCGTTCCTTGCGGCTCTGCGCATCCTGCGCGTTGGCGATCCGGCCTTGCGCCAGGATCATCTCGCTGCGTGCGCGCAGCCCCGCGTGGCCGGAGATCAGGTAGGCCGTGAAGCTGCCCACCAGCACCAGCATCGCCAGCGCGCCCCAGGCACGCGTGCGCAGCGGCAGCTTCGGCGCCGGGGTGTCGGGCACCAGCAGCATCATCAGCTTCTTCATCAACGCGGCGCGCTGGACCTCGGCCTCCTCGGCGCGCAACAGGCCTTTGCTCTGGTAGTCGTCCACTTGACGCAACTGGGCCTTGACGGCTTCGACTTGAGGATTCATGAGGCAGGGGAAGGGTGAATCCGCCATTTTCGCAGGTCGCGGCGGCGGCGGCACTTGCGCACCGGTCCGACGCCGTTTTGTGACTGCGCTGCTCCGGGGTATCGCCGGGCTGCGTACAATATCAAATGAGAATGAATCGCATCCGCAGTCACATCATGTCCGGGATTTCCATGCAACACGCCACCTTCCGCCGCAGCGTCGTTTCCGCGGCGATCGCCTTGTTCGCCGCGACGCAGGCTCACGCCGAGGCTGTCGCGGCGCCGAGCGCCGGCGCCAGTGGTGTCCAGGCCCAGGAAGTCGTCATTCGCGCCAGCGCCGACGCCTCGGCTGGCGGCCTGAAGGCGCCGTACGCCGGCGGCCAGGTGGCTCGCGGCGGCCGCGTCGGTCTGCTCGGTAGCCAGGACGTCATGGACACGCCGTTCGCCATCACCAACTACACGTCCAAGCTGATCCAGGACCAGGGCGCGGCAAGCATCGCCGACGTGCTGCAGAACGACCCGGCCGTGCGTGTCGCGCGTGGCTTCGGCAACTTCCAGCAGCTGTACATGGTGCGCGGCCTGCCGATCTACTCCGACGACATGGCGTACAACGGCTTGTACGGGCTGCTGCCGCGCCAGTTCCTGGCGGCCGAGTTGGTCGAGCGCGTCGAAGTGCTGCGTGGCGCGAGCGCGTTCCTCAACGGGGCGGCCCCGGGCGGCAGCGGGCTGGGCGGTGCGATCAACATCATGCCCAAGCGCGCGCCGAATGCGCCGATGGCGGAAATCACGCTGGGCCATGACGACGGGCAGCTTTCCGAGGCGCTGGACGTCGCGCGCCGCTTCGGCGCCTCCAGGCAGTTGGGCCTGCGGGCAAACGTTGTCCACCGCGAGGGCAACAGCGACGCCGTCAACGGTGAGAAGGGCAAGCTCGACGCCGCCTTGCTGGGGGCCGACTTGCACGTCGGCGACCTGCGCGTCTCCGCCGACTTCGGTTCGCAGAACCACCAGCTGACCGCCGTCACGCCCAGCATCACGATCGCCGCCAGCCTCGCGATCCCGCGCGCGCCCGACGCGGCCAGGCAGATCGCCCAGCCGTGGACGTACTCCAACGAGCGCGACACCTTCGGCACGCTGCGCGCCGAATACGACATGGCGTCCAACGTCACGGCTTGGGTCGCCGGCGGTTTCCGCGACGGCCACGAGGCCAACAACCTCACCACGGTGTCGGTCAGCGACGCCCTCGGCACCGATTCCATCCTCGGCTTCAAGAACGCCCGCAAGGATTCCGTCAAGACTGGCGAGGCCGGCCTGCGCGGCACGTTCGCCACCGGGCCGGTCAAGCACACGGTGGTCGCGTCGTACGGCGCATTCCAGTCGGTCTCGAAAAACGCCTATGGTTTCGCCAACTTCGCCGGCCTGCCGGTGGGCACGATCTACGCCACCACGTTCGTGCCGGCGCCCGACGAGACTTACTTCCGCGGCGGCAAGCTCGACGCCCCGCTGACGACGCTGAACGTGGTCACGTCCAGCCAGGCACTGGCCGACACGCTGAGCCTGTTCGGCGACAGCGTGCTGCTGACCGTTGGTGGCCGCCGCCAGAAGATCGAGGACACGAGCTTCGACTACAACTCTGGCGCACAGAGCTCGCAGCCGAACAAGGCCTCGCGCATCACGCCGGTCGCCGGCATCGTCTTCAAGGCCGGCCGGCAGATCTCGCTGTACGCCACATACATCGAGGGCCTGGTCGCGGGCGACATCGCGCCGGACAACGGCACGGTATCCAATGGCGGCGTCGCGTTCAAGCCCTACCGGACCCGCCAGGGCGAGATCGGCGTGAAGGTCGACACCGGGCGCTACGGCGGCACGGTGAGCCTGTTCCAGTCGCGCAAGCCGGGCTACGCGGCCGTCGGCGGTGTCTTCGCCCAGGCGATCGACCAGCGCAACCGCGGCGCGGAACTGTCCGTGTACGGCGAGGCCATGCCGGGCCTGCGCGTGCTGGGCGGCGCCAGCTTCCTGCGCACCCATGTCACCGGTGCGGCCGCGACCGGCAAGCACGCCATCGGCGCGCCGACGGCGCAGTACAACCTGGGCTTCGACTGGGACGTGCCCAGCGTGATCGGCCTGGTGCTCGATGCGCGCGTGGTGCACACGTCCACGCAGTACGCGGACGCGGCCAACACGCAGGTCGTGCCGGCGTGGTCGCGCTTCGACATTGGCGGCCGCTACGCGATCGACATCGGCTCGCGCGTGGTGACGCTGCGCGCGGGCATCGACAACCTCACCAACCGCAACTATTGGGCTTCGGCGGGCGGCTACCCGGGCGCGGGCTACCTGGTGGCGGGCGCGCCGCGCACGCTCTCCTTCTCGGGAACGTTCGCCTTCTGATGGCCGGGGGTCGACGGTGAGCATGAGCCCGGGGAAGCTGCGCGCCTGGTCCTGGCTTCACAAGTGGAGCAGTCTGGTCAGCACGCTGTTCCTTCTCGTGCTTTGCCTCACGGGCCTGCCGCTGATCTTCCATCACCAGATCGGCCAGTGGCTGGGCACCGAGGTCGTCTCGCCGCGGATGGTCGCCGACGCGCCGCGCATCACGTTGGACCAGGTGATGACGGTGGCCCGCGCGCGCTTCCCGACCCAGGTGGGCATGTACGTGTCGCAAGAGCCGGACGACGACACGGTCTGGTTCGTGACGATGGGCGACACGCCCACCTCGACCACCGACCTGAAGCAGGTGGCCATCGACGCCCGCACCGGCGCGGCGCTGGCCGAGCCCAAGCTCGACCGCGGGCTGATGGTCGTGATCCGCAGGTTCCACGTCGACCTGTTCGCGGGCGAATACGGCAAGCTTTTTCTCGGCTTCATGGGGCTGGTGATGCTGCTGGCCATCGCGTCGGGTGTCGTGCTCTACGCGCCGTTCATGCGCAAGCTCCGCTTCGGCGAGGTGCGGCGCGAGCGCTCGTCGCGCGTCAAGTGGCTGGACCTGCACAACCTGCTTGGCATCGTCACGCTGACGTGGGCGCTGGTCGTCGGCGCCACCGGCGTCGTCAACACCTGGGCCGACCTCGTCATCGCGCACTGGCGCAACGAGCAGATGGCCGAGATGCAGGCGCACTACCGCGGCCAGCCGCCGGTCGCGCGCCTGGGCTCGCTGGAGAAGGCGTTCGCGAACGCGCGCTCACGCGAGCCGGCCACGAAGATCGCGTTCATCGCGTTCCCTGGCACGGCGTTCAGCAGCGAGCGCCACTACGGCGTGTTCCTGCGCGGACGCATGGCGCTTACCGCGCGGCTCGTCAAGCCGGTGCTGGTGGACGCGATCACCGGCGAGGTGTCGGCCAGCCGCGCACCGCCCTGGTACTTGGACGCGTTGCTGCTGTCCCAGCCGCTGCACTTCGGCGACTACGGAGGCGTGCCCCTGCTGTGGCTGTGGGCGGCGCTGGACGTCCTCACCATCTTCGTGCTGGGCAGCGGCCTGGCCCTCTGGCTGGGCAAGCGCGGGGCGGTGCGCAAGGTGCTTGCGTCCGACCTTCGGAGCGCCCCGCGATGAAGGGCAGCCTGTTCCGGTCGCTGTGGGCCTGGCCACTGGCAATCGCGCTCGTCAGCGCGGTCGGACTGGTCGGCGCGCTGATGGGCGACGGCGCGTGGGACTGGCTGGCCTGGATCGGCCTGGGCCTGCCGTGCAGCGCCGCGCTATGGTTCGGACTGCGGGGCCGCGAGAACCTCCGATAGCATGGGCACCATGTCCTCCGACCCGCGCCCACCCAAGATCCCCGAGTCCGTGCTCGTCATCATCCACACGCCGCAACTGGACGTGCTGCTGATCGAGCGCGCCGATACCCCGGGCTTCTGGCAGAGCGTCACCGGCTCCAAGGACACGCTGGAGGAGTCGCTGGTCGAGACCTGCGTGCGCGAAGTGGGCGAGGAGACCGGCATCGCCATCGGCACCGCCTTGGTGCCGTTCGACGCGTTGCGCGACTGCGAGCTGATCAATGTCTACGAGATCTATCCCCGTTGGCGTGCCCGCTACGCGCCCGGGGTCACGCACAACACCGAGCACGTGTTCGCGCTCGAGGTGCCAGCGGGTACGCGCGTGACCCTCGCGCCGCGCGAGCACACGGCGCTGCAGTGGCTGCCCTGGCGCATGGCCGCCGACGCCTGCTTCTCGCCGTCCAACGCCGAGGCGATCCTGCACCTCCCCAGTTGGCGGACCTGACAACCCGGCTCGCTCCGCGCCTCGCCCCCGAGGAACTCGGGCCGGCCGGGCGAAGCAGCGGCCAAGTGCGCGCCCCCCGGACATGGTCGTTCCGACCGCACGGTGGCATCATGGAGGCATGAGGATTGCCCAGTGGATCTCCCGCGAGACAGTTTCGTGGCCTTCATCCACCTCTTTCGCACGCCTAGCCGCGTGAACATCCTGCCGTGATGAACATGACGTCGGACGACTTCACCGTCCTGCCGCCCCAGACGGCGACCGCGTCCACGCGACTGCGCGTGGCCACCTACAACATCCACAAGGGCGTGCGGGGTCTGGGTGCGGCGAAGCGGCTCGAGATCCACAACCTCGTGCTCGGCGTCGAGGCGCTCGACGCCGACCTGGTGTTCCTGCAGGAAGTTCGACTGCACCACACCCGCGACGCGGCCCGCTTCGACCAGACCATCCTGGGCTGGCCCGACCAGGGCCAGGCCGAGTTCCTGGCGCCCGAGGGCTACAACACCGCCTACCGTTCCAATGCCTTCACCAAGCACGGAGAGCACGGCAATGCGCTGCTCTCGCGCTGGCCGCTGGGCGACGCGGGCCACCACGACGTGTCCGACCACCGTTTCGAACAGCGCGGCCTGTTGTATGTGCCGGTGAGCTGGAATGGCACCACGGTGCACGCGATCGTTGCGCACTTCGGGCTGGTGCATTCCAGCCGCCTGCGTCAGGCGCAGCGGCTTGCCCAGTACATCGCCAAGGAACTGCCGCCGGACGAGCCGGTGCTGGTGGCGGGGGACTTCAACGACTGGGGCGAACGCCTGGACAACCCGATGGCCGCTGCAGGCCTGACGCGGGCCCTGTCGTTGGACAAGCGCGTGCCCAAGCGCCCGACCTTTCCGTCGCGGCTGCCGGTCTTCTCGCTGGATCGCATCTACATGCGCGGCTTCCGCTGCGAAGGCACGATGGTGCCGCGCGGGGGCGGCTGGGCCCGAATGTCCGATCACCTGCCGTACGTGGCCGAGCTTGAGCTAAATTGACGGCTGGCGCGTTCGCGCCCGTCGTGGCCGGCGCCGCCGGCTGGATTACCTAGTGGAGCACGCGATTCGCGCCAAGCGTCAAGAACGGGCCAAGGCCCGCGCCAACGCGCGCGCACCCTGGAGCCTCGGCGTCAAGCCGAGTTTCGAGGGCGGCCATTCGATCGACCTGCTGCGCGGCGGCGACGACCTGTTCCCGGCGATGGGCGCGGCGATCGCGCAGGCCCGTCACACGATCTGGCTGGCCACCTACATCTTCCACGACGACGCCGTCGCGCAGACGATGGCGCTGTTGCTGGCCGAGGCCGCGCGGCGCGGCGTGCAGGTGCGCGTGGTGGTGGATGGCTTCGGCTCCAAGGCGACCTTGTCCGCCCTGCGCGAATGGATGGTGCCGACGGGCGTCGAGCTCGCGGTGTTCCGGCCGATCGACCGTTGGTGGAGCTACTTCCAGCCGGGCCAGGCGCGCCGGCTGCACCAGAAGCTGTGCGTGGTCGACGCCCAGGTGGCCTTCGTCGGTGGCATCAACCTGATCGCCGACCGCAACGACCTCCACCACGGCTGGAGCGACGCGCCTCGGCTCGACTTCGCGGTTCGCCTGCGCGGCGCGGCGGTGAGCGAGGTGGAGCAGTCGGTGCAGGCGATCTGGACGCGCGCGATGCTGCGGCGTGTCTGGCGCGACGAGCTTGCGAGCCTGGTCCGCAGCGCAGCGCCGATGGCGCGTGCGCGACGGCTGGCCACGCGGCTGCGCATCGTGCGGCCGCATCGCGCGGCGCCGGCCGCCGCGCCGCCGCCGCCGGTCAACCTGGCTTTCGTCGTGCGCGACAACCTGCGCCAGCGTCGCTCGATCGAGCGCGTCTACATGGAGGCGATCCAGCACGCGCGCCATCGCATCGACCTCGTCACGCCGTACTTCTATCCCGATCGAAATTTCCGCGTCGCGCTGGCGCAGGCCGCCGAACGCGGCGTCAAGGTGCGGCTGCTGCTGCAAGGCAAGATCGACTACCGCATCGCCGGCGTGGCCGCGCGCGTGCTGTACGACGAACTGCTCGCCAACGGTGTGGAGATCTTCGAGTACACCCCGGCCTACCTGCACGCGAAGATGGCCGTTGTCGATGACGACTGGGCCACGCTCGGCAGTTCCAACATCGATCCGCTGTCGCTGCTGCTCAACCTCGAGGCCAACGTCGTCGTGTGCGACACGCCGTTCACGCAGAGCGTGGCCGACCAGCTGGAAATCGCGATTGCCGCGTCCAGCGCCATCGTCGCGCCGCCCTATGCCAAGGGCTGGCTGGCGGTGCTCAGACGCACGTTCGTCGCGATGGTCGCGCACTGGTTCCTGCGCATGGCCGGCATCAATGGCCGCTATTGATCCTGGCGCGGGCGAGCGCCTCGCGCGGGTCGATGCCGAAGCGGTTGGGGCCCAGCGTGCCGGGCATGCTGCCGTCTACCGCGATCAGCAGCATCGAGCCGATGCCGGGGATGAAGTGGATCAGTGCCCACCAGGCCGAGAAGTTGAAGTCGTGCTGGCGCTTGGCCGACACCGCGATCACCGGCCACAGGAACACCAGGTTCACGAGCTTGCCCGAGGTCTCGTTGTCGACGTTGGCGATGACCAGCAACGCGTTGACGGCGACGCCCAGCAGCAGCAGCGAGAGCACGCCGTGCAGCCAATAGGTGCGGCGCGGGATTCGCCCCTTGAGGCCCACGTAGAGGTGCAACAGCGACATCCGCTCCGGGTCAGCGCCGAGCGCCAGCGCGGTGAGCTCGTCGAGCGACGGGCGCCTGCCTTGTGGCACGGACGCGACGGCGGGGGAAGAAGGCGACTCCATGCGCCACAGTATTCCACGCAGGTCGCACCGGCATGTAACGGCGTTTGCATTGGCGTGGCGCGCGCGCGACCGGCGTTGCTGGCAAGCCGCACCCGCTTGCATTTGCGCGCTGGCGGCAGCCCGGACGGACGCGCGCGTGGCCACTGACCTGGTCGTTCGCCGCCCACAAGGCCTCTACTGCCCGGCCGGCGATTTCTACGTCGACCCGTGGCGCAAGGTCGAGCGCGCCGTCATCACCCACGCCCATGCCGACCACGCGCGCACGGGCCACGCCCACTACCTCACCGCGCAGCGCGGCGTCGGCGTGCTGCGCGCCCGCCTCGGCCGCATCGACGTCACCGGCCTGGCCTGGGGCGAGCAGGTGACGCTCGGCGCCGCCCGCGTGAGCCTGCATCCGGCCGGCCACATCCTGGGCTCGGCCCAGGTGCGCATCGAGGCCGCGGGCCAGGTGTGGGTGCTGGCTGGCGACTACTGCGTCTCGACGCGCGGCGACCTGAACCCGACCTGCGACGCATTCGAACCGGTGTCCTGCGACTGCTTCGTCACCGAGGCCACGTTCGGCCTGCCGATCTACCGCTGGCCGCGCCACGCCGACGTATTCGACGACATGAACCGCTGGTGGCGAACCAACGCCGACGCCGGCGAGGCCAGCCTGGTCGGCGCGTACAGCCTGGGCAAGACGCAGCACGTGCTGGCCGGCGTCGAGGAAAGCATCGGCCCGATCTACGTGCATCCGGCGGCCGAGGCGATCAACGCGGCGCACGTCGCCGAAGGCGTGCGCCTGCCGCCGACGCGCCCGTGGCGCGAACTGGACGATGCGCGCTCACTGCGCGGTGCCTTGATCGTTGCGCCGCCGAGCGCAAGTGCGTCGTGGCGCTGGCAGCGCGCGGTGCGCGTGCGCGAGTCGTTTGCCAGCGGCTGGATGCAGCAGCACGGCGCGCGGCATCGTCCCGGACTGGATCGCGGCTTCGTGCTGAGCGACCATGCCGACTGGCCCGGGCTGCTCGCCGCGGTCGCGGCTACACGCTGCGAGCGGGTGATCGTCACGCATGGCGACGAGGCCGTGCTGGTGCGGGCGCTGAGCGAGAAGGGCCTGCAATGCGGCACGTTCCGCACGGCTTTCGGCGACGAGACGGCCGGGGCGGACGCGTGACTCGCTCGACCCTGCCGGCGCGGGCGATCCGCGGCACATCGCTCGCGCAGCAGGCGTTCTGACCCGCTCGCGTTCGCACCGGCGAACGCATAAGGTTCTGCCGTCTCCGACAAAGGCGATGCGCGGATATCGATAGCCGATTGCATTCGTTTTCGCGATGCGTTGGCATGCCTATCGTGGAGGTGTTCATAACTCGAAACCTCCGCACATGTCCATCGTCGCCCTGGCCGGTAGCCCCTCCGCCAACTCGCGCTCCACAGCCCTGATGCGCCACGTTCTGAGCCGTTTCGGCGACGCCACGCCGCGCGTCGAGATCATGCTGCGCGACCTGCCCGCCGCGGCGCTGGTACGCGCGGACTTCGACGACCCGGCGGTACGCCAGGCCCGCGAGCAGGTGGCCGCGGCGCGCCTCGTCGTGATCGCCACGCCGATCTACAACGCCTCGTACAGCGGCCTGCTCAAGACCTTCCTCGACCTGCTGCCGCAAGACGCGCTGCGCGGCAAGACCGTGCTCGCCCTCGGCACAGGTGGTAGCGCCGCGCACCTGCTCGCGCTCGACTACGCCTTGAGGCCGGTGCTCGCCGCGCTCGGCGCGCACCACATCCTCGACGCGGTCTACGCCGTCGACGCGCAGTTCACGCCGCACGCCAAGCACGGGCACATCGCACATGACGACGTCGTGCAGCGCATCGGCCGCGCGCTCGCCGAAGGCCCGTTGCCGCTGCGCGCGACCAGCACGCTGGCGCTGGCCGCCTGACCGATCTCATCCGACAACACCCCTGGAGGACTCTCTCATGACCCATTCATCACAGCGTTTTGGCTGGCTGCCACGCGTTCTCGCCGCCACCCTTGCATTGATCGCGCTCGCCACGCACTCGGAGCCCGCGAAGGAACTGCGCGTCGGCTACCAGAAGGCCGCCAGCCTGTTCGTGCTGCAGAAGGCGCAGGGCACCCTGGAAAAGCGTCTCGCGCCGCAGGGCGTTTCAGTGAAGTGGGTCGAGTTCCCGGCCGGGCCGCAACTGCTCGAAGGCCTCAATGTCGGCGCGATCGACGTCGGCTTCGTCGGCGAAGCGCCGCCTATCTTCGCGCAGGCTGCAGGGGCGCGCTTCGTCTACGTCGGCAACGATCCGGCCGCGCCACTGGCCGAGGCGCTGGTCGTTCCCAAGGACTCGCCGCTGAAGTCAGTGGCCGAGCTCAAGGGCAAGCGCATCGCCTTGAACAAGGGATCCAACGTGCACTACCTGCTCGTGAAGCTGCTCGAGAAGAACCACCTCAAGTACTCGGACATCACGCCGGTGTTCCTGCCACCCGCCGACGCGCGCGCCGCGTTCGAGAAGGGCGCCGTCGACGCCTGGGTGATCTGGGATCCCTTCCTGGCAGCTGCCGAGGCGCAGATCGGCGCGCGCCAACTCGCCGACGGCAGCGGCGTGGTCAACGATTTCAACTACTACCTCGCGCAGACCGACTTCGCGCAATCCAATCCGCAGGTCATCCACGCATTGTTCGCCAACACGCAGGAGGCCGCGCGCCAGGTGCAGGCCGACGCCCATCGCGCGGCTGGCCTGATCGCTCCGCTGCAGGGCCTGGACATCGGCGTGGTGGAAACGAGCCTCAAGCGCTATCGCTTCGGCGTGGTGCCGCTGACGCCTGCGGTCGCCGCCGAACAGCAGAAGATCGCGGACACGTTCTTCGAGCTGAAGCTGATCCCCAAGCCTGTGCGAATCGCCGACGCGCTGCCCGGCAACGCCGCTGCCGCGACGGTCGCGGGCAAGTGAGGCGGCACGCATGAGTTCATTCAATCGACGCCACGCGCCGCATTCGAGCGTGGCGCGCTCGACGCGTGGGGCCCCAATCGCGCGCGCAGGAGCCCTGTCATGAAGATCCTCTGGTTCATCCCCACCCACGGCGACACGCGCTACCTCGGCACGTCCCACGGCGCGCGCCAGACCGACCTGGCCTACTTCAAGCAGGTGGCGATCGCGGCCGACACCCTCGGCTACGAAGGCGTTCTACTGCCCACCGGTCGCTCGTGCGAGGACTCGTGGATGGTCGCGGCCAGCCTCGTCGACGTCACCCAGCGCCTGAAGTTCCTCGTCGCGCTGCGCCCGGGCATCATCGCGCCCGTGCAGACGGCGCGCATGGTCGCCACGCTCGACCGCCTGTCGGGCGGCCGCGTGCTGGTCAACCTCGTCACCGGCGGCGACCCCGACGAACTCGCCGGCGACGGCCTGTTCCTGAGCCACGAGGAGCGCTACCAGGTCTCGGAAGAATTCGTGACGATCTGGCGCGACGTGCTGCGCGCCAGCCACGCCAACGAGAGCATCGACTTCGACGGCAGGCACCTGAAGGTCAAGGGCGCGAAGGTGATCTACCCGCCGGTCACGCAACCCCATCCGCCGCTGTTTTTCGGCGGCTCGTCGGGCCCGGCGCACGACCTCGCCGCGTCGCAGTGCGACACCTACCTGACCTGGGGCGAGCCGCCGGCCGCCGTCGCCGAGAAGGTGCGTGACGTCGGCGGCCGCGCCGAAAGGCTGGGCCGCACGCTGGAGTTCGGCATCCGCCTGCACGTGATCGTGCGCGAGACCGAGGACGAAGCCTGGGCCGCGGCGGGCAAGCTGATCTCGCGCCTGGACGACGACATCGTCGCGGCCGCGCAGAGGAAGTTCGCGGCCATGGACTCGATCGGCCAGCGCCGCATGGCGGAGCTGCACGGCGGCAAGTTCGACAAGGCCAACCCGCGCGCCGGCCTGGAGGTGTCGCCCAACCTGTGGGCCGGCGTCGGCCTGGTGCGCGGTGGCGCCGGCACCGCGCTGGTCGGCGATCCGCAGCAGGTCGCGGCGCGCATCCAGGAGTACGCCGACATCGGCATGAACTACTTCATCCTGTCCGGCTATCCGCACCTGGAGGAGGCCTACCGCTTCGCGGAACTCGTGTTCCCGCTGCTGCCCCTGGCCACGCGCGAGAAGCTGTCCGCGGGCCCGGTGCTTTCGGGCCCGTTCGGCGAAATCGTCGCCAACGACATCCTTCCGAAGGCCGACCTGGCCCGCAGTGCGAGTTGAGGCGATGAAGTCGCCGTCGTTGCGCGCCTTCGCGCCCTGGATCGTGCCATGCCTGGTGATCGTCGGCTGGGAGATCGCGTCGCGTTCCGGCTGGCTGTCCAGCCGCATCCTGCCGGAACCGTTCGCCGTCGCCCAGGCCTTCTGGAACCTGCTGAAGTCGGGCGGGCTGGTGCACGACGTCGCGATCAGCAGCGGCCGCGCGATCGCTGGCCTCGCGATCGGCGGCGGGCTCGGCCTGGTGCTGGGCCTGCTCACCGGCACGTTCAAGACGGCCGAGACCCTGCTCGACACCACGCTGCAGATGGTGCGCAACGTGCCGCCCCTGGCGCTGATCCCGCTGGTGATCCTGTGGTTCGGCATCGACGAGTCGGCCAAGCTGTTCCTGGTCGCGATCGGCGTGTTCTTCCCGATCTACCTCAATACGTACCACGGTATCAAGTCGGTGGACGCGGGCCTGGTGGAGATGGCGCGCAGCTACGGGCTCAAGGGCTGGCCGCTGTACCGCGAGGTGATCCTGCCCGGCGCGCTGCCGTCGATCCTCGTGGGCCTGCGCTTTTCGCTGGGCCTGATGTGGGTGCTGCTGATCGTGGCCGAGACGATCTCCGCGCAGTCGGGCATCGGCTACATGACGATGAACGCGCGCGAGTTCCTGCAGACCGACGTCGTGCTGGTGGGTGTGCTGCTGTACGCGTTGCTGGGCAAGCTGGCCGACCGCGTCGCGCGCGGCCTCGAGAAGCGCTTCCTGCGCTGGAATCCCGCCTACCTGGGCATGCCGGCCTGATGGCCTGGAGAGAGCTTCATGCAACGTGACTGGATGACCCCGCCCGCCGCCGGCCTCGCGGTACATGTCGACGCACTGGGCAAGCGCTTCGGCGAGCGCGCCGTGCTTCAGGACGTCGCCTTGGATGTGCAGCCCGGCGAGTTCGTCGCCATCGTCGGACGCAGCGGCTGCGGCAAGAGCACCTTGCTGCGCCTGCTGGCCGGTCTCGAGACGCCGTCGTCGGGCGCGGTGCGGCTCGGCGGCGTGGCGTCGGGCGCGCGCCGCGACGACGTGCGCATCATGTTCCAGGAGGCGCGCCTGCTGCCCTGGCGCACGGTGCTGCAGAACGTGCAGCTGGGCCTGGACTCGAAGGACGCGTCCGCCCGCGCGCGTGACGCGCTCGCGCAGGTGGGACTGGCCGATCGCGCCGGCGACTGGCCAGCGGTGTTGTCAGGCGGCCAGCGCCAGCGCGTGGCGCTGGCTCGCGCGCTGGTCCATCGTCCACGCCTGCTGCTGCTGGACGAGCCGCTGGGTGCGCTGGACGCCCTGACGCGCATCGAGATGCAGCGCCTGATCGAGTCGGTCTGGCGCGAGCTGCGCTTCACCGCGGTGTTGGTGACGCACGACGTCGCCGAGGCCGTGGCGCTGGCCGATCGCGTGCTGCTCGTGGAAGACGGCCGCGTCACGCTGGACGAGCGCGTCGCGCTCGCGCGACCGCGCGCGCACGGGTCGTCGGCGTTCGCGGAGATCGAAGGTCGGGTGCTGGCGCGCGTGCTGGATGCGCCGGTTCGCGCGCAGGTGCGGCTTGCGGCCTAGGCGACCGCGACGACCGGCGCCACGTGCTCGGTCTGCGCCACTTGCACGAACTGCGTGATCTGCGCGGCCTGCGCGACGAAGGTGTGCTGCGTCTGGGCGTGGTTCTCGATGCGGCCGAAGGTCGCGGGCGACGTCGGGTGCGAGAACGACTGGCGCATCGACGCGGGCTCGTAGGAGTCGGTGCCCACGTGGATCTCGTGGGTGCGGAAGTCCACGCGTGGATCCTTCTGCGCGGCGTGGCCGTCGGCGACCAGGGTCTGCTTCTGGACGGTGGTCGTGCGTTCCACTGGCTGGTATTGCACGGTCTCCTTGGGCACTTGCTTCGTCTGGGTCAGCGTGCTGCGATGGTCGTCGCTGCTCTGGCGCCAGGTGTTCTCGGCGTTGTCCTCACGCTCGTTGTCGTGCGACGTCGAGGTCTGCGCCGGTTCGCCGGCGCTGGCGCTGCCGACGCTGCTGACGACCTTGGCGCAGAGCTGCGCGTACTCGGTCTGCAGCGCCAGGCGGTCGGCGTCGGTCAGCGAGCCGCTGGCCGAGGCCATCGCGATGTTGCGCATCATGTTGAGCGCCGCTGGCAGGCTGTTCATCGCACCGGCGACGGCCACCGTCGACAGGCTGGTCATCGGGTCGGGGAGTTGCAGTGTGGCCCGATGCGCGGCGGCGGCGCTGGCCGCCTCGTTGGCCATGTGGTTCTCGTGCTCGATCGCGACGCGCAGATCGTTGCGGAACGACGCGCGCGCGGACGCCTCGACAGCCGCCGCCTTGGCGGTGTTCGTGCTGTCGATTGAAAGGGGCGTGGCGGCTTGCGTGCTGGTCGTCAACATGGCGTGGTCCTTCGCGCGTGCTTGGCCGGTCGGCGACGCGCGCGTTCATATTGCCCACGGATCGCGTGGCGTGAAAGTGCCTGGCACAAGCGCGAACGCGGTGACGTGAAGAAATGCCGGCGCGCTTCCCATCTCTTCCAGGGATCAATGCAAGGCGATTCGTGCCAGGCGGGGAGAGCGCTTGTTCGTCTCTTCGACCGTTCGCGGGCTGACTTGAGGCCGACGCGGAAATTATTTCGGACGTCGCCGCCGATCGCCCTTGCTTCGTTGGCCAGCGAGCCGGGCCACACGCGGCATCATGCGGGGATGCGCGCACTGGCCGTCCTCACCGAAGAGCTCGAATCCCGCCCGGGCGACGCCGATCGCGTGGACGCGCTGGCGCGCCACCTGCGCGCGGTCGGGCGTCACGCGGGCGCGCTCGCGGGCGAGTGGCTGGTGGCGGGCGCGCGCACGGTCCGTCCCGCCCGGCTGACGCTGGCCGCCCTGGCCGAGGCCGCGCAGGCTCTCGCCGCGTGCCACGGCACGGCGGCGTGGCTGTTCGAAGTCGGCCGCGAGGCCAGCGCCGAGGCCGCCGAGGCGATCGCGTTGCTGCTGCCCTGGCCCGACGAGGCGCCATCCACGGCCAGCAGGCCGGCGCTGGTCGACTGGCTGGCGGACTGGGCGGATGCGGCGTCCGAGCCGACCGAGGCGCGCGCCGTCGCGATCGCCGCGACGATCGCCCGTCTCGACGATGCGATTGCACGCCGTTGGGCGGTGCGCGCGGCATGCGGGTTGGTGAAGCCGGTCGTCGACGAGTGGCAGTGGCAGCGCGCCTGGGCGCGGGCGTTCGATGTCGATGCCCAGGCCGTCGCGTGGTGGTGGCTGCGGCGCCGCGAGGCGCTGCTGCTGGACGTGCCGGCAGCCGGGGTGCCGCGCCCGCACCCTTTCGCCGCGCTGGAGGATGCCCACGAAGGCCGCCACGGCGAGCTGCTGGCCGCGTGGCGTGCCGGCGCACTGCACGCCGAGCCGCGCTGGAGCGGGGTGCGGGTGCACATCGTGCGCCGAGGCGCCGACGTCGCGGTGTGGCAGCGCGACGGCCGGCTCCTGAACGTGCGCCTGCCCGCCGCCTGGCTCGTGGCGGACCTGTGGCCGGACGAGGGCGTCCTCGAGGCCGTGTTGCTGGCCTGGCTGGCGGGCAGCGTCGTCCCGCTGGCCCAGGCGGCCGCGCCGCGCAAGAAGGGCGCAGCCCCCGGGCCGTCGCTGCACCTGGCCTTGATCGACTGGCACGGCATCGCGGAGGCATTCGACCGGCGCCGCGCGCGGCTGCAGGCGCGCTGGCCCGAGCCGGCCGATCGCGGCGCGCTGCCATCCGTCTTCACGACGCCGCAGCTGCCCGTACCGGACGACGGCGACCTGGTGCACTGCGCCAACGCTGCCCGCGCCGAGGGCTGGAGCGGCCTCGTCCTGCGCCGCGCCGCTTCGAACGAGGCCTGGGCCGTGCGCGCGGCCGTCCACCGCGTCCGCGCGGCGCTGCAGTACGTGCCGGGTGACGCCCTGGCGGCCAGCGAGACGGCGGCGCTCGCGCTCGCGTTCGTCGATTGCGGCTTCGCGTTGTGGAACCGGATGCCGCGATCCGAAGACGAGCAGCGCGCTGCGATGACGGCCTCGATGTCGGGCGAGTTCATCGCGCCGCCCCCTGACGCGCCCGCCGACGCGGGCCTGCGCCTGCTGCCGCTGGCACGCACGCCCCTCGCGTTGCCCGACGACGAGCTGCTGCGACTGCACGCCTGGCTGCGCGCCAACGTCGGCCTGCGCTTCGGCGGCGTGCACGCGGTGGCGCCGGCGCTTGTCTTCGAGCTCGGTTTTGTCGAGGCCCGGCCCAGCAAGCGCCACAAGATCGGCGCGACGCTGGTCGGCGTGCGCGTCCTGCGTTGGCTGCACGACGCGCCGCCGGGCAGCGCCCAACTGGCGCACGATCTGTTCCCTGACGCTTCGATTTCTGGTTAGAGTGCAGTCAAACTCGACCGCACACTGGCAGGGAGCTCGCGTGGCAGCTGACAACGACCGGCGCATCATCGACTCGCTCGAGTCGGGACTGCTCTGGTTCGATGCCGATCTGCGCATCGTCGACGCCAACCGCGCCGCACGCGTCGTGCTGGGGCTGGGCAGCGGCCCGCTCGGCCAGCGTATCGACGACCTCGGCTGGGCCCAGAGCGACGAGCATGGCGTTCCGATGCCCGAGCAGACGCGGCCGGTGTGGCGCGCGCTGCACGGCAACGGCGAGACGACCTCGGGGGTCGTGGTCGTGCAGACGCCGCACCACGGCGAGCGCTGGTTGCGCGTGCGCGCGGTGCCGGTCGATTCGCTGGGCGAGGGCCTGATGCGCGGGGCGGTGGTGTCGTTCACCGACTTCACCGACGAGCGCCACGCGATGCGCTCCGCGCGCGAGAGCGAACAGTTGTTGCGCATGTTCGGCGACCATTCGCTGGATCTGATGTGGATCGTCGACCCGCGCGCCCAGAAGCTGCTGTACATGAACTCGGCCTACGAGCGCATCTGGGGCCGGCCGGCGGAGCCGCTGTACGAGAGCCTGGCGCGCTGGCTGGACGGCGTCCACCCGGAAGACAAGCAGCGTGTTGCGGAGGCCGCGTTGCATGCCGACGCGGCCGGCATGTACCAGACCGAATACCGCGTGATCCGGCCCGACGGTCGGACCGTCTGGATCCGCGGCCGTGGCTTTCCGCTGTTCGACGCCAACGGCCGCATGCGCTACATGGCCGGCTTCGCCGAGGACATCACGCTGGCGCACGCCAACGAGGCCTTGCAGGGCGCGCATCGGCTCGCGCAGGAGCGCCTGCAGCGCATCGTCGCGACCGCGCCCGGCGCGGTGCACTCGTACCGACAGCACCCCGACGGCCGCGGCGAGTTCACGTTCGCGAGCCCGGCGATCCACGACCTGCTGGGGGTCGACGCGGCCACGCTGGTGGAGCGCCGCATCGACCTGCTCGATCTCGTGCATCCCGACGAGCGCTTGGCCGTGGCCGAGTCGCTGCGGCTGTCCGCCGAGCTCGGTGGCGCCTGGCTCGCGACCTTTCGCGTGCCGCACACGTCCGCCGGCGAGCGCTGCCTGGAGGCGCATTCGATGCCGGTGCGCGAGACCGACGGCGGGGTGGTCTGGCACGGCTTCCTGATCGACATCACCGAGCGTCGGCGGGCCGAGCAGGAGATCCGCTCGCTCAACGTCGACCTCGAGCACCGCGTGGCCGACCGCACGTCGGAGCTGGAGGCCAAGCACCGCGAGATGGAGGCGTTCACGTACTCGGTGTCGCACGACTTGAAGGCGCCTTTGCGCGGCATCGATGGCTACAGCCGGCTGCTGGAGTCCGACCACGCCGACACGCTGGACGGGGAAGGGCGCTTCTTCGTTTCGATGATCCGCAAGGCCACCGCGCACATGGGCGACCTCATCGACGACCTGCTCGCCTACTCGCGCGTCGAGCGCGGCCGGCCCAAGCTGGGGCCGGTGGCGGCCGGGCCGGTGGTGGCGACGGTGGTCGACGGCGTCGCCAGCGAGGCCGCGGCCGGCGCGATCGCGCTCACCTCGGTCGTCGATCCTGGCCTGACCGCGGTGGGCGAGCGCGACGGCCTGGTGCTGGCGCTGCGCAACCTGCTGGACAACGCGATCAAGTTCACTGCCGGCCGGGACGGCCGCACCGATTGCACGGATCGCACCATCGAGATCGGCGCCCGGTCCACGCCGGGCCACGCGCTGTTCTGGGTGCGTGACAACGGCCCCGGCTTCGACATGCGCTACCACGATCGCATCTTCGAGATCTTCCAGCGCCTGCACCGCGCCGAGGAGTTCCCGGGCACCGGCGTGGGCCTGGCGATCGTGCGCAAGGCGGTCGAACGGATGCACGGGCGGGTCTGGGCCGAGAGCGCGAAGGGTGCTGGCGCCACATTCTTCATCGAGCTGCCCGCGGTCGAGCAAAAGCCGAACATGTGACTTGGTGCGCACAAAGCGCCTGACTCCCTCGAACAGGGGCGGGGCAAATGCCGTGTACAAGCACTTGCAAATCGCTATGCTGGGCGCATGGAAGATCGTCGCCCGATCCTGCTCGTCGAAGACAACCCGATGGATGTCGACCTGACGCAGCGTGCGTTCGCCAAGCGTCACATCGTGAACCCGCTGGAGGTGGCGCGTGACGGCGAGGAGGCGCTGCAGTGGATCTCGCGCTGGGAGTCCGGCCATCCGCTGCCGGTGGTGATCCTGCTCGATCTGAAGCTGCCGCGTGTCAGCGGGCTCGAGGTGCTGCGCCAGCTGAAGGCGCACGAGGTGTACTGCCGCATCCCGGTAGTGGTACTGACCACTTCGCGCGAGGACGCCGACGTCGCTGCGGCCTACGCGCTGGGCGTCAACTCCTACATCGTCAAGCCGGTGGAGTTCGAGAAGTTCATCGACGTCGCTGCGCAGATCGATCTCTATTGGTGTGTCCTGAACCAGCAGTCGATCTAGAGAACGGCATGAAGGTGCTGTACGTCGAAGACAACGAACAGGACGCCGACCTGACGGCCCGGCGCCTGGCCCGGATCGCACCCGCGATCACGCTGGCCACCGCGTACACGCTCGCCGACGCGCGGGCGCGCCTGGTTGCGGACGAGGCTGCGGGCGCGCTGCCCGACGTGCTGCTGGTCGACGTGCGCCTGCCCGACGGCAACGGCCTCGAGCTGCTGGGCGAGGTGCGCGCGCGTGGCCTGCCCATCGCGGTGGTGATGCTCACCGGCTCGGGCGACGAGGCACTGGTGGTGGCCGCGCTGCGCAGCGGAGCCGACGACTACGTCGTCAAGGCCGACACCTACATCGAACGCCTGCCTGCGACGCTGGAGGGCGCCGTCGCCACCTTCCGCCAAGCCTCGGCGCAGCGCTCGACGCCCATCCGCGTTCTCTACGCCGAGCCGAGCGCTGCCGACGTCGACCTGCTGCAGCGCCACCTGGCGCGCTACGCACCGCACTTGCAGGTGGAGGCCGTCCACACCGCGCAGGAGGTGCTGGCGCGCCTGCCGCCGGACGTTGCCCAGGCGCCGGACGTGCTGCTGCTCGACTTCAAGCTGCCCGGCATGAACGCGTTGGACGTCATGCATGAGGTACGCCACGGCCGCGGCCTGATGCTGCCCATCATCGTCATCACGGGCCACGGCGACGAGACCAGCGCCGCGCAGACCCTCAAGCTGGGCGCCACCGACTACCTCGTCAAGCAGGAGGACTTGCTGCACCGGCTGCCGGTGGCCATCGAGAACGCCTGGTACCGCGCGCAGCTCGAACGCGAGCGCGGGGCGCTGCGCGAAAGCGAGGAGCGCTTCCGCCAGATGGCCGGAGCCATCGGCGACGTGTTCTGGCTGAGCGACCCGCAACACCACAGCGCGCTCTACGTGAGCCCGGCCTTCGAGCGGATCTTCTGCATGCCTGTCTCGGCGGTCTACGCCGATGCGCGCGCCTGGGTGGCGCAGGTGCACGTGGACGACCGGGCCGCCGTGCTGGCGCACATGGATTCGCCGGAGCCGGTCGATTTCCAGATCGATTTCCGCCTCTGCCCGCCTGGCCACGAGATGCGCTACGTGGCCATGCGTGTCTACGTCGTGCGCGACGTCACGGGCCGCTCCATGCGGCGTGCCGGCGTGATCCAGGACGTCACCGAGCGCAAGGCGCAGGAGGCGCGCATCGAGCACCTGGCGTACCACGATTCGCTCACTGGCCTGCCCAACCGCGCGATGCTGATGGATCGGCTCGGCCAGGCGCTGTCGCAGGCGCAGCGGCTCGACCAGCAGGTGGCCGTGCTGTTCATCGACCTCGACCGCTTCAAGCTGGTCAACGATTCGCTGGGACATCCGGTGGGCGACCAGCTGCTGCAGGAGATTGCGCGCCGGCTGCGTGCGACGCTGCGCGACAACGACACCGTCGCGCGCGTGGGTGGCGACGAGTTCCAGGTGGTCGTCGGCAACGTGGCCGGTGCGACCGACGCCGCGCGCATCGCCGAGAAGCTGATGCGCACCCTCGGCGAGCCCTTCACGCTCGAAGGCCAGGAGCTGCACGTCACCGCCAGCCTGGGCGTGAGCCTGTTCCCGCGCGACGGCGCCAGCGGCGAGCTGCTGCTGAAGTACGCGGATACGGCGCTCTACGAAGCCAAGGGCGAGGGCCGCAACGCGTACCGCTTCTTCAGCCCCGAGATGAACGCGCAGGCGCACGGCCGGCTGCGGCTGGAGAACGACCTGCGGCGTGCCGTCGAACGCCACGAGCTGGAGCTGCACTACCAGCCGCAACTCGATCTGGCCACCGGTGAGGTCTGCGCCGTCGAGGCGCTGGTGCGCTGGCGCCATCCGGTGCGCGGCCTGGTGCTGCCCAACGCCTTCATCCCGATGGCCGAGGAGACGGGCCTGGTGCTGGGCATCGGCGAGTGGGTGCTCAACGAGGCCTGCGTCCAGGTGGCGCAGTGGCAGCGCGACGGGCTGGCCGACAACCTCTCGCCGCTGCGCGTGGCCGTCAACATCTCCGCGCGGCAGCTGCAGCGGCCCGGCCTGGACGGCGCCGTGCGCCGCGCGCTGGCGCTGAGCGGGCTGGCCGCCAATTGCCTCGAGCTGGAGATCACCGAAAGCAGCGTGATGCTCGATCCGCAGCACGCGCAAAGCGTGTTGCAATCGCTGCGCGAACTGGGCGTGCTGCTGTCGATCGACGACTTCGGTACCGGCTACTCGAGCCTGGCCTACCTCAAGCGCCTGCCGCTCGACCGCCTGAAGATCGACCGCTCGTTCATCGGCGGCATCCCCGCCGACAGCGACGACGCCGCCATCGTCGAGACCATCATCGTGATGACCCACAAGCTGGGCCTGCGCGTGATCGCCGAAGGCGTGGAGACGCTCGAGCAGCGGCTGCAACTGGTGCGCCAGGGCTGCGACGAGATGCAGGGCTTCCTGCTGGCGCACCCGGTGCCGGCGGCCGAGCTGCCCGCGTTGCTGAAGACACTCAAGGACGCGGCGGCGACGGCGCGGTTGATCGCACCCCAGGACGATTGACGCGGCCCTGTCGCGCGAGCGGCACGATCGGGCCGGCGTCGTCGGGCGACGACTGCCGGGCCGCGAGGAAAGTCCCGCGGCCCGGAGCTCGCTTTACGGACGCACGCCGTTTGCCGATTCAGGCGCTGTCTTGCGCGCCAGTACCTTGAGCGTCGGCGCGACCACCGGCGGCGTCGCCTTGCCTTCGTCCACGTAGAAGTTCACGCGCTGCACGATGTGCGGCGAGACGATGCCGACGTCGAGGTTGTGCGAGTCCTCGCTCTCGAACACGAAGTGGGCCTTGCCGTAGTTGGCGATCGGCACCCAGGTGCGCAGGTAGTAGTACGAGGTCGGGTTGTTCGAGCGCGAGATCACCAGGTTGGCGCCGACGGCAGCCCAGCGGGCCGGGGTCGTCGCGTCCAGGGTGGCGTCGGCCTCGCGTTGCTCGAACGCGCCGGTGCCGTCGGTGTAGAGCGCCAGGTCGGTGCGGTAGTCGGACTTCAGGAACAGGCCGGAGTCCCAGACGTGCGCCTGCGCGTTGTGGCCGCCGAAGCCCGCTGCCGCGTTGGGCTGCACCATCAAGGTCTGGAAGATCGACGCCGGCGCACCGTTGCTCCACGCGGCGCCCAGCCAGATTTCCGCATGCGTGTGCGGGTCGACCGACAGGCGCGTGTAGCCGCGCTGGAAGGTGCCGAAGTCCAGCACGAACCAGCCATCGACGACGTCTCGCGGCACCGCGGCGCCGGAGTTCGAGAACGTGACGGCGCGGTGCGCGAACGTCACCGTGCGGGCAGCCAGCTGGACGGAGTCGGAGAGGCCGGTCGGATCGGTGTCGCTCATGCCGGCCAGCGTGGCGCCGTGGCCGAGGTCGTCCATGGACGGGCGGTCGTCCATGTCGAGGTAGCTGGTGGTCGTGCCGGCGTCGCTGGTCGAACCGTAAGGCGTGACCCAGCCTGGCGTGCAGCCGCCCTGGTCGGTGGTGCTGCCGATCTCGATCAGCTGCGCGCCGCCCTTGTGCAGGCCGCCGCTGACGTGACGCACCGCGAGCTGGCGCAGTTCGACTGACTGGGTCATCGGCAGGCCGTTGCAGTCGCCGGTCGTCTGCGTGGTGACGATAGGCGTCGCCAGTGTCAGGACACGCAGCGTGCCGTCGTCGGTATAGGTGCCGCTGGACGCCCCGAGGTACTCGACGAGTCGCGCCGTATGGTTGGCGGCATTCCAGTCCACGATCCAGGCCGCCGTGAACGACGGGTCGCCCGTGTAGCTCAGGGTCTGTTGCGATGCGGCGTGCGCGCCCGCCGCACAGGCCAGCGCGACGGCGGCCAGTGCGAACTTCTTGCTGTTCATTGTGATCTCCCTTGGCGCATTCGCCGGCGAGGTGCCAGCGCGATGCGTCGGGGGCGATTCTGGGAGGCGCCGATGACCCCCAAGCTCAGGGTCGGCCTGCGCCCGGAGCTTCAATCGTGGGATGGTGCGAAATACGCCATCCGGTATCCCACAGCGCAGGTTGGCGACCCGGCCCGGCGCAGACTCAGCGCGCCGTGTAGCCGCGTCCGTCCATGCACGCGAAGGTAGCGCGCTGGAAGATGCTGGCGTCGGCCATCGCATTGCGCTGCGTCGTCGCCCAGCGGTTGCAGTCCTGCCGATCGGCCTCGGTCTGTTGGTCGCTCTGGCCATTGCGCGGATAGAAGATCGGGTCGGCCATCTGCGCGGGCGCGGGCGCCACGGGTGCGACGGCTGCCGGCGTCACGTAGATCGGAGCGGGCGGGTAGTACACGGGCGGGTTGACGTAGACGACGCCCGGGTTGTCGTAGTAGATCGGCGCGGCGGCCAGGCCGAGACCCAGGCCGAACCCCAGGCCCCAGAACGGGTCGAAGCCCCAGCCGCCGCGGTAGGCGACGTGGCCACCGCCGTGCCAGCCGCCGCCGCCGTGCCAACCGCCGCCACCGTGCCAGCCGCCGCCGCCATGCCCGCCGTGGGACTGGGCCTGCGCGCCGCCGCACGCCAGCGCCAGCGCGCCGACGGCGATCGCCAGCCCGCGGCGAAGCGCGTGCGTCGAGTTGGATTGGTGGGCTGCATTCATGACTTGCTCCTTCTGTAACACGCCAAGGGGCGCATTCGATGATTCTCTGCTTTCGGGTGTCCTTGTCGAGGCCAGGGGCGTGCCTTTACAAGCTGGACATGGATCAGGCCCCGCCGACGGCTCATTGGTTCCCTCGGCGCTTGCTGGCAGGCCTGCGGATCACCCCGAACCGGCCCGGCCTGCAGGGACTCAGGCGTCACCGGCAATGGGCATGGCGCCCAATTCGAGGATCCGGGTCGGCCCGGGCTTCGTCGCATGGGTGCGCGGACCGAGCGCGCTTCATCGGAGGCATGGCGAGCTGAGGGTTTCCGGCCCGCCAGCACCACGCCTTGGGGATAGGACCCGCGGCGCGGTCAGCGCATTCTCGGCAGGCTTCAAAAAACCCAGCCAGGAGAGTGCGATGACAAAGCTTCAAACGATGCGTCCTTATCTGATCGGAGCCGCCGGCGCATGCGCCGTGCTGGCGCTCGGTCTGTCCCAGCAGGTCCACGCGGTCGCCGCGGCGTTCGTGTCGGTCACCAACACGAGCGCGAACCCGGTGCCGATCTCGAGCGTGGACGAACGCGTGACGCGCCCCTTCGGAACGCGGACCTTTCCCAATGTCCGGGCCTATTCCTCGTTCACCGTGCCGGCCGACAAGCGGCTGGTCATCACCAGCGTGAGCGGCTTCAACAACGGCAATGGCAGCCTGTCCGACATCGAGGTGAGCGTCGCCGCCGGCGGCGTGGGCGTGGCCCAGCGGTTCCCGTTCGGGGCCCAGCAAAGCGTCAATGCGTTGCGCTACCTGCAGAGCGAGAGCGTCTTCCTCGTGGCGGACCCTGGCAGCACGGTCTATTTCTTCGCGAACGACTCGGACTTCAACGACTCGGCTGGCGTCAACGTCGACGTCAAGGGCTACTACACCGCCGCCAATTGACCGCCGCGCGCGTGACGCCGGCGCCCCGCACGTCCCGGGCGTCGATGGTGGCTGGCTGCACGGGCGCGTTGCTGGCGGTGCTGGCCTGGGCGGGCTGGTCCGCCCTGGGCGCGGACGAGTCGACGGTGGCGGTCGGGTCTCCCGCGACGGCCGCGCCGGCGCCAACTCGACCGGCCGAGACCACGCCCGCGCTGTCGCGCGACGTCGTGCCGGCGGCCAAGCCAGCCGTGGCGCAGGCAGCAGACCAGCCGCGGCCGATCGGGCGTGCATTGCCCGTCGTCCCCGACGGCTTCGCGCTGGAGCATGGCCAACTCGTCGCGGTGCGTGCGCCGACGGTGGCGACCGCCGTGCCGATCGCGCCGCCCGCGGTGACGCTGCCTGCTGGAGTCCGGCCGGAGGACGCGCGGGTATCGCCGACCGGGATAGTGGCGGTGATGCACACCGGTGCCATGCCCAGCGACGCCGCGCCGAATCCACCGCGGCCAGCCGCCGCGACGAATTCGCGCTGAGTTCCTGAAGCGGGCCCGGGAGCCCGCGCGGCAGGCGTTCAGTCGCGGCCCCACAGCTCGCCCATCGCCTGCGCGAACCCCGCGCTGATGCGCTCCACGTGCGCGTGGTGGTGCTTGCGCAGCGCCCAGCGGCCCGCCACCATCACGTCGCGCCACGGGCGCCCGGGGCTCGAGAAGACCAGGGCGTCGAGCCAGCGGGCGCGCGGCAGGCCGACCAGGCTGGCGTCGTCGGGGTCGATCACCAGCAGGTCGGCGCGCGCGCCGACGACCAGGCCCCACGCCGCGTGCCCGGCCGCGCGTCCCCCGCCCGCGCGGGCGCGCTCGAACAGGCTGGCGGCGGTGTCGGGCTGCGGACGTGGGCCTTGCGGCTGCGCGCAGACGTTGCGCCGCTCCAGCTTCAGGCGCTGGCCATATTCCATCCAGCGCAGCTCCTCGCGCCAGCTGCGCGTGACGTTGCTGTCGGAGCCCAGCGCCAGGTCGACGTCCGCGGCGAGCCAGGCGGGGATGTCGGTGAAGCCGTCGCCGAGGTTGCCCTCGGTGCTGGGGCAGATGACGACGCCCGCGCCGCTGGCGGCCGTCGCGGCGATCTCGGCGGCGTCCACGTGCGTGGCGTGCACCAACTGCCAGCGCGAGTCCAGCCAGCCTTGGGACGCGAGCCAGGCGACAGGTGTCTGGCCGGTGGCGGCGACGCAGTCGCGCAGCTCGGCGCGCTGCTCGGACACGTGCACGTGGATCGGGCCGTCGAACTCGTGCGCGAGACGGCGCAGCTCGATGATGGACGCGGCCGCGGCGGCGCGCACCGAGTGGATCGCGAGGCCCGCATTGAGAGGTGCCGATGATGCGCGGCAGGCCTCGGCCACGCGGGCAGTGAACGCCTGGCTGCGCTGCCAGACGTCGGCGGCGCCGGCGTGGAAGCGGCGCTGATCGGGCCGCAGCGCCGGCGTCGTGAAGCCCGCGCGCTCGTACAGCACCGGCAGCAGCGTCAGCCCGATGCCCGCGTCGGCGGCGGCGTCGGCGAGCGCCATCGACAGCGCCAGCGCATCGTCGTAGGGCGTGCCGTCGGCCTGGTGCTGCAGGTAGTGGAACTCGCAGACCTGCGTGTAGCCGCCGCGCAGGAGCTCGACGTACAGGTGCGCCGCGATCGCGCGCAGGCTCTCGGGCGTCACCGCGTTGGCGACGCGGTACATGCGGTCGCGCCAGCTCCAGAAGTTGTCGTCCGCGCCGTCACGGCTCTCGGCCAGGCCGGCGAAGGCGCGCTGGAACGCATGGCTGTGCGCGTCGACCAGGCCCGGCAGCACCGGGCCGGCCAGGTGTTCGGCGTCGTGTGGCGCGGGCACGCCGGCCGCGATGTGCGACCAGTGGCCGTCGGCACCTATTTCCAGCACGACGGACTGCTGCCAGCCGCCGGCGATCCAGGCGGCCGGGGCCCAGTAGCGCAGGCTCATTGCGGCGTCCAGTCGCGCAGGGTGCGCAGCAGCTCGCGCAGCAACGGCTGCACCTGCGCAGCCTTGTCGGGGCGATACGCGTACGGCGGCGTCTCGTCCATGTAGCAGTCCCAGGTCATCTCGAGCTGCACGGCATGGATGTTGTCTGCGGGCTTGCCGTAGTGGCGCGTGATGTAGCCGCCCTTGAAGCGGCCGTCGACGACGTGCGCATGGCGATCCTGCGCGCCGAGCACGCCGCTCAGCTGGTCGCGCAGCGACGCCGCGCAACTGCTGCCGTCGACGGTGCCGAGATTGAGCGCCGGCAGCGTGCCCTCGAACAGCCACGGCAGCTCGCTCTTGATGCTGTGGCCGTCGAAGATCACCGCGTGGCCGTGCTCGGCCTTCAGGCGCGCCAGCTCGGTGGTGATCGCGCCGTGGTACGGCTGCCACCACTGCGCGGTGCGTTGCGTGATCTCGGCGGCGCTTGGCGCGCAGCCTTCGGCGTAGATCGGGTCGCCGCTGAAGAAGCGCGTCGGGCAAAGTTCGGTGTTGTTCGCGCCCGGGTACATCGGCGCGTTGTCGGCAGGCCGGTTCAGGTCGATGACGAAGCGCGACGCGCGCGGCTGCAGCACGCTGGCGCCCATCTCGGCGGCGAACGCGTAGAGCTGGTGCAGGTGCCAGTCGGTGTCCTCGACGGCCAGGGCGCGCGGCTGGTAGCGCGACTTCAACTCGTCGGGAATCAGTTCGCCGCAGTGCGGCAGGCTCACCAGCAGCGGCGTGGTGCCGGGCTTGAGGTGGAACGACGGGTGATCTGCAATCATGAGACGGAGTCCTTGCAAGCGGCGGCGCCGACGACCGTGCGACGGCAGTCCGGGTGGCCGAACCAGTACGCCAGCTCGCGCGGGTGTTCCAGCGACCACAACGCGAAGTCGGCGCGCCGGCCGACGGCCAGCGTGCCGCGGTCGGCCAGGCCCAGCGCGCGGGCGGCGTTGACCGTGGCGCCGCGAACTGCTTCCTCAGGCGTGAGGCGAAAGTCGACGCACGCGAGGTGGATCATCAAGGGCAGTGACAGCGTGGGCGACGTGCCCGGGTTGTGGTCCGTGGAGACGGCCATCGCGATGCCCGCCTCCCGAAGCGCGGCGATCGGCGGCAACCTGGTCTCGCGCAGGAAGTGGTACGCGCCGGGCAGCAGCATCGCCACCGTGCCGGCTGCCTTCATCGCGGCGACGCCGGCTTTGCCAAGGTACTCGAGGTGGTCGCAGGACAGCGCGTGGAAGCGCGCCGCGAGCTCGGCACCGCCGGAGTCGCTCAGTTGCTCGGCGTGCAGCTTGACCGGCAGGCCCAGCGATTGCGCGACCGCGAACACGCGCTCGACCTGCGCGGCGCTGAAGGCGATGCGCTCGCAGAACGCGTCGACCGCGTCGACGAGGCCATCGGCGTGCCACTGGGGCAGCCACGTGCAGACGGCGTCGATGTAGGCGTCGGCCCGGCCTTCGAACTCGGGCGGCAGCGCGTGTGCGGCGAGGCTGGTGGTGCGCACCGTGACACCGGATTGGCCCAGGCGGCGCGCGACGCGCAGGCACTTGGCCTCGTCCTCGAACGACAGGCCGTAGCCGGACTTGATCTCGACGGTGGTGACGCCGCCGTCGCGCAGGGTCTTCAGGCGCGCCGAGGCGAGGGCGAACAGCGCGTCCTCGCTCGCGGCGCGCGTGGCCGCCACCGTCGAGCGGATGCCGCCGCCGGCCTTGGCGATGTCCTCGTAGGAGGCGCCCTGCAGCCGCATCTCGAACTCGTGCGCGCGGTGGCCGCCGTAGACCAGGTGCGTGTGGGCGTCGATCAGGCCGGGCGTCAGCAGCGCGCCGTCGAGGTCGAGTTCCTCGACGACGGCCTTGCCGAGAGAGGGCAGGTCGGCCTCGGCGCCGATCCAGGCGATTCGCGCACCCTCGGTGACGATCGCGCCGCGCTCGATCAGCCCCCAGCCGCTGGCGTCGGCCAGCGTCGCGACACGCGCGTGCCGCCACACGCGGCGCGCGGGGGCGGGGGCGGACGCGAGGGCCTGTTCAGGCAGGCCGGGGGTGAATGATTCGAGGAAGTCGGTCATCGACGCGAACGCGGGGGCTCGTGGAGGCTGATCCAATAGCCGGGCACATCCGGAGTGTGTTCCTGTTCCGCGCCCCCGGGTGAAGCGGGCGCTATCCGCCAGGGCCGAGTCGGGCCGAAGGGCGGGTCCTGCCAGCACAGCGACAGCGCGGGCATCTCGACAGGAGCCTCCAACGGCCCGTGCAGGCACACCGGCCGGAGCGCGAAGAAACCCATGCCGAGGGTGCGCAGGGCCCATTGCTCGCCGCCAAACGCTGCCAGCGTGACGCTCGCCTGGGCATGGCTGTTGCGCACCATGATGTTGAGGTCGCGCGTCGGGCCGTCGAACAAGGTGCAGTCGGGCGCGTCGTCGCCGTCGAAGTGCAGCGGCGCGTCGCCTGTGCGCACGTGCTGCGCGCGTGTTGGCCAGCGCAGGCGAACCCCCGCGCCCGTGAGGACGGCGAACCAGCGCGAGATGCCGGGAAACGCCGAAAACGGACCGTCGGCGTCGATGTCGGCCACGCTGATGCGCAGCGTCCAGTCGTCGCCGTGGGCGGGCAGGCGCAGCAGCTCCCGGGTGACGCCGCCCCCGTTCTTCCACGGTACCGGTGTGGCATCGGATGCGCAGACCAGGATCACGGGCGGAACTGGCTTTCCAGCGTGTAGCGCGAGCCTGGATGCACCAGCCGCGCAAGCGTGACGGGTACGCCGCGGCTGACCGTGCCGCGCACCACGATCAGGCACGGGTCGGTGCGCGCGATGCCCAGCAGCTTGGCCTCCTGCGCGGTGGGCAGCGCGGACTCAATGGCCACGTGCGCTTCCCACAGCGGGGCGACGTCCAGCAGGTAGTGCGTGGGCGTCATCTGCGTGAAGTCGACGCCCAGGTAGTCGGGCGCGCAGGCCGGGTTGACGTAGCGGTCCTCGCACTGCAGCGCGACGCCGTGCTCGTGGTGCACGATCAACGTGTGGAACACGGTGTCGCCAGGTGCCAGGCCCAGGCGCTGCGCCAGTGCGGCGGGCGCCGCCTCCGCCCGCTTGAGGTGCACGGTGGCGTCGTGTCGGTGGCCGCGCTTGTGGATCTCTTCCTGGATGTCGTTGATCGTCAGCGTGGACGACACGCGGTTGAGCTGCGCCGCGAAGGTGCCGACGCCCTGCAGCCGCGTGATCAGGCCGGCATCCTGCAACTCGCGCAGCGCGCGGTGCACCGTCATGCGGCTGACGCCGAACTGCGCCACCAGGTCGGCCTCGGACGGCATCTGTGCACCCGGCGCCCAGCGCCCGGCCTCCAGCGCGTCCTTGAGGTATTGCTTGACGCGGGCATATGGCGGCTGCGGCGTGGATCGGGCGGGCAACGCCCCGTTGGCGAGCGCGCCACCCGCAGCGCTGACAAACGCATCCTGCGAGGCTCGCGGAGCGTGCGCGGCGGGGTGAGCGGGCTGCGCGCGAAGGCGTGAACGAGTCGAGGATGGCATGCAGCGATCCTACTTGCACAAGGTTGTCTAGACAAGTAGAGTACGACCCGTACTGAGACCGCCCGCCCTCGGGGAATTACGCCGATTCGACGCGCGACATACGTCATTTGTCGCATCTCGCATCCCCTGATTGCGGTATGCGCCCGCCACCTTGCCGGAGATCCTCCGTGAACGACCTGTCCAAGCTCCCCGTCGCCGCTGCGTCCGTTGCGCGCCCGGTGCGCTCCCCGCGTGGCACCGAGATCACGTGCCAGAACTGGCTGATCGAGGCGGCCTACCGCATGCTCCAGAACAACCTCGACCCCGAGGTGGCCGAGAACCCGGACGCGCTGGTCGTCTACGGAGGCATCGGCAAGGCGGCGCGCAACTGGGACTGCTTCGACGCGATCCTGGCTTCGCTGCGCGCGCTCAGGGCCGACGAGACGCTGCTGATCCAGTCGGGCAAGCCGGTGGGCGTTTTCCGCACGCACGCCGACGCGCCGCGCGTGCTGCTGGCGAACTCCAACCTGGTGCCCAAGTGGGCCACCTGGGAGCACTTCAACGAACTGGATCGCAAGGGCCTGATGATGTACGGCCAGATGACGGCCGGCTCGTGGATCTACATCGGCAGCCAGGGCATCGTCCAGGGCACGTACGAGACCTTCGTCGAAGCCGGCCGCCAGCACTTCGGTGGCAGCATGACGGGCCGCTGGATCCTCACCTCGGGCCTGGGCGGCATGGGCGGCGCGCAGCCGCTGGCCGCCAGCTTCTCGGGCGCCAGCTCGCTCACCATCGAGTGCCAGCAGAGCCGCATCGACTTCCGCCTGAAGACGCGCTACCTCGACGAGCAGGCCACCAGCATCGACGACGCGCTGGCGCGCATGCAGCGCTACGCCGCCGAAGGCAAGGCGGTGTCCGTCGGCCTGCTGGGCAACGCGGCTGACGTCATGCCGGAGCTGGCGCGCCGCGCGGCCGCCGCCGGCGGCGTGCGGCCCGACCTCGTCACCGACCAGACCTCCGCGCACGACCTCGTCAACGGCTACCTGCCTTCGGGCTGGAGCGTCGAGCAGTGGCGCGCCGCGCAGGCTGACCACTCGCAGCACGCCGCGCTGCGCGACGCCGCCGCCAAGAGCGCCGCGCAACACGTGCTGGCGATGCTCGAGTTCCAGAAGCTGGGCATTCCCACCGTCGACTACGGCAACAACATCCGCCAGGTCGCGTTCGACCAGGGCGTGGCCAACGCGTTCGACTTTCCCGGCTTCGTGCCCGCCTACGTGAGGCCGCTGTTCTGCCAGGGCAAGGGCCCGTTCCGCTGGGTGGCCCTGTCGGGCGATCCCGAAGACATCCGCAAGACCGATGCGAAGATGAAGGAGCTGTTCCCGCACGACGCCGGCCTGCACCGCTGGCTGGACATGGCCGGCGAGCGCATCGCGTTCCAGGGCCTGCCCGCGCGCATCTGCTGGATCGGCCTGGGCGACCGCGACCGGGCCGGCCTCGCGTTCAACGAGATGGTGCGCAGCGGCGAGCTGAAGGCGCCGATCGTCATCGGCCGCGACCATCTCGACTCCGGCTCGGTCGCCTCGCCCAACCGCGAGACTGAAAGCATGCTGGACGGCTCGGACGCGGTGTCCGACTGGCCGCTGCTCAACGCGCTGCTGGCCACGGGCGGCGGCGCGACTTGGGTCTCGCTGCACCACGGCGGCGGCGTCGGCATGGGCTACTCGCAGCACTCGGGCATCGTGATCGTCTGCGACGGCACGAAGGAAGCCGACGAACGTCTCAAGCGCGTGCTCTGGAACGACCCCGCCACCGGCGTGATGCGCCACGCCGACGCCGGCTACGACGATGCCCGCGAAGCCGCCAAGCGCCACGGGCTCAACCTGCCGATGATCAAGTGAACACGAGAACACGATGAACAAGACTCTCGAACTCAATCCCGGCCTGCTGACGCTGGCTGACCTGCAGGCGCTGCACGCGGGCCATCTCGCGCTGACGCTGAACCCGAGCGCGCATGCGCCGATCGCGGCGAGTGCTGCCGTGGTGCAGGCCGCGGCGGCCGGGAATGCGCCGGTCTATGGGGTCAACACCGGCTTCGGCAAGCTGGCCAACAAGCGCATCAGCCAGGGCGAGCTCGAGGCGCTGCAGCGCAACCTGATCCGCTCGCACTCGGTGGGCGTCGGCGCGCCGCTGCAGCCGGCGGTCGTTCGGCTGATGCTGGCGCTCAAGGCGGCCAGCCTGGCGCGTGGCTATTCGGGCGTGCGCCAGGAGGTGGTCGACACGCTCATCGCCGTGCACAACGCGGGCCTCGTGCCTTACGTGCCGTCGCAAGGGTCGGTGGGCGCGTCGGGCGACCTGGCGCCGCTGTCGCACATGACGCTCGCGCTGATGGGCGAGGGCGAGATGCTGGTCGACGGCCAGCGCAAGCCCGCGCTCGCGGAGCTCGACAAAGCCGGCATCGCGCCGCTGACGTTGCAGGCCAAGGAAGGCCTGGCGTTGATCAACGGCACGCAGACGTCGACCGCGCTGGCGCTGCACGCGCTGATCACGTTCGAGCCGGTGCTCGAGTCCGCGCTGGTGATCGGTGCGCTGACGGTGGACGCGACGCGCGGCAGCGACGGCCCGTTCGATCCGCGCATCCACGAACTGCGCGGCCAACTCGGGCAGATCGATGTCGCCCGCTACTACCGCGCGCTGCTGGGCGGCAGCGAGATCCGCCAGTCGCACGTGGAAGGCGACGACCGCGTGCAGGATCCTTACTGCCTGCGCTGCCAGCCGCAGGTCGTCGGCGCCTGCCTGGATCAACTGCGTCACGCCGCGCTGATCCTGGTTCGCGAAGCGAATGCCGTCACCGACAACCCGCTCGTGTTCGCCGAGGACAAGGTGCTGGTTTCTGGTGGCAACTTCCACGCCGAGCCCGTCGCCCTTGCCGCTGACGCGATGGCCGTCGCGATCGCCGAGGTCGGCGCGATCGCTGAGCGCCGCATCGCGATGCTGATCGACGCGGGCGTGTCGCAACTGCCGCCGTTCCTGTCGGCCGATGCGGGCCTGAACTCGGGCTTCATGATCGCCCACGTCACCGCGGCGTCGCTCGCCAGCGAGAACAAGTCGCTCGCCCACCCGGCCAGCGTCGACTCGCTGCCGACCTCGGCCAACCAGGAAGACCACGTGTCCATGGCCACGTTCGCCGCGCGTCGTTTGCAGCCGATGATCTCCAACGTTGCCGTGATCCTGGGCATCGAGTGGCTGGCGTCGGCTCAAGGCGTCGACTTCCTGCGGCCGCTGTGCAGTTCGCCTGCACTCGAACAGGCGCATGCGTTGCTGCGTGCGCAGTGTGCGTCGATGCCGACGGATCGCTATCTCGCGCCGGACATCGAGCGCGCGACCGCGCTGGTATCGGAAGGTGCGTTGTCGTCGGTGTTCCGGAATCTCGACGGATTGCCCCTGCTTTGGAAGCCTGTCTGACGGCGGGCTGCCTGCTTGCGTGAGCGCTGCCTTTGGAGGCGGTGTTCACTTCGCGCCGGCCGCTGCTTCGCTGGCGACGGGTCGGGCTGCTGCGCGGCTCTCCGGCTTGCAGTGCGTCGCGATCCAGCCTGAACGGCCGGACTCAGCGATCTCCGTAGTTTCTGCGACCTCCGCGTGCTCGCCGCAGGATCGCGCCCGACTCGCCCAATGCGGCGCCCGCAAGCAGGCATTTGTCGTGTCGAGCAAGGAGGGGCAGACCCGTCCACCCAGCGCAGTCCTTCGCAGCACTGCATGAGTCCCTTGACTCTCCGATAAGGTGGTGGAACTGTTTCTGGGGGCGCATCCGTGGCTCGAGATGGCAAACCTGGCCTCATCGCGCCATCGCGACAGCGCTCCATGACCTTGATGGTCTCCCGCCGCCAGCGTGTCTCGGCGATATCGGGCGAGCATGCCGCACGGGGATCTATCCCACTGCGCCGCCCGTTGCTCGCCGTCGTGCGCCTGCGCGCGGCAGTTTTCCGGTCGAAATCGGACACATACCCCTGCATGTATTGCGGCGTGCAGGATACAACCTGTGTGGGACGCTTGCACATGGTTGCAAGACGGCGCTCCGACGGCCTCCCCGTTCTCCGAGAATAGCGGCGCACAGACAACGCTGTCAGCCAGCCTGGCTATCGGCCATGGCCGGCACCGTCCATCGAAGGAGAGAGACGTCATGAACACCCCGATCCGCGCACTGGCCCAGGCCTGCGCACTGAGTGCGCTGCTGGCTCAGGCCGGCACCTCTCTGGCCGCCGTCAGCCCGCTCTCGGTCAGCGGCAACAAGATCCTGGCCGCCGGGCAGCCCGCCAGCTTTTCCGGCAACAGCCTGTTTTGGAGCAACACGGGCTGGGGCGGAGAAAAGTTCTACAACGCCAGCGTGGTGGCGTGGCTGAAGAAAGACTGGAAGTCCAAGGTCGTGCGCGTAGCCATGGGCGTGGACGAATCCAACGGCTACCTGTCCGACCCTGCCGGCAACAAGGCGCGCGTCAAGGCCGTGGTCGATGCCGCGATCGCCAACGACATGTACGTGATCATCGACTGGCACAGCCACCACGCCGAGTCTTACCAGCCGCAGGCGATTGCGTTCTTCCAGGAGATGGCCTCCACCTACGGCGGCCACAGCAACGTCATCTACGAGGTCTACAACGAGCCGCTGCAGGTTTCCTGGAGCGGCACCATCAAGCCGTACGCGCAGGCGGTGATCAATGCCATCCGCGTGATCGACCCGCGCAATCTCATCATCGTGGGCACGCCCAACTGGTCTCAGGACGTCGACGTCGCCTCCACCGACAAGCTTTCCGGCACCAACATCGCCTACACGCTGCACTTCTACGCGGCCACCCACGGGCAGTCGCTGCGCGACAAGGCGCAGACCGCGTTGAACAACGGGGTGGCCCTGTTCGTGACCGAATGGGGCTCGGTACAGGCCAGCGGTGACGGTGCGGTCGACGCCAACCAGACTGCCGCCTGGGTTTCGTTCATGAAGACGAACGGCATCAGCAATGCCAACTGGTCGCTCAACGACAAGGCCGAGGGCGCCTCGGCGCTGGTACCCGGCGCCAGCACCACCGGTGGCTGGAGCGCCGGCCAACTCACCGCCTCGGGCACGCTGGCCAAGCAGATTGTCAGCAGTTGGCCGAGCACCGCGCCGGTGGGCAACGCCTGCGCCTACGTACCCGTGCCCGCCGTCGTGCGCGCACAGGCCTACTGCCGGATGTCGGGCGTGCAGGCCGAGCCCACCAGCGACACCGGCGGCGGCAGCGACGTCGGCTACATCGATGCCGGCGACTGGATGTCCTACACGGTGAACGTGCCCAGCGCCGCCACCTATTCGATCAAGTACCGCGTGGCCAGCCTCAACGGCGGTGGTCTGATCCAGCTCGAGCGCGGCGGCGGCGGCGCCACCTATGGCTCGCTGGCCGTGCCCGCCACCGGCGGCTGGCAGAACTGGACGACGATCTCGCACAACGTTGCACTGCCCGCTGGCGAGCAGAGCATCGCCATCCGCGCGCTGCAAGGCGGCTTCAACGTCAACTGGCTGGACATCAACCTGGCCAGCAATCCCAACCCGGGCGCGCTGACCGTCCAGGCCGAGGACTACGACTACATGCACGGCGTGCAAGTGGAGGCCACCACCGACTCCGGCGGCGGCCAGGATGTGGGGTACATCGACTCCGGTGACTGGCTGTCCTACCCGGCGGTCACGATCCCAAGCTCGGGCACATACCTGGTCGAGTTCCGCGTCGCCAGCCTCAACGGTGGCGGCCGCCTCTCGTTCGAGGAAGCCGGCGGCAGCGCCGTCCATGGCGTCGCCAGCATCCCCGCCACCGGCGGCTGGCAGAACTGGGTAACGGTGCAGCAGCAGGTGCAACTGAGCGCAGGCAGCCACCGCTTCGGCATCGGCGTGCCCGCCGGCGGCTGGAACCTGAATTGGTACAGGATCAGCAAGGTGCAATGAGAAGGCCATGCGCGTCGGGCCCTGCCCACGCGCCAGCTTTGGTGAATGCGCCAGCCGGCTTTGTTCATCCGCGGCGACGGGCGAGACTCACGCCGTCCGCAAACAGGACAAGCGCCCCGAAGCCGGCGTTCGCGAACGGCTGCAAATACCGGGTGCGGGTGTACCGCATCGATAGGCGACCGACAGCTCAGCGCCAGGGGGCCGCCGCTGAAAGATCCGGGCCGAAATGTCTCGGGAGGCCGAGCGACTTGAAGAGGAAAGGCAACGCCGCCGTGGCGACGGTGGGTAACCGGACGACTCCGATCTCCGCAGTCGGCCAGTTGCTGCCGATCGCAAGCGACCGGTTTCTGGCTGTCCCGCGAGTCGGTGGTCGCCCGATGCTGAGCTCGGCAAGCATGCCTTCGCAGAGCAGCCGGACGCACTCATTGTTGGCCCGCTCCAACCCAGCGAGGCCCGTCGCACCCTGCAGACAGTACCCTGGACAATTTGTAGTCCGAACTGACGTCCTTGTCCTTCAAGTAAAGCACGTCCCGTACGACGTAGCGACCTTCTTCACGCCCCACGTCGACAGCAACCTGCCACGACCAGTCGGGCTCGTTGGTCTCTGCATACGTCAGCGTCACATAGACGCGAGCGACTCCTTTCGCCACTGGCCGCGCTTTTCCAACTCGGAAAGCGCTCGGTGCTGCTCTTTCGTCACCACCTGAAAAGGGTCCGAGCTCCAGCCACCCAAAGGTTGGCTTCAAGTCTGTCCGCGGGTTTTTTCGAAAAAAGTCAGCTTCGCAATCGGCAGTGAGATCCATGCGGTGCCGCAAGGCTTTGCTGAGGAAAGGCGCGAAGACGGTCATGTCCGTTCCCTTGATGGCGCCGATGGGATGACGAGACAGCACCTGGGCGTAAAGCTTCTGGGCCAAGGCGACTGGCTGTTCAGTGTCATTTGGCGGCCGCTCCGCATGAGCAGTCTGGGCAATGGCTCCAATCTTGGCAAAGAGTAGCAAAAGGCAGATTCGTATACGCCTCACATGAGCTCCTGGTGACATGGTGGACCGGGCGACCTCGATCGTTTGATTTCAGTGCCTGAAACCAGTCGTTCCAAAGCGAGCTCTAGCTAGGCCGCATCGATCCCTGCAAGGCTTCTAGCGACTCAATATGTGCCGCGGCACACTTGGGCCCGAATACCCGACGCCAAGATCTTCGATTTCGGCACCGGCCGATTTGCCATAGTCGCGGCACGAAGCTTGATACACATGACCAGCAATGAAATTTATGCGCGCCGACGGTGTCGCGGTCTTCACCCGACGTCCCTTGCTGCACTCAAGGGTGACCAAGTGTTCACCTGGCAATACCTCAATGCCATTTAGCTGCAGGCCTCGGAAATCAGCGTAGTTCACGCTATCTATTTGGCTCGGGAAATCCGCGGTCAGTAGATTCGGGCTGCCCGCGCGAACAACAGCCGCGACCTCATCTGGCGAACGTCGGGCGCCCGGATACGCCTGTACCCAGGTGTCGCTAATCGAGACGCCGCTAGCGCACGCCAGAAGCGCCGCACACGTGCCGGTCGCCAACGCATGGCCAGCCCAGCGCTTCATAGTTATTTGCATGGAATCCCTCCTCTGTCTGCCCGTCCAAAATGCTCACACTGTCATCGGAATCGTATGGGATCTCTACAAGGTTGAGGTCTGCGTCTGTGGGTCCCCCGCTGAAGACCTCTAGAGCGGTCTATCTCAGCCGTCTGCTTCTGGCCGCCAGCCGCTATTGTGGCGCCGCCCTGGTTTGCCAACGGCGCGCCAGTGCCGCGGCACGTTGCCGAAGATCTTGAGGCCACTTCTTGCGACCGCCGATTGCCTCAAGACAGGCAACGATCTCTTCGTCCAGCGGAGCGCCCTGTTCAAGCCAACCAACGGCAAGCGCCGGCCACCAAGGCGTCGTCCATCCCAGCCCCATCAGGATCACGTCTCGCGCAGGCGCCGCACCGGCTTCGTATTCGCCGTACGGCGACTCAAGGTGAACAACCAAAGACGGGGGATGAGTCATGGCGGTAGTCTGGCGGCGCGCGGGGGTGTTCGAGATGCCCGAAAGCCGCCGTTGGCCAAGGGCTGCTCCTGGCCGACTCTCGCAGTTGCGGTCTTGATTTTCATCGCCGCACGCCGCTGAGTTCTTCCCCCACGTCGGCCGCAAGTTCTCGCAAGCTACCGCGGTACAGCCACAACACGCCGCACAGTCCGTACAACGCCAGCGACGCTGGAAAGTTCCAGGCGCGCATCAGGGCGAGCACCTGCGGATCCCGCCAGTTCCAGTAGAGGGCGTAGCAGCCGTCAACGGTGAACCAGGTGGCGAGCAGCGCCAGGGGCAGCAGCTTCCAGCGTCGCTGCAGCAGCACGCGCAAGCTCCAAGGTGCAGTGAGATAGGCGAATAGCGCCATGATGAAGCTGATGGGGATGTCCCAGTCCGGCGCGATCTTGCGCTGCGCACCGATCACCAGCAGGGCAATGCCTGCAGCCAGCGTGAACAGCTTCCACGGGCGCAGGTATTCGAGCAGTGGA
This sequence comes from Burkholderiaceae bacterium, assembly GCA_039920745.1. Taxonomy (GTDB): domain Bacteria; phylum Pseudomonadota; class Gammaproteobacteria; order Burkholderiales; family Burkholderiaceae_C; genus Scleromatobacter. Next base: position 37,912 of record JBDSDD010000079.1, on the reverse strand, counting down.
GATAGGGAGGTGGTCATCTGGCTTAGGACAGGGGCGGCCTGGGCTCGGCGGAGCGCAAAACGGAGCTTGCGTCGCAGATGGTAGCGCCCGCTTCGGCGGCCAGCCCGAAACCAGTCGGTCACGAACGACCGCACTTGGCCGACCTGTGCCACATCGAGCGGGCCCTGGTTCGAGGCATCCGCCGACCAATCGGAGCGCAAGAATCTCTTTGGACGTGGGGTGATCAACGCGACCCGAGCCAAAGCAGGAAGACGACGAGCACAACGCTCACTGCCATGGCGGTGATGGCGAAGCTGGACGACGGCGCGGTTCGCTCGCTCCCCGCTTCGTCGCGCAGACGTTTGCGTGCGTAGAGGGCTGGGGCGAGCAGCACGACGCCACCGATGAACCAGCCCAGCGATCCTTGGATGAGTCCGAGAATCAGCGATGCGGAGGCCATGAGGAACAGGACGATTACGAAGGCGAAGCGTCTCATGTCGATGCGATCTCTCCAGGCGGTGAGGACCGAAGTATCGCTCGGCGCGACCCAAAAGCGGTCGTCCGCATCCGTCTGCTCCTGGCCGGCTGCACGCGCTCAGCGGGAACAATCGTACGACAGGTTCAACGTTCACAGCCGACGTTCAGGTCTGGCGGGCGTCTGAACTGATCTCGAGCAGAAATGGCGTGCCAATCTCCTCTGGATTCCATCCGCTCGCGCGGGCAAGACGTACGACAGTGGCTACATCTCCAGGTTTCAGCGTTGGATATCTATCCGAGGATTCGACTGCTGGGAAATCGAGCCAGAAGTCGCGGGTAAATAGGCCATGGGCCTTAAGGATACGGCCGCGACCCGTCTCAATCTGAACCGTGAGGTTCAGCGGGAACAGACCAGCCTCACGAGCTTCCGACACGGAAACCACATAGCGCAAATGCACTGCGTCGACCTCAATCGGACGACTGCTATTCTTCGGAAGGGTCATGGTCAGTGGCTCAATGCTTTGGCGTCCATCCTGATAGCTGCCGTTGGCCAACGGCCGGTAGTGGCCGACAGCACGCGGTCGTTCTTCTTCAATGTAAGTCAGCTTGCTGGCAAGAATCTGCCCATCACTTCTGCCCGCTCCTGGCCGCCAAGCGATTTCCAGTCGAGTGCCGTGAGGGCGCCAAAAACAGCACCGTTTAGGCAGCCTTGCTCGTCAGATCTGCAGCCGGGGCTGCGTGTCATCCTGCTGAAAAGGTCAGGGCGGCGTGGTTGCAGCTCGACGTTCGGAAAGTGCACAAATGAAACCCCTTCCTCTGTTGCTCGTCACCCTGGCGGCAGTCTGCACCTTGTCAAGCGCGCCTGCGTTGGCGCGGGACGTTCCCGCGGGGCCAGGGATGATGCGGTGCACCGTCGTGATCGGCCGCCTGTCGAGTTCGGAAGCGGCCGACCGCATGCCACTTTTGACGTGGGCCCAGGGTTATCTCTCCGGTATGGCTGCAGTGGCCACGGCGCTCGACGGCAGCTCCGACGTCGAAGTGCCGTCATACGATGCATTGCAACCGCGGATCCTCAAGCTGTGCAAAGCGGACCCGACGTCTGACCTGATCCACGTGGCGCGGCGATTGTCGGCCAAACGTAGCCGCGAACTCTGAGAAAGTCCTGCGCGACGAGGGCTGCAAGCCAAGTGTCGAACACGAGAAGGAACGCCGGCAAGCCGACCCGAAGTTCGTGTCGTGTCCGGCGCCTCGCCAGCGCGCCGGCCGCGCGCATCGGCGCGGCCTCGATGGCCCGTCGATGCTCAACCCCGGATAAGAATCGGAATGGCTTTTCTCCCCCGCTACAACGCTGGCGCGGGACGGTGGTCTTGGGTCGAAGGCGCGACCGGCGCGACGCACGCTGAGCCGGGGAGCCGAGCCCCAGCCCGATCTGCCGCACCTCGAAGCAGCGGCCAGCGCGAAGCGGACAATGGCGCAAGAGCAGTGCTTTTCGCGGCAGCGCACCCCCATGCAATGCACCCATTGACCGATCCGTTTACGCGTGTAATCATCCACTATCGTTTACACACGTAATCAATGCAATGACCATCTCCGACGCCGAAGCCCAGGTCATGGAAGTCATCTGGCGCGACAACCCGCTCGGCACCGACGAGATCGCCCAGGCACTCGAAGGCCAGCATGACTGGCAGCTCGCCACCATCAAGACGCTCGTCAACAGGCTGCTGACCAAGGGCGCTATCAGCGCGGAAAAGGACGGCCGTCGCTATCTCTACACGCCCGTGCTCCAGCGTGACGCGTGGCTCAAGGAGCAAAGCGTGGGTCTCGTCGACCGGCTGTTCGGCGGCCGCCTCGCGCCGCTGGTTGCCCACTTCTCCAGCCATCGCAAGCTGAAGAAGGCGGACATCGAGGCGCTGCGGGCGCTGCTCAAGGAGCACGATCGTGGTTGAGCACCTGAGCCACGCGCTGCTGTTGCAGACACTCACGCTGTCGCTGGCGACGCTCGTCGTTCGCGCGCTGCAGGCAACCCTGTTGCGCCGTCTCGGCGCGGCGTCTGCCTATCTCGGCTGGCTGCTGGTGCCGGTGGCGATGCTCGCTGTGGCCTTGCCGCACCCGGCCATCGATGCGCTGGTCATCCGCGTCGACGTCGCCGCCATCGCGCCGGCCTGGGCCGCGGGGCCCGTGGCGTCGATCGATACGACGCACGCGCTCGAACTCGCCGCGATCGCGGCCTGGCTCGCGGGCGTCTGGCTGTTCGCCGCCACGATGCTGCACCGCCAGCGACGGTTCGAAGCGCTGATCGACGACGTGGCCCAGCGCCTGCCCGCCGGCGCAGGCCCGGCGGTGCTGGGCGTCCTGAAGCGGCGCATCGTGTTGCCGCGCGATTTCGACAGCGCCTTCGACGCCGACGAACGCCGCCTGATGCTGCTGCATGAAGGCGTGCACCTGCGCCGCGCGGACAACGCGTGGAACCTGTTGGCCACGGCGCTGCTGGTGCTTCACTGGTTCAACCCGATCGCCTGGTGGGCGTGGCGCCGCGTGCGCGCCGACCAGGAGATGTCCTGCGACGCCGCCGTGCTGCGCGAGGAATCCCCCGGCGCGCTGGCCGTCTATGCCGGTGCGCTGCTGAAAGTCCAGGGCGTCGCACTCACGCCGCCGCTCGCCACGGCGTGGCAATCGATCCACCCTTTCGTCGAAAGAGTCCGCATGCTGCAACGTCATCGCATCTCGTCCACCCGTCACCGCGCCGGCCTGCGGGTCGCCGCGCTGTCCATCCTCGTCGCCGGCTTTGGCGGCTACGCGTTGCAGGCGGGCGCCAGCGCAACCGCTGCGGCTGCGCCGGCAGATGCGAAGTCGGTCATGACCGACATCCAGGTTGTGGTGGCCGGCAGTTCGACCTCGACCACGACGGTCGCGCTGCAGGTGCTCGCGCGCGCGGGCGAACTGGCGACGCTGCGGCTGGATCCAAAAAGCGTGAAGGGGCTCGGAGAGCCGCTCCAAATTGCCTACACCGCGAGTCGCCTCGACGACGAGCACCTGCAGATCGATACGACGCTGAGTTGGGGTAGTCCGCTCGCGTTGCTCGGTTCACCGCGCTTGATCACGCAAAATGGCGTCGCGTCCACCGTTCATGTCAAGGCGATCGATGGGCGTGTTTTTACCCTGACGTTCGTGCCGAAGCCTGTTGCGTCGCCCTTGGTGGCAACGGACAGTGCGGCAGATGCGCGCAAACCGCAAGCCGGCGCGCCGCCTCAACGCGCGCTCTGAACGAACGCCCGCGCCGCGGCCAGCCGCCCGACGAGGCGCCCGTTCCAGTTCTTCAATTCGACGTCCTGCAACGGCGCGACGACTGCGCGATCCGCATCGCCCAGCGGCAGCAGGGCGCCGATCAGTGCGGCCACCGCCACCTCCGCCGCGCGCGCCGTGTTGCCGTCGTCCATCTTCAGCGCGACGCCCAGCCCCAGCTCGGGCAGCGCCGCGCAGTAGACGCCCTCGGCGCCGACCTTGCAGAACACCCGCGCGCCGAAGTGCGTCATCAGCCGCGTGTCGAGCCGGCCGGTGCCGGCCACCATCAGCGGCGTGGCGGCGACAGCCTCGCGCAGGCGGGCGGCGGCGCGGGCACGCTCGGGCGTCAGGCCCGTGCCCGTGCCGAAGCGCGCGAACGCGAGCGCCAGTGCGCGCAAGGGGATGCCGAAGGTCGGGATCGAGCAGCCGTCGGTGGCGCGCGGCGCGTCGGCCAGGCGCACGCCGGTGGCGGATTCGAGCGAGGCGCTGATCTCGCGCATCACGACGTGCTCCGGCTCGACGTACCCGCGCAGCAGGCCACGCGCCTTGTCGGCGTCACCGGCCATCAACGCGCCCAGGCAGGCGAAGCCCGAGTGCTTGCCGGAGCAATTGTTGTGGAGCGCGCAGGGCGCCTGGCCGTTGGCCGCGAGCGTGCGCGCGGCGAGTTCGTTGGATGGCCAGTGGACGCCGCACTCCAGCACGTCGGCGTCGAGCCCGGCCTTGGCCAGCATGGAGCTCGCGGTGGCGACGTGTTCGGGCTGGCCGCCGTGCGAGGCGCAGGCGAGCGCGAGCTCCGCGTCGACCAGGCCGAAGCGGTCGGCGGCGCCGGAGGCGACCAGCGGCAAGGCCTGCAGGCCCTTGACGGCGGAGCGCGCGTAGACGGGGCGGTCGATGTCGCCGTCCTGGCGCAGCACGCCGCCAGCGGCATCGACGACGGCGTAGGCGCCGCGATGGAAGGACTCGACAATGTCGCCGCGCCACAGCTCGACGAGAACGGGTTGGGCCATGCGTCACTCCCTGATTCGGAGCATGGATTGTCCTCCAGCGGTACGAGGCTGTGCGCTCAGGGGTTGCCGTTGCGCCCGTACTTGCGAAAGCCCTCGCGCGTGGCGAGGCGATCGTAGTACGCCGTGATGCGCGGCAGCGCGGGCCGGTCGATCGGCGTCATGAACCAGCGGTTGACCGACAGCCCCAGCACCACGTCGGCCAGCGTGAACGTCGGGCCGGTGGCGAAGTCGCCGGCCCTCTCGAGCTGCGCGTCGAGGATCACCATGTGGCGGTTCCACGAGGCCGCGCTGGCCTCGACGGCCTGGGGATCCCGGTGCGCGGGGCTCTGGCGCACGAGATTCATGAACGCGTAGCGCCACGCGTTGTTCATGTCGCCGCCTTGCCAGTCCATCCACTGCTCCACGCGGGCACGGGCGAGCGCCTCACGCGGCAGCAGGTCGTCGCGGCCATGCTTGTTGGCGAGGTAGCGGCAGATCGTGTTGGACTCCCACAGCACCGCGTCGCCGTCGATGAGCACCGGCACCATCGCGTTGGGATTGAGCGCGCGAAACTCCGGCGTGTCCGGGTTGCGGTAGCCGGCGCCCCAGGTCTCGAGCTCGCATGGCAGGTCGAGCTCGTCGCAGAGCCACAGCACCTTGCGCACGTTGATCGACGTGGGCTGGCCCAGGATCTTCAGCATCGCGTCCCCTTGGTCGTTGGTGGCGTCGATTCTAGAATCGATGCCATGCCCTTGTCCGCCCTCGCGATGGTGATCGTCGCCGCCTTGCTGCACGCGTTCTGGAACATCGTCGCCAAGAAGACCGACGGCAACAAGCACTTCGTGCTGATGGGAAGCCTGCTGCTCGCGCTGTTCTGGGCGCCGGTCGGGCTTTGGCTCGGCTGGAGCGCCGTGCCGCACTGGGGCGCGATCCAGTGGACGTTCGTGGCGTTGAGCGGCTTCACGCACCTGGCCTATTTCAACGTGCTGCTCAAGGGCTACCGCGTGTCCGATCTCACCGTTGTCTACCCGGTCGCGCGCGGCACCGGCCCGTTGATCAGCTCGCTCGCGGCGGTGGCCTTGATGGGCGAGGCGATGACGCTGCAGGGCGCGGTCGGCGTGCTGTGCGTTTGCGGCGGCGTGTTCATCGTCGCGGGCGGGCCCGCGCTGCTGCGTGCCGCGCACGACCCCGCGAGGCGCCTGCGCGTGCACGCCGGCCTGCGCTGGGGCGTGGCCACGGGGGTGTTGATCGCGGTCTACACGGTGATGGACGGCTACTCGGTCAAGCGCCTGCTGATTGGCCCGATCCTGATCGACTATGTCGGCAACCTGGTGCGGCTGCCGTTCATGCTGCCGACCCTGCTGCGCGACCCGGGCGGATTCGTCGACGCGTGGCGGCGCTACAAGTGGCACGCGGTCGTGCTGGGGCTCGTCAGTCCGATGGCCTACGTGCTGGTGCTGTACGCGGTCAAGGTGGCGCCGCTGTCGCACGTCGCGCCAGCACGCGAGGTGTCGATGCTGTTCGCCGCGCTGCTGGGCGGCAGGCTGCTGGGCGAGGGCGATCGGGGCCAGCGCACGCTGGGCGCCGTCCTCATGGCGGGTGGTGTGGCCCTGCTAGCTTTGTGAGCGTGGTGCCAGGCGCGGCAGCGTCATCGTGACGGTGGTGCCCGCGCCTTGCGGCGACACGATCTCGACGCGGCCGCCGAGGATGCCGTTGACCATGTTGCGCGAGATCGTCAGGCCCAGGCCGCTGCCGCCCTGCGCCAGTCGCGTGGTGAAGAAGGGCGCGAACACCTGCGGCAGGTCGTCCGTCGGGATGCCGACGCCGTTGTCGTGCACGGTGATGCGCACCGCGTCATGGCCGGACGGCCACACGCGCACGGAGATCGTGCCCTCGCCGGTGCGCGAAAAGCCATGCACGATCGCGTTCTCGACCAGTTGGTTGAGCACCTGGCCGATCGAGCCGGGATAGCTGTCGAGCATCAGCTCGGGCTCGCCGGTGACGATGATCTCGATCGGGTCGTGGCGGTGCGCCAGGCGCGTCAGGTCGCACATCTCGCGCACGCTGGCGAGCAGGTCGAAAGTGCGGCGCTGCTCGCTGGTCTGGTCGACGGCGATCTGCTGGAACACGGTGATCACGTGCTGTGCCTGGTCCAGCGACAGGCCCAGCTGCTTGTGGCTCTCGTCGAGCGCGGCGGCGTAACCGGCCACCTGGCTGCGCCGGCGTTCGTCGGCGGGCGCGCGCGCCAGGTCGTCGCTGGGGCCCGCCTGCAGGCGCCCCAGCGCCTCCACCTGGCCCGGCAGCGTCATCGCCACCATGTCGGCGTTGGCCAGCGCGGCCGAGATCTCGGCCGCCACGCCCTTGACCAGCGAGCCCAGTCCCGCGAGCTTCTCGGCGCGCACCAACTCGTGCTGGGCCATCGACAGTTGCTGCAGCGCGGTCGACAGCGCCGCGTTGCGCTGTTCGGCCTCGTGGGTGCGCGCGGATACGCGCTGTTCCAGGTTCTGGTTGAGCTCGCTGAGCTGGGTCTCGCGGTCGCGCAGCAGGTGCTGGGCCTCGATCAACTGGTCGCGGTCGCGCAGTTGCAGCGTCTGGCGCACCGCTGCCAGCACGATGACGATCACCGCCGCGGCGTCGCACGTGAAGCGCGCCGACGGCGACAGGTGCGTCACCGAATCCTGCAGCGTGACGGCGAAGGTCACGCTCACGACGACGATCAGTGGCAGGACGCGCAACGCGCCTTCGTAGAAGCGGTCGACACGCGGATTGACCGCCGCCTCGACGCGCCAGCAGCTCACCGCGAGGCCACCCATCAGCGTGCACACCGAGAACAGCGCGTTGACGACGCCGCCGTCCGACAGCGCGTGCCGCAGCGTCAGCGCGTTCCATTCCATCCACAGGCCACCGTGCGCGGCGAGCATCGCTGTCAGCACCCAGATGGGCCAGCCGCGGCCCACGCGCAGCAGAGCGATCAGCATCAGGCCGACGCAGGCGCCCGCCAGCAGCAGCGTCGGGTAGGTGACCATCACGCCGAGTGCGAGCGCGCTCATGTCGCCGCGCTCGGGCAGATAGATCACCAGCGCCAGCGCGACGACGGCGATTGCCAGCGACAAGGTGTCGAGCACGGCGGCCAGGCGCTGCGACCCGCTGACGCGGCCGCGCAGGTAGCCCATCATGCCGAGCGCGCAGCACGGCGCCATCATCATGTAGAACGGGTCGGACGGCGCCGGGAAGGGCTGCCAGGCGAGGAAGATCTGCAGGTCCCAGAACAGCTGGCCGATGGCGTACGACGTGAAGCCGAGCGCGAACCAGCGGCGCGCGGCGTACTCCGCGCGCTGGCCCTTCTGGCGCGCGTCGCGCACGCCGATCCATGTCAGCCAGGCAGCGGCGATGTCAGCGACGCTCCAATGGACATTGTCGAACAGGCGCACCCAGGTCGTCGAAGCGCCGAAGTGCGCGCCGGCGACGGAAAGCGCGATGGCCACGAGCGTGATGAGGCCAGCAACCTCGAAGACCGGACCCGCGCCGGACGGCAGGCCGAGGCGCGACGGTCGCGCCGTGTCGGCCAGCAGCGCCTCCAGCAAGGGCGCACCTTGGGCTGAGTCGTCGTCATCGAAGTCGCGTGCCGTGGCGAGGTGGCGCAAATGGGCGGCGTCCGCGACGGGCGGCTCGGCAGCGGCGAACAGGGGCGTGGAAGTCGACGCGGGCGCGACCATGGTGGGGGAGAAAGCGCCGGGGAGGGGCCGGGCAGGGAGGGTCTGCAACGATTTCGAGACTAACTCAACACATCGTTCGCATCGCACTGGCCAAGCGCGCTTGTGAGCAAAAATGCCGGTCATGAACCTTGCCGAACCCGAATCGCCTGGCGCCACTGTCGAGTCCGACGGACGCGCGTTGGCTGGCGTCGACTTCACCAGCGCGCCGCGCCGCACCAAGCCCATCGTGTGGGCCTGGGGGCGCTGGCAGCGCCCCGGGCTGCTGAGGCTGGAGCGCTTCGAGGAGAACGCGTCGGCCGCCGAGTTCACGCAGGCGCTGCAGCGGCCCGGCCCGTGGCTGGCCGCATTCGACCTGCCGTTCGGCCTGCCGCGCGAGCTCGTCACCACGCTGGGCTGGCCCACCGACTGGGCCGGCTGCATGGCGCACTACGCGGGGCTGACGCGCGCAGAGATCGTCGAGACCTTCGCCGCGTTCTGCGACGCGCGCCCCGTCGGCGCCAAGTTCGCGCACCGCGCCTGCGACGGCCCGGCGGGCAGCAGCCCGTCGATGAAGTGGGTCAACCCGCCGGTGGCTTTCATGCTGCACGCTGGCGTGCCCGCGTTGCGCGCCGCCGGCGTCGACATGCCAGGGCTGGCGCCGGGCGACGCCTCGCGTGTCGCACTGGAGGGCTATCCCGGCATGCTTGCGCGCTCGTTGATCGAACGCCGCTCGTACAAGAGCGACACCAAGGCGCAGCAGACGACCGAACGCCTGATCGCGCGCAAGGATCTCGTCGATGCGCTCGAGCAGGGCCGCTGGCGGGGCCTGCGCCTGAAGCTCACGCATGCGCAGCGCGACGAACTGGTGGCCGACGCGCAGGGTGACAAGCTGGACGCCGCGCTGTGCCTGCTGCTCGCCGGCTGGGCGGATACCCAGCCAGGGTATGGCATGCCGGCCGACCTCGATGCGCTGGAAGGCTGGATCGCCGCCGCCGATGGCCATGGCGCAAGCGTTCCGGCGCCCGCGCCCGGCCGCGCGCGGGCGAGGCGCGCGCCCGCGAAGGCGCGCTGAGCGGTCTGCTTTGCGGCTGCGCGCGTTCGCCACGCGCGAAGCGGATGGCCACCCTGGACGAAGTGCTGGCGAGCAACGCCCAGCGGCTCAAGATCAAGCCAGTTGCGCTGCGCAGCACAGCCTGACGCAGCCCTCAGGCGACATTCGGGCGTGGGTCATCGCCTATGCGGCCTCTAGCTGCCGTTTGCTTGTCGTTGCAGGATGCCGGCCGACTGCGGTCATTCGCGACCGTCAGCTTCGGGCAGCCGACAGTTGGGGCCCGAGCGCTGAAGACGCCACCGTGTTCCAAAGCCTCTTCGAGCGGTCGCGGGTCGCGCTTGTCGCGATCGTCGACGGCGTCGCAGATGGTTTTCTCCGTGCCATCTCTGATGGACTTTCAATGGCGACGCATCGATGGTGTTGGTTGCCGAGGAGTATCGAGAGCTTCGGAGCGAGCAGTTTCTGCAGCCAAAATCCCGTCATGGGCCTACTTCGGCCAGGCAGCCGCAATTCAGCTTTGCGGTGTGATCTGATGCGAGATATCGTGGCTTGATCAGCGTGCCGGAAGGTAGACTGACAGAGGCTGGTGAGGCTGCGCGCGTGGTCTCAGATGTCCTGTTTCGTGTCGCCATATTTGCACGCCTCGTTTTGCAACCGAGCGCGTTCTTTTCAAGACTTGTGGGTGTTCACCATGACGGCAGCGAAAGCTGAGCAAGTTCGAGAGCCGGATGTGCCCGAGGTCGTGTCAACGCACCCGGCCTGGTTTCGACTCATCAACCAGCGAAATTGGTACGACAGCAAGAGTCAGCATTGCCAGCGTTGGTACAAGCGACTGAAGATCGCACAAATTGCCCTCGCCGTCCTGGTGCCGGCCACCAGCCTCCTCCCTTCTGAGTGCGCCAAGTGGGCGGCGTCGACTTGCGGCGTGCTCATCGCCATTTTGGAAGCCATCCAGCAGATGAACCAGTATTCGACTTTGTGGGTTACCTACCGCGCCACCGCGGAGCGGCTCAAGCACGAACAATACTTGTTCCTCTCGAGTGCCGGGCCGTACAAGGCAATGACCGAGGCTGAGCGTTTGGTCACCCTTTCCGAAAGAGTCGAAGAACACGTTTCCGCTGAGCATGCGAATTGGTTCAACGGGATCAGCAGGACAACCACAACTCAAGATTCGCAGGCAAAGCGCTGACGAAGAGAGCCCTCCCAGGGCAGGCGAAAGTGACGGTGGCTTTTTTTGATTGGCCCGCGGACTCGGTCTCGACTCGGCTTGTTCAGGGGCACGCAGCTCAGCCGAAACGCAGAAAGTGCGCACAACCCTGCGCGTCGCCGGCAATCACCGTTTCGCCGCCCTCGCTGGTGGCCACGGCTGCTATCGCCGCATCGGCTGCGAAGGAGGCGCGCAACTGCAGGGCCGGCATCGACCAAGCCTTCAAGTAGCGGTCGTACGAGCCGGAGAAAGCGTACTTTCCGTTGCTTGAGCAGCGAATGCAACGTACCCGATCGGTGTGGGCCTGGACGCTGTGTGCGATCTCCAGGCCGGGCAGGCGCCAAAGCCTGAGCAGCCCGTCGGTGCCTCCGGAAAGAAGCGCGTCGCCGCCAGGCGTGATGTCCCCGGCCGTGACGCCACCCAGATGGGCGTGCAGCGACTGCAGGCACAAGCCCGTCGCCATGTCCCAGGCCTTGATGTCGCCGTCCATGGACCCGGTGAAGGCAACGCTCCAATCGGGCAGGGTCGCCAGGAAGGTGATGCTGCGACGGTGTGCGTCCCAGCGCCTGACTATCCTGCCCCTGACGATGTCCCACAGGATCAGGTCGCCGTCCGCTGAGGCCGATAGTGCCTGGTTGCCGTCAGGGCTTACGGATACCGCGTTGACGGCATCGGCATGACCCATGAGGACGTGGACCGGAAGGGCCTGATCCAGATGCCAAACGATTACGCGGCGGTCGTAGGCGCCCGACACCACTGTCCGCCGAGCGCTTTGCAGCGCCAGGGCGCTGACCGCATCATGGTGCCCGATCAGCGTCTGCCTGACCTTGGTGGCACCAGTTTCCCAGACGCGCAGCCGATGATCCTGGCCTCCCGTGATGGCCATTTGGCCGTCGGACGACATGGCCACGGCCTGGATCCACCCTTCGTGCTCCTGCGTGGTCGCTCGGGCCTCGCCGGCCTCGAGTTGCCAGACGCGTACGGTGCCGTCTCGTGCGGCGGAAACGCCCAGGTGATCGCCGGGAACGAAAGCCACGGCGACGACGGCGTCCGAATGCCCATGCAGCGTGGCCAGCGTCCTTGCCGACGGGACGTCCCACAGCCGAACGGTGCGATCGTGCGATGCCGACAAGGCTCGGGTTCCGTCCTCGGACAGGGCAAGGTCGTAGACGCGGTGCTTGTGGCCATCAAGGGTTGCCAGGCAGCGCTGGCTGGCCAGATCCCAGACGCGAACGGATCGATCCGCACTGCCGCTGACGGCAATGCCGGCGGTGCGAGCGGCAGCCAGCGCGTAGACCGTGCCATCGTGGGGCGGGTACAGCGTGTCGACCAGTTGACGGCGCTGCAGATCCCACAGTCGCACGGTCTTGTCGTGGCTGCCTGTCAGGGCGTGAAGGCCGTCGCCGGCAAAGGCCACGGCAGCGATGCCCAGCCGGTGGGCGCCCCCCTGGACGACGGATTCGCCGGTGTCGAGGTCCAGCCGCTGGGCAACAAACGGCGCGCTGAAGATGCCGGTGTCCAGATCGACCATCAACAGGACGCCCTTCTTCGAGCCCAGCAGCGCCTGCCGGCCGTCGTTCGAAACAGCCAAGCTCCCAAAGCTTTCCTTCAGTTGGGCAACGGTGCGCGCAGGCGCGTCGCTGGCAGGATCCCAACAGGCCAGCCCGCGGCTGCTGAGCAGAAGGATGCGGCCATCGGGCATCATCTTGAAGGCCGACCCCAGGACTTCGCCCGGCCGAACGATGGCCTCGTCGTCCACGTCACGGGCGCGCAGCGTGCGTACCAGCGTTCCGCTGGCCAGTTCCCACACCGCCAACGTCCCATCTGAACTGAAGGCAACGATCCATTTGCCATCCGGCGTGACCGCGACGGCTTCAGGAATGCCGGTACTCTCCAGCGTCCGCACCAGGGCGCCGCCGGGTCCAACCAAGCTCGCCGCGATAGGCCGCAGCCATTGCCCCGTGTCTGGCGGCAGGTACTTGTGCAACGTCATGCCAAGCTCGCGTTCGGGCGCTGCCAGTCGCCCCAGCAGTTGCGAAGCGAGCTGCGTCTTGTCCTTGCCCAGCACGTGAGAAGAGATTCTGAGTGCGCTCTTCAGCAGTTGCAGGGCTGGGTCATGCGGCACGAACGAAAAATCGGCCAGCAGGCCGTAGATGTCTGTTGCATCGAGCTTGCGCCGCAGCCAGTCGAAGTCCAGCAGCAATGCGCGGAACTCGCCGCTTTTGCCGGCACCGGCCAAGTGGTGTCCCAGCCAGCGCCAACCATAGCGATGCGCAAGGTTGCCGAAATCCGGCCAAGCCGCCAGCAGTTGCCGGTGCGCAGCGGCGGTACCTGGGCCGAGCAGGGCGGCAAAACACGAAGCCATGACGTCGTGCACACCGACCGTGCCGGAGCCCAGATCGAATTCGATCAGCGAGCCGTCGTGCAGCCGCGAGAGCAGATCCTCGGCGTCGAGGTCGTCCAGGCCCCACAGTTCCCCCAGCACGACAACCGGAATCGCCAGGTCTTCGGGGAAGATGGCCAGTTGCAAGCAGCGCGCGCGGTCGGCGTCGGCCAGAAGGTCCAGGCTGACGGCCAGGGTCGACGCCACGGCCGCGTCACGCTCCCCGCCGCGTTCGCGGTCGAATGCCGTGGCACCACGCTTGTCCAACGCGCGATCGACGTAGCGCAAGGCGCCTTCGAGGGTGTCTCCACGGTCGATGCGTTGCCGCAGCGCGGCGCCAGCCAGGCGCAGCAACAAGGGCCATTCGCCCAGGCGATTCGACAGGCGGCGAAAGGGCCCCAGGTCCTGCGGCGTCGTGTCCAGTCGGGCGGCCAGCAGCGACACGGCTTCTTCGCTGGTCATTTCATCCACGGAAATGCGTCGTCCCTCGGCTGCCACCGGTGCCTGGCGCGTGGTGACAAGTCGCGCGCAAAGCGGCCCGCCACGCATGAACGGCTTCAGGTGGGCGAGCTCCCAGACATCATCCACCACGATCAGGCACCGCTTGTGTTCCAGCTTGTCGGCAAGCGCTTGTGCAGCGTCCTCGACGCTGACGAAGCCGGGCCGCTCGCCCGTCAGCGACGCATACAGCCGTGTCAACTCGCCCAGCAGATTGGGGCTCTGCCCCAGGGTGGCCCACAGAACGCCGTCGTCGAAGGCGGTGACGATGCCGTCGTCGTGACACAACGACGTGGCCAATGTCGTCTTGCCGAAGCCGCCGGCGCCGGCCAACGTCGCTGTGACCGAGACGGCGTCGCCCGTCAGCGCGTCAAGCAACAGGGCGCGCAGGGCTGCGAACTCGCGGGGTCGCAGCACGTGGCTCGGCGTCAGCGGCGGCGCCATGAACGGCACCCGGCTGGCCTGGCAGCCGCGGCGCAGGTGCGCGACGAAAGTGATCCACTGCCGGTCAAGATCGTAGAGATGCACGCGCCTCATCCAACCCGGCAGGCGTGGGTCTGCGAAGGCGAAACCGGGCCCTTGCACGGGGAAGACACAGACGCCGCTCTGACGCGCCGCGCGCCATTCCTTGCGCGTGGTCTCGGAGGCCAGCGCCCCGGGCGTCAGCACGATCACCAGGAACTCCACGCGCTCAAGAGCATCCTCGATTTGGCGCCACCAGCCCACGCCGCCTTCGATCTCGGGGTGGTCCTGCCAGACGCGGACATCCGGTGCCTCCCTGGCCATGCGCGCAACCAGTTCCGCAGCGAAAGCTTCGCCGTCGGCACGTGCATACGAGATAAATGCGCCTGATCTGGCCATCGGTGCGCTAGGTCAAGGCCTTGCCCGAGGGCAACCTGGAGACGAGGCGCAATGAGCTCGTCAGCGGGTCTAGCTGATAGTGCGGGCGCAGGAAGAACCGCGCCGAGTAATAGCCCGGGTTGCCCTCGACATCGGTGATCTGGATCTCGGCTGCCGCCAGCGGCTTGCTTGCTCGGGCCAGTTCCGATGAGTTTCCGGGGTCGCCATCGACGTAGTTTTGGATCCATTCATTCAACAAGCGCTGGGCCTCCTCACGCTGCATGAAGGAACCAATGCGGTCGCGGAAATGGCACTTCAGGTACTGGGCAAAACGGCAGCAGGCGAAAAGATAGGGAAGGCCAATCGCCAACTTCGCATTCGCGCTGGCCTCGGCATCACCGTAAGTCGCAGGCATGTGCAAGGAACAGGCGCTGACGAACGCTGCAAAATCTGAACCCTTCCGGTGCTGCAATGACATGAATCCGGCGGCGGCGATCTGCGCCTCCAGGCGATCATTGATCTCGATCTCGACCGGCCCCACCAACTCGGACTGGCCAGTCGATGTCGTGTGGCGATGCACAGGTAGGCCCTCCACCGCGCCGCCGCTCTCTATGCCTCGAATGCGCGCGCACCAGCCGTAGAGCTTGAACGAACGCGTGATACAGACTGCCAGCGCGTAGGCCGCGTTGCACCAGGTGTACAGGGCCTGCTCCCCGCCTGCCGTATCCTCCTCGAACGCGAATTCCTCGACTGCGACCGACTTCTCGCCGTAAGGCTCGCGGGCCAGGAATCGGGGCATTGCCAGCCCGATGTAGCGCGAGTCGTCAGATTCGCGCAGCCCGCGCCACCGCGCATATTCCGGCCGCACAAATTGCGTGACGGCACTGCGTTGCGAATGGACTTGCTGCCATGAATCCAACTGCAGGATATCCGCAGACACGCCAGATATGAACGGCGTATGGGCAGCGGAACAGATCCTGGCCAAGTCGCCCAGGAGTTCGACGTCTTCTGGTGCGTGCGTGAACAGATAGTCGCCAACCAAGCAGCCGAAAGGCTCGCCGCCGAACTGTCCGTACTCGTCCTCGTGCAACCGCCGGAACAGCGGACTCTGGTCCCAGGCGGTGCCTTTGTAGCGGTTCAGCGTGCGCGCGAGTTCAGTTTTCGAGATGCTGATGAACCTGATCTTCAGAGTCTCATCGGATTCGGTGTTGCTCACCAGGTAATGCAACCCCCGCCAGGCGCCTTCGAGTTGTTGGAAGCGCTCGTGATGCAGGATCGCGTCGAGTTGCCTCGACAGCCTGCGGTCCAGCGCGGCAACGAGATCCTGGATGGCTTTGGAAGCATCGCTGCTGACTGGGCTCTGGCAGGCCAGCGCCTCGATGGCCAGCGCCACCAGCGCTTGTTGCAACTCCGCGCTGGCGGGTTCTGACTTGGGTCGGAATTCGTCGTCCAGCAAACGCGACAGCGCCTTTCCGCCGACGAGAGCGTGGCCCGCTGCATCGGGCGCGTTCTTGAGCTCTTCCAGCAGAGCGCCGTCTTGCAGGATCTTCGCGATCAGGTCCTCGGCTCCCACCTTGCCGTCCATGTAGGTGTTCAGCCCCACCAGCGCCTGGCGGCGCAGCAGCAGCAGTTCGAGCGGCCGCACGCGCTTGGCAACAGACGCAGGGGTGAAGTCGTCCAGGCTTTCGAAGGCGAGCTCTATGCCGAATTCGCCTTCGCCTTGCAGCAGATCGGCGACCGTGAAGACGACGCGCGGCCTGATGGCGCTCATCCTTCGGTCGATGTTGTCGATGTCGACGTCAAGAAACTTGCGTTCGGCCACAGCAGGCGAGGGTTGTGCGGGTTGGCCCGAGAGATCCGCCAGAACGCCCACCACGAAGGGGAGTTCGAACTTCTTCTCGGCACCGTACAACTCGATGTCGTATTCGATCTGAACACGGGGCCCCCGATTGCGGGCGATGAATTTCCGACTGCTGGTCGCCACGAATGTGTCCTTACGCAGAGCGCATCGGGTAAGCACGGCAGGCACACTACCCCTCATATCCTGAGCGCATGCTCAGACCGTGGGCGTAGTTTGCCTCACGCAAGCGTCGACGAGATGGTTCGGCTGAAATCCGCACCAAAAAGCCTTAAGCGCTCCTGTGGGACTGAGCAAGACTCGTCAGGTCAAATGACAGTTCGTTGAGTTCCACCTGAGTTCCGACAAAGCCAGGTCGGGGTCGGTGGCGTAGATTCGCGTGGCCCGGCAGCAGACATTCTTTCCGCCCTCTTCAGGCAGGAGGACTGCGCCGCGCAACATCGTCAGCTTCGCTGCCTTGACAATGACCTTCTGACGACCATGGGTCGAAATCTTCGATCTGTAGCTCGACAAGACGAATGTCGACTTCAGGGCGTTCAACCTGGCACGCCAGATGTCAGCTCCGTGTGGGTTCCGACATTCGCAACCTGTCTGTGAGCGGCCGCCATCTGGAGCGCAAGCTGTCGATGGCCGCCAAAGGCAGCGCTCAGGATGCTCGCGACAAGCCCTCATTTCCCGCTCCCGCTGAAAAGGAACGGCTCGCGTCAGGGAGTCGGCCACACCAGATTGACGCGAGCGTTGCATTGGCGCAGTGAACCTATGAACGGCACTCGGTGCAACGTCGTCGTTCAAGTCACGAACGTCGTCGTGCCCAGGCTCGGTTCAGCGAGGCGCCCCGCGGCGCGAGGAGTCGATGGCCGCGTCGATCGCATCGGTCAAGTCGACCAGGTCGTACGGCTTGACGAGGTAGCGGAAGTAACCCAGCTCGAGGCCCGAGGACACCATGTTGGGCATCGCTGCCGCGCTCACCGCGATGACCGGGATGGCGGACGTCGACGGGTCGGCGCGCAGGATGCGCATGGCCTCGCGTCCGCTCATCACGGGCATGTTGTTGTCCATCAGGATCACGTCGGGGCTGTGGGTGCGCGCCATCTCGACGCCGGCCTGGCCGTCGGTGGCCGTCAGCACCAGGCAGTCGGTGCGCAGCGACAGCGCCTCGGTGAGGAGGGCGAGGTTGGCGCGGTTGTCGTCCACGCACAGGATCGTCGCTACCTGCGGCTCGCCGATCAGCTCGCTCGCCGTCGGCAGGCGCGGTTGCAGGCTCGCGAGGTCGACCATGGCTGGCGCGGCGCTGCGAAGGTCGACCCAGAACGTGCTGCCGACGCCCACGGCGCTGCGCACGCCGATGACGCCGCCCATGAGCTCGACGAGCCGCTTGGTCAGCACCAGGCCGATGCCGCTGCCTTCGATGCCCGTGCCGTCACGCCCCAGGCGATTGAACGGCTGGAACAGCGAGCGCAGTTGCTCCGGTGTCAGGCCGGCGCCGGTGTCCTGGATCGCGACGCGCACACGGCCTTCGTCGCCGACGGTGCACTCGACGATCACGGCGCCATGCTCGCGGTTGTACTTGACTGCGTTCGACAGCAGGTTCAGCAGCACCTGCTTCAGGCGCGTGCGGTCGGCGCTGACGCTCAGCGTCGTCTCCGGGAACAGCAGGCGGATGCCGCGCTGCGCCGACGCCGTGCGGGTCAGCGCGTGGCATTCCTCGAGCACCTCGCGCAGGTCGACCGGCTCGAGGCTGATCGAGACCTTGCCCGACTCGATCTGCGCGAGGTTCAGGATCTCGTTGATCAGGGTGAGCAGGTGGTGGCCGGCGTCGACGATGTGGCCGACGAAGCCGCGACTGCGTTCGGGCAATGCGGTGGCCGTGTCGTCGTGGCTCAGCAACTGGCCGAAGCCGATGATCGCGTTGAGCGGCGTGCGCAGCTCATGGCTCATGTTGGACAGGAACTCCGACTTTGCGCGGTTGGCGCTCTCCGCCTCGCGCGTGGCCGCGAGCAGGTCGTTGTTGGAGGCCTCCAGCTGCGCGGTGCGTTCGTGCACGCGGCGCTCCAGCTCCTCGTTCAGCCGCATCACCTCGCGTTGCGCGTCGCGCCGCTCGGAGATCTGGCTTTCCTGGCTGGCCTGGCGGCGTTCGATGTCGGCCAGCAGGCCGTTGAAGGCGTCGACCAGTTCGCCGACCTCGTCGTCGCCGAGCTTGGCGGCGCGACGCGAGAGCACGCCGTTGCGCATTGCGTCGCGCGCGATGTCGGTCATCGCCATCAGCGGGCGCGTGACGATCGCCTGCAGCCACGCGGACACGGCCCACGTGGCGAGCCCGGCCAGCAGCAGCAGCACCGCCGCCAGGGCGCTGTACGTGGCGATGCGCTCGTCGAGGTCGTCGCGCGCGCGCACCGCCACCGTGCCGAGCGTTCGACCTTTGTCGACGATGGGGGCGTTCACGACGAGGTCGTTCGACGCGGGCGTGTGGGCACCCCAGTTCGCGATGAGCCGGCCTTGCGTGTCGCGGATCGTGGCGCTGCGTATCCGCGGCTGCAGCCGCAGCATCGCCAGCGCCTGCTGCGCGCCTGCCGAGTTGCCGGCGGCGAGATCGTCGGCGCTGGCGTGGCCCACGAGCTCGGCCTGGGACTGCAGGTCGGCGACCCAGCCTCGATGCCAGGTCCCGAGGTCGTAGACGACCGTCGCCCCCAGTGCCAACGTCAGCGCCACCAGCGTGGAGCCGAGGATGGCGATGCGCAGCTTGGTGCTGAGCGAGTGGCGGTTCCGGGCGATGTTCATGTGCCTTTTGCGGTGCAGGGAAGATCCCCACGGTCCAGCAAAATGGGCAGACGGCATACCTGGACGCCGCGTTCGTACGTCGTGTCACACCTGAGTGCGACCTTCTTCACGCCAACGGCGATGTGAGGCTTCAATCGGCGTTGCGCAACGCTCGCCCGGACTAGCGCACGACCACCCAACGCAGGGGAATCGTGTCGTCCGGCAGCATCGCGACCTGCACCTTTTTCTGCATCACCCAGCTCAGGGTGCGTCGGTACATCGGCACGTAGGCGATGTCGTCGCCGGCCAGCTTCAGCGCGGTCTCCACCAGAGTGCGGCGCTTCACGGGGTCGCGCTCGGTGCGCACCGCATCGATCAATGCATCGAGTCGCGGGTTTGAATAGCGGCCGCCATTGAACGTGCCGCCGCCGTCCTTGTCCCAGGTGTGCAGCAGGCCGTTGAGGCTTTGCCACGCGTCTTCGGACGTGCCGGTGAAGCCGAACTCCGCCAGGCTTACCTTGCCTTGCGTGATCATCGGGAAGAACTGCGTGCTGGGCGACGTGTGAAGCGTGGTGCGGATGCCCACTTGCGTCAGCATCGCCGAGATCGCCTGGCACACGTGCTCGCGGAAGGCGACGTTGACGCAGTCCATCGTCAGGTCGAAGCCCTGGGGGTAGCCGGCTTCGCGCAGCAGTTCGCGCGAGCGCAAGGGGTCGAAGCGCAGGCGCGGGCCGCTGAGGGCGCCCTGGGCGCCGAACTCCGGCGCCAGCAGGTCGCCGGTGGGCGTGGCCAGGCCCTTGAGCACCTTCTGGATCACCAGGTCGATGTTGATCGCCTGGTAGACGGCGCGGCGCACGCGCAGATCCTTGAACGGGTTGCGCGGCTGGCCGTCGGCGCCGGGCGGCACGCCCGCCAGCGCCGCGCTGGCCTGGTCGAACGTGAGGTAGTCGGTGGCGATGTCGCCGACTTGCGTGACGGCGATGTCGGGGTCGTGGCGCAGTTGCTCGACGTCCTGGTACGGCGGATCCAGCACCAGGTCGACCTCGCCCGAGCGCAGCGCCGCCAGCCGCGTCGCGTCGGAGCGGATCGTGACGAAGCTGGCGCTGTCCACATTGCCGTTGTCCGAGCTCTTGCGGTTCCACCAATGCGGGAACGCCTTGAGCGTGGTGCGGATGTCGGGTTCGTAGCGGTCGAGCTGGTACGCGCCGGTGCCGTTGGCGTTGCGCACGGCAAAGGTCTCCTGGCGTGCGTTGTAGTCCTGCGCGTGCTCGATGTGGTGCGCCTGCGACCAGCGCTTGCTCATCATCGCCACCAGCACCAGCTTCTGCGGCAGCACGGCGTCGGGGGCGGTGAGTTCGACGTCGATGGTGAGCGGGTCCACCATGCGTACGCGCTCGACGCCCTTGAGCACGAACTGGCGCTGCGACGGCGGCGTCAGCGCGCGCTCGATCGAGAAGACGGCGTCCTCCGCGGTGAACGGGCTGCCGTCGTGGAACTGCACGCCGGGGCGCAGCTTGAAGCGCCAGGTGAGCGGGTCGACCTGCGACCATTGGGTGGCGAGCACCGGCACGAGGCGGTAGTGCTGGTCGCGCCCGACCAGAGATTCGTAGATCTGGAAGACGACCCGCGTGTGGTACTGCAGCGCCAGGCTGTGCGGATCCATCGTCTGAGGATCGAACGCGGTGGCGATGCGCAGGGCGGCGGCGTGGGCAGCGGGCTCTGCCAGGCACAGGGCCAGCGCGAGCGAGCACGATGTCTTGGCGGCACGCGTCGTCAGCCCACGCAACAGAGTCATCTCGGACATCCTCCAGCAATCCTTGGTGCCAGTATGCGCCAGTAGTTCGGCCGAAGTCTTCCGCGTTCGCGGCCCTTTTCCGGGCCTATTTGCGCATCAGGGTGCTTTTGCCGAACAGGCTCTCGATCAGGTCGACGGCCAGCACGGCGGTCTGGTTGCGCACGTCCAGCGCCGGGTTCAGCTCCATGACGTCCAGCGACGCCAGGCGACCGGTGTCGGCGATCATCTCCATGCACAGCTGTGCCTCCCGGTAGGTCGGGCCGCCGGGGATGACGGTGCCGACGCCGGGGGCGATCTGCGGGTCGAGGAAGTCGACGTCGAAGCTCACGTGCAGGTGCGTGTTGTCGTCGAGCGTGGCCAGCGCCAGCTCCATCGTGTGGCGCATGCCCATCTCGTCGATGTAGCGCATGTCGAACACCTCGAGGCCCATCTCGTGGACGAACTTCTTCTCGCCGATGTCCACGCTGCGGATGCCGATCTGGCGGATCCACTTCGGATTGATCGCCGGCACCTGGCCGCCGATGGAAATCAGCTCCTGCGGGCCGTGGCCGCACAGGCAGGCCACGGGCATGCCGTGGATGTTGCCGCTGGGCGTGAGGACGTGGGTGTTGAAGTCGGCGTGCGCGTCCAGCCACAGGATGCGCAGCTTCTTGCCGGTGTCGCGGCAGTGGCGCGCGACGGCGCTGATGGAGCCGATGCCCAGGCAGTGGTCGCCCCCCAGCAGGATGGGCAGATGGCCCAGGCCCAGCTCGGCGTACACGGCGTCGTGCACGGCGTTGTTCCACGCGGCCACCTCCGGCAGGTGGCGGAAGCCCTCCACCGGCGGCTGCCACGGGTTGGCCGGGCCCAGCAGGTTGCCGCGGTCGAACACCTCGATGCCGTGGGCTTCGAGCGTCGGCCCGATCTGCGCGACGCGCATTGCTTCAGGGCCCATGCTGGCGCCGCGAGCGCCTGCGCCGATGTCGGTCGGCGCGCCGATCAGGGAAACTTTGGTCATGGCGTATTGTCCCCGGTGGTCAGGTGCGAAATGTTCGAGTTGAAGGCCGTTCCGCCGATCAAAGCTCGCCGGTAGTGGCCACTTCGATGCCTTCGAAGCCGTAGGCCCCCTTTAGCGCGGCCCAGCCTTCCTCGGCCGTCTCGACGAACTTGAACAGGTGCACGTCGTCGGGCGAGATCATGCCCGTTTCAATCAGCAGGTCGAAATTGATCAGGCGCTTCCAGAAGTCCGCGCCGAACAGCAGGATGGGGCGCGGCCGCGACTTGCCGGTCTGGATCAGCGTGAGCACCTCGAACAGCTCGTCGAGCGTTCCGAAGCCGCCGGGGAAGCACGCGAGTGCGACGGCGCGCATCAGGAAGTGCATCTTGCGCAGCGCGAAGTAGTGGAACTGGAAGCACAGCTCCGGTGTGATGTACGGGTTGGGCTGCTGCTCGTGCGGCAGCACGATGTTCAAGCCGATGCTCTTGCCGCCCGACTCGAACGCACCGCGGTTGCCGGCCTCCATGATGCCGGGACCACCACCGGTGACGACGTGGATCGGCGTGGCCAGGTGGCGCGTGCCAGTGGTGACCATCGCGGCGAACTTGCGCGCCTCGACGTAGTGGTGGCTCATCGCGACGGCGCTCTCGGCGCGCTTGAGCGCCAGCGCGTCGGTGCCGCGGCGCGCGGCGTCGAGAGCGGCGAGCGCGGCCTCGGGTGGCTTGATGCGGGCGCTGCCGAACAGCACGATCGTCGACTCGATGCCCAGCCTGGTCTGCACCATCTCCGGCTTCATCAGCTCGAGTTGCACGCGCACCGGGCGCAGCTCTTCCTGCAGCAGGAAGTCGATGTCGGTGAAGGCGAGGTGGTAGGCGCTGTCCGGGCCGTCGTACAGCGAGGGCGGCTTGGCCTTGGCGGCGTCTTCACCGGCGCTGCGGAAATTGCGGGATTTCAAAGGACGATGCTTCATGAAGGAAGCTTACCCCAGCCCTCGCGGGGGGACTCGGTGAGCCAGAACTTGGTCATCCTGCGCGACGTCGCACGATCCACCCTGGCGAACGACCCGGCTCAGGGGTGCATTGCGCGACTGCGCGCGGAATGACAAGACGTGCTGCCGTGCGTCACGCGTGCGTGCGCGACGCGCAGACCGCGCACGTGGGGTCTCGCGGGACGCGGATGGTCGTCCAACTCATGTCGCGCGCGTCCAGCATCTGCAGCTTGCCGGCCAGCGACGTGCCGATTCCCGCGACGAGCTTCAAGGCCTCGGCGGCCTGCATCGCGCCGATGACGCCGACCAGCGGCGCGAACACCCCCATCGTGGCGCAGCGCACCTCGGGCGGCGCGCTGATGGCCGGGAACACGCAGGCGTAGCAGGGAGCGTCGGGGCGGCGCGTGTCCCACACCGACAGCTGGCCATCGAACGCGATCGCCGCGCCCGAGACCAGCGGCACGCCAGCCGCGACGCAAGCGGCGTTGACGGCCTGGCGCGTGGCGAAGTTGTCGCTGCAGTCGAGTACCACGTCGGCGTCCGCGACCAGCACGGCGAGCGCCGCGGCATCCGCGCGCCTGGCGATCGCGACGACCTCCAGCATTGGCGCGATCGCCAGCACCGCGGCGCGCGCGGAGTCGACCTTGGGTTGACCGATACGGTCATGGGTATGGGCGACCTGGCGCTGCAGGTTGGTCAGGTCGACGCAGTCGTCGTCGACGAGCGTCAACCGGCCGATGCCCGCGCTGCCGAGATACAGCGCCACCGGCGAGCCGAGGCCCCCGGCGCCGATCACCAACGCGCGTGCATCGCGGATGCGTTGCTGGCCTTCGATGCCGAGCTCGTCCAGCAGGATGTGGCGCGACCAGCGCAGCAGCTCGTCATTGGTCATGTCTGGCCCGGAAACGAAAACGCCGGCGTGGCGCGCAAGGAGGCGCACGTCGGCCGGCGTCGAGACTCGATCACTGAGTCGTCGTGTCCTCGGCCTTGCGTTCGGTAGCGGTCTTGCTGACCACCACCGGCACGCCGCGCAGGCGATTCAGCGCCTGGTTCAGCTGGAAGTCTTCGGCCGAGCCGAACTCGGGCAGCGGCTTGAGCGGCTTGTTGTTGTTCTTGGCCAGCTCGGCCTCGAGCTTGGTACGCGCTTCCTCGCGTTCTTTCTCGCGTTCGGCGTCCTTCTTTTCTTCACCGTTGACGAGGTGCTTGTCGAGGTCGGACTCGCGGGTGCGCAGCACCGAGTAGACGTTGCCTTCGGCGGTCTCGTCGAGCCAGACTTCCGGCACGATGCCCTTGGCCTGGATCGAACGGCCGCTCGGCGTGTAGTAGCGCGCGGTGGTGATCTTGACGGCGGTGTCACCCGGCAGTGGCATCACCGTCTGCACGGAGCCCTTGCCGAAGGATTGCGCGCCCATCAGCGTGCCGCGGTGGTAGTCCTGCAGCGCACCGGCGACGATCTCGCTGGCCGAGGCCGAGCCTTCGTTGATCAGCACCACCAGCGGTACTGTCTTGAGCGCGGCGGGCAGGTGCTTGAGCGGGTCGCTGCCGCCGCGGCGCAGGTAGTCGTCGGGCGTGGCCTTGAAGGTCTGCTTGGATTCGTTGATCTGGCCGTTGGTCTTGACGACCACCGAGTCGCTCGGCAAGAAGGCCGACGCGATGCCCACGGCGCCCTCGAGCAGGCCGCCCGGGTCGTTGCGCAGGTCCAGCACGAAGCCCTTGATCTTGGGATCCTTCTTGTACAGATCCTCCACCTTGTTGGCGAAGTCGGCGACCGTGTGTTCCTGGAACTGGTTGACGCGCACCCAGGCGTAGCCGTCGATGTCCTTGGCCTTGACGCTCTGCACGTGAATCTCTTCGCGCATGATCGTCACAGGGAAAGAGCGGCTCTCGTCCTTGCGGTAGATGGTGAGCAAGACCTTGGAACCCGGGTCGCCGCGCATCTTCTTGACCGCCTGGTCCATCGTCAGGCCCTTGACGGGCGTGTCGTCGATCTTGGTGATCAGGTCGTTGGGCTTCAGGCCGGCTCGGTATGCGGGCGAACCTTCGATCGGGGAGACGATCTTGACCAGGCCGTCCTCCATGCCGATCTCGATGCCGACGCCGACGAACAGCCCGGACGTGCCTTCGCGGAATTCCTTGTACGACTTCTTGTCGAAATACTGCGAGTGTGGATCGAGGCCGGCCACCATGCCGGTGATCGCGTCGGAGATCAGCTTCTTCTCGTCCACCGGCTCGACGTAGTCGGCCTTGATGCGCTCGAACACGTCGGTGAGCCGCTGGATGTCTTCGAGGGGGAGCGACCCGAGCGAGTTGCGCGCGGTGGCTTGCAGCTGCATCGTCGTCAATGCGCCGGCGACCGCGCCGAGGGCAAGCAGCCCCGCAACCTTGAATTTCGAACCCATGTCTGTCTTCGCCCCGATTCCAATGAAAACGGCGTACCGGCGTCCTCACCATGAGGACGTCGTACGAGTGAGAGTATAGAACCGCCGCTCCTGTAGAGCGTGCGCTCGCATGCCTGAAACTTGTGCGATATCTCAGGCTTGGGCAAGCCTTGGACCTCGCGGTTCGCAGCCGGCCGTCGACGGCGCCCTTGCTACACTGATCTTCCTGCGCGGCTGTAGCTCAGTGGATAGAGCATCTCCCTCCTAAGGAGAGGGTCGCAGGTTCGATTCCTGCCAGCCGCACCATCCGCCAGGTCCCGTTATCGGCAACTCGCCGGGCGGATTCCACACGCCGGTTGCAAGTTCCCGCACCTGGTGCCCGGAATTGACCTGACAGCCGAGTGGGGCGACGGGTCTTTTCATCAGGCAGGAGTCTTGTGCGCCTGGCGAACAATTGGCCCGCCACGGGCCTCTGGTTGACTAGACAACATCCCAGTCCGTGTGTGCCCACTTGCCCAACATTTGTGCACGTCGACCTTCATCGAAACGGTACAATTGACCTTGAAATCGCTGGGTTGGCGCGGTGTTCCTGGTGACTTCCGCCGGCCTCCAACTTGTCCACAATCGATGCACCCAATCCTGTGCATAACTTGTGGATGAATTTTCATGTTGGAGACGTGCAACGCCACAAAAACCCAGCAAAGACGCGGTTTCCACCGGGGTGCTTTTGGCTACAATGAAGGCCCAACAAGCAGTTGCCATACGATTTTGTTGGAAGGCGCGTCTCTCTTTGGACGTGCCTTTTTTTTAGTCTCGACGCAGGGCGTTTCGGTCATTCCGGCGCCCCTCGCAACACCTCCCGCTGCGAGTTCGCGCCGTCACGGCAAGCGCTCAAGACACCGACGCCTGACCGTTCGAACGACCCTCATGGATCACATCAGAAATTTCTCGATCATTGCCCACATCGACCACGGCAAAAGCACGTTGGCGGACCGGATCATCCAACGTTGCGGCGGCCTGTCCGACCGCGAGATGGATGCGCAGGTCCTCGATTCGATGGACATCGAGCGGGAACGCGGCATCACGATCAAGGCGCAGACCGCCGCACTGGAATACACGGCCAAGGACGGCAAGGTCTACAACCTGAATCTGATCGACACGCCCGGACACGTCGACTTCTCGTACGAAGTCAGCCGCTCGTTGTCGGCGTGCGAAGGCGCGCTGCTGGTCGTCGACGCGAGCCAGGGTGTCGAGGCACAGACGGTTGCCAATTGCTACACCGCGCTCGAACTCGGGGTCGAGGTCGTGCCGGTGCTGAACAAGATGGATCTGCCCAACGCCGATCCTGAGAACGCCAAGAAGGAAATCGAGGACGTCATCGGCATCGACGCCACCGACGCGATCCCGTGCTCGGCCAAGACGGGCATGGGCATCGACGAGATCCTCGAGGCCGTGATCACGCGCATGCCGCCGCCCAAGGGCAATCCGGACGCGCCGCCGCGCGCGATGATCATCGACAGCTGGTTCGACAACTACGTCGGCGTCGTGATGCTGGTGCGCGTGGTGGACGGCGTGCTGAAGAAGAACGAGCGCATGCGCATGATGGCCAGCAACGCCGTCTACCCGATCGAGCAGATGGGCGTGTTCACGCCCAACTCGGTGCCGCGCGACATGCTGAGGGCCGGCGAGGTGGGCTTCATCATCGGCGGCATCAAGGAACTGCAGGCCGCCAAGGTCGGCGACACCGTCACCCTCGAAAAGAAGCTGCCCAACAACGCTGGGCCGTCGACCGAGCCGTTGCCCGGTTTCAAGGAGATCCAGCCGCAGGTGTTCGCCGGGTTGTATCCGACGGAAGCCAGCGAGTACGACCAGTTGCGCGACGCGCTGGAAAAGCTCAAGCTCAACGACAGCTCGCTGCACTACGAGCCGGAAGTCAGCCAGGCGCTGGGCTTCGGCTTTCGCTGCGGCTTCCTGGGCCTGCTGCACATGGAGATCGTGCAGGAGCGCCTGGAGCGTGAGTTCGACCAGGATCTGATCACCACCGCGCCCAGCGTCGTCTACCAAGTCGAGCTCAACGACGGCACCGTGCTGATGGTGGAGAACCCGTCCAAGATGCCCGACATCGGCCGCATCAAGGAGATCCGCGAGCCCATCGTCACCGTGCACCTGTACATGCCGCAGGACTACGTCGGCACCGTGATGACGCTGGCCGTGCAGAAGCGCGGCGTGCAGCTGAACATGGCGTACCACGGCCGCCAGGTGATGCTCACCTACGAGATCCCGCTGGCCGAGATCGTGCTGGACTTCTTCGACAAGTTGAAGAGCATTTCCAAGGGCTACGCGTCAATGGACTACGAGTTCAAGGAGTATCGGGCCTCCGACGTGGTCAAGGTCGACCTGCTGATCAACGGCGACCGCATCGACGCGCTGTCCATCATCGTCCACCGCGCCCAGAGCCAGTACCGCGGCCGCGCCGTCGCGGCGAAGATGCGCGAGCAGATTCCGCGCCAGCAATACGATGTCGCGATCCAGGCTGCGATCGGTGCCAACATCATCTCGCGCGAGAACATCAAGGCCCTGCGCAAGAACGTGCTGGCAAAATGCTATGGCGGGGACGTTTCCCGCAAGAAGAAGCTGCTCGAAAAACAAAAGGCAGGCAAGAAGCGCATGAAGCAGATCGGCTCCGTCGAAGTGCCTCAGGAAGCTTTCCTCGCCATCCTCCAAGTGGACGATTGAACTGATGAGTGCATTGACCGGCGCGCTTTATGCCGCCTTGGTGATCTATCTGGGCGGCTGGCTCGCAGACAAGTGGATCGGCAACTTCGCGTTGCTGCTGCTGCTGCTGACTCTGGTGACCTTCGCCTACTGGCTGGCCGAGCGCCTGTTTTTCGCGCCCAGGCGCAGCAAGGCCGCAGCGCTGTACGAGACGCAGGACGCCGCGCGCCGGGCCGAACTGGCGCGCCAGGGTATCGCCCATGTGGACGGCGACGTCGAGGATGTCAAGAACACGCTGCTGCAGCAGCCGTGGTGGCTGGACTGGACCGCGGGCCTGTTCCCGGTCATCGCGGTCGTGTTCGTCCTGCGCAGCTTCCTGTTCGAGCCGTTCAAGATCCCGTCGGGCTCGATGATCCCGACGCTGCAGGTGGGCGACCTGATCCTGGTCAACAAGTTCCACTACGGCATCCGCCTGCCGGTGATCAACAAGAAGATCATTCCGAACCACGATCCCGCGCGTGGCGACGTGATGGTGTTCCACTACCCCATGAACCCGCAGGTGGACTACATCAAGCGCGTGGTGGGCCTGCCCGGCGACGAGGTGTCGTACCTGAACAAGCAGTTACGCATCAACGGCGCGCTGGTTCCCGAGGCGCCGCTGCCCGACTACTATGTCGACGAGCGCCACATCTACGAGCACGAGTTCGAGGAAGACCTCAAGGGCGTCAAGCACAAGATCCTCGTCGACGCGGATCGTCCTGCCGGCGTCACGCCGTTCAACGGGTTCCCGTTCAAGGACAACTGCCAGTACAGTGCCGAAGGCGTGGTCTGCAAGGTCCCGGCCAACCACTACTTCATGATGGGCGACCATCGCGACGACTCGCAGGATTCCCGCTACTGGGGCTTCGTGCCTGACGAGAACATCGTCGGCCGGGCCTTCTTCGTCTGGATGAATTTCGGCGACCTCGGTCGCATCGGCTCGTTCCACTGATCCGGCGCCGGCCGCCACGCCGGCGCGTTGAACCAAGGTCACTCCCCATGATCCAGTCCCGTCGACTCTCCCGCCAACGCGGCGCTTCGCTGATCACCCTTTTGGTGGTGGCGATCATCGTCGGCTTCTTCATGCTGATGGCCGCGCGGCTGTTTCCGTCGGTCAACGAATACGTGACGATCCGCAAGGCGGTCTCGCACATCATGGCAGGCAGCCCGGGCAGTGCCGACGAGATCCGCAAGTCGTTCGACAGGACCTCGGAGGTCGAGTACTCGATCCACACGCTGGCCGGCAAGGATCTCAACATCCAGGTGATCGGCGACTCGGGCTCGATCCGCACCTCGTACGCCTACAACGTCGAAGTGCCCATCGTCGAGCCGGTCTACATCCTGATCAAGTACTCGGGTACGGCGACCTCCGGCGGCTCCAAGGGGCCGTAAGCACGATGGCCAGCACTGCGCCGTCTGCACCGGCCCGCGGGGCGGCGCTGGTCGAGGAACGACTCGGCTATCGGTTCGTCGAGCGACCGTTGTTCGAGCTCGCCCTCACGCACCGCAGCTTCGGCGCCGACCACAACGAGCGGCTCGAATTCCTGGGCGACGCGGTGCTGAACCTGGCCGTCTCACGCCTGCTGTTCGACCGCTTCTCCGGTTCTGACGAGGGCGATCTCACGCGGGTGCGCGCCCACCTCGTGCGCGAGGACAGCCTGCACCGCGTGGCGCTGGTGCTGGGCCTGCCCGAGGCGCTCAAGTTGTCCGAGGGCGAAGCCCGCGGCGGCGGCGCGGCGCGGCCCTCAATCCTGGCCGATGCGGTCGAGGCGCTGATCGGAGCGGTGAGCATCGATGGCGGCTTCGAGGCCGCGCAAGCGCTGGTCACGCGCTTGTTCGGCGAGACCATCATGTCGACCACCACCGACAACTGGCGCAAGGACGCCAAGACCGAGTTGCAGGAATGGCTGCAGGCGCGGCACGTGCCGGTGCCGGCCTACCGCATCTCGGCCACGCACGGACAGGCGCATGCCCAGACCTTCGAGGTCGCATGCGACGTCCCCCTGCTGCAGTGGCGTGCCAGCGGCGTCGGCCGCTCGCGCCGTGCCGCGGAGCAAGCTTCCGCACAACAACTGCTCGATCGAATCAAGGCCGGCGAACTCGACGTGCCGACCCGCAAAGGAAATTCTGGTGCCTGAAATCAAACCTCCCCACGACGCGTCCGACGCGCTTCCGGACGATGAGCTGCCGGAGGCCCCGGACGACGACGATTCCGACGAGCCGCCGGAAGGCTTCGCCGAGGACGGCGACGACGAGATGTCAGAGCAACTCAGCGAGGCGGCGATGGCCGCGCTGCTGACGGCGTCCGTGGACGAGAACGGCGTCAAGAAGCGCTGCGGGCTGGTGGCCATCGTCGGCCGCCCAAATGTCGGCAAGTCCACGCTGCTCAACGCGCTGGTCGGCCAGAAGATCAGCATCACGTCCAACAAGGCACAGACCACGCGCCACCGCATCACCGGCGTGCGCAGCGACGGTCCGGCGCAATTCGTGTTCGTCGACACGCCCGGCTATCAGACCAAGCATTCCGCGGCCCTCAACAAGTCGCTCAACAAGACGGTGGTCTCGGTGCTGACGGACGTGGACATCGTCCTGTTCATGGTCGAGGCCGGCAAGTTCGGCGCGGACGATGCCAAGGCGCTGCAACTGATGCCCAAGGGCAAGCCGGTGATCCTGATCCCGAACAAGCTCGACGCCGTCCAGCGTCGCAGCGACATCCTGCCGTGGCTGAAGTCCATGCAGGACAAGTTCGCGTTCGCGGAGTTCTTCCCGATGTCGGCGTACTCCACCAGCGACATCGAGCGCCTGCTGGGCGTGCTCAAGCCCTACCTGCCCGAGCAGCCCTGGTTCTACGACGGCGAGATGCTCACTGACCGGAGCGAGCGCTTCCTGGTCAGCGAAGTCATCCGCGAGAAGCTGTTCCGCCTCACCGGCGACGAACTGCCCTACAACGTGACCGTGGTGATCGACCAGTTCGTCGAGGAAGGCACGATGCGCCGCATCGCCGCCACGATCATCGTCGAACGCGACGCCCACAAAGGCATGGTCATCGGCGCAAAGGGCCTGCAGCTCAAGCGCATCGCCTCCGAGTCGCGCCAGGAGCTCGAGCGCCTGCTCGAGGCCAAGGTGTTCCTCGAGGTCTGGGTGAAGGTGCGTTCCGGCTGGGCCGACAGTGAAGAGCATCTGCGTTCTTACGGCTACGAGTAAATGACGGCCCCCACGCTCGCGGTGCTCGCTGCCCCCCGAGGGGGCGCTCGCCGCCTTGGGGCGGCCCGGCGTCGGCTCAGGTAGGCCGTGGCAACGGCCCGCCGCGTCACGGCGCCTCTCGACGCCTACGTGCTCCATCGCTACGACTGGAGCGAGACCAGCCTGATCCTCGACCTGTTCACGCGCGCCAAGGGCCGCGTGACCGTGGCAGCGAAGGGCGCCAAGCGACCGTACTCGCAGCTGCGCAGCGTGCTGCTGCCGTTCCAGCGGCTGTCCGTGACCATCGGCAAGCAGGCCGAGGACGCGCAGGCCGACGTCGTGACACTGCGCTCGGCCGAATGGGCCGGCCTCGACGCGACGCCGGTGCTGCCGCCGGCGCGCCTGTTCGCCGGCTTCTACCTCAACGAGCTGCTGATGAAGCTGCTCGCACGCGGCGACGCGCACCCCGCGCTTTACGACGCCTATGCCGCGACGATGCGCAGCCTGGCCACGTCCGATGACTTCTCCGAGCAGATCAGCCTGCGCGCGTTCGAACTGGTGCTGCTCAAGGGCGTCGGCCTGCTGCCCGAGCTCGACCGCGTCACCGCGACGCAGCGCCGCCTGGACGCCGGCGATGGCTACCAGCTGGTTGGCGAGCGCGGAGTCGTCGAGGCCGACCCGGCGCTCCCGGCCTCCAGGTTGCCGGGAGCCGACCTGCTGGAGATCGACGCCGCGCTGCGCGACAACAACCTCGGCGCGCTGCACGTGGCCTGCGCGACGCGGCTCGATCGCCTCAAGCCGGTGTTGCGCGCGCTGGTTCACTATCATCTCGGTTCGCCGACGCTACGCACGCGAGACGTGATGCGCGATGCAAGGCAATTGATCAGCCCCCGCTGAACCCGGAAAGACATTCGTCATGAATCCGCTCGTCGCTCCCGAACAGATCACTCGCCCGCATCGCTGCGCGCTGTCGGTCAACGTCAACAAGGTCGCGCACCTGCGCAACACGCGCCACCTGGGCGTTCCGAGCGTCGCGCGCGCGGCCACGCTGTGCCTGCAGGCGGGCGCGCAAGGCATCACGGTGCATCCGCGGCCCGACGAGCGACACATCCGCGCCGGCGACGTGCACGAGCTGCATGCACTGTTGAAGCAGTGGCCCGAGGCCGAATACAACATCGAGGGCAACCCGTTCCAGAACCTGATGGACTTCATCCGCGCCGTGCGGCCCGACCAGGCGACGTTCGTGCCCGACAGCGAAGACCAGTTCACGTCCGACCATGGCTGGGACCTGGCCAGGGACTCCAACCGCCTGCGCCCGATGATCGAGGAGTGCCACGCGCTGGGCGTGCGCGTGAGCCTGTTCATGGATCCGCTCCCCGAGGCGATGGCCCAGGTGCGCGCCGTCGGCGCCGATCGCATCGAGCTCTACACCGAGACCTACGCCAGCGCGCATGGCACGCCGCGCCAGGCCGACGTGCTCGCGGGGTTCACGCGCACGGCCGCAGCCGCGCTGGCGCTGGGCCTGGGCGTCAATGCCGGACATGACCTGAACCTGGCCAACCTCACCGACTTCATCCGCGCGGTGCCGGGCGTCGACGAGGTCTCGATCGGCCATGCGCTGGTCGCCGACGCGCTCGAATACGGCATGGCCGACACGGTGCATCGTTACTTGCGTGCGATCGTCAATGCCGAGAATGCGGAGTCGCTGGCGTGATTTTTGGCATCGGCACCGACCTCTGCGACGTGCGCCGCATCACGGCGACGCTGGCGCGCAAGGGCGACCGCTTCGCCGAGAAGGTGCTGGGCCCCGACGAGCTCAAGGTGTTCCATGCGCGCCGCGCCAAGGTGGACAGCCGCGGCATCCGCTTCCTGGCGACGCGGTTCTCGGCCAAGGAAGCCTTCTCCAAGGCCGTGGGCATGGGGCTGCACAGGCCGATGACCTGGCGCAGCTGCGAGATCCTCAACGAGCGCTCCGGCAAGCCGTTCATCCGGCTGCACGGCGAGCTCGCGGCATGGTTCGAGGCGCGCCGGCTGGTCGCGCACGTCACCGTCACCGACGAGACCGACTACGTGGCCACCTTCGTGGTGGTCGAGACCCTGCCGGCCTGCGACGCCGGCGCCGCAACCACGAGCTGAAATCAATGGCCAGCAAGATCAAGAAGAACACCAAGATCCGCAAGCCCTCGGGCGAAGCAGGGATCGTCGCGCAGTTCACCGAGCCGCAGGACTTCACGCCCGACGCGCGCGTCGACGAGCACGCGCCCATCATTCTCGATGTCGCCGGCCCCAAGCTCAACGCCGACGACAGGCGTCGCCTCGCGCATCCGTTGACCGGCGGCGCCATCCTGTTCGGCCGCAACTGGGCCAACCGCAGGCAGGTCACCGAGTTGGTGGCCGAGATGAAGGCTATCCGGCCCGACCTGCTGGTGTGCGTCGATCACGAAGGCGGCCGCGTGCAGCGCTTCCGCACCGATGGCTTCACGCACCTGCCGGCGATGGACGTCTACGGCAAGCGCTGGATGGACGACGGCGGCGGCGCGACGGGCGATGGCGCGATGGCCGCCACCGATTCCGCCACGGCCGCCGGCTTCGTGATGGCCGCCGAGCTGCGCTCCTGCGGCGTCGACCTCAGCTTCGCCCCCGTGCTGGACCTGCACTTCGGGCACAGCGCCGTCATCGGCGACCGCTCGTTCCACCGCGACGCCCGCATCGTCACCCTGCTGGCCAAGAGCCTGATGCTGGGCATGCGCCAAGCCGGCATGGCCAACTGCGGCAAGCACTTCCCCGGCCACGGCTACGTCGCGGCCGACAGCCATGTCGACGTGCCTGTCGACCCGCGCCCGCTGGCGGAGATCCTGCGGGACGACGCGCGGCCGTACGAGTGGCTGTCGACGTCGCTGGCCAGCGTGATGCCGGCGCACGTCATCTATCCTGCCGTCGACGCGAAGCCGGCGGGCTTTTCCGCGCCGTGGCTGCAGGAGATCCTGCGCGGGCGCCTGGGCTTCACCGGCGCGATCTTCAGCGACGACCTGAGCATGGCCGGCGCCCGCACGCTGTCGGGCCGCACGCTGGGTTTCGCCGAAGCCGCGGTGCTGGCGATGCATGCTGGCTGCGACCTGGTGCTGCTGTGCAACCAGAGCGTAGGCAAGGGCAAGGCGCTGGACGACTTGATGGACGGGCTCGTCAAGGCCCGCCTGGACGGCAGCTGGGCACCGGACGGCGCCGCCGAACGCCGTCGCCTGGACCTGCTGCCGCAGACCGAGCCGCTGGCCTGGGACGACCTGATGCGCGACCCTGCCTACCTGCGGGCGCTCGATCGCCTCTGAGGACGTCGCGCGTCAGATCCTGCGCAAGACCAAGGTCACGACCAGCAGCACGACGCCGAACCACAGGTACGGGTAGGACATGAACCACTGGAGCCCGGTGGTGCTGCTCATGCCCGACCAGACCTGCACCTGGACTCGCTCGATGTCGATGTTCTTCGCCTCGATCAGGTTGAGCGCGGGCATCACGCTCTTGTCGCGGTCGAAGCGTGACGGTGCCGCGGCGGCGGTCAGCGTGACGCGCTCGCCGGCCTTGACGCCGAAGGCCGACAGCCCTTGCATGAGGTTGGTCTTGGTCGCGTTTTCGCTGAGACGCCAGCCCGAACTCCAGGTGGTGATGACGTCGCCCGCCGTCCGGGCCGTGCCCTGAACCGACACGACCATCGTGTACGGGCTCTTCGCTGGACTGGCATCGATCGCGCCGCCGAGCCACTCCGCCGTCGGGCCGAACATCACGCTGTTGGCCACCCCTTTGTTCGTCGCGGCCAGGTCCTGGAGAAAGGCCGCGTACTTGTCGATCTGCGACGGCGGCATGACCACGTCCAGCACCAGCGTCTTGCCGTACTTGCCCGGCTTGGGCGACAACTGCGCGCCGGCCTCGGCCGCGACCAGGGCGAGCATCGCGGCGAGGATCAGCGGTAGCCAGCGGGAGCGGAGCAGCGAGGCGAAGTTCATCGTCGTTCAAGCGGAAGTTTGCGGCACTTTACCCTGGGTAAACAGCGCTGCCCGGCGCTTGTCCGGCGAACTCGGCCGGAGCGCTGGGGGCGAATCTTCGCGGCCATGAAAAAAGCCGCGGGCCAGGTGGCGCGCGGCTTGGTCGTCGAGATCGACGCCGGGTCAAGTCGTGCCGGGCCGCCCGGTGACGCACTTGTTCTGCTGGCAACGCGCGCCGGGGTCGGCCAGCATGAAGCAGGTCGACACCTGGTGCGACGCGCGCGCCGCAGCGGCGGACAGGTCGCGCTCCTGCTGGGCAAGCGCGTCCACGCTCGCAGTCGACACCGTCTTGTCGGAGTACGCGCGGTAGCCGGTCGGGCCGCCGCAGGACTTCGCACCGACTGCCACGGAATGGCATTCGGCGTCGGCGGTGCAGGCCGAGGCGCTCGTCAACGTGGACTCGAGCTTGGCGTCCGCCGAGGCGAGATCGTCGCCGGTCGCGATCAGCGGCGGCGGCGGCACGTGGTTCGCCGCGACGGCCGGCGCCGAAGCCACCAGCGCGGCGCCGGCGGGCGTCAGCGGTGACGCATCGTCGTTCTTGCAGGCGGCCAGCAACAGCAACAGCGTGGCGACGAGCCCCGCGGCTCCTGCCGCACGCAGCGTCGAGTCGAGGCGACGCGGTCGGGCGGGCCGGGTGGGCAGGCTATTCATCGTCACGCTGAAGCAATCAGGAAGCCTGGCTGTCGAACGGCAGCTTGATCTGGCTGAGATCCTTGCGGGTCTCGACCAGCACCAGCGGGCCTTCGTCGAGCAAGACCAGCGGCGGACGTTCGCGCGGTACGTGCACGGCCTTGGGCGTGCTGGCGATGGCTTCCTGGGCCATGCGCACGCTGTCGGCGTTCGAGTGCACCCACTCCAGGCCGGCCGAACCCGCGAGCGAGTTCAGGTCGGCGAGGGGCAGGTCGAACTTCGGAACGACCACGACGACGGGTGCAATCGGTGCTGCAGCGACCGGCGCAGGTGCCGGTGCGGGCGCAGGTGCCGGTGCGGGTGCCGTGAAGGCGCGCGATTCGAACGGCACGGCGACACGGGCCGGGGCCTCTTCGGCCACGGCGGCTTGCATCACCGGGGCCGGGACGTCCGACTGCTCGCCCCGATCGCCACGTTCGCGACGCGGAGCGGGTTCGTCGGCCAGTGCGGGAGCGGCCACGGGTTCTGCAGCGCCAGCTGCCGCGGTCAGCGCGGCATTGCCGGCCAGGCCTTCGGTGGCGGTCTCGCCGCTGGCGTCGCCCATGCCGTCTTCGCGACGCGGGCCGCGATTGCGGTCGCGTCCGCGGCCACGGCGGCGGTTGCCACCTTCGCCGTCGGCTTGCGCGTCGCCTTCGGCGGTCGCGGCGCCTTCGACGCCTTCGGCAGCAGCCTCGCCGTCGGCGCGCGGTGCGTCGTCGGAGACTTCGCCATCGACGCCGCCTTCGGCAGATGCGTCGTCACGGCCACGACCGCCACGGCGACGGCGGCGGCGACGACTGTCGCGCTCGCCGTCGGCCGCGGGGGTGCCGTCGCCGGACACGGCGCCAGCCACCACGTCGGCGCCCGGCGGGGTGTCGCTGAGCTCGGCTTGCTCGCCGAGTTCACCGAAGCCGGTCGGGGCGCCGCTGGTCTCCGTCACCGGCGCGGGGGCCGGGCGGCGGGCGCCGCGTTCACCACGATCGCGCGGCGGTGCGGCCTCGGCCGTCATGCCTTCGGCGCCTTCGACCTGGGGCGGACGATCTTCACGCGGGCCGCGATCGCGACGACCGCCTTCGCGGCCGCCTTCACGCGGCGCACCTTCGGCGCGCGGCTCGCCACGGCGACCGCCGCGGCCTTCCGGGCGCGCCTCGCCGCTTTCCATCACGGCCTCGCGCGGGCGCTCGGCACCGCGTTCGCCACCGCGTTCACCACTGCGCTCGCTGCGACGCGTTTCGTCGCGCGGCGGACGGCCTTCGCCGGCCTTGCGCTCGCCGTTGCGGCCATCGGCACGCGGGCCGCGCTCTCCGCGTTCGCCGCCGCGTTCGCCGTTGCGGCCACCGCGACGCTTGTCGTCACGACCCCGGCCATCACGGTTGCCGTCGCGGCCTTCGCCCGAGCGAGCGGCTGGAGCGGCCGTCTTCTCGGAGGCGGGCGCGGGCACCGGTGCTGGCGCGGGCGAGGCGCCGAACAGGCTCTTGATGAAGCCGAAGAAACCACCCGAGGCCGGAGCCGGCGCGGGTGCGGCGGTCGGGCGCGGGGCACGCGCGACCGGGGCGGCCCGGGCCACCGGAGCCGCGACCGGCACGGGGGCCGGTGCCGGCGGTGCCGGCTGGTCGGGCAGCACGCCCTTGATGACCGGCTCCTGCTTGGGCTTGGCCTTCTCGCGACGGGTGATGCCGACCTCGTCCTGCGGCTCCTCGATCATCGTGTAGCTGGCTTGCAGGTTTTCCAGGCGCACGTCGTCGTGGCGCAGGCGCTCGAGCTTGTAGTTCGGCGTCTCGAGGTGCTTGTTGGGCACCAGCAGCACGGTGGTGCGCTGCTTCAGTTCGATCTTGGTGATCTCGCTGCGCTTTTCGTTCAGCAGGAACGAGACCACTTCCACCGGCACCTGCACGTGCACGGCGGCCGTGTTTTCCTTCATCGACTCTTCCTGGATGATGCGCAGGATCTGCAGCGCGCTGGATTCGGTGTCGCGGATGTGGCCGGTACCATTGCACCGCGGGCAGGTGATGTGGTTGCCTTCGCTGAGCGCCGGGCGCAGGCGCTGCCGGCTCAACTCGAGCAGGCCGAACTTGCTGATCGACGAGAACTGCACCCGCGCGCGATCGCTGCGCAGCGC
>JBDSDD010000078.1:0-38904 GCA_039920745.1 Burkholderiaceae bacterium | reverse complement strand
CGCGATTGGCGCTACGTCGATCAGGTCAACCTCAATCCCGAGAACCCCAAGCTGAAGGAGCCCGACGACCTCAAAGAAGCCGCATAGTTCAGCACCTTCAAGCGACATCTACCTTGACAGCCGCCGGTACCAGCCGCTCATTCTTCAAGCCAAGGCCGCTTCTCAAGTCGTCTCTCTGGACGTTGTGAAGTCGTTGTTTCTGAACACATCCAATCCGCCGTTCGCAAGCGAGTGCGCGCGCTTCATCGAAGGTTTCTTGACTGGGGATGAAGTTGTGGAGTACTGCACCAACATCCAAGATTGGCGCGCCGGTTCGGGCCGAGCGGGATT
This sequence comes from Burkholderiaceae bacterium, assembly GCA_039920745.1. Taxonomy (GTDB): domain Bacteria; phylum Pseudomonadota; class Gammaproteobacteria; order Burkholderiales; family Burkholderiaceae_C; genus Scleromatobacter. Next base: position 38,574 of record JBDSDD010000078.1, on the reverse strand, counting down.
CCATATCATTCGCGACGGCCAAGTTGTCGCCGACCTTATTGTACGAATGAGTTGAAGTCGGCCCCGGCAAAACTGCTCAAAAGCAGACTGACGTCGGTGGCCGCTGTTGGCCGCATGCAGCCACTGCGCATATTCTTCCATGTCCTCGACCGCACCAACTCGCTTACCGGTTGGTACTCAATCCTCGACGCCCGAGACAACCAAGCAAGCGGCGCGCTGGCGCCACGTTCGTCGGTCGCGAAATGGAATGCCGGCACCGCGGCCCGTCTTTCGCGTCAAGCCCACCACCCCGCCAACGCGATGGCCGCGGGCATCGACGCGGCCTCGATGGCTCGTCGATGCCAAACACCCTTTTGAGCACTCACGCAATTCCCCCGCGGATGTTGTCTGCCAGCCAACCATGCGCGGCACGGCGAGGAGGGGGACTCTTCGCAGCGACGTATTGGGAGGAGGCCGAAGGCCGGGGGACACGAGCGGAGAAGAGTGCCCCTCCGCGCCGTGCCTGCGTGCGAAGCGCGCCAACAGTAGAAGCGAACGAAGCAGACGAACCCCACCCAACGCACGGGACGAAACCCATGGCCCCCACGGACCACCCACCGCCATTCCTTTCACAATCCTGACACCACGGCGCGCCCCAGCCTGCGTTTTCGTCCGGGTTCACCCGAACGTATTTCTGCGAACTGTTACGGCCAGGGAGACGCCCCTACACTCGTTGGATGAGCAACGACTACATCCTCGAGACAACGCAGCTCACCAAGGAGTTCAAGGGGTTCGTGGCCGTCAACAAGGTCGACCTGAACGTCAGGCGCGGCCATATCCATGCGTTGATCGGGCCCAACGGGGCGGGCAAGACCACCTGCTTCAACCTGCTCACCAAGTTCCTGCAGCCCACGTCGGGTTCCATCGTGTTCGACGGCGTCGACATCACGCGCGACGCCCCGGCGGCCATCGCGCGCCGCGGCGTCATCCGTTCGTTCCAGATCTCGGCCGTGTTCCAGCACCTGAGCGTGCTCGAGAACGTGCGCGTCGCGCTGCAACGCACGCTGGGCACGTCGTTCCATTTCTGGAAGGCCGAGAGCAGCCTGCACAAGCTTGACGCCCGCGCGATGGAGTTGCTGGCCGAGGTCGACCTGGCCCCCTACGCGCAGCTGCCGGCCGTCGAGTTGAGCTACGGCCGCAAGCGCGCGCTCGAGATCGCCACCACGCTCGCGATGGAGCCGCAACTGATGCTGCTCGACGAGCCCACGCAAGGCATGGGCATCGAGGACGTCGACCGCATCCGCCAGCTCATCAAGAAGGTGTCGGCCAACCGCACGATCCTGATGGTGGAGCACAACATGAGCGTCGTGTCATCGATCGCCGACACCATCACCGTGCTGCAGCGCGGCGCGTTGCTGGCCGAAGGGCCGTACGCCGAGGTGTCGAAGAACCCGCAAGTCATCGAGGCCTACATGGGCACCGCGCAAGCCGAGCTGGTCGGAGCTCACTGAATGACAACACCTTTCCTCGAGATCAAGGGCCTGAACGCCTGGTACGGCGAGTCCCACGTGCTGCACGGCGTCGACTTCCATGTCGACGAAGGCGAGGTCGTCACGCTGCTCGGACGCAACGGCGCGGGCCGCACGACCACGATGCGCGCCATCATGGGCCTGACCGGCACGCGCCAGGGCTCGATCAAGGTCAAGGGCCAGGAGACCCTGGGCATGCCCACCCACAAGGTCGCGCGCCTGGGCCTGGGCTACTGCCCCGAGGAGCGTGGCATCTTCTCCAGCCTGAGCTGCGAGGAGAACCTCATGCTGCCGCCGGTGCTGTCCGCGGGCGGCATGCCCATCGAGCAGATCTACGCGATGTTCCCCAACCTCAAGGAGCGCGCGCCCAGCCAGGGCACGCGGCTGTCGGGGGGCGAGCAACAGATGCTGGCCGTCGCGCGCATCCTGCGCACCGGCGCGCGCCTGCTGCTGCTCGACGAGATCTCCGAAGGCCTGGCGCCGGTGATCGTGCAGAAACTGGCCGAGATGGTCACCGCGCTGCGCAAGCAGGGCTACACGATCGTGATGGTGGAACAGAACTTCCGCTTCGCCGCCCCGCTGGCCGACCGCTTCCTGGTGATGGAGCACGGCCAGGTGATCCAGCAGTTCACGCAGGCCGAACTGCCCGGCCGCATCGACAAGTTGCACGAATACCTGGGAGTCTGATCGACTCCCCACCTCTCTTTTCGCAAGTTGCTGACAGACCACCTACAAACAGGAGACCGACAACATGTTCAAGCCCCTTTCCGCCACTCTCAAGACCGTGGCCCTCGCCTGCGTCGGCGCGCTCGGCTGCGCCGGCGTCGCGCAGGCACAGATCTCGGGTGACGTCATCCGTGTGGGCATCATCACGGACATGTCGGGCGTCTACGCCGACCTGGACGGCCAGGGCGGCGTCGAGGCCATCAAGATGGCCATCGCCGATGCCGGCGGCGCCATCAACGGCAAGAAGATCGAGCTGGTCTACGCCGACCACCAGAACAAGCCCGACATCGCCGCCGCCAAGGCGCGCGAGTGGTTCGACACCAACGGCGTCGACCTGCTGATCGGTGGCACCAATTCAGGCACCAACCTGGCGATGGCCAAGGTGGCGGCCGAGAAGCACAAGATCTTCATCTCGGTGGGCGGCGGCACGTCGGCGCTGACCAACGAACAGTGCGCGCCCACCACCATCCACTGGGCCTACGACACCACCGCGCTCGCCAAGGGCACCGGCGGCGCCGTGACCAAGGGCGGCGGCAAGACCTGGTACTTCCTGCAGGCCGACTACGCGTTCGGCGCGGCGCTGGAAGGCGACACCGCCAAGGTGGTCGAGGCCAACGGCGGCAAGGTGTTGGGCGTGGTCAAGCACCCGCTCTCGGCCAGCGACTTCTCGTCGTTCCTGCTGCAAGCCCAAGCCAGCAAGGCGGAGATCCTGGGCCTGGCCAACGCCGGCGGCGACACCGTCAACGCCATCAAGGCCGCCAACGAGTTCGGCATCACCAAGACGATGAAACTCGCCGGCCTGCTGATGTTCATCCAGGACGTCCACTCGCTGGGCCTGAAGACCACGCAAGGCATGTACCTGACCGACAGCTGGTACTGGAACAAGACGCCGGAGACGCGTGCCTGGGGTCGTCGCTACTTCGACGTCATGAAGAAGATGCCCGGCTCGCTGCAGGCAGCCGACTACTCGGCCGCCTGGAACTACATCGCCGCGGTCAAGGCCGTCGGCTCGGACGACACCGACAAGGTGCTGGCCAAGATGAAGGCGTCCAAGGTCAACGACATGTTCGCCAAGGACGGCTGGATCCGCGGCGACGGCAGCATGATCCACGACATGTACCTGATGAAGGTCAAGACGCCGGCGGAATCGAAGGAGCCCTGGGACTACTACAACGTCGAGGCCGCCATCAAGGGCGAAGCCGCCTGGACCACGAAGGCGGAAAGCCGCTGCATGGCCTGGAAAAACAGCTGACGTCTGCATCGCCCGCGACGTCTCGGGCGTAAGGCTGGCTTTTTGCCAACGCTGACGAGCCGGGCGCATGCGCGCTCCAGCGCGTCGGCAACGGCTCACGCAGGCCGAGACGGGCCGCTCGAATTCCTTCGCGGCGGCTCTTCGCAACTCCACCGGAGCCATTTCCAGATGACCGAAATATTCGGCATCCCGCTGCAGGCCCTGATGGGTCAACTGCTGCTGGGCCTCGTCAACGGCTCGTTCTACGCCATGCTGAGCCTCGGCCTGGCCGTGATCTTCGGCCTGCTGGGGGTCGTCAACTTCGCGCACGGCGCGTTGTACATGCTCGGCGCCTACATCGCCTGGGCCGGCGCTGCGGGCATCGACCTGACGCACATCGCGCTCGGTTCTTACACGCTCAACCTCGGCGTGAACATCACCTACAACTATTGGTGGGCGCTCCTGCTCGGCCCCCTGGTGATCGGACTGATCGGCGCGGCGATCGAGCGCAGCTTGCTCAAGCGTCTCTACAAGCTCGACCCGCTGTACGGATTGCTGCTGACTTTCGGGCTCGCCCTGATCATCCAAGGCGTGTTCCAGCAGTACTTCGGGTCGTCCGGGCAAAGCTACTCGGCGCCCGACCAGCTGTCCGGCGCCACGGATCTCGGCTTCATGATCCTGCCCAACTACCGCGGCTGGGTCGTGCTGGTGTCGCTGGTGGTGTGCTTCGGCACGTGGTTCCTGATCGAGCGCACGCAACTCGGTGCGTTGCTGCGTGCGGGCACCGAGAACCCGTCGCTGGTGCAGGCGTTCGGCGTCAACGTGCCGCTGATGGTCACGCTGACCTACGCCGCCGGGGCGGCCCTGGCGGGCCTGGCCGGCGTGCTGGCCGCACCGGTGATCCAGGTGTCGCCGTTGATGGGAGGCAACCTGATCATCGTCGTCTTCGCCGTCGTCGTGATCGGCGGCATGGGCTCCATCCTCGGCTCGATCCTCACCGGCCTGGCGCTGGGGCTGGTCGAAGGCCTGACCCGCGTGTTCTATCCCGAGGCTTCGGGCGTCGTCGTGTTCGTGATCATGGCCATCGTGCTGATGATCCGGCCTGCTGGCCTGTTCGGGAAGGAGAAGTGATGAACGACGCACGGTCGCCCGAAGGCGTTCGCCCCGCAGTCCTCAGGACGGAGGCAATCCAATGACCTGGCTCGGAACTGGAACGCAGCGCGCGAGCAAGCTGGCCTGGCTCGTGGGACTGCTGCTGTTGATCATCGCGCCGTTCGTCGGCGTCTATCCGATCTTCGTGATGACGGCGCTGTGCTTCGCGATCTTCGCGATGGCCTTCAACCTGCTGCTGGGCTACACCGGCCTGCTGTCGTTCGGCCACGCAGCTTTCTTCGGCGGCGCGGCCTACGTCACCGGCTGGCTGGTGCACGAACAGCACTGGACGCCCGAACTCGGCTTGATTGCCGGCACCGCCGCCGCCGCAACAGCAGGATTGCTCGTCGGCCTGATCGCCATCCGCCGCCAGGGCATCTACTTCGCGATGGTCACGTTGGCGCTGGCGCAGATGCTGGCCTTCGGCTTCGAGCATTCGTCGTTCACCGGCGGCGAGGACGGCATCCAGGGCATCCAGCGCGGCAAGCTGCTGGGGCTGTTCTCCCTCGAGAGCGACATCGCGCTGTACTTCTTCGTGCTGGCCGTGTTCGTCGCGGTGTTCGCGCTGGTGCTGCGCATCGTGCATTCGCCCTACGGCCAGGTGCTCAAGGCGATTCGCGAGAACGAGCCACGCGCGATCTCGCTGGGCTACAACGTCGACCGCTACAAGCTGCTGGCCTTCGTGCTGTCGGCCTCGCTGGCTGGCCTGGGCGGCGGTCTCAAGGCGCTGGTGCTGCACCTGGCGACTGCGCAGGACGTGCGCTGGGAGCAATCCGGCGAGGTGATCCTGATGACGCTGCTGGGCGGCCTGGGCACCTTTGCCGGCCCCGTGGTGGGTGCGTTCACGGTGGTCAGCCTGCAGAACCTGCTGTCCGACAAGGTCGGCTCGTGGACCGGCGTGATCATCGGCGGCATCTTCGTGCTGTGCGTGGTCGCCTTTCGCAAGGGCTTCGTGGGTGAATTGCTGGCGTGGCAGCAGCGGCGGGCGAAGAAGGACTGAGCGACGCTTGGCCGCGGCACTGGTGGAGTGCGGACCTCCCCTGAACGGCCCGCGGCGGCGAAATCCCCCGTCGGCGGACCCAGTGGTGTCCAATACGGGCCATGACCTTCCAATCCCTCGGCCTCAACGCGTCCTTCCAGCGCGCCGCCCAACAGCGCGGCTACCTGGGCCCGACGCCCATCCAGACCGCGGCCATTCCCCCGGCGCTCGAGGGCCGCGACGTGCAGGGCACCGCCCACACCGGCTCCGGCAAGACACAGGCGTTCGGCTGGCCGGTGCTGCAGCGGCTCGCCGATGCCGGTGTGCCGGCCGAAGGCGTCAAGCGCCCTGTACGGGCACTGATCCTCGCGCCCACCCGCGAGCTCGCGGCGCAGATCGGCGAATCGCTGCGCGAAGACGCGCTGCACTTGCCCGTGGCGCTGAAGATCGCGATCACCTTCGGCGGCGTGTCGATCAACCCGCAGATGATGCGGCTGCGCGGCGGCGCCGACATCGTCGTCGCCACGCCCGGGCGCCTGCTCGACCTGGTCGACCAGAACGCCGTCACGATCGCGGAGGTACAGACGCTGGTGCTGGACGAGGCCGACCGGCTGCTGGACATGGGCTTCGCCGACGAGCTCAAGCGCATCCTCGCGCTGCTGCCGGCCAAGCGCCAGACGCTGTTGTTCTCGGCGACGTTCCCGCGTGCCGTGCTCTCGCTCGCCGAGGCGATGCTGCACGACCCGTTCACGATCGACGTGCCCGACGTCGCCAGCGACAGCGCTGCGGCGCTCGCCGTGCAGGGCGCCAACATCACGCAGCGCGCCATCGCGGTCGACACCCCGGCCCGCAGTCAACTGCTGCTCAAGCTGATCCGCGACCACGGCTGGAAGCGCGTGCTGGTGTTCGTCGCGACGCAGCATGCCGCCGAACACGTGGCGTCCAAGCTCTACGTCGGCGGACTCAAGGCCGAGGCCTTCCACGGCGACCTGAGCCAAGGGCGGCGCACCCAGTTGCTGGACGACTTCAAGGCCTCGCGCCTGCAGGTGCTCATCGCCACCGACCTGGCCGCGCGCGGCATCGACATCGTGCAGTTGCCGGTGGTCGTCAACTTCGACCTGCCGCGCTCGGCCGACGACCACATCCACCGCATCGGCCGCACCGGCCGCGCCGGCGAGTCGGGCCTGGCGGTGAGCTTCGTGCCGGCTGCCAGCGAGGCGCACTTCCGCCTTATCGAGAAGCGCCAGGACCTGCGCATCCCGCGCGAGAAGATCGCCGGCTTCGAGCCCAAGGAAGTCGCGCCGGCCAAGGGTGCGGCCGAGGCGCCGAACAACGCCGGTGGCGTCAAGGGCAAGCGCCCGAGCAAGAAAGACAAGCTGCGGGCTGCCGAGGCCACGAAGGTGGCGGAGCGCGCGGCGCGAGCCGCGAAGCGCAACCGCGGATAGCGGGCACAAGCGCTGGGGATCGGCAGGGTCAACGCGACGCCGCGTTGAGCGCCTGCGCCGCCAGCCCCACCCGCCGCGCCGCCCGCGTGGCCAGTTGCAGCCGCCGCCGCAGCCACGGCAGGATGGCGCTGTCCGGCAAGGCGGCGGGCACCGCGGTGTGGTCGACGTCCTCGCTTGGCACCGTGCCGCTGACCACCACCGGCGCGCCGGCCGCGCCAGGCGCGCCACGTTGAGGTGAGGTGCCGACGGTCGGGTTGTCGAGGGCATGGTGCAGCGCGACGCAGGCCTCGGTCAGCGCCTTTTCGGCCACCGCGACTTCCAGCTGGCTGCCGCGCCGCGCCAGCAGCAGCCGCACCGCCACCAGCTGCGCCATCAGCACGTGGCAGCGCGTGAGCATCTCGGCCAACGCGTACATCGGCACCCGCACGCTCTCGGGCTCGGCGCTGGTGCGCTGCGCGGCCGAGGCGATGGCGCCGACGGCCTCGTAGACCTCGCGCCGAGCAAGCCGCAGCTTCAAGTCGGGCTTGGCGGGGTCGGGCATGCGCATCACCTCGCTGGTGAGCGCACGCAGGCTTTTGAGCACGCGCTCTGTGAGGCGGCGGATGCCGCGCCGCTCCCACCACGGCCAGACGTAGCTGAAGCCCCAGGCGAGCGCCGCGCCCATGATGGTGTCGGCGATGCGCTCGGCCACGCCGAAGCTGTGGGCGTCGGGCGCGGCCATGTGGGCCTGCATCAGCGCCATCACGCTGGCCGCCGCGGCCGTGACGAGGTAGCGCGCGACGGTGAACGAGTGCGCGATGCCCACGGCCAGCAGGAACGCCAGTGTCGACAGCCACGGCGCGCCGAACTGCGCGAGCACGAGCACCAGCAGGCAGCCGATCATCGTGCCCAGCACCCGGTCGTTGCGGCGCGACAGCGTCTGCTCCAGGTTGCCGCGCAGCACCACCGCCACGCTCAGCACCAGCCAGTGCGGATGCGAGGCCCAGGGCAGCGCCAGGCCGATGAAGTACGCGCTGCCGAGCGCCAGGCTCAGGCGCACCGCGTGGCGAAAGATCGGCGAGCGCGTGGTCAGCTGCGCGCGCAGCGCGGCCAGCGGCCAGCCCTCGGGCGAGATGAACACCTGCAGTTCGTCGCGCGCCAGCGGCAGCGGCGTGGCTTCGCCGCGCAGCGCGGCCTGCATGCGCGCGAGCACCGCCACCATCTGGCGCGCGCGGCCGTAGAACGCCACCGCCAGCGGGTAGCGCGGGTCGGTGCTGGCGAACAGCGGAACGCGCGCGGGCGTCTGCGCACGCGCTGCCGTGGCCGCGTTGCGCGCGACGCTCGCGGGGTCAGCCGGCGGCCCGACATCGGGCGCTCCGGGCTCGACGGCCCGCGCAGCCGCCGCGCCCACCCGCGCGGCGTCCGCTGCAGCCAGTTGTTCGTCGATGGCAGCCGAGGGCGCCGTCGCGGAAGCCGACGCCGCCGAGGCCGCGATGGAGGCGGCCGCGGCGGCGGCGGGCGCGGTGGCCGCCTGCGAGGCGTGCGCCGGGTGGGCGGGATGCGGCAGGACCGCCTCGCCGTTCTCGATGTCGGTCTCGTCCAGCGGCGTCACCGCGGTGGACGTCGCCTGCATGCCGAAGTCACGCAAGGCCTGCGCCATCGCGTCGACGGCGTCGGCCACGCGCATGCCGTGCACGCGCAGGCGCTCGCGCAACTGGCCGGCCGGGCCGTCGTGGCCCAGCAGTTCGATGTCGAGTTCGCCGGCCAGCAGCGTGTCGCGCATCTCGACGGCCTGCAGCAACACCGCGATCGCCGGGCCCGTATGGGGCTCGCCGGCTGCGGGGAACAGCAGGTCGCGGGCGGCCTGCAGGCGCTCGTCGAGCGCGACTTGGCTGCGGATCCAGTCCTGCAACGGCGGCGTGCCGCCCTCGCTGCGCGACAACAAGGCCGCGCGCGAGCGCAGCAGCGCGGCCAGCGCCTGCAGGGCCGCGGCGAGCGCCAGCGTGCGGTAGCGCGGCTGAAGCACGCGCGAACTGAGCACGGCCCAGCAGAAATAGGCCAAGCCGCCAACGCCCGACCAGCCTGAATGGATGAGCAGGGCGGTGGCGTCCGGCGGCGGCGGCGCGGCCAGCGTGAAGATCAACGCCAGGATCGGGATGAACGACAGCGGCCCGGCACGCAGGCCCCAGGACAGCGCCATGGTCGAGCAGAACGCCAGGACGATGATGGTCAGGCCCATCGTCATGCCGGACTCGCGCAGCAGCCCCACCAGCAGCCCGCTGGCGCAGCCCACCAGGGCGCCCATGCCCACGCGGCGCCAGGTGCGCGCGGGCGCGATCGGCAGGTCCGCCAGGCTGGCGCAGATCGCGCCAGTGGCCGCGGCGAGCGCCGCCAGCTTGCCGGCCGTCAGCATCAACGTGATCTGGATCAGGGAGATGCCCAGCGCCACGGCCAGGCCGTTGAGCACGTGCGCGGGCAGCCGCATGGCGAGGCGGGGGGTCTCCATGCGGGCCATTGTGGCGCAGTCGATTCACCCACCCGTGCAGGGCCGGGCCCGGCGCGCGAGAATGAGCCGCACCGCCACCGACCCCAGCCACCGATGCCCACTCTCGCGCGTTTCGCGTTGACCGCCCTGCTCGCCGCGCTGGCCGCTGTCACGGCGAACGCGCAGCCCGCCGTCTCGCCCGCCGACGACAAGAAACAGGCGCTCGCGGAGTTCATCGTCGCGTACCGGCTCGCGGACTCCTGGCCGCTGATGGCGCCCAAGATCGCGCACGATTCGCTGCCGCGGTTGGAGGACGCGACCCACGCCGACCTCGACCACGACCCGTTCGCCAGCCCCGCGCAGGCCGCCGCGGCGCATGCGCGCGTGCCGGCGTTGCTGGCGCAGGGCCGCAAGGACCTGCAGGCCGCGCTGCAACGCTTCGACGCCGACGAGTTCGCCGCGTACACCGCCTACGAGATCTACGCGAAGTACTTCGAGACCGCCGAGATCCGCCAGATCTCCGCCTTCTTCGGCTCCGCCGCTGGCCGCAAGCTGACGACGCTGGGCCCGACGATCGTCGCGGAAAGCCGCCAACCCGGCGCCGGCGATCCGCTGGAACGGCATTTCGACGCCGGCGAGCGGGCCGAGATCGCTGCGTTCTGGACGTCGCCGCTGGGCCTCAAGATGAACACGACGGCCGAACAGATCCGCGAGGACATGCACGCGCATTTCGTCGAACGCTCGGAGGCCGCACTCCAGGCCGTGGCGCGCCAACTGGCCGCGAAAGCCGAGGCCGACAGCAGCGCGACGGTCACGCCCAAGCCTTGACGCGGTGCACCAAGGCGGCTCGCCAGCATCCCCACTTCGCGTACTTTTCGCACCACCCGACACCCCGCTTTGGCACGCGAGGCCAATCATTGCGACAATACGGCCCTTCATCGCTTTGATTCCGCTGCCGCATGTCTTCGCTTCCCCCGTCCTCCACGCCGCCCGAAGGCGACGATTCCGCGCCCGAGTCGCTGCCCCAAGCAGCCGACGCCGCGCTTGAATCGGCGCCTGTCGCTGCCATCGCCGTGGAGTCGCCCGCGGGCGACGATGCCGCAGTCACCGTAAAGTCGCCTGCTGGCGCCGATGCCGCAGTCGCGCTGGAGTCGCCCGCGGGCGATGACGCAGCGGCCGGGCAGCCGGCAGCTCAAGCCGCGCCCGTCGCGCAAGAGGACTGCGGCCCGCAACTCAAGAAGTTGTATCCGGCCCTGTTCTCCAATCCCCCCAAACCCCTGAAGCTGCGCATCCAGGCCGACATCCAGACGCGTACGCCGGGGCTGTTCACCAAGCCACAGTTGTCCGCGTTCCTGCGTCGCTACACCGGCAGCCACGCGTACCTCAATGCGCTGCTCAAGGCCACGCACCGCTACGATCTCGACGGCAACCCCGGCGACGAGCTGAGTGACGAGCACCGCAACGCAGCCGGCGAGGAGCTGGCTCGGCGTCGCACCAACACCCAGGCGCGTGTCGCGCTGGAAGGCGAGCAGCGCGCCAATCGCGCCACGCTGCTCAAGGAGTTCGAAGCCAACACGCTGCCCGCCGCGGAGTTCGCCGCCGCCAAGGGTGTGCCCGAGGCCGAGCTCGAGCCGCTGATCGCCCGCGCCCGCAAGGAAGCGCTGGAGCCGCCGCCGGCGCCCGCGTTCAATCGCGATCGTCGCGGCCCGAACCCGAACCGCGGCCCGCGTCCGGACGGTCAGCGCCACCCCCGCCCGCCGCGCGATGCCCAGGCCGCGCCCGCGGCCGACGGCACCGCACCGCAAGCCGACGCAGCGCGCCCGCCGCGTCCCCCACGCGCCGATGGCCCGCGTCCGCCGCGTGGCGATCGGCCGCAGGGTGATCGGCCGCAAGGCGCACGCACGGACCGGCCGCAAGGCGATCGTCCGCCAGGCCCGCGTAGCGACGCACCGCGTACGGATCGACCGCAAGGTCCCCGCAGCGATGCGCCACGAACGGACCGCCCGCAAGGCCCGCGCAGCGATGCGCCGCGCACGGACCGCCCGCAAGGCCCGCGCAGCGACGCGCCGCGCACGGACCGCCCGCAGGGTCCGCGCGCTGACGGTCCGCGCGGCCCGCGTTCCGATGGCCCACGTGGCCCGCGTCCGGACGGACCGCGTTCCGACGCGCCACGCGGACCGCGCCGCGACGACGATCGCCGCCCGCCGCGCCAGGACGACCGCGGGCCCCGCCCCAACGTCGTGTCGTCGCCCTCGACGCCCACGGCGATGGCGCTGGCGTTCAGCGCGCTCAACGCGCCCAAGACCAAGAAGTGACGACTGCGGCCCGCGCGATGCGGGCCGTTCTGGCGATCTCCACTGCGGTCTGCGTGCGGCAACGGTGTCAGAGGGGTCTGGCAGCGCCGCGGATCGCGCCGATCGACGCCCGAAGTGGCAACGCCTGCCGTGGCGCGCCAAGGCCGGCAACCCACTGCACTGTCGACACGTGTGAGCCTCGCCCTCAGGCCGCCAGCGCGCGCCCTTGCGAATCGAACAGCATCAGGTCGCGCGGGCGCACCTGCAGGCGCACGGCCATGCCGCGCGGCAGCGCGTCGCTGCCCGGCCAGACCGTCTTCACGCTGATCGTGTCCATGCCCGTGTTGGCCGCGGCCTGGCCCGACAGCCGGCAGTGCACCAGCGTCACGTCGCCCAACCACTCGACGCGGTCGATGCTGGCCTGCAGTCCGTCGCTGCCCTCGCCCGGCGTCATCAGCCAGTGCTCCGGGCGCACGCCGAGCGAATGCACGCGGGCCAGCGGCGTCGCGCAATCCAGCGGCAGTGCGAGCCGACCCGCGCCCGGCACCTGCAGGCCCGGGCCGGCGGCGTCGTGCTCGCCGACGGCCGGCAGGAAGTTCATCTGGGGCGAGCCGAGGAAGCCGGCGACGAAGCGATTGACCGGTTGGCGATACACCTCGGTGGGCGCGCCGACCTGCTCGATGCGGCCCGCGTTGAACACGGCGATGCGGTCGCCCAGCGTCATCGCCTCGACCTGGTCGTGCGTGACGTAGACGATGGTCGCGCCCAGGCGCTCGTGCAGGCGCGCCATCTCCAGGCGCATCTGCGTGCGCAGCGAGGCGTCGAGATTGGAAAGCGGCTCGTCGAACAGGAAGACCTTGGGCTCGCGCACGATCGCGCGCCCGATCGCGACGCGCTGGCGCTGGCCGCCGGACAACGCACGCGGCTTGCGATCGAGCAGCTTTTCGAGCTGCAGCGACTCGGCGGCGCGGCGCACGGCGGCGGCGATGTCGCCCTTCGAGCGGCCGGCGATCTTGAGTGCGAAGCCCATGTTCTCGGCCACGGTCATGTGCGGATAGAGCGCGTAGCTCTGGAACACCATCGCCACGCCGCGCTCGGCCGGCGGCGTATCGGTGACGTCGACGCCGCCGATGCGCATGCGGCCCGCGCTCATCTCCTCGAGGCCGGCGATCATGCGCAGCGTCGTCGACTTGCCGCACCCCGACGGCCCCACCAGCACCATGAACTCGCCTTCGGCGACCGTCAGGTCGATGCCGTCGACGGCCGTGACGCCGTTGGGGTACGTGCGGCGCAGTCCCTGCAATTGAAGTTCGGCCATCGCTTACTCCTGGCGTGAAAGCTTGTGCTTCGCGATGAACTCGCGGTACCAGTGCGCGCTGGCCTTGGGCGTGCGCGCCTGGGTTTCGTAGTCGACGCGAAACAGCCCGAAGCGCTTCGCGTAGCCCGAGTCCCACTCGAAGTTGTCGAGCAGGCTCCAGTAGAAATAGCCGCGCACGTCGGCGCCGAGCGCGATCGCCCTTTCGACCGCGGCAAGGTGGCCCTGCAGGTAGGCGACGCGGGGCGTGTCGATGATCTCGCCGTCGATGACGACGTCCGCGTTGGCCATGCCGTTCTCGGTGATCAGCATCGGCGGCGGCATGTAGTCGCGCGTCAGGCGCACCAGGTGCTGCGTCAGCACCTCGGGCACGATCTCCCAGCCCATGTCGTTGACGCCAAGCGGCGCCGGCGCGGGGATCTTCGGCTCGCGTGTGCTGATCCAGTTGCGGGTATAGAGATTGACGCCGAGGAAGTCCATCGGCTGGCGAATGACGGCGAAGTCTCCCGGCTCGACCGACGGCGCATCGGCGCCGAGGTGCTCGACCACATCCGCCGGGTAGGCGCCGCGCAACAGCGGATCCATGTACCAGCGCACGTCCAGGCCATCGGCGATGCGCGCGGCGTGCAGGTCGGACGGGGTCTTCTCGGCGGCGAACGCCGGCGTGTGGTTCAACACGATGCCCAAGCGCGGGTTGTGGCCGCCTGCGTTCGCGCCCGCGACTGCGCGCATCGCCTGCAGCGCCAGGCCATGGCCCAGCAACAGGTGGTGCGACACCTGCATCGAGGACTTGCGGTTCTTCAGGCCGGGCGCGAACTGCCCCGTCTCATAGCCCAGCGTCGCCACGCACCAGGGCTCGTTGAGCGTGGAGATCGACACCAGGCGGTCGCCGAAGCGGCGTGCGATCTCGGCGGCGTAGTCGGCGAAGTGCCGTGCGGTCTCGCGCGACTGCCAGCCGCCCACGGACTCCTGCAGCGCCTGCGGCAGGTCCCAGTGATGCAGCGTCGCGTGCGGCGCGATGCCGGCGGCGAGCAGCGTGTCGATCAGCTGGTCGTAGAACGCGAAGCCGGTCTCGTTCCACGCGCCCTGCCCCAGCGGCTGCACGCGCGGCCAGGCGAACGAGAAGCGGTAGGCGTCGAGCCCGAGCCACTGCATTCGCGCCACGTCCTGCGGCATGCGGTGCAGGTGGTCGCACGCGACGTCGATGTTCGAGCCGTCCTTGATCTTGCCGGGCGTGGCGCAGAACGCATCCCAGATCGACGGGCCCTTGCCGTCGCCGGGCGCCGTGCCTTCGATCTGCGCGGCGCTGGTGGCGGCACCGAACACGAAGTCCGGCGGCAGCTTGGGGAAAGGGTACTGTGAGGAGCTCATGGGAGACAGGGAGTTAGCTTTTGACGGCACCGGCGGTGAGGCCTGCAACGAGGCGACGCGCCGAGAAGACGAACGCGACCAGCAGCGGCAGCATGGCGATGGCGCTGCCGGCCATCAGCGCGCCCCATTCGGTGTTGTTGGGGCTCTGCATGCTGCGCAGCGCCAGCGGCACGGTGTAGTTCTCGACGCTGCGCATCACCACCAGCGGCCCGACGAAGTTGTTCCAGGCGTTGATGAAGGTGATCAGCCCCAGCGTGCCCAGCGCGGGCCCGCACAGCGGCATCACGACGCTCCAGAACGTGCGCAGCTCGCCACAGCCGTCCATGCGGGCGGCGTCGATCAGGTCGCGCGGGATCGCCGAGCCGATGTACTGGCGCATCAGGAAGATGCCCAGCGCGCCGGCCGCGCCAGGCACGTACAGCGCGCGCGGCGTGTCGATCCAGCCGAGCAGGTCCATCACCATGAAGGTGGGGATCATGTTGAGGAAGCTGGGCAGCATCATCGAGCCGACGACCAGGGCGAACAGGATCTTCTTGCCCGCGAACTCGTGCACCGCGAACGCGTAGCCGGCCAGCGCGCACAGCATCAGGTTCAGCGCCGTCGTCATCGTCGCCACGTACAGGCTGATCCCCAGGTTGCGCCAGAACGGCAGGCGCTCCAGCAGCAGGTGCAGGTTGGACAGGAAGTGCGTGCCGAACCAGAACGGTGGCGGCGTGGCGAAGATGTCGGCGCGCGACTGCGTGGCGAACACGAACGTGAACCAGAACGGCGCGGCCAGCAGGATCACGCCGGCGCCCATCAGCACGAATGTCGTCACCCGTGAGGGCGTCAGCCTTTCAGCGTGCGACATCGCTCGCCCCTTCCTTGCCGAACAGGCGCGCGTTGCCCCAGGTCAGCGCCGCGATGATGAAGAACAGCAGCCAGGAGACGGCGGATGCGGTGCCGAAGTCGCCGTCCGAGAAGGCCATGCGGTACATGAACGTCGCCGTGGTCATCACGCTGGTGGCCACGCCGGAATCCGGCGGGATCAGGATGAACGGCTCCTCGAACAGCTGCAGGTTGCCGATCAGCGTCAGCGTGATCGCGAAGAACATCATCGGCTTGAGCAGCGGCAGCGCGACGTAGCGGAACTGCTGCCAGCGCGAGGCGCCGTCCAGCGTCGCGGCTTCGTACAGGTCCCCCGAGATCACCTGCAGTGCCGACAGGTACAGCACCACGTTCCAGCCGAGATAGCGCCAGAACACGACGAACGCGATCGTGATGCGGGCCCAGAACTTGTCGCCCAGCCAGTCGATCGGCGGCCCGGGCAGCATCGCGTTGATGACGCCGAAGTCCTTGGAGAACAGTGTCGTGAAGATCAGCGCGATGGCGACGCTCGACGTCACGTAAGGAACGAAGTACGCGCCGACGACGAAGTTGCGGCTGCGCTTGAGCGACATGTGGATCAGGAACGCGAGCGGCAGCGCGACCAGGTGCTGCGGCACGCCCGAGGCCACCGCGAACCACAGCGTGTTGAGCAGCGACTTGGCGAACCACGGGTCGGTCAGCGCATAGCGGTAGTTCTCCAGGCCCACCCAGTGCATCGCGGCCAGGCCGGACGCAGCGTCCCACTGGTGCAGCGACAGCCAGATGGAGAACAGCAGCGGGAACAGCCCGAACACGCCGAACAGGATGAAGAACGGCGCGATGAAGGCGTACGGGGCGAGCTTGCGTGCGCGCTTGCGCCAGCGTGCGCGGGACGCGATCGAACACACGGGAGCGGGCGGCGCGACGGCGGATTCGCTGGTGAGCAGGGTGTTCATGAGTGGATTCAGCGGCGCGCGCGGTGTTCGATCAGCCACTTCGCGTCGGCCAATGCGGTGGGGATGTCCTTGCCGTCGGTGATCACGTTCTGGTACTCGGCGCGCACGGCGTCGGTCGCCATCGAGTCGTACTTGTCGACGGGAATCGCGGGCACCTGCGCGGCAATGTCGCGCCACAGCATGCCGGCGGTCTGGCCGCCGAGGAAGGCAACGGGCGCGGACACGGTGGGGTCCTGTTGCGCCGCCAGCAGCGACGGGAAGTTGCCGAACTGGCGCAGCGCGTCGAGCTGGGTCTGGCGATCGGCCGTGAGGAAGCGGATGAACTCCCAGGCCTCGGCCTTGTGCATGGCGCGCTTGGGGATCGCATAGAACGAGCCGCCGTAGGAAGCGTGCACGCCACCGGGCAGCGGCGCCGAACGCCACTTGCCGGCCGTGTCGGGCGCAAGCCAGTTCTTCAGGTGGCCCGCGAGCCAGGAGCCCATCATCTGCCCGGCTATCTTGCCGGAGCGAAAGCCCGCGACCCACTCGTTGGTCCACATCGTGGTGCCGGCGTCGATGCCGGCGAGGTGGGCCGCGCGGCCCAGTTCGAAGGCGCGCACGAAGCGCGCGTCGGCGACCAGCACCTTGCCCTGACGGTCGAAATAGATGCCGTCGCCGGCAGGCAGGCTGGAGCGCAGCACGATGTCGACAACGTCGTTGCTGCTGGCCAGGATGCAGGCGCCGGTGGCCGCCTTCAGCTTGACGCCGGCGGCGATGAACGACGGCCAGTCTTTCGTGAAGTCGGCTTCGGTGAGGCCGGCCTTGGCGACCAGGTCGGCGCGATACAGGAAGGTGCCCGGGCCGATGTCGGCTGGCAACGCGGCCAGTTCGCCCTTGGCATTGGTGGCCTGGGCCAGCGTGAAGGGAACGAACGCGGCGCGCAGCGTGCCGGCGTCGTAAGGCGGCTTGTACAGATCCTCGAAGCCGCCGGAGCTGGTGAACTTGCCGATGAACTTGAAGTCGATGGCCATCACGTCGGGCAGGCCCGATCCGGTGGCCAGCGCGGTCGTCATCGCGTTGTGATGGTCGGCGTATTGCAGCGAGACGATCTTGACGTCGATGTCAGGATGCGCCGCGTGCCAGCGGGGCAACGCCGCCTTCGCAGCCCGGTCGAGGTCCGGGAAGGTGGCCAGCGTGATCGTGGTGGCGGCGCGAGCAGTGGCTGCTCCGGACAACGCAGCGGCCGCGAGCAGGAGCGCCCGGAGGATGGAAGGCATGGTGTTTCAGGGAATTGGCGCGGCGTCACGGCCGCGGCCGGATTCGGAGGAGGTGCGGCGCCAACCTCATGGTCGGCGCCGCGCGGCATCAGAAGGCAATGCCGGCGTTGACGCCGAACGTGCGCGGCGGCATGTACTGCGACTGCCAGGTGCCGAACGAGTTCTGCGCGTTCGTCTTGACGCGACCGTCCTCGACGTTCTGCACGAACAGGTCGACGTACCAGTCCTTGGCCGCCGAGTAGCGCAGGCCCAGGTCGGTGCGCGTGTACGACTTCTGGCGGTCGCCTTCACCGAGATTGAACACGCTCAGCCACGAGCCCGACTCGTAGTGGAAGTTCACGCGCGGCTGCAGCTTGGAGCCACTGGCGAAGCGGAACGTGTGCTCGTACTGCGCTTGGCCCGAAACTTTGGGTGCGTGCGGCAGCTGGTGGCCCGTCACGTCCAGGCAACTGGAGATGGTCGGATCCGGGCAGGCGGGCAGCGAGTAGTCGTTGCTGCCGGCCAGCAGGTAGCCCAGGCGCGTGTGCTCGTAGGCCGCGCTCAGTTGCACGCGGTCGTCCTTGGTCAGGTTGGCGGCGAGTTCGGACTCGAAGCCGTAGACCTTGGCGCCCTGCACGTTGCCGGTGGCGAGCGTGTGGGTGCCGTCCGGATTCGTCACCGGCGCGCTGAACTGGAAGTCCTTGAAGTTCTCGTAGTACAGCGAGTTGTTGAAGTTCACCGATCCGCCGAACAAGGTGTTCTTGGAGCCGACTTCGTAGTTGACCAGCGTCTCCGGGCCGTAGTGGCGCCCGCCGTCCTGCAGGCCGCCGGACTTGTAGCCGGTGGAGATGCTCGCGTAGACCATGGCCGTCTTGCTCAGGTCCCAGTTGGCGCGACCGAGGTACGTCGCCTTGGTGCCCGTGTAGTGGCCGTCGTTGTGGCCGGGGCTGAAGCCGGAGCCCGGTGCTGCGGCGTCGCTGCCCGGATCGATGGGCACCTGCGGGATGCCCGCCTCGACGGTGGAGCCGCCGTTCCAGCCCCACCCGGTGCCGCCTTCGTTCTTGCGGTCGTCGGAGGTGAAGCGGGCGCCGCCGGTCAGGTGCAGCGAGTCGCCGATGTTCCAGGTGGCCTGGCCGAACACGGCCTCGGACTGCACGGTTTCCTTGGGCTGCACGAACGAGCCTTGCCAGCCGATCGTGCCTTGCTGCGTGCCGTTGGAGATCGGGATGTCGAAGCGGATGCCGTTGTCCTCGGCCGCGTAGTACAGGCCCAGGATCCAGTCCAGCTCGTGCTTGCCCGCCGACTGCAGCTGCACTTCGTGGCTGTAGTTCTTGTAGTGGGACCAGTTGGTGCGGTCTTCCTGCACCGTGGCGCCGGTGGTGAAGCTGGTTGGCACCGTGGCGCCGCCGGATTGGTCGAAGTTGCCCGAGCCCTTGAAGTCGGAGTAGCCAGCCGTGTAGCTCAGCGCCAGGTAGTCGCTGAGGTTCCAGTCGACGTGGCTGCGAAAGGTGTTGACGTCGCGGTGCAGGTACGGCGCCACGCTGATCAGCGCGGACCAGAACTTCTCGCCGGCACGCGGCGTCTGCATCAGGTTCATCGCGGGCGTGCCGCGGTCCATGAACTTCTCGTACGACGCGTTCCACGTGATGTCGCGCGTGGGCTTCCACAAAAAGCTCAGGCGGGCCGCGGACTGGTCCTGCGAGTTGTACTTGGGGCCGGCCTGCACGAACGTGTTCGGGTCGATCGGACGGAACGACAGCGGGTTGGCGGGATGCGCGAGGTTGTACGCGGCGATGGCCGGGGCGGCCGCGGCCTGCTGGTCGGCGATCGCGATCTTGGGCGCCGCCTGGTAGTCGACATAGCCGTCGTGCTGCTCGTGCACGAAGGCGGCGCGCATCGCGAACGAGTCGCTCAGGACGAAGTTGAAGGCGGCACGGGTGCCCAAACGGTCGTAGCTGCCGAGGCCGCCTTCAATGTTGCCGAAGTTGCCCGAGAGTTCGGCCTTGGCCGTCTTCATGTTGACCGCGCCGACCGTGGAGTTGCGGCCCCACAGCGTGCCCTGCGGGCCGCGCAGCACCTCGATGCCCTCCATGTCGAACAGCAGCGACGCGGCGCCTTCGGCGCGCGGGGCGTAGATGCCGTCGACGAACAGCGCGACCTCGGGGTCGGCGTATTCGGTCTTGGCACTGTCGTTGCCGATGCCGCGCAGCGTCATCGTGATGACGCCGTGGTCGCCTTCGGTCGTGGCCTGGAAGCTGGGCGCCAGGTGGACGATGTCGGACAGCGTCTGCACGTGCGCCTTCTCGAGCTCGCTGGCGTTGATCGCCGTGACGGCGAGCGGCGTGCTTTGCAGCGAGGTCGAGCGCTTGGTCGCCGTGACGGTGACCTCCTGCAACACGGTGCTGTCCGCCGCTGCGGCGGCGCTGGCTGCAGCGGCCGGCGAGGCGGTCTGCGCCTGGGCTGCCGCCGTGCCGGCGAGCAGGGCCAGAACGGCCAGGTGGATCGGGGATGCGAGCGAAGCCCGGGTTTTCTGTGCACGAGTAGTCACGTTGTCTCCAGTATTTGGTGGTGCGTCATCGACCGTCTTGGCGGCGATTTGTCTCTTCACGAAAATGTCGTCGCGGGTCTCTCATGAGGCTTCCCGCGCATCCCGGGCGACGCAGCCACACACCGACTCCTGTGTGGATTCCCGGCGTCTTGTCCGACCGCTTCATTGGCTGTCGAACCCTGGAATGGAGCGAATGATGACGAGCGATGACAACGCTGTCAATGAAGAAATGACAGCGTTGTCAATTTACCGATATGATCCTCTATAAGAAGCGCCGGAAACGTCTACGGGAAAACGCCGAGGCGATGTTCCGGGTGCAGACAACGAGCAGGATGCAGTTGCGTCACTGCCTTGGAGACAAGCCTTCATGAAGCCCATCCAGCAGATCCTCATCGTCGGCGGCGGCACCGCCGGCTGGCTCACCGCGGCCTTTCTCGCGCGCACGCTGGGAAGCGCCAGCGGCGGCGTGCGCGTGACGCTGGTGGAATCCAGCGACATCGGCATCATCGGCGTCGGCGAGGGCACGTTTCCGTCGATCCGCGGCACCCTCAACGCGATCGGCCTCGACGAGGCGCGCTTCATCCGCGAGTGCGACGCCACGTTCAAGCAAGGGGTCAGCTTCGTCGACTGGTCGCGCGCCGGCGAGCGCTACTTCCACCCGTTCAACCCGCCCAGCCAGCGGCCCGGCGCGCCCGAGCTGATGCCGTACTGGCTGCTCGGCGAGGCGCGCAACGCCGACGGCTCGCCGCGCGCGTTCGCCGACGCGATCTCGATGCAGCAGCGCGTGGCCGACGCCGCGCGCGCACCCAAGCGCGCCAGCGACGGCGACTGGATGGGTCCGATGAACTACGCCTACCACTTCGACGCCGGCAAGTTCGCGACGTTGCTGGCCACGCACGCGCAGACCCTGGGCGTCGAGCGCGTGATCGCCACGGTGGAGCGCGTCGAGCTGCGTGAGGACGGCCACATCGCCAGCGTCATCACGCGTGAACACGGTGCGATGAGCGCCGATCTCTACGTCGACTGCACCGGCTTTCGCGCCGCGCTGATCGGCGAGGCGCTGGGCGTCCCGCGCAAGCCATTGAACGACGTGCTGTTCGTCGACCGCGCGCTCGCGCTGCAGGTGCCTTACGCCGCGGCCGACTCACCCATTGCGTCATACACCATCTCCACCGCGCACGAGGCCGGCTGGACCTGGGACATCGGCTTGCACCGCCGCCGCGGCATCGGCTACGTCTATTCGAGCCGCCACACCGATGACGAGCAGGCCGAGCGCACGCTGCGCCGCTACATCGGCCGCGCCGCCGATGCGCTGGGCCCGCGCGCGCTGAAGCTCGACGTCGGCTACCGTGAAACGCAGTGGATCGGCAACTGCGTGGCCGTGGGCCTGTCGGCGGGCTTCCTCGAGCCGCTCGAATCCTCGGGCATCGGCCTGATCGAGGCCGCCGCCTACCTGATCGGCTTCCTGCTGCCGGCCGACGGCAACTTCGCACCTGCGGCGCGCCAGTTCAACGAGATGATGCGTGCTCGCTTCGAACGCATCGTCGACTTCCTCAAGCTGCACTACGCGCTGACGCGCCGCGACGACACCGCGTTCTGGCGCGACAACGCCGACCCCGCGTCGTGGACGCCCACGCTGCGCGACCTGCTCGAGCGCTGGCGCTGCAGGCCGCCGCACCGGCTCGACTTCGTCACCGACATCGAGATGTACCCGCCCTCGAGCTGGCAGTACGTTCTGTACGGCATGGGGTACGCAACCGACCTCGCGCATGCGCGGCCCGCGTGGCCGCGCGCGGCCGAGGCGCGCCAGGAATTCGCCATGATCGCGCAGGTGGCGCAGCGCGCGCTCACCGACCTGCCCGACCACCGCGCGCTGGTGGACGCGATGTGCGCCCGCGCTGCCGCGCCCGCGCGCGAGAGCGCACGGAGTGTCGCGTGAAGGCGCGCTCGCGCACGTCCGCGGCGGTGCCGCCGGCCGCCAGCACCACGATCAGCGACGTGGCCAAGCAGGCTGGCGTGTCGATCAAGACCGTCTCGCGCGTGATGAACAACGAGTCGGGCGTGCGTGCCGACACCCGCGCCAAGGTGTTGGAGGTCATGGCCCGGTTGCGCTACCGGCCCAGCCAGTCGGCGCGCAGCCTCGCCGGTGCGCGCTCGTTCCTGATCGGCCTGCTGTACTTCGACCCCAGTGCGGCCTTCGTCTCCGGAGTGCAGAAGGGTGCGACGATGCGCTGCCGCGAGGCCGGCTATCACCTGGTCGTCGAGTCGATGGACAACGACGCGCACGATCTCGGCGAGCAGGTGCACCGCATGGTATCGACGCTGCGCCCCGACGGCATGATCCTGACGCCGCCGCTGTGCGACAACCCGCACGTGCTCAAGGCCCTGCAAGACAGCGGCACGCCCACCGTGCTGGTGTCGCCCGCCAGGCAGCGCAAGGACATGCCCAGCGTGCGCATGGACGACGTCCACGCCGCCGAGGAGATCACCAACCTGCTGCTGAGTCTCGGCCATCGGCGCATCGCGTTCATCCGCGGCGCGGCCGACCAGGCGGCCTCCGCGCTGCGCGAGCAGGGCTTCGTCAAGGCGATGAAGGCGGCTCGCGTGGACGTCGCGCCCGAGCTGATCATCGACGGCGACTTCCGCTTCGAGTCCGGCATCGCCGCGACGCACCAGTTGCTCAAGCTGCGCCACCATCCGACGGCCGTGTTCGCGAGCAACGACGACATGGCGCTCGGCGTGCTGGCCGCGGCGCAGCGCCAGGGCCTGGCGATCCCCGGCGACCTCGCGATCGCTGGCTTCGACGATTCGCCGGCCAGCAGCCTGGTGTGGCCGCCGTTGACGACGATGCGCCAGCCGACGCTGGCCATGGCGCGGGCGGCGGTCGACCTGCTGATCGGCCCGGCCACGGTCGAAGGCACGCCCGGCACGCGAAGCAGCGCGGCGGTGCAACGCGTGCTGCCGCACGAGCTGATCGTGCGTGATTCGACCAGCGCGCCGGCGCGCGGGGTGCGCCGCCCGCCGCGCGCCTGATCACCCGCGCCGCGGTGCGCGTCGCGCAGAGCGACGTGCAACGAGGAGGGCGGCCGGCGCCGGACGTTGCAGCTCACCGCGCTGCTCGCCGACCGCCACTGACGCCTTACTTGCGCCCGAACGCCGTCTGCAGCACGCCGGAGTCGAAGCCCGAACCGGCCGAGCCGGTGGTCGCGAAGCGGTACAGCGCGGCGGAGTAGATGCCCGACAACGCGGCGTGCGCCAGCGCGGTGAAGATCAGCGCCAGCACCGTCGCGATGGCCACCATCACCATCAGCGCGACGCTGCCCAGCCAGACGCTTGCGGCCGCGAGCGCGACCGCGCCGACGATCACCACCAGGTAGACGACCAGGAAAGCCAGGCTCAGCCCGCCTTTGCCGATCACGTTCTCGCCCCAGGTCTTCTTGAGCAGGCCCGCGCTTTCCTTGACGGCGTCGATCGGGCCCACGTCGTGGCTCACCAACACCGGCACGACCATGGCCGTGGCCACCGTCCAGCCGACGCCCAGCAGGCCGACGACGAAGCGGCCCACGAAGCCCAGGCGCTCCTGGATGGCACGCAGCACCATGCCCACCGTCGCCGCGATCAGCGCGTAGCCGAGGATGCGGCCCGAGCGCGCCGACGCGATGCGCCAGCCGTCACCCACCGTCGGCGTCTTGCCGTCGAAGCGCAGCATGGCCGCGCCGACGAGCGCGGCATTGCAGAAGAACATCACGAAGTACATGCAAACGTAGAACGCGAACCCCACCAGGTAGTACGCGTTGGGAACGTTGTGCTTGTCCAGGTCGGACAGCCCGTCGTAGCCGACGACGCCGAAGGCGCCCAGCGCGAAAGCGCCAGCCACCAGGATCGAGGCGATCGCCGAGACGAACGGGAACACCATCAGCTGGGTGTCCTGCTTGAGCACCTGCCAGCTCGCACTCGCCAGGCTCCAGCTGCGTGAAAAACGTCCTGCCATGTTCTCTCTCCCTTTTGGTTGAATCACTCAGGCAGCAGCGCGCTGCCGCCAGTCCGCTCGACGCAGCCGGAACCACACCTCGACGTCGTCCTTCATGCCCTCGCGCGTCCAACCCTGTGCGGCGTAGAAGCGGTCGGCGCGCGTTCCGGCCGCGGTGCCCAGGCGGATCTCGTCGTTGCCGATCTCGAACAGCCAGTCCACCGCAAGCCGCAGCAAGTGCTTGCCGGCGCCCAGGCCTTCGCGCTCGGGGTCGACGAACAGCGCCCAGATCGACGCGTCGGTGCGGTCGGCGTACGAGAAGCCGATCATCGCGCCATCCAGCTCGGCGACCCACCCTCTTCCGAGGGCCTCGAGGTAGTCGCGGTACATCGCCTCGGTGATGCGCCCGGGGTTCGACAGGGCGTTTTCCTTGACGGCGATGCGGATGCGCGACATCTCGGGGATGTCGGCGACGGTGGCTTGGCGAAACTCGAGGGCGCTCATGCGCGTCCTTTGACAGGGGCGGCCGTGGAGCCGCGCACGATCACTTCGTGCGGCAGCACGCGCACGGGCGCGGGGTGGGTCGGTTCGCGCTTGACCACGCCAGACAACAACATGTCGACCGCCGCCATCGCCATCTCGGCGAGCGGCTGGCGCACGGTCGTCAGCGGTGGCCACACTAGCGTGGCCGCATCTGTATCGTCGAAGCCGACGATGGCGACGTCGCCTGGCACCGCGATGCCCAGTCGCTGGGCCTCGGTGAGCGCGCCAAGGGCCATCAGGTCGTTGGCGGCGAAGATGGCCGTCGGCGGCTTGGGCAAAGCGAAAAGTTTCCGTGCAGCGGCGACACCGGACTCGAACTGGAACGTGCCGGCGATCACCAGCGCGGGATCGACGGCCAGCCGGTGCGCCCGCAGCGCACGCGTGAAGCCGTCGCGCCGACGATCGCTGGCTGCCTGGTTGCCCTCGATGAACGCGATGGCCGTGTGGCCCAGGCTGATCAGCAGGTTGGTGAGCTCCTCGGCCGCCAGCGCGTCGTCCATGCCGACGCGCGCCATGCCGTGCTCCTCGCTGGCGGGAGAGATCAGCACGCAGGGGGTGCGGTTGGCGCGCAGCACCTCGAGGATGGCCGGGTTGTCGCACAGAGGCGGCGTCAGGATCATGCCGTCTGGGCGCAGCGCGGCGAGCATGGACTCGATCTGCGCCTGCACGTCGACGCTGTTCTCCTGCAGCGACTCGACGACCAGGTGGCGCCCGGCCTCGCGGCAGCCGCGCGTGGCGCCCTGCTGCACGCCGGCGACGAAGGCCGCGCTCGGGTCGTAGTACAGCAGGCCGATGAGGAAGGACTTGGCGCCGGCCAGGCTGCGCGCGGACAACTGCGGGCGGTAGTTCAGCTCGTTGACAGCTTCTTGCACGCGGGCCCGCGTGTCGGCGTGCACCGTCGGCTCCTTGTTCATCACGCGCGAGACGGTCTTGATGGACACGCCGGCCTTGCGGGCCACGTCGATGATGGTGGGCGGTGCGCCCGCTCTCTTGTTCACTGCTAAGCCCTCTCCAGACTCGTTCTTGTCGCCCGACGGATGGTGTCAACCGGGCGAAATTTGCTTGCTTTGCGCCAGTCTAATGTTTCGGTTTGGCAAAGCTGGCCGAAAGCATGGGATTTGCCCCGCCAGGACGCCAAGTATCGGGGCAGCATCCGGCAATCGTTGGAAAGCCGCCGCACGAGACAAAACGAAACACGGCGATACGGCGCTGAAAGCATCCTGGCGCCTGGATGACGCGTAATGAGGACATGGCGAAACGAATTCGTGGCCACATCACCCAACCCAAGGACAAGATCATGATGAAGACCTGGCTGAAGCGCACCCTGCTGGGTGTGGCAGTCTCCACCGCCCTGATGGGCAGCCTCGCGGCGTACTCCGCCGAAAACGGTGGCTTCCACCACGGCCCGGCGACGCCCGAGCAGATGGCCCAGCACGAGGCGATGATGCTGTCGCACATCGGCAAGAAACTCAACCTCGACGCCAACCAGGCCGCCAAGCTCAAGGTGCTCGGGGACCTGATGGTTGCACAGCACGCGCCGTCCGCCGCCGGCGCCGACCCGCACGCCGCGATGACGGCCCTGATCGCCGGCAACACGTTCGACCGCGCCGGCGCGACGCAGCTGATGAACCAGCACATCGCCAAGATGCAGGCCAACGGCCCCGCGATGATCAATGCCACCGGCGACTTCTACGACAGCCTCGGCGCCACCCAGCAGGCGCAGGTGCGCGAGCTGGCCGCCAAGCACCACGGCTTCTTCGGCATCGGCGGCATGGGCCACGAAGGCATGCACGGCCACCACGGCGAGCACGGCGCCGCGGGCGCGGACAGCAACTGAGCCCAGTCGTTGCGGGATCCCTCCTCCCGCTGACATCGACGAGGCAGCGCCGCGAGGCCCTGCCTCGTCATCGTTTCGGTTCTACCATTGCCCAATGCGCCGCATCCTGATGATCGACGACGACGCGCTCCTGGCCGCGCCGCTCGCCACCTATTTTCGCCGCTTCGACTACGAGCTCGACAGCGCCGTCAAGCCCAGCGAAGGGTTGGCCAAGCTGCGCGCGCAGGCTTACGACGCGGCCATCCTCGACGTGATGCTGCCCGAGATGGACGGCTTCGAGCTGTGCCGCACGATCCGGCGCGAATCCGACATCCCCATCGTGATGCTCACCGCGCGCGGCGACGTGATGGACCGCATCGTCGGCCTGGAGATCGGCGCCGACGACTACATCCCCAAGCCGTTCGAGCCGCGTGAGCTGCTCACCCGCATCCAGACCATCCTGCGCCGTGCCCGTGCGCCCGCAGCCACACCGCAGAGCAAGCTCGTGTTCGACGGCATCGAGATCGACCTCGAACGGCGCCAGGTGCTGCGCCAGGGCGAGCCCGTCGAGCTCACCGGCACCGAGTTCGAGCTGCTCGCGTTGCTGGCCAAGGCACCGCAGAAGGTGTTCCACCGCGACGAGATCCTGAACCGCCTGCGCGGCCAGGACGCCGATCTCTACACGCGCGCCGTCGACATCCTGGTGAGCCGGCTGCGCAAGAAGCTCGAGCCGCTGGACTGCATCAAGACGCTGCGCAATGCGGGCTATGCGTTCGCGGGCGGGCACCCATGATCATCAACGCCGTCCCGGCGCGCTGGCGGGCCAGGTTCCCGTCGCTGGGCGCGCGCCTGGTGGGCCTGTTCATCGTGCTGGCGACCGCCGTCGGCGCCACCTTCATCCTGGGCATGCACGTGGTGCGCAGTGTCGGCTGGCACGAGTACCTGCGCCCGCTGGTGATGAACTACACCGACACCCTGGTGTCCGAGATCGGTTCGCCGCCGGACATCGCCCGCGCCCGCCTGCTGACGCAACGCCTGCCGCTGCACATCGTGATCGACGGCCCCGATGTCCACTGGGACTCCGCCGACGAGCCGCCGCCGCCGCGCCCCCCGGACGGCATCGGGCTCGAGCGCCCGCCGCGCCATCCGCTGGTCACGCTGCCCAACGGCGACCCGCTGCCGCTGGTCGTGCCGGAGCCGCGCCGCGCACCGCCGCCGCGCACGATCTTCGATCACGTGCCGCCCGACGGCGCGCCGAGGTTGGGCCCGCACGGCATGCCTTCCCGGCTGTCGCTGAACACGGACATCGACCCCAGCCTGTGGCGCGTGGTGCGTCGATTTCCCGACGGCAGCCGCATCATCTTCAGCCTGGCTGACATGTCGCACGAGGCACGCGCCGAGCACGTCGGCTGGGTGACGCTGGGCGTGCTGCTGCTGCTCACCGGGCTGGCCTACGCGCTGGTGCGCCACATGCTGCGCCCGCTGGCCGCGTTGCGCGCGGGCGCGGTGCGCTACGGCCAGGGCGACTTCTCGCAGCCCATCGTGCCGCGCGACCGCGACGAGCTGGGCGACCTGGCCGAACAGATCAACGGCATGGCCGCGCGCCTGCACCACATGCTGGACGCCAAGCGCCAGTTGCTGCTCGCGATCAGCCACGAGCTGCGTTCGCCGCTGGCGCGCGCCCGCATCAATACGGAGCTGCTCGACGAGAGCGCCGAGCGCAGCGCGCTGCTGCGCGACCTGGGCGAGATGCGCGACCTGATCACCGACCTGCTGGAAAGCGAACGCCTGGCCGACGTGCAGGCGGGTGGCCACGCCGCGCTGCAGACCGAGTCCGCCACGCTGGCGGAGATCATCCACGAGCAGTGCGACGCGCAAGCCGCCGCGGGCACCTTGACGCTGCAGTTGGACCGGGCGCTTCCCGCGCTGCCACTGGACCGCGCCCGCATGCGGCTGCTGCTGCGCAACCTGGTCGACAACGCACTGCGCCATGGCAGCGAGGCCGGGCAGTCGCCGAGCGTGTCGACCACGGGCACGCCGCAGTCGGTGCAACTGGTGGTGCGCGACTTCGGCCCCGGCATGGACGAGAGCCAGTTGCAGCACGCCGCCGAGGCCTTCTACCGAGCGGACGCGGCGCGGCTGCGCAGCACCGGCGGCGTCGGCCTGGGGCTGTACCTGTGCAAGCTCGTCGCCGAGGCGCACGGCGGCACGCTGACGTTGCGCAACGCCCATCCGGGCCTCGAGATCACTGCCGCGTTTCCGTTGCCGACGACCCAAGGCTGAGCGCGGGCGCGCGCCTTGCCCATTCGCAGCAACGCGGCCGCCTTCGGCCGCCGGGAGCCTTCGATGAGCAAGATCAAACTGTGTGCGGTCGTCGCCGCGCTGGCACTGGCGACCGCGGCCCAGGCCGTGCCGGGCCAGGACGTCAACCTGGACGGCTCGACGACCGCGCACAGGAAGCCGACGCTGGCCGCCGCCGCCGACCATCAACTGCGACAGGGCGACGTGCCGTCCGTCAAGACCGCGCCGCTGGACGTCAAGGCGCAGGCCGATGCCGACATGGCCGCCCGCGCGGCCCGCGCCAAGGGCCCGCGCCTGCAGGTGCATCGCCAGAACCTGAAGGGCGACGACGCCAAGCGCGCGATCGCGCAGCAGGCCAACCCCAATACGATCGACCGCGCGACCGCCAACGGCGACATCGATCACACCGAGCAGGTGACCAACCTCAAGGTCACGATCAAGAAGTGACTACAGGCGCGTGGTCAGCGCCAGCCACGCATCGGGCAGGCGGTCGTTGACCCAGGCCTCGATCGCGTGGTCGCCGCCGGTGAGGATCAGCACGCCCACCAGCAGCAACAGCCCCCCCATCACGCGCTTGGTCGTGCCCGCGTGCGCCAGCACCCAGCCGCGCACGCGCCCGAAGCCCGCGCGTGACGCGTAAGCCGCGCCCACCAGCGGCAGCGCGGCGCCCAGCCCGAACAAGCCCAGCAGCAACGCGCCACGCGGCGCGCCGCCGGCGGTCGCCACGAGGGCCAGCGTGGAGCCCAGCAACGGCCCCGCGCACGGGCTCCACACGAGCCCGAGCAGGCCGCCCAGCGCAAACGCGCTGACCAACGCGCCGCCGCCTTCGAGCCGCGTGGTGGCGGCGTTGGCGGACGAGGCCAGCGGCGTCATCAGGTTGGAGAAGCGCCGCTCCAGCGGCGGCACCAGCATCACGACGCCGAAGGCGAGCAGCAGCCACGCGCCGACGCGGCGCACGTCGTCCGGCGCCAGCGACAGCGAGCCGCCCAGCCCGCCCACCAGCAGTCCGATCACCATGAACGTGAGTGCCATGCCCAGACCCATCGCGATGGGAGCCGCGCGATGGCGCTGCACCGCGCCGCCGACGATCACCGGCAGCAGCGGGAAGACGCAGGGCGACAGCGTGGTCAACGCACCGGCGACGACGCTCAGCGCGGGGTCCGCGAAGCCGACCACGGCTCAGCCGGCGCTCTGCAGCAGGGTCTTGAGCCTGGCGGGATCGGTCTCGCCGGTGGAACGGCTGCGCTCGGTGGCGCCATGGAAGACGATCAGCGTCGATTGCGCAGTGACCTTCATCTGCTTCTCGAACGCCTTCTCCTGGTCGTAGTCGACTTCCATCAGCGTCACCTTCAAGGACGGATCGGCCTTGAGCGCGTCGAAAACCTTGTCCTGCGCGCGGCAGGTGGGGCACCAGCTCGCGTGGAAGTGCAGCACCAGCGGCTCGCCGGCCTTCTGCGCGGCGGCCAGCGCGGCCGGCGTGTAGGGCGTGATGGTCAGCGCGTGCGACAGGGTGGTGGCCAGCAGCAACGTGGCGGCGAGGGCCAGGCGAGGGAACGAGGACATCGAAAACTCCGGAATTTGGGGGGATGGACGCCCCGCAATGAGGCGCGCAGCGTCGCAGGACATGCCGCATCGTGGCATGTCCTCCCCGATTCGTCGGCACCATGGTTGAAACCTTACAACCCGCGCGCAGGTAAGCCACCGGCGCCTGTCAGGAATCAACCCTGTCGGGCTCGCCTTTTGCTCACCCACAACCGTCGCGTCCGCGCCCGGGCGCCCCTGCACATCGCGTCAAGGATCTCCCATGAAGTCTCGTTCGGCCGCCGCCCTGCTCGCCAACCCATTCCTGCTGTGGGGCACTTTGGGGGTCAAGGCGATGCAGATGTCGACCGCCGCCGCGCAGGTGATCGCGATCCGCACCACGCGCATGGCCACGCACGGGCTCAACCCGAACGCGGCCGACAAGCGCGAAATGAAGTTGATGGGCGCCGAGAAGGTCGACGCGTTCTCGCGTGCCGGCCAGGCGCTGGCCACGGGCGCAGCGCCGCTGCTCGCGGGCATGGCCGGCCAGGCGTTCAAGACCAGCCTGGACCTGTTCAACGCCACCGCCCATCTTGCCACCAGCCGCACCCTCCCCCAGACGATGGCGCGCCAGCGCAGGCTCGCAGACACACTGATGCGCAGCACGTCCACGACCCAGCAGGGCGCTGCGTCCACGGCCACCGCCAGGCTGGCGCATCGCGCGCTGGCGCCGGTGCACCAGAAGGCCACCGCCAATGCGAAGCGGCTGACGAAGAAGGCCCGCTGAGCCACCATGGACTTCAAGGACTACTACAGCGCGATGGGCGTCGCCCGCGATGCCAGCGACGACGACATCCGCAAGGCCTACCGCAAGCTGGCCCGCAAATACCACCCCGACGTCAGCAAGGAAGCCGACGCCGACTCGAAGATGCGCGACATCAACGAGGCGCGCGACGTCCTGCAGGACAAGGAAAAGCGTGCGGCCTACGACCAACTCGCCGACCACGTCGCGCGCGGCGGCAGCCCCGACGGCGGCTTCCGCCAGCCGCCGCCCGGCTGGGACCAGGGCTACGAATTCCACCGCGGCCCGTCGCAAGGGCCCCAGGGCCCGGCCGATCATGCCGAGTTCAGCGACTTCTTCTCGTCGATCTTCGGCAACCGCGGCGGCGCCGGCGGGCAGCGGGCAGCGTATCGCGAAAAGGGCGAGGATCACCACGCGGCAATCGAGATCTCGCTGGAGGACGCGCTGCACGGCGCCGAGCGCCAGCTCTCGCTGCGCGCGCAGGAGATCGACGCGCAAGGCCGGCCCCGCCTGGTCGACCGCACGCTGGACGTGAAGATCCCAGCCGGCGTGCGGCCCGGCCAGTACATCCGGCTCGCCGGCCAGGGTCTGCCCGGCAGCGGCGGCGAGCCGGCAGGCGATCTCTATCTCGAGGTGCGCATCGCGCCGCACAAGCTTTACCGCATCGAAGGCCACGACCTGTACATGACGCTGCCCGTCACGCCCACCGAGGCCGCACTCGGCGCGCAGGTGACGGTGCCGACACCCGCGGGCGCCCAGGTCGACGTGACGATCCCCAAGGGCGCGCGCAACGGCATGAAGCTGCGGCTGAAGGAGCGTGGGCTGCCGGGCAAGACGCCGGGCCACCTCTACCTGCTGCTGGAGATCGCACTGCCGCCGGCGGACTCCGACGCCGCCGTCGCCGCCTACGAACAACTCGCGAAAGCTGCGCCGTTCAACCCGCGCCAGCACCTGGGAGCCTGAGATGCGCGCTGTCACCGCCACCCTCATCGACACCGCGCCGCTCAGCCTGCGCGAACTCGCCCGCGCCGTCGGCGCCGAAGACCAATGGATTCTGCGACTCGTGGAGGTCGAGATCCTGCATGTCGACACCCCCTCCGAGCCACCCGAGCGCTGGCATTTCCGCAGTGCCGACTTGCAACGCGCGCTGGCGGCGCGCCGGCTGGAGCGCGACTTCGGAGCCAACCTGGACACCGCGGCACTGATTCTCGACTTGCAAGCGGAGCTGCGGCGCATGCGGGCGTTGCTGGGCGCGCACGGGGTGGCGTGACCTGATCCCACCAGGTCACGCCCACGCGAGCCCGAACGGCAGCTGCGGTGGCCCGAACAGGAAGTGCAGCACGCGGCGCTGGCTCGTCCCTGTCGCTTTCGACGACGCGTGCAGCAGCAATGGCCGCATCAACATCGCGGCGCCACGCGGCAGGGGGCACGCGACGGTTCCGAGTTCATTGCGCAGTGCAATGGCGCGTGCATCATCGATCCGACCCTGGCGATGGCTGCCAGCGACGACCACTGGGATCGCCAGGTCCTGGTGCACCGGCACCAGCCAGTTGCGATCGATGGACTTCTCGAACGACGTGCACTGCACCGCCACGTGCGTGGGCGGCAGCGCGTGGGCAACACGCGCGTCCACGCGCAGGCGGCGCGCGAGATCGGCGCACCACGCCTGGTCCAACAGGTCGCGTTCGCCGACGCCCAAACGACCCTCCAGCATCGCGGCGATGCCAGCCAGCTCGTCGGCATCCAGCAAGGCGGGGAGCAGCTCGAAGCCGGCTTCGCCGAACGTCTGCAAGGGGGCGACAGGTTGCATCGCGGCAGGATAGCCTGCCACCCGGCGTCCCTCTTCGGCAGGATGCCGCGACCCGTCTTTGTCGGTAGACTCGAAATCCGGCCGCGCCTGCATTGCGGCCGTTCTCCCGAACGGAGTTCCCGCCATGCGTTTCCCCCTCGCCGCCCTCGCCCTGACCTGCCTCGCCGGCGCCTCGAGCGCGACCTTCGCCGCGGAGCCGCCGGAGCTCCTGAAGCCAATGGCCTTCCTCGCGGGCCACTGCTGGAAGGGCACGTTCGCCGACGGCAAGACGACCGACGAGCACTGTTTCGCCTGGATGCTCGGCGGCCACGCGCTGCGCGACACACACAGGGTGCGCAAGCCCGGCAAGCCCGACGGCGTCGGAGAGTCCACCTACTACGTCGACTCGGCCGGCAACCACCTCGACTTCCTCTACATCGAGAACAGCGGTGGCTTCAGCCGCGGCACGGTCGAGAGCCTGCCCGAGGCACTGCTGTTCCCCGACACGCAATACATCTCCGACGGCGAGGCGCTCGTCTACCGCGCCCGCTGGACTCGCCAAGGCGACAAGTCCTACGAGGCGTGGAGCGAGGCGCAGACGGAACAGGGCTGGTCGACGATGTTGCGGATGGTGCTCAAGCGGGTCGACTGACCGACGCTCCCCCGCGCCAGCAAGCGGCTGACTTCGGGCGGTTGCGTCCCACCGCTTGCGGCCCTTGATGACGCGACGGCCACTGGCAGGAGCCGACCCGAAGCCGACACCGCCCGCGCTGGAAGGGGTGCTCACCCGCGCATCCGGGTTCGCGCGCGCCCAGCACGCGCCGACGTGCCGGATCGCACGCGAAAGCGTGACGAAATGCGCGCTCTGGCGTCGGAGGGCAGCGTCGACCCAGGGCATGCGCAGCGCCATCGACGACTAAACTGCGGCACTCCTGCGCGACTGTTCCAGCGAAGGATGCGGGCACCGACCGAGACAACGGCACCCGACGATGTCAAACGAGCAGGAATGCCATGACTAAATCCAGATCGGCGCTGAGCGCCGCACTCTTGCTGGCCGGCGCGGCAGCGTGGGCGCAGCCGGCGCCCCAGTCGTCAGCTGCCGCCTCGGCGGCCGAACGCGCACAGAAGGAATCCGACCGGACCATGTACTGGATCCGGGTCCTGGCAGACAAGCCCGCGCCAGTCAAGGTCGCGACTGCGCCCAAACCTGCGGCGGCTGCCGCGGTGCCCTCGGCCAGGCCGGCCCAGGAGGCGCGTGAGAAAGTCAAGGTGGCCGCCGCACCATCGCCCACGGCCACGAGCACGAGCACGACGGCAATTGCTGCGAACGTCGAGCCCGCGCCAGCGCCCGTCGCCGACGCGCCCGAACCAACGGCGCTGAGCAGCAGCCATGCCGACAGCGTCGCGGCCGCGGCCGCGGCGGTGCCCCACCCGGACTTCGCGCCGACGCCAGCCGCGGAATCCGATCCTGGACTGATCCAGATAGCGTCAGTCCAACCGGATTTCCCTGCCACCGTCGTGCGGCGCATCCACAAAGGCAACGTTGAAGTCCAGTTCGAGGTCGCGCCTGGGGGCACGGTGGTCGAGGCCGCCGTGGTGGAGAGCTCGCACCCCCGCCTGAACGAGGCGGCGGTCGAGGCGGTCAAACAGTGGCGCTTCAAGCCCACGCCCAAGACCCACACCGCGGTGGTGAACCTGGTCTTCGACATCGACAAGGAGCACGGATAGCGTGCGAAACCCTGCGGGCGCTTGAAGGGCGCCAGCGCTGCTGTCGCGCACTCCCATGGCGAGCAAGGGCCGTTCAGCCGCCGAACTCGGCCGCGGCGTCGTCTTCCCAACTCTTGCGCACTGCCGCCCAGCCCTGTGGGCCCAGCTTTTCAAGCGTGGCCATGTTGCGCTCGAAGATCTGCTCGGCCTCGGGGAACGCGGCGACTGCGCGGTCGACGCTCTCTTCGCGCAGCAGGTGCAGCGTCGGGTACGGCGCGCGGTTGGTGGCGTTGGTGATGTCATCGGGCTCGGTGTCGGCGAACTGGAACTGCGGGTGGAAGCTGGCCACCTGCAGCACGCCGTCGAGATCGAGATCCTCGACCGCCGCGTCGGCGAGCTCGAGGAAATCGTTGAAATCCTCGAAGTCGGCGAATACCCGTGGATGTATCACCATCGTCGTGTCGACGAGCTCGGGATCGGTATCGGCCAGGCGCTGCAGCTCGACGACCAGGGTCGCCAGCAGCGTCTCGGCGTCGCCGGCGTCGCTGAAGACATAGCGGATCTGCTCCTTGACGTCGACGGCGCGCGCGAACGGGCACAGGTTCAGGCCGATCACCGCGCGACGCACCCAGGCGCGCGTCTCGGCGATGGCGAGTTCGGCCGGCACGCCCTCGGGCGAGGCGTCGGCGGTATGGATCGAGTCCGTCATCGTGCGGCTCCTTCGCGGTGGAACACCAGCATGAGGTTGTTGGCGGGCACGGCGATGCGCTCGCGCAGGCCCAGGCCCGCGTCGCGCGCGTGCGCGAGCACGTCGGCCAGGCGGCGGATACCCCAGCTCGGGTCGCGCGACTTGAGCCAGGCGTCGAACTCGACGTTGCTGGCGGTGAGGGGCTCGTCGTCGAGGATGTACGGGCCGTAGGTCACCAGCACGCCGCCAGGCGCGAGATGGCGGCCGGCGCCCTGCATCAGGCCGGGCAGCGTCGGCGGCGGCGAGGCGTGGATCATGTTGGCGCAGGTGACGGCGTCGAACGTACCCGCCAAAGGCCACGCGGGCGCGCACACGTCGAGTTGCAGCGGCGCCAGGATGTTGGGCAGCGGGCCGGCGACCGCGCTGGCCGACGGCGACTCGGCGACGTCGTCGGCGTGCAGCACGCTCCAGGCGGCGATCGACGCGAGCGACGCGGCGGCGTACTCGGTCGGCTGCCAGGTCCAGCCGGGCAGGTGGCGCGCGAACCACGCCACGTGCTGGCCGCTGCCGCTGGCGATCTCCAGCGCGCGGCCGGCGGGCGGCAGCACGCGGCGCAGCACGTCCAGGATGGGCTGGCGGTTGCGTTCGGCGGCGGGGCTGGAAAGGCGGACGGAATCGGTCATCGGGCGGCTGGATGCGCAGGAATGCGCGGGTTCGGGCAGGGTGGCGGGCAATCCTACCTTGGCGACCTAGTGAAAACCCGGGCACATCACCGACAATAGGGAATGACCACGCCCGCCACCGCCGCCTCCTTCAGCACGCTCTCGCTGCCCCCCGCCGTCATTGCCAACCTGACCCAGCTGGGCTATCTCGAGATGACCGCCATCCAGGCCGCCGCGCTCCCCGTGGCGCTGGCCGGCCACGACCTGCTGGCGCAGGCCAAGACGGGCAGCGGCAAGACCGCCGCCTTCGCACTCGCGATGCTCGACAAGCTCAACCCGCGCCACTTCGGCATCCAGTGCCTGGTGCTGTGCCCCACGCGCGAACTGGCCGAGCAGGTGGCCGTCGAGACGCGCCGCCTGGCGCGCGGCGAAGACAACATCAAGGTGCTGACGATCGTCGGCGGCGTGCCCGTGCGCAACCAGCTCACCAGCCTCGAGCACGGCGCGCACGTGATCGTGGGCACGCCGGGCCGCGTGATGGACCTGCTCGAGCGCGAGGCGCTCGACCTGTCGGGCCTGAAGACACTGGTGCTCGACGAGGCCGACCGGATGCTGGACATGGGCTTCGTCGACGACATCAAGGCGGTCGCCAGCGCGTGCCCCAAGACGCGCCAGACGCTGCTGTTCTCGGCCACCTACCCCGAGGGCATCGCCAAGCTGAGCCAGCAGTTCATGCGCAACCCGCAGACGGTGAAGGTGGAGTCGCGCCACGACGCCGCGCAGATCCGCCAGCTCTGGTACGAGGTCAAGCCCAGCGAGCGCCTGCACGGCGTCGGGCGCCTGCTGCGCCACTACCAGCCGGCCTCGACGATCGCGTTCTGCAACACCAAGCAGCAGTGCCGCGACCTGGTGGACGTGCTCACCGCCGAAGGCATCCAGGCGATCGCGCTGCACGGCGACCTCGAGCAGCGCGACCGCGACCAGGTGCTGATCCAGTTCGCCAACCGCAGCTGCTCGGTGCTCGTGGCCACCGATGTCGCCGCGCGCGGCCTCGACATCGACAAGCTCGAATGCGTGATCAACGTCGATGTCACCTACGAGACCGAGCAGCACATCCACCGCATCGGCCGCACCGGCCGCGCTGGCGAGGACGGGCTCGCGCTGAACCTCGCCAGCATGGAGGAGATGGGCCGCGTCGGCAATATCGAGGTGCTGCAGAAGGCGGAGAGCGAGTGGCACAAGCTGTCGGAGCTCGACGCAGGCTCCGACAAGCCGCTCGTCGCGCCCATGGTGACGCTGCAGATCCTGGGCGGGCGCAAGGAAAAGATGCGCCCGGGCGACGTGCTGGGCGCGCTGACCAAGGACATGGGTTTTG
Organism: Burkholderiaceae bacterium; assembly: GCA_039920745.1. Classification (GTDB taxonomy): domain Bacteria; phylum Pseudomonadota; class Gammaproteobacteria; order Burkholderiales; family Burkholderiaceae_C; genus Scleromatobacter. The sequence continues at coordinate 1,330 of JBDSDD010000078.1, read as the reverse complement.
CCGGCACGCAGATCGGCAAGATCAGCGTGACCGACATGTCCACCTACGTCGCGGTCGACCGCGCGATCGCGGACCAGGCCCTCGCCAAGCTGAACTCGGGCCTCGTCAAGGGCAAGCGCGTGCGCGCCCGCCGCATCGAAGGCATCACCGACTGAGGTGGCTTCACTCGTCGGCGATGAGCCGGCGACCGAAGGACACCACGTCGTCCTGCGCGTACCCGATCGCCTTGTAGAACTCGATCACCGACGCGTTGGTGGTTCGGACCTGCAGGTTGATCTTGGGGCAGCCCGCGGCGGCCAGCAGGCGCTCGGCCTCGCGCATCAGCGCGCGCGCGTGGCCCTGCATGCGATGGTCCGGCGACACGGCCAGGTAGTTGATCCAGCCGCGGTGGCCGTCGTAGCCGATCATGACGGACGCGATCACGACGTCGCCGTGCGTGCCCACCAGGAACCACTCGCGCTGCACCGATCGCTTGCGGTCGATGTCCCTGCGTGGATCGTTCCACGATCGCGTGAGGCCGGCGGCCTCCCACAAGGCGATGACGGCGGCTTCGTCGGAATCCAGGAAGGGGCGGACGAGCATGGCAAGCCAGGTTGGATGGCGCACCATCGTACATTGACCGCCATGCCCAAGCGCCCGCAGCGATTCGACCCCGTGCCCTTGATCGTCCTCGCGGCCTTCGCGATCGCGTACGCGCTCGTGTGCGCGCTGCGCGGCGTGCCGACGGTCGTTCACGCGCTCTACGCCGGCGCCAGCGCACTGTGCTTCATGCTCTACGCCGTCGACAAGGGCGCCGCGCGCGCGGGCCGCGAGCGCATCTCCGAATCGATGCTGATTTCGCTGGGCTTCGTCGGCGGCTGGCCGGGGGCGATCGTGGCGCAGCAGCTGTATCGACACAAGACCGCCAAGCTCAGCTTTCGCATCCGCTTCTGGCTGTCCGTGGCCGCCAACGTGGTGCTGTTCATGTGGGCGACGACGATCATGCCGAGTGGCGTGCATTGACCGCCAAGCCGCAGAAACACGCGGCGAAGTGATCAGGCCGTCACTCGTCCTTGCCGCGGATCATGCGGAACACGTAGGCGCCGATGATGGCGCCGACGATCGGGGCGACCCAGAAAAGCCACAGCTGCTCGAGTGCCGGCGCGCCCGCGTAGATCGCGACGCCGGTGCTGCGGGCCGGGTTGACCGAGGTGTTGGTGACGGGAATCGAGATCAGGTGGATCAGCGTCAGACACAGCCCGATCGCGATCGGCGCGAAGCCCTTGGGCGCGCTGCCGTGGGTCGACCCGAGGATGACGAACAGGAAGCCGAAGGTCATCACGACCTCGGT
>JBDSDD010000077.1:0-111603 GCA_039920745.1 Burkholderiaceae bacterium | reverse complement strand
TCGTCGAGCCAGAACGACACGCCGGCCGGATCGAGGTCCGGCGTGGCGCCGTTGCCGATCGCGCACACGATCCGGCCGAGATTGGGGTCCGACGCCGAGAACGCGGTCTTCACCAGCGGCGAATGGGCAATGGCGAAAGCGACGCGCCGGCACTCCTCCACGGTGCGTCCCCCGCCCACGCGCAGCGCGATGAACTTGGTGGCGCCCTCGCCATCGCGCACGATGGCCTGCGCCAGTTGCTGCGCGACCTGCGTCACCGCGGCGACCAGCACGCGGCCGTCGTCGGAGTCCAGCGAATCGATGCGCGCGTGGCCGGCCTGCTGCGTGGCCATCACGATGAAGCTGTCGTTGGTGGAGGTGTCGCCGTCGATCGTGATGCGGTTGAACGACGCGTCGGCGGCCTGTTTGGCGAGCGCCTGCAGCAGCTTGGCCGGAATCACGGCGTCGGTGGCCAGGAAGCCCAGCATCGTGGCCATGTTCGGGCGGATCATGCCCGCGCCCTTGCTGATGCCAGTGACGGTGACGATCCTGCCGCCGATCGTCACCTGCGTCGACGCCGCCTTGGGCAGCGTGTCGGTGGTCATGATGCCTTCGGCGGCCTGGCCCCAGTGGGCGGCCTGCAGGTCACCGAGCGCGGCCGGCAGGCCCGCCTCGATGCGCTCGACCGGCAGCGTCTCCATGATGACGCCGGTGGAGAACGGCAGCACCTGCTGCGGCTTCAGGCCCAGCAGGCCGGCCGCGGCCTCGCAGGTGCGGCGTGCGCGGGCGATGCCGTCGGCGCCGGTGCCGGCGTTGGCGTTGCCGGTGTTGATGACCAGCGCGCGGATACCGTCCGTCGCGGCGGCCAGGTGCTCGCGGCAAACCTGCACCGGCGCAGCGCAGAAGCGGTTCTGCGTGAACACGCCCGCGACCACCGTGCCGGCGTCCAGCACGAACGTCACCAGGTCCTTGCGGTTGGCCTTGCGCACGCCGGCCATCGCGATGCCCACGCGGACGCCGGGGACGGCGTGCAGGTCGGACGGCTTGGGGGCGGTGAGGTTGACGGGCATGGGCGGGCTCCAGGAAGCGTGGCAGGGGGCGCCACGCAAAGACGCGATTCTAGAAGGCGCAGATGACGACGCATCCACTGCGCGCAGGCGATGGCCGGGCTTCCTGGCAAGAACCACGCCGCCGCAGGTCACAAGACGTATCAGTGCCCACCGCCGCCGCAACTGCTGCTGCACGAGCTGCCACTGCGCAGCTGCCGCCGCCAACCGTTCACTCGATGATGGACGCGCGCGCCGCCTCGTCCTGCTGGTCGTCCGGCAGGTGGATGCTGCCGGCATGGAAGTCGTACTCGAAGACCTCGCCGTGGCGGCCCCACTCGATGACGGTCTTGAGCACGCGTTCGGCCTCGGCGGCGTCCATGTGCTGCTCGAGCAGCCGCAGGAACGGCTTCTCGGGCAGCGCGCGTTCGGGATCCTGTTCGAGGCTGTGGCGGATGTGCGCTGCGAGCGGCACGTTCTCAAGCACCTGCTGGCCGAACAGTTGCTGGCGCAGCGCGTGGTCGCCGTCGACGTAGCGCCGGCCCACCAGCGTGAGGTGCAGGTCGCCGCTCTGCAGGCGGGCGAGGCCCAGCAGGTCGATGCCGCGCGCCACCGGCAGCAGTTCATCGTCGGTGAGCTCGGACTCTTCGGCCAGCTTGGGCAGGTCGGCCTCGCCGTGGAAGGGCACGCCGGCCAGCAGCTCCAGCAGGCCGTCCATGCGCGCGATGTCGGCTTCCGGCAGGCGGTCGTAAAGGCGCAGCGCCTCGGGTTCCTCGGTCGTGCGGTCGGCCCGGCCGGCGCCGGCGGTCATCAGCGCGTAGACCTCGTCGATGAGCGACCGCACCTCGGCTGAATCGGCGATGCGCGGACGCGGCAGGTCGATGGCGAGCTGAAAGCGGATACGCCCCGGGTCGCTCGCGAAGATCAGGATGCGGTCGGCCATCAGCACCGCTTCCTCGATGTTGTGCGAAACCACGAGCATCGCCTTGGTGGGCATGCCGCCCTGCGTCCACAGCTCGAGGATGTCGTCGCGCAGGCGCTCGCCGGTGAGCACGTCCAGCGCCGAGAACGCCTCGTCCATCAGCAGCACGTCGGGTTGCGTGACGAGCGCGCGCGCGATGCCCACGCGCTGGCGCATGCCGCCCGAAAGCTCGCGCGGCAGTGCGCCTTCGAAGCCGGCCAGGCCGATCAGGCTGATCGCCTTCTCCGCGCGCTCGGCGCGTTCCGCGCGCGCGATGCCGCGCGCTTCGAGACCCAGCTCCACGTTCTGCTGCACCGTCAGCCAAGGAAACAACGCGAACGACTGGAACACCATGCTGATCGCCCGTGCCGGGCCGTACAGCGGCTGGCCACGGTATTGCACCGCGCCAGCGTCGACGCCGATGAGGCCCGCCATGATGCGCAGCAGCGTGCTCTTGCCCGAGCCGGACTGGCCCAGCAGCGCGACGATCTCGCCTTCGCGCAGCGTGAAGTCGACGCCTTCGAGCACCGGCCGCTCACGGCCGTCGGCCGCGCGGAACGACTTGCGGACGTCCTGGATCTGGATGATGGGGGGGCCGTGCTTTTCCATGGACATGTTGCTCAGCTGATCGAAGAAAGGCCCGGCGCCGCGCTCGGCCGCTCCGGAGCAAGCCGGGCGGCCCCCTCGGGGGGCTGCGAGCGACCGCGAGCGGGGGTCGTCATGTCTTCAGAAGTGCATCCGCTCTTCGGCGATGCGGTACAGGCGGCGCCACACGAAGTGGTTCATGCCCATCACGAAGATGCACATCACGCAGATCCCCAGCGCGATGCGGTGGAAGTCGCCGGCGGCGGTCATGTGCGCGATGTAGCTGCCCAGGCCGTTCGCCTCCAGCGTCGTGTTGCCCCAGGTGACGTACTCCGACACGATGCTGGCGTTCCACGAGCCGCCGCTGGCCGTGATGGCGCCGGTGACGAAGCTGGGGAACACGGCGGGCAACAGGAAGCGCTTCCACTTGAGCCAACCGGTCAGGCCGATGTTGCCGGCCGCGAAACGCAGCTCCGACGGGATCGACGACGCGCCCGCGATCACGTTGAAGAGCAGGTACCACTGGGTGCCGAAAACCATCAGCGGGGACAGCCAGATGTCGGGGTTCAGGTGCCACTTGACGATCAGCACCACCGCGCCCGGGAACATCAGGTTGGCCGGGAACGCCGCGAGGAACTGCGCCACCGCCTGCAGCCGGCCCGACCACATCGGACGCAGCCCGATCCACACGCCCACGGGCACCCAGACGAGCGCGGCCAGGCTGATCAGCACCACCACGCGCAACATCGTGGCGCAGCCCAGCAGGAACACGTGCCAGATCTCCGCGAATGGCACGTAGTCATGAACGAAGCTGTAGAGCGCGTAGACCGCGTACAGGCCCCCGGCGGCGATCAGCGCGTCCCAGACGCGCGCGATCGCGTTGCCCGCCGGGTGCGGGCGCGCGCGGATCGACGTGCCGTCATGCGAGACGCGGAACCAGGTGAACGTGCTCTCGAGCGCATGCGTGAAGCGCTCGCTGAGCTTGGCGATGCGCTCGGTGCGGCGCGACCACGTCAGCAACCACGAGGTCGGCGCCGTCTCCTGGCCACCCTCTTCGAAGCGGAACTTGTCGGCCCAGGCCACCAGCGGGCGGAACAGCAACTGGTCGTAGAGCATGATCCCGATCAGCATGCCCAGGATGGCCCAGCCGATCGCCTGCAGATTGCGCGCCTCGATGGCCAGCGCGATGTAGGAGCCCACGCCCGGCAGCTTGATGTTCTGGCCCGAGACGGCGATGGCCTCCGACGCGACCACGAAGAACCAGCCACCCGACATCGACATCATCATGTTCCACAGCAGCCCCGGCATCGCGAACGGCAGTTCCAACCGCCAGAAGCGCTGCCAGGCCGACAGCTGGAACACGCGCGCCGCCTCCTGCAGTTCGCTGGGCACCGTGCGCATCGACTGGTACAGGCTGAACGCCATGTTCCAGGCCTGCGACGTGAAGATGGCGAAAATCGCCGCGCACTCGACGCCGAACAGGTTGCCCGGGAACATGGAGATGAAGCCAGTGACGGTGATCGCGAGAAAGCCCAGGATCGGGATCGACTGCAGGATGTCGAGCAGCGGCACCAGCACCTTCTCGGCCGCGCGCCAGCGCGACGCCGCAGTGGCGAACGCGAAACTGAACAGCAGCGAGAACGCCAGCGCGATCAGCATGCGCAGCGTCGTGCGCAGGAGGTAGTACGGCAGTTGCCATGGGTCCAGCGTCAGCGGGATCGCATCGCCGAGGTGGTACGGACGCGTCATCTGCGCGCCGCCATAGCCCAGCAACACCAGGCCGGCCAGCACCAGCGGCAACAGGGCCCAATCCCACCGATTGCCAGCTTCGACGACCTGTCGCGGAAAGAAATTCTTCTCGAATGCCAAAATGGAGCCCCACGGTCGCTGGCGCTCCCTGCCCCCGAGGGGCCGGCCGCGAGCAGCCCGGCAGAGCCGGTTCTGCCGCTCCCCCGGACTTCGCAGGGGCGAGGCAGCGCCGGCGGCGGAAACGCAAAGCGGCCGATATGGCCGCTCGAAGGATCTTAGTCTGCCACGGTCAGCTTAATTTGCCGTGGCACTCTTTGAAGCGCTTGCCGCTGCCGCAGGGGCACGGGTCGTTGCGGCCGACGCGCGGCATGCCGGGGGCACCGGCGCCCAGGTTCAGCGGGGCGGACTCCTCGGTGACGCTGCCGTCGTCGTTGGGATGCGTGTACTGCACGTTGCCCACGACTTCGGCGCTCTGCTCGATCGCATGGGCGGCCTCGGCAGCCTGCTCCTGCGTCTGCACACGCACCGTGAGCAGCACCTTGGTGACCTCGGTCTTGACGGTGTCGATCAGCGCGGAGAACAGCTCGAAGGCCTCGCGCTTGTATTCCTGCTTCGGGTTCTTCTGCGCGTAGCCGCGCAGGTGGATGCCCTGGCGCAGGTAATCCAAGGCGGCCAGGTGCTCGCGCCAGTTGCTGTCGAGGTTCTGCAGCAGCACCATGCGCATGAACGGCGTGAACTGCTCTTCGCCGACCATGTCCAGCTTGACCTGGAACGCGGCCTTGGCGCCGGAGACCACCATCTCGACGATCTCCTCGTCGGTGATGGTGTCGCTCTTGTCGACCATCTCGGCCAGCGGCACGTCCAGCAAGTACTCGGTGAGCAGCGCCTTCTGCAGGCCGGGCAGGTCCCACTGTTCCTCGACGCTCTCCGCGGGCACGAAGGCGCGCGTGAGGTCGTCCATCGTGCCTTCGCGCAAGTTGGCGATCTGGTTGACCAGCGACTTCGCCTCGAGGATCTCGTTGCGTTGCTGGTAGATCACCTTGCGCTGGTCGTTGGAGACGTCGTCGTACTCCAGCAACTGCTTGCGCATGTCGAAATTGCGCGCTTCGACCTTGCGTTGTGCGCCTTCAAGGCTGCGGCTGACGATGGCGGCCTCGATGGCCTCGCCTTCGGGCATCTTCAGGCGTTCCATGATCGCCTTGACGCGGTCGCCCGCGAAGATGCGCATCAGCGGGTCTTCGAGCGACAGGTAGAAGCGCGACGCGCCCGGATCGCCCTGGCGGCCAGAACGGCCACGCAACTGGTTGTCGATGCGACGCGACTCGTGGCGCTCGGTGGCGATGATGCGCAGGCCACCGGCGGCCTTCACCTGGGCGTTGATCGCGGCCCACTCGTCCTTGAGGGTCTGGATCTGGACGGCCTTCTGGTCGGCCGGCACGGTTTCGTCGGCCTCGATGTGCTCGATCTGCTTCTCGACGTTGCCGCCCAGCACGATGTCGGTGCCCCGGCCGGCCATGTTGGTGGCGATGGTGATGGCGCTCGGGCGGCCCGCCTGCGCGACGATCTGCGCTTCGCGCTCGTGCTGCTTGGCGTTGAGAACCTGGTGCGGAATGCGTTCCTTCTGCAGCAGGCCCGACAGAAGCTCCGAGTTTTCGATCGACGTCGTGCCGACAAGTGCCGGCTGGCCGCGCGCGACGCAGTCGCGGATGTCCTCGACGACGGCCAGGTACTTCTCGCGCGCGGTCTTGTAGACCAGGTCGAGGTCGTCCTTGCGGGCCGTGGGACGGTTCGGCGGGATCACCACGGTCTCGAGGCCGTAGATCTCCTGGAACTCGTAGGCCTCGGTGTCGGCCGTGCCCGTCATGCCGCCGAGCTTGGCGTACATGCGGAAGTAGTTCTGGAACGTGATCGACGCCAGCGTCTGGTTCTCGCTCTGGATCTCGACGCCTTCCTTGGCCTCGACGGCCTGATGCAGGCCGTCCGACCAGCGGCGACCCGTCATCAGGCGGCCGGTGAACTCGTCGACGATGGTCACTTCGCCGTTGGCAACGACGTAGTGCTGGTCGCGGTGGTACAGGTGGTTCGCGCGCAGCGCCGCGTAAACGTGGTGCATCAGCGTGATGTTGGCCGCGTCGTACAGGCTGGCGCCCTCGACCAGCAGGCCGGCCTGCGCCAGCAGTTCCTCGGCGCGCTCGTGGCCGGATTCGGTCAACGTGACCTGGTGGGCCTTCTCGTCGACCGTGAAATCGCCCGGATCGATGACGCCCTCGCCAGTGCGGGGATCCTCTTCGCCGATCTGCTTCTTCAACGCCGGAACGACGGCGTTGATGCGCACGTACATCTCGGTGTGATCTTCGGCCTGGCCGCTGATGATCAGCGGCGTGCGGGCCTCGTCGATCAGGATCGAGTCGACTTCGTCGACGATGGCGAAGTTGAGCCCACGCTGCACGCGGTCTCCGGTCTCGTAGACCATGTTGTCGCGCAGGTAGTCGAAGCCGAACTCGTTGTTCGTGCCGTACGTGATGTCGGCGTTGTAGGCCGCCTGCTTCTCTTCGCGCGTCAGACCCGGCACGTTCACGCCGACCGTCAGGCCGAGGTAGTTGTACAGGCGGGCCATCCACTCGGCATCGCGCCGAGCGAGGTAGTCATTGACCGTGATCAGGTGCACGCCCTTGCCGGCCAGCGCATTCAGGTAGACCGGCAGCGTGGCCATCAGCGTCTTGCCTTCGCCGGTGCGCATTTCGGCGATCTTGCCCTCGTGCAGCGTCATGCCGCCGATCAGCTGGACGTCGAAGTGGCGCATCTTGAGCGCGCGCTTGCCGGCCTCGCGCACGACCGCGAAAGCCTCCGGCATCAGGTCGTCCAGTTCAGTGCCTTCGGCCAGGCGCGCACGGAACTCGGCCGTCTTGCCCTTCAGTACATCGTCGCTCAGTGCCGCCGTGGACGCCTCGAACGTGGCGATCTTCTCGACGACGCGTCGATATTGCTTGAGCAGTCGATCGTTTCGGCTACCGAAAATCTGGGTGAGAAGCTTGGGCAACATGCGTGGGTTCTGGGCCGGGAAGACAGGCCGCGGACAACGCACGGCGACCGGTTTTGGCGGAGCCGGCTGTGAGCCGCGGGCCTGCCGGGGTGGCAAGCAAATATCGGGAAGTCGCTTCGCGCCTTCGCGCTGCGCCGCATCTGGGGACGCAAAGCGCGAGAGCAAGGGCCGGCGCGACGGGATCCGCGTTATCCCCAGGGGGACGGCGGCCCCGCGCACGACGGGAGGTTTGACCATCGGCCGAACCCGCCCGCTACGAGGCGAAAAACGTCGAAGTGTAGCATTCGGGTCATGAACGCCTGGAGGCGTCAACCCTCGGCCAACTGCAGGGAATCAGCGGTGTTCGGCTCCCAACGGCGTCGACTGGCCCGCCGCCGTCTGCACGGTCGGCTTGGCGTTCGGCCCGGCCAGGAAACGCTGCGGATCTTGCGGAATGCCGTCCACCAGCACCTCGAAGTGCAGGTGCGGTCCCGTGGACCGGCCCGTGGTGCCGACGTCGGCCACCACCTGGCCGCGCTTGACCAGGTCGCCCACCTTCACCAGGACCTTCGACGTGTGGCCATAGCGGGTCATCAACCCGTTGCCGTGGTCGATCTCCAGCATCAGACCGTACTCGGGGTGCATCTCGGCGGTGCGCACCACACCGGCGGCGGCGGCGTGGATCTCGGTGCCCACCGGGGACGGGAAGTCGAGGCCGGTGTGCAGCGCGCCGCGGCCGGTGAACGGGTCCGCCCGGAAGCCGAAACCGGAGCCCACGGGCACCTCGATCGGGCGGCTGCTGGGGATCATCAGCGTTTTCAGGCGCGACTCCAGCAGGCGCGACTCGGTCAGCGTCAGCACGTCGCTCTGCTCGCCGGCGGCCTCCGACAGCGCCTGCAGCGCGCCATTGAGCTCGTCGAAGCCGGGCTTGGTCATCGGGACATACGGGCCGCCGGCACCGCCACCGCCACCGCCACCGCCACCGCCACCGCCACCGACGCCCTTGGCGCGCGTCAGGCCCGACAGGTCCTCGGGCTTGAGGCCGGCCATGCCCGAGACACGGTCACCCATCGCCTCGATCTTGATCATGCGGGCCTGCATGTCGCCCACCTTCAGCGCCATCGCGTCGAGGTTCTCGCGCAGGATCTTGTCGCGCTGGGCACTCTCGTCATGCACCACCAGCTTGACCAACTGGCTGACGACCGGCCAGCCCTCGCGAGCGGCCTTGAGAAACAAGTAGTGGTAGATCGCACCGGACAACAGCAGGATCGCCACCACGAGGAAGCATGCCGACAGGAACATCTGCGCCGGGCTGATGTGCATGACGCGCGTGCGGGACATGCCGCCGTGGGTGATCATTATCTGCATCGCTACACTCTCCTGGGTATGGCCCCGCCCAAAGTTCAAAAACCCGCCAACGCGCCCCGGCCGCAGGCCTTCTATGCGCCCCTGCCGAGCCGGCAATCCGTGGTGCCGCTCGCGCGGCCTCTGGGCGAGAGCCTCGCCGGCGACGGCAGCCTGTCAGGACTGCTGGCACGCGTGCGCGCCTCGCAGGCCCGCCTGGACGCACTGGCCGACGTCCTTCCAGGCCTGCTGCGCCAGCACCTGCGTGCGGGCCCGCTGGACGACGACGGCTGGACCATCCTGGCCGCCAATTCGGCCGTCGCGTCCAAGCTGCGCCACCTGCTGCCTACGCTTGCGGAAACACTCGTGGCGAAAGGGTGGCAGGCTACGCCAATCCGGGTCAAGGTTCAATCGACGCTAGCCCCAGGACGTTGAAACGAAAGAAACCGCGCGTAGCGCGGTTTTTGGAGGCATTCGACCGACGTAGTGGCTGCCAGGAGCCATGTCCTTGCGCCGATCAACGCCTGAAAGACGTCAAAGGCTGACCGCGTCCACCGTCGCTTCGGGCACTTCGAAGTCGGCTGCAAACGGCCGGACGTCCGAAGCCGGTGGCTCGGTTCCGAGCATGACGTCGTGAGACGACAAGCTGGCCGAGGCCGCCGGTGCGACTACCGCGGGCCGGAACTCGACAAGAACACCTGATATCGCGACGTCGAGTACCTGAAAGGCGCAGAACAGGAGAGACACGCAGATGATGCCCAGCACGAGCGTCATCGCCCGGTTCACGTGGACGTTGCCCAGCCAGCGCGGGGCATGCAACCAGTGGAAGCGCAGCGTCATGGTGGCTCTCCGGAAAGGCGCATCGGCCGGAAGGGCCGATGCGGGCGTTGCTGAAAAAGACTTACTGGGCCGGGGCCGGCACCGGTACCGGGGTAGGCGCCGGGGTATCCGGCATCGGGGCCGGCGTCGATGGGGTGACTGTCGGCGCGTCAGGTGTCTGCTGCATTGCTGGCGGCTGAACGTCGGCTGGCGGCGTCACCGACGGCGCTGGCAAGTCTGGCGTCACGATCGGCGCGCTCTGCACCGGCTGCGGCGCGACGCGCGGTGTCACCACCGGCGCGGCCTTGACCTTGGGCAGGTGGGCGACCGGCGCATTGGCCACCGGGGCGGCGTTCGGGATCACGGCCAGCACCGGGGCCGGGACGGCGGCCACCGCAGCGGCCTCGGTCGCGGCCGGGGCGGCCTGCAGCGTCGTCGTGGCGGCCGTGTTGCCGGCGGCCGGGGCTTGCTTGTCCAGTTCGTTGACCGCTGCGTCGGTGGCGTCGTTCGCCTTCTGCGTGGATGTATTGGCCGCGGTCGCCTGAGCGATCGGATCGGGCAGGACTTGCTTGGTGACCTTGTTGGACGGGGCCATCAACACGATGGCCAGCGCAATCCCGCCGACCAGCGCCGCACCCATGGCGCCGATGGCGGCCTTGGGCATGCCGCCCTTGGCGGCACCCGGCTGCCAGTCCGGCGTCTGCCCGTCCGCCATCAGCGCGGACTCGTTGGTCACGCCAGCGGTGCGATAGGTGCCCGCAGTTGCGGGTCGAGCGCGAGTCACGGTCGGCTCCGAACGCATGTTGCGGTCAGAGACGCCGGTCGCGAAGTGGGGAGTGGTGTAGGTAGTCATGGCTCTAAGGTACGCCCCGGCTCCTTCCGGGGCCATCGGCCAAAAGGCCGATCGTGGGTAGGCCAAGACCGACAGCCACAACACACGTGGATACAAATCATCTCGGCCGTGCGACCTTCGCGGGCGCGCGGGCGCATGCCGTGTTCTTGCTGTCGTGTAGGCGGCGTCTGACACGGGGTGGGGCGGTCAGCCTATGTTCAGCGGGACCACGCTTGAGCACACTTGGTTTCAAGGTAGACGAGCGCACGCCAGCGCAGTCGCCCATCAAGACTGGTCGGAGGCGACATGGACAACTTTTCAGCCGCACAGACGCACGACGCGAATTTCGATCACGGCGCGATGCTCAGCATCGCGGATCCGTTCGACATGCTTCATGCCGACGACAACCTCGGCGACGAAGCGCCGTTTCCTTCCACGTGGCAAAACCTGGCCTCCGGAGACGCTCCGAACGACTGAATCGAGCGGACAACGCGGGCAGCGCCATGGCGCCGCCGCAACGGAGGCGCCGCGAGCGAGCGCCCCGCCTGATCGGAATTCAAACGATCGTTGCACAATGTGGAGCAGAGGGTCGCGCCGGCATCGTCGACGGACTCGCTTGTGGCATGTCGAACCTGTTGGCTTTTGTCGTCGAGGACAGCCCGGTGATCCAGGAGAACCTGATCGCCGCGTTGGAGGAAATGGCCCCCGTGAAGGTGGTCGGCACGGCCGTGGACCAGGCCGGAGCGCTGCATTGGCTCACCGACTCGGCCAACCGCTGCGACATTGCGATCATCGACATCTTCCTGCGCCAAGGCTCCGGCATGGGCGTGCTGCGCGCGCTCCATGCGGCCGCCGCGCCGTTCGAGCGCGTCGTGCTCACCAACTACGCCACCGCTGACATCCGTCGCCAATGCCTCGCGCTCGGCGCGAGCGCGGTGTTCGACAAATCGGGCGAAATCGACGCGCTGGTCGATCACTGCGTCGCGAGCGCGGCGCGGCAGTGAGCACGCGCGGCGCCGGTCTACTGGATCAGGCCATTCTTCAGCGCGTAGTAGGTCAGGTCGCTGTTGGTCTCGAGCTGCAGCTTCTCCAGCGTGCGTGCCCGGTAGGTACTGACCGTCTTGACGCTGAGGAACATGCCCTCGGCAATCTGGCCCACCGTCTCGCCCTTGGCAAGCCGCAGGAACACCTGCAGTTCGCGCTCGGACAGTCCTTCGTGCGGCGGCCGCCCCCCCACTCCGGCGGCGCCGTCTGCCAGCATCTCGGCCACCTGGGCCGTGATGTAGCGCCGGCCCATCGCCACCGTGCGGATTGCCTTGACGATGTCATCGGGGTCGCACCCCTTGTTGAGGTAGCCGCTGGCGCCCTGGCGCAGCAGCGTGGTGGCGTAATGCGTTTCAGGAAAGCCGCTGAGGATCAGCACCGGCAGGTCCGGACGCCGCGCCTTGATGGCCGCGAGCGCGTCGACGCCGCTCTGGTCGGGCATCGACAGGTCCATCAGCAGCACGTCGAGATCGCCGCCACGCACGAGCTCGAGGGCTTCGCGGCCGTCGGCAGCCTCGCCCGTGACACGCAGGTCGACGTGGTCGGACAGGAATTGCCGGAGGCCGTTGCGGACGATCGCATGATCGTCGACGATCACAACGCGAATCATGTAGTCTCCCGCGGAATCGATGAACTTGAATTCAGGTCGGCGACTTGCCGATTGAATCGGCTCGATCGCCTCGTGGGTCACGCTGTCGCGTTGAGGGCAATCAGCGAGCCGAGTCATTCAAGTGTAGCGGGGAACCCGACATGTCATTCCTGAGAACGCTGGAAACCGCGCGACGCAGTCGCTTCGCGGCTCCGGTGGCGCTCGTTCTCGGCCTGGCCGTGCTGTTGACCAACGAAATCGGCCACCAGCGCGCGCTCGCCGTCATCGCCAGTCGCGAGGCCTTGCTGGAGGCCCGCGTCGAGGTCGGCCTGCTGATGCGCGAGGTCATCGCGGCCGAGTCGGGCCAGCGCGGCTACCTGCTCACCGCACGACCCGAATACAAGGAACCGTACACGCGCGCCGCGGCGCAGGTGCAGGCCCAGCTGGCCAGGCTCGCGCAGATCTATTCGGCCTGGCCGGACCGCAATGCGGATGTCAAGAAGCTCGACGAGCTGACGCGCCAGCGCATGTCCGAGCTCGACACCACCGTCACGATGTTCGAGAGCGCGCACACCGAAGGCTGGCGTGACGTGATGCTCACCGACATCGGCCGCGAGACCATGCTGGCGATCGAGGGCCAGGCGCGCAACATGGCGCGCGTCGAGACCGCGCGCATCGACGATTCGCGCGAGCTGCTCACCGAGACGCTGTTGTTCTCGCGCATCGGCATCGCCGCCCTGGTGGTGGTGAGCCTGGCCGCACTCCTGCTGTACGCGCGCCAGGCGCGTCGTTTCGACGACGAACGTCTCGAACGCGCGGCCGCGTTGCGCTTCGAACGTGATCGGCTAGAGGTGGAGGTGGAGCGCCGCACGCGCGAGATCACGCAGATCGCCAACCACTTGCAGACAGCTCGCGAGGACGAGCGCAGCAACCTTGCGCGCGAGCTGCACGACGAGCTGGGCGGCCTGCTCACAGCCGCCAAGCTGGATGTGGCGCGCATGCGCAGCCGGCTCTCCGAGGCCACACCCGAGGTGCTCGAGCGCATGAGCCACCTGGTCAAGACGCTCGACGAAGGCATCGCGCTCAAGCGCCGCATCATCGAGGACTTGCGGCCATCTTCCCTGGACAACCTGGGCCTCAAGGCAGCACTCGAGATCCTGTGTGTCGAGTTCGCCGAACGCAGCGAGCTGACGATCGAGACGGATGTCGAGGAGCTGCAGCTCGATGATGCCGGCAAGCTGACCGTCTACCGCCTGGTGCAGGAGGCGCTCACCAACGTGGCCAAATACGCCCGGGCCACGACAGTGCGCGTGAGCGTCACGGAGCGCGGCGGCTGGGCGATGGTCGCCGTGCGCGACGACGGCACCGGCTTCGACCCGGCCGCCGCGCGCGCCGCCGCGCACGGGCTCGCGGGCATGCGCTTTCGCGTGCAGTCGTCCCGCGGCGAGCTCAAGATCAAGTCCAAGCCCGGGCAAGGCACGACGATCCAGGCGCGCCTCCCACTGCCCGATCACGTGCAGGACGCCGTGGACTCCACGCACGACGTCGCCACGCTGCTCGGCCCGGGAAGTTTTCCGCGCCCCCCTGCGAACGTCGGTTAGCCGGGCATGGCGCACGCGATGTGCGCTCGCAGCATCGATTCCGCGAGGCGGGCACGCTGTCGGTGCCGTCCGACACCGCGACCCGTCTTCCGCCTATCGTGTTCCAAGGTCCAGCGTCATATCGTCCAGAGACCGTATCCACAACGTATCCCGAAGGAGCACAACATGATCACTCGTCTCGCCATTGCCGCCATGGTCGCCGCCACCACACTCGTCACCGCCACTGGCTGTGCCGTCGAACGCCACCAGGAAACCGTCGGCGCGTACGTCGACGACGCCGCCGTGACCACCAAGGTCAAGGCCAAGTTCGCCGAAGATCCGACCGTCAGCGCGATGGCCATCAAGGTCGACACGATGAAGGGCGTCGTGCAATTGTCGGGCTTCGCCAAGTCCGGCGAAGAGCGCATGATGGCCGAGCGCCTGGCGCGCAACACGAACGGCGTCTCCGACGTTCGCAACGACATCATCGTCAAGTAAGTCTCTCGACTGCGGCGGACGCCTTGCGCGGCCGCTGCGCTCGAAGAAATGCCCCGCGTCGCGGGGCATTTTTGTTGGTGGCGACTGGCCACACGAACATCCAACGAGAGCTGCTGCCACGACGCGGCGGGAACGCGGGCGGCACGCACCGGACGGCGCCGGCGCCCGATCCGCATCAGTGCTGCACGCGCTCCGGCGGTGCGTAACGCAGCCCGATCGCGATGCGGCCGGTCCAGAACACCATGCGGCCGGTGCCTGGCAGGGCGACGGGGCCGACGTAGTCCTGCGGCACCCAGCCCTTGTCGAACGGTGCGGGGTGGGACGGTACTGAGTTGTTGGCGCTCGAGACAGTGGAAATCATGGCTCACCTCCTGGGGATTCATCCGTTATTCAGCAAACGGCGAGCCCGGCGGTGGGGTGACAGGATGCTTCAGCGGCCATCCCCAGAATGCGCGCGGACTCCTTCACGGAAAAGTCCTACGATGGGCTCCCTCTGGTCCATCCGGCAGCACGCCGAGGAGACGCACGTGGATCGCAGCGAGATCATCACCGACGAGTCGGTGGAATTCGTTCGGCAAGCCGGCGGGCGCTGGCGTTGGCATGCGCGCACGGTCTCCGCCGCCGACCTGCTCGGGATCGCGGTGAACGCGCCGTCGATGCTGTCGTTCAAGACCGCCATCGAGGCTGCCGCCGATGTCGCCGTGCACGCCGAAGCCGACCGCGACACCACCGGGCGGCACATCATGACGCGCGACTACATCCGCCGCATGATCAGCGCCGTCGCCCTGCCCTGCGACGCATGCGCCGATGTGTTCTTTGGCGGCGTGTACTGGCACAAGCGCGACAGCGATGGCGCCAACTGGGGCGTGGCGATCATGAACGGCACCGGCGACTTCGACGGCTGCCTCGAATGCGTCGCAGGAGCGCGCGAGGAACTGCGGCGCCTCTACTCGATCATCGACGAAGCCTGAGTGCCTGAACGACGGCTCATTTCAACAGCAAGCCTGCTTGCGCGGCGCCAATTCAAGCGCCGGGGCGCGCCGCCGGCAGGCGCCCCATGCGCGCCATCAGCTGCACTCGTCGCCTCCCGGCGACGCGGTCTCATGTGTGATTGCCGCAGTGACGAAGCCGATCCCGCCAAAGTTGGGGTTGCCGCCCCAGAAAGGTCGAGCATCTCGTGGTAAACACTTAGGTGACGCAAATGACAAAGATCCCATGACTGACCAACCCTTCAAGGTACTCGTCGTCGGCGGCGGTGCCGGCGGTCTCGAACTGGCTTGCAAGCTGGGCCGCAAGTGGGGGCCCGAGCGGGTCGCGCTGGTGGACGCCAAGCTGTTCCACATCTGGAAGCCGTCGCTGCACGAAGTGGCCGCAGGCACGCTGGACATCCACCAGGAAGGCCTGTCGTACCAGATGCTGGCCCACGACAACGGCTTCTCGTTCCTGTACGGCGCGATGATGGGCCTGGACACCGGCGCCCGCCAGTTGGTGGTCTCCGCGGTGATGGACGGCGCCGAGGAAGTGCTGCCCGAACGCCGCGTCGGCTACGAATCGCTGGTGCTGGCCATCGGCAGCGTCTCCAACGACTTCGGCGTGCCGGGCGTCGCCCACCACGCATTCTCGCTGGACGGCCCGCATGACGCGGAGCGGTTCCGCCTGCGCATGCTGCAACTGCTGTCGCTGGTGGACATCCGCAAGAGCCACGACCCGCGCGCAGCGCTCGACATCGTGATCATCGGCGGCGGCGCCACCGGCGTCGAACTGGCCGCCGAACTGCGCGAGGCGACATCGCTTCACGCGCAGTACGGGCTGCGCCACATCGACGCGTCGCGCGACGTGCGCATCCGCATCCTCGAAGGCGCGCCGCGCCTGCTCGCGCCGCTGGCCGAGAACGTGTCGGCTGCCGCCACGCGCTTGCTGCGCCAGCGCCACGTCGAGGTCAACACCGCGTGCCGCGTGGTGCGCGTGGACTGGAACCAGGTGACCGACGCCGACGGCACCGTCTACCCGGCCGACTTGTGTGTGTGGGCTGCCGGCATCAAGGCGCCGCCGCTGCTGGGCCAGGTGGGACTGCCGGTGACCAAGGGCGGCCAGGTGATGGTCGACGGACAGTTGCGCGTCGACGGCGTGCCGGGTGTGTTCGCGTTCGGCGACTGCGCGTTCTGTCCGCAGCCCGGCGGACGCTCCGTGCCGCCGCGCGCGCAGTCCGCGCACCAGCAGGCAGACTATCTCTATGCGCTGCTGCAGCAGCCGGCCGGCACCGACCTCGGCACCCGCCCACCGTACCTCTTTCACGACCGCGGCTCGCTCGTATCGATCGGCTCCAGTGCGACGGTGGGCAGCCTGATGGGCAACCTGTTCAAGTCGACGACCTGGTTCGTCGAGGGCCTGTTCGCACGCATGGTCTACGTCAGCCTGCACCTGATGCACCACCGCGCGGTGATGGGGACGATGCGCACCACGGTGCTGGCGATGGCGCGCTTCCTGGTCAAGCGCGCGCGGCCGCTGGTCAAGCTGCATTGACGGCGTCGCCGCCGGCCGCGTGTCGGCGGCCACGTGTTGTCTACAAACGCCGGCAACCATCGCGCCGGCAGATGCACCTGCCTTGCTCGCCCCGTGCGTGACGCCATGATCCCTGGCGACCTGCCCACCCCCGACAGGGCCCGCTCCGCCCCCGGCCCTCGCCGCCCGCCGCCGCGCGACCCTCGCCGCACTGTTCGGACTCGCCGCGGTCGGCGGCCCGGCCCAGGCACAGATGGGGAGTGGCGGCGGCGGCGGTGGACGTGGCATGCACGGCCAGCAGGTGGACGGCCCGCGCCCCGACCAGGACGCGAAGGACAGCCACGACACCCCACGGCGACGCGACCGCTAGCCTGCGCAGGCGCCCTGTGCGCGACAGCTCCGTCGCGACGCCCGTTACCGTCGATGGGAGGTTTGCCATGGTCAAGAACGCAGGGTCACCCGCCGCGCGCTGGGCGCCGCTCCTGGCGCTCTCGGCGGCGCTCATCGCCTTGGACGGCGCCGGCGTCGCCTCGGCATCACCGCAGGGCATGTCTTTCGCGACATCGCGGCGAGCCAGCCGCACACCTTCGCCATCGCGCACGCTGGCCAGGCCTGGTGCTGGGGACTCGGCTCGGGCGTGGCAAGGCGTGGTGCTGGGGCAGCAACGACACCGGCTCGTTGGGGATCCCGCTCAGGGGAGCTTGGGCTGCGTGTTCATCGCCTCGAGGATGCCGTTGCGCGCCTGGTCCAGCGCGTCGCGCATCTCCTCGGGCATGCGCGTGGCCAGCGTGATGTCCAGCAACCCGTCGATGGCCTTCGAATAGAACGCTGCCAGCGCGTTCGAGTTCGGATGCTGGATGAACAGCAGCTTGACCGCCATTTCCAGCGCGACGATCTGCCCGGACAGCCGCGCGTTCTCGATGCGTTGCTGCTCGAAGAGGTCGGTCAGGGGGCTGGGCATGGCGGGCTTTCGACAGGGGGCTCGAGCGCAGGATAGCGCAGGCTCGAGCGCCGGCTTCCGGCAGGGCCGCGGTGCAACGCGCGCCGCGCGAGATCAGCGCCGGCCGCGCAGCAGCACGATGAAGCCGATGGCGCCCGCCACGGTGATCAACGGGCCCGCCCAGAACGGGACGATCTGCCGCTCCCAAACCACGAAACGGATTGTCCGTGGCCGGTCGGGCAAATAGACGATCTGCAGCCGCCCGCCGCCGCGCACCGCCTCCAGCCGCTCCTGGTTCAGCGCCACGGGCTTGGCGTTGACGACGTTGTCGTTGGCGTCGATGTACGACAGCGAGACCTCCGTGCCGGCGCTCGTCGAGGCGGGCAGGTGCGTCTCGGGCAGCGTCAGCGCGGGCTTGCCGCGCTGGTCGAATGCGCGATCGTCGCGGGCTCGCGTCCATCCGTCGACTGTGCCGAACACGCCCAGCACGGCCATCAAGAAGAATATGACCGTGAGCCGACGTCTCAAAAAACTGCTTCCTGCGCCCATTCCACCCTCCGCTATTGACCTCGATTGTCGGGCATGTGGCAGCGCGAGCGGTGCGCGGGAAGGCCGCGACGTCCGATGCAACGGCCTCCGCCAAGCCGAGCGACGCCGCGTTGGCGGAGGCGGGCGTGCCGCGCCGAACCGCGCTCAGCGGATCGGATAGCCCTGCCAGACGTACTCCAGCGCCTCGGGCAAGGTCTGCCGCCGCACCGGCCCGTCGCTGTGCTGCGCGTTGCGTGCGAACACGAACTGCACGTGGTAGCCCTTGCGGCCCAGCGCCTTGGCCATGTTCTCGCTGGCGCGCGTCCAGTCGTGCCAGTCGTCGTGCACACGGGGGTTCGGGTCGTAGAGGTCGCGGTCGCCCACCTCCATCCACACGCGGATCGGCTTGAGCGGGCTCGTCGGGATGAGGCTCTGGTGATAGATCCAGGCCCCGCCGGGCTGCGCCGCGTCCTTCGGCCATTGCTGGTTCACGGCGGTGATCGAGTAGGCCAGCACGCGCCGGTAGTGCTCGGGATGCAGCCAGGCCATCGTGAAAGCCGCGATGGCGCCCGAGCTCAGACCCGACGTGGCCCGGCCATCCGGATCGCTGGTCAGGGCGACGCCCGCGCGCGCGCGTACCCGCGGCAGCACCTCGGTCTCGACGAACTGCTCGTAGCGATCCGACAGCGTGTCGTACTCGAGCCCACGCTCGCTGCCCTGCGCATCGCCGCCGCCGTTCTGGATGGACACCACGGCCATCGCAGGCACCCGCTTCTGGGCGATCAGGTTGTCGAGCGCGGTGCACAGCCACTCGTTCGGGCCGTCCTGGTCGACCATGAACGGCAACTCGGCGCCCGCCACGTAGCCGGCGGGGATGTAGACGCTGACCGTGCGCGTCCACGGGCCCGGATGCACCGCGGTCAGCACGAGCGTCGCCGGATCGCCCGGCTCCGACGGCGCATCGTAGACCGACTGGTCACGCACCTGGCCAGGGAAAATCTTGCTGTCGGCCGACACCATCGTGAACGTGACGACGCGGCCTTTGGGCACCCCGGTTTGCGGCGTCATTTCGGGCGCTTCGGCGTGCGTCGGGCCGAGGATGAAGTTGCCGTCCTGGCGCGGCGACGGCAATTGGCCGTCGGGGAGTTCGGTGGCGGCAGGGTAGCCGGGCGAGCGCGGGTCACGCGTGGGCGGCTTCGTCGACAAGTCCAGCGTCGAGCGCGAATCGTTCGATGCTGCCAGCGTCGCCTCGTCATCGGCACCCGGCGCCGCGGCACACCCCGCCAGCGCGATCACGACGACCACGGCCACACAGGCAAACAGGCGCGGTCTCATCGACGTTTCTCCTGGCGCTGGACCGTTTCAGCATAGCGGGCGGCGCGACGAGGAAGCGGCCGAGGCAAAGTGCCAACCCGACGCACGCGCGGTGCGCGTGCGCGGCGCAGAACTGGTGCCGACTTTCGGAATCGAACCGAAGACCTTCCGCTTACAAGGCGGGTGCTCTACCAACTGAGCTAAGTCGGCGTGTGGAACGCGGGTTGCGCGCTCCGGCAGGACTTTACTTGATGCGCTTGAGCGCCGGGCGCGGGGCCGTCGGCGTTGGCGGGGGGGTCTCTGGGGGATCGTTGCCGTCGTCGGCCGGGGCCTCGGGCGTGCCTTCATCCACCGGGGCGCTGGCCGGGGCCAGGCGCAAGCCACGGGGGGCACCATCTGCAGCCGGGGCCATCGAGTGGGTCACCGGGCCGGTGTTGTCGCCGACCGGGGTGGATTCGCCGTCGCCGGTGGGCATCGGGAAGGCCATGCCTTGGCCGTTCTCGCGTGCATAGATCGCCACGACATGGTCGACGGGGACCAGGATGTCGCGCGCCATGCCGCCGAAGCGGGCGCGGAATTCGATGAAATCGTTGCCGAGCTTGAGGCCGCTGGTGGCCTCGAAGCCGACGTTGAGCACGATCTCGTTGTTCTTGACGTACTCCATCGGCACCTGCACCGAGCGGTCGACGTGGACGGCCAGGTAGGGCGTGAAGCCGTTGTCGGTACACCAGTCGTGCAGCGCACGGATCAGGTAAGGCCGCGTGGAGCTGCCGGGAATCTCGGTGGTGCTGACCTGGGTCATGAACGACGAATCGGGGACGGGACGGGAATCGGGCACAGAACCGGCCGACCCGAGCGAGACGCCCGGGGCCGGCCGTTCCGGATCACTTGCGCATGACCTTTTCCGAGGGCGTGAGCGCCTCGATGTAGGCCGGACGCGAGAAGATGCGTTCCGCGTATTTGAGCAGCGGCGCGGCGTTCTTCGACAGTTCGATGCCGTAGTAGTCGATGCGCCACAGCAACGGGGCGATCGCGACGTCGAGCATCGAGAAGTCGTCGCCGAGCATGTATTTGTTCTTCAGGAAGATCGGCGCGAGCTGGGTCAGGCGGTCGCGGATCTGCGCGCGGGCCTTTTCGAGCTGCTTGTCGTTGGCCTTCACGCCACCACGACTTTCCAGGATGTTGACGTTCGAGAACAGTTCCTTCTCGAAGTTGAACAGGAACAGGCGCACGCGGGCACGCGCCACCGGGTCACCCGGCATCAACTGCGGGTGCGGGAAGCGCTCATCGATGTACTCGTTGATGATGTGCGATTCGTACAGGATGAGGTCACGTTCGACGAGGATAGGCACCTCGTTGTACGGATTCATCAGCGCAATGTCTTCCGGCTTGGCGAAGAGATCCACGTCGCGGATCTCGAAGTCCATTCCTTTTTCGAACAGCACGAAGCGGCAGCGGTGCGAGTACGGGTCGGTGGTTCCTGAATACAGCACCATCATGGCAGGGGGCTCCCTCGAAAAATCAAGTCGTCAAAAACAGTCGACCGGCAAGCCGGTCGGAAGAACCTCAAGGGCAGGCGCGAAAGACGCTATCGGATGTCTTTCCAGTACGCCGCATTCAGCCGCCAGCAGATCACCCAGAAAACGCACAAGAAGATGAGCACCCAGACGCCCATCCTCACACGGTCATTCTGCGACGGGTCGCTCATCCATTGCAGGTACGCAACAAGATCCGCGACATCGGCGGTGTATTCGGCCTGGGTGCGCGTGCCCGGGGTCTCCATCTTGAGACCCTTGAACACGTGCTCGGCCGGCTTGCCCTCTTCCTTTTCGTCTTCATAGACCGCGCGCTGGGTGCCCTGAAGCTCCCACAGCACGTGCGGCATGCCGACGTTCGGGAAAACGCTATTATTCCATCCCGTGGGCCTCGTCTCGTCGCGATAGAACGATTTGAGGTACGTATAGACGTAATCCGCCCCCGATCCCTTGGCGCCGGACCGCGAACGGGTGATCACCGACAGGTCGGGCGGGACGATCCCGAAGAAGGCCTTGGCATCCTTCGGATCCAGGCTGGTCTTCATCAGGTCGCCCACCTTGTCGCCGGCGAACAGCAGATTAGATTTTATCTGATCGTCGGTGAGGCCGATGTCGCGCAGGCGGTTGTACCGCATGTACGAGGCCTGGTGGCAGTTCAGGCAGTAGTTGACGAACAACTTGGCGCCGTGCTGGACGGCGGCCTGGTCGGTCAGCCGCTCGGTCGGGAACTTGTCCCAGGCCGGGCCGCCTTCCTGGGCCGAAGCCGCGCCGCAGAATGAGAGCGCCACGAGGACGCTGGCGATGAAACGCTTCATGAGGGTGTCTTTCTTCATGGCGATCAGTGCGCGTGAAAGGTGACGCGATCCGGCACGGGCTTGAACGTACCCATCTGGCTCCACCACGGCATCAGCAGGAAGAAGCTGAAATAAAGGAGGGTGCCGATCTGCGACATGGCGGTCTTGAGCGCGTCCGGCGGCTCGATGCCAAGGTAGCCCAGCACGACGAACACCACCACGAAGACGCCATAGACGGCCTTGTGCCAGCCCGGCCGGTAGCGGATGGACTTGACCGGGCTCTGATCCAGCCAGGGCATGAAGAACAGGATCACCACCGAGCCGCCCATCACGACGACGCCCCAGAACTTGGCGTCGCAACCCGACAGGGCCGTGATGTGGGTGAACTTGAACAGTCCGATACCCGTGAGCACCAGCAACGCGGCGACGACGATCACCGCCTTGCCGACGCTGCCGAACTTGCCCTTCCACAGCGCGAGGATCGCCGAGATGCCCACGATCAGGCGGAACCAGAACAGCATGTCATCGGTGGTCGCCCGCAGCATCGAGTAGAACGGCGTGAAGTACCAGACCGGCGCGATGTGCGGCGGCGTCTTGAGACCGTCGGCCGGGATGAAGTTGTTGTACTCGAGGAAGTAGCCACCCATTTCCGGCGCGAAGAACACGACGGCGGTGAACAGGATCAGGAAGCCGGCGACGCCCAGGAGGTCATGCACCGTGTAGTACGGGTGGAACGGGATGCCGTCCAGCGGGATGCCGTTGGCGTCCTTCTTGTCCTTGATCTCGATGCCGTCCGGGTTGTTGGAGCCCACCTCGTGCAGTGCGATGACGTGCGCGACGACCAGTCCCAGCAGGATCAGCGGGATCGCGATCACGTGGAAGCTGAAGAAGCGGTTGAGCGTGGCGTCCGACACCACGTAGTCGCCGCGGATCATCAGCGACAGGTCAGGGCCGACGAACGGGATCGCCGAGAACAGGTTCACGATCACCTGCGCGCCCCAGTACGACATCTGGCCCCAGGGCAGCAGGTAGCCCATGAACGCCTCGCCCATCAGGCACAGGAAGATGGCGCAGCCAAAGATCCAGACCAGTTCCCGTGGCTTGCGGTACGACCCGTACAGGAAGCCGCGGAACATGTGCATGTACACGACGATGAAGAACGCCGAGGCCCCGGTGGAGTGGATCGTGCGCACCAGCCAGCCAGCCGGCACCTCGCGCATGATGTATTCGACCGACGCCGCCGCGAGGTTCGCGTCCGGCTTGTAGTGCATCACCAGGAAGATGCCGGTGACGATCTGGATCACGAGCACGAGCAGCGCGAGCGATCCGAAGAAGTACCAGAAGTTGAAGTTCTTCGGCGCGTAGTACTCGGAAAGGTGTTCCTTCCAGAGCTTGGACGCGGGGAAGCGGTTGTCGACCCAGGTGAGCAGCTTGACACCGACAGGGGCGTTGGCGGGGGCTACCTTGAATTCAGACATGCGGTCCTCTAGTTTTGTTCAACGGCAAGGCCAGACGAAGCTAGGTCGTCCGTGCTCTTGTCTCAAGCCTTCGTGTACTCGTCTTCGCCGATCACCAGCTTCGTCTCGCTCAGGAACTTGTGCGGCGGGACGCGCAGGTTGTCCGGGGCTGGCTTGTTCTTGAACACGCGGCCGGCCAGGTCGAAGGTGGAGCCATGGCAAGGGCACAGCCAGCCGCCCGGCCAGTCGGACGGCAGCGAGGGCTGTGCGCCGGCGCTGAACTTGTCGCCCGGCGAGCAGCCCAGGTGGGTGCAGATGCCCACCACCACCAGCACTTCGGGCTTGATCGAGCGATGCTCGTTGCGCGCGTAGGGCGGGGTCTGCTCGTCAGGGTTGCGCTTGGAATCGGGATCGGCCAGTTCGGCCGTGTCCTTGGACAACGCCGACACCATCTCCGGGGACCGCTTGACGATCCAGACCGGTTGGCCACGCCATTCGACCGTCTTCTTCTCGCCTACTTGCAGGTCGGCGATATCGACTTCGACTGGGGCGCCGGCGGCCTTGGCACGCTCGGATGGCGCGAAGGTCATGCCGAACGGCACTGCCGTGGCCAGCCCTGCTCCCGCTCCCGCTACACACGTGATGGCAACCCACCTCCGCTTGCTTTCGTCGATACCGTCGTGCACTACAACGCTTTCACTCATGAGCATCCTCGAGCCGAAGTTCTGTTCTGGGCAACGCCTGCGAGTTTAGCGTGCACAACGAGGCGTTCGAGTGACCCGGACACCACAGGCAAACCCTCGGTACGCCAACTCGCACACACGGCCCCGAAGCCTGGTCTTGCATCTATTGCCAGCGCGCAGATACTGCGGCCCAGGCAAATGGATCCGAGCCCGCTCTCGCGAGCCGCCCCCAGCGTTTTCATTCAATCAAACGGACACAGGCAGGAGTCAAAAAATGAGTTTTGGATCTGAATTCAAGGAGTTCGCGGTCAAGGGCAGCGTCATGGATCTCGCCGTCGGCGTGATCATCGGTGGCGCGTTCGGCAAGATCGTCGACTCCGTCGTCGGCGACCTGATCATGCCGCTGATCAGCAAGGTCACGGGCGGTCTGGACTTCTCGAACTACTTCGTCCCGCTGGCCGGCCAGACGGCCACCGCGCTGGCTGAAGCGAAGAAGGCCGGCGCGGTGTTCGCATACGGCAACTTCATCACGGTCGCGATCAACTTCATGATCCTCGCGTTCATCATCTTCATGATGGTCAAGCAGATCAACAAGATGAAGAAGGCAGCACCGGTCGTCGTGGCGCCGCCGGCCCCGACGCCGGAGGACGTCGTGCTGCTGCGCGAAATCCGCGACTCCCTCAAAAAGTGAGCGCTCGAAGTTGCGCCGGCAGCGGCGCGACTTTGGCGACAAGGCCGCGACCCGCGAAGGTTCGCGGCCTTTTCTTCATGCGCGGGGCGCGACAGCCAGAGGGGTCTGGCAGCGCCTTGCGCCGCGAACCATGTCGACAGATCGCGACGGACTCCATCGCGGCGCATGGCAATGCCTGACCCCGACCCCCTGCGATTGATCGAGGTCAGGCCCCCCCGCGCCTCGCGGCAGGTGCGACCGCTTCGGCCAGCGATTCGGCGCGCTGCGCGAGGCTGCCAGACCCCTCCGGATTCATTGGCGCCAGCCGCCGCGCCATCCGCGCGGCAGCGACCAGGCTCGCCGGGTCGGCGAGGCCGCGCCCGGCGATGTCGAACGCGGTGCCGTGATCGGGGCTGGTGCGCACGAAGGGCAACCCCAGCGTCACGTTGACGCCCTGCTCCACGCCCAGGTACTTGACGGGGATCAGGCCGTGGTCGTGCGTCATGGCGACGACGAAGTCGAACTCGCCCGGCTTGGCGGCGGTGTTGCGAGCGCGCATGAAGACGGTGTCCGGCGCGAACGGCCCGCTGGCCGCGATGCCGGCGGCGCGCGCCTGGGCGATGGCCGGCGCGATCAGCGTGATCTCCTCGTCGCCGAACAGCCCGCCCTCGCCGGCGTGCGGATTCAGCCCGGCGACGCCGATGCGCGGCGCGGCCAGGCCGAAGCGCAGGCCGGCGGCGTGAGCGATCGCGAGTGTGTCGACAATGCCTTGCGTGGACAACGCGTCGATCGCACGCCGCAAGGACAGGTGGATGGTCACCAGCACCACGCGCAACTCGTCGTTGGCCAGCATCATGCGCACCGGCGGCAGCGGCGCGCCCGGCTCCGCGGCGAGCGCCTGCAGCATCTCGGTGTGGCCCGGGAACGCGACGCCCGCGGCCGCCAGCGCCTCCTTGTGGATCGGCGCCGTGACGATCGCGCGTCCTGCGCCCGCGCGCACCCAGGCGACGGCCTGCTCGATGCAGCGCGCGGCGGCCGCGCCGGCACGTGCGTCGACCGCGCCGAACGGCAGCTCGGCCAGGCCGTCGCCCAGGCCCGCTGGCGTGCAGACGGCCAACGCGCCGGGTGGGCGATGAGCGATGTCGGCAGGGTGATCGACGACGGCCACCGGCAGCACCAGGCCACAAGCGGCAATGGCCCGTCGCAGCACGCCCACGTCGCCCACGACGACGGTGTCGTCGAGCTCGCCAGCCGCGGCGGCGCGGGCGATGATCTCGGGGCCGATGCCGCTCGCGTCGCCCATCGTGACGAGCAGCGGCAGCGCCGCACGGGTCGACGAGGCAGCGGGGGCGGCGGTGTGGTGCGTGGGCATCGGCGTGATTGTTCCACGGCCGCGCCACGTGCCACACTCATCCATCCTCTTGCCGGCCTGCTTCGTCGTGACTCTTTCGATTTTCGCCACGTCCCGTCGCCCCATTCGCGGCGCCACGTTCGTGCTGTGCATCCTCAACGCTGCGCTGGCGCTGGCGCAACCGGTCGCCGCACCCGCGCGCTCAGCGCTCGCCCCGTCGACCGGCGACGCGAAGCGCTTCCACGCGACGCTCGAGGCCACGCGCTTCGGTGCGCTGCTGGACAGCGACTGGGACTGGCGGATGCAGCAGCACCCCGAGTGGGCCACGTCGCTCGGCGATCATCGCAACGACGACAAGCTGACCGACGCATCGCCCGACGCGATCGCGCGCCGCGACGAGCACGCCCGGACGCAGCTGAAGGCGCTCAAGCGCATCGATGTCGACGTGCTGACCGGCGAGGACCGCATCTCGTACGACTTCGCGCTGCAGGACGCGCAATTGGCCGTCGACTGGCAGCGCTTCCCGGCGATGCACACGCGCGTGATCTCGGCCAAGGACGGCGTGCAGATCGGGTTGCCGTCGATGATGACCGACTTCCCGGTGCGCACCGAACTCGACGCGCGACACGCGCTCGCGCGGCTGCAGGCGATGCCCCGGCGCATCGCGCAGGACATCGCTTGGCTGCGCGAAGGCAAGAAGCTGGGCTGGGTCACGTTCAAGGCCTCGCTGGCGCAGGTGCCCGACCAGATCGACCAGTTGCTCGCCAAGCCGCTCACCGAGACGCCGCTGCTGGACCCGTTTCGCCGCCTGCCGGCCGACCTGGCAGTGGATCGCCAGACCGCGCTGCAGGACCAGGCCGCCAACCTGCTTCAGACGCAGGTCGCGCCGGCCTTCGCCGAGCTGCGCAAGGTGATCGTCGACGAGCTGCTGCCGGCCAGTCCCGAGGACGGCGCGATGAGCGCCTACCCGGACGGCGTGGAGGTCTACAAGCTGTTCGTGCGCGAGCAGACGACGTTGTCGCTGGACGCCCGGACCGTGCACGAGATCGGCGTGACCGAGATGGCGCACACCCACGTGCAGATAGCCGCGGTGATGCAGGAGGTCGGCTTCGCCGGCACCTACGCCCAGTTCGTCGACCAGCTCGGTCACGACCCGAAGTACTTCTACGCCAGCGGCGACGAGCTGCTGGCCGGCTATCGCGACATCGCCAAGCGCATCGACCCCGAGCTGGTCAAGCTGTTCATCACGCTGCCGCGCACGCCGTACGGCATCCGCGCGATCCCCAGCTACGAGGGGCCCAACACGGTCGAGCACTACACCGGCGGCGCGGCCGACGCGTCGACGCCGGGCTGGTTCAACGCCAACGTCGTGGCCCTCGCGCAGCGGCCCAAGTGGGACATGGTCGATCTGTTCCTGCACGAGGCCGTGCCGGGTCACCACCTGCAGATCTCGCGGGCGCACGAGCTGGTGCAACTGCCGATGTTCCGCCGCACGGCCGGCCAGAACGCCTACGTCGAAGGCTGGGCGCTGTACGCCGAGGGCCTGGGCAACGACCTGGGCCTCTACGCAGACCCGTATGCGCGCTACGGCTACCTGCGTGCGCAGGCCTGGCGCGCCGGCCGGCTGGTGGTGGACACCGGCATCCACGCGCTCGGCTGGACACGGGCGCAGGCGATCGACTACCTGGTGGCCAGCGCGGGCCTGGCACGCGAGGACGCGACGGCCGAGGTAGACCGCTACTACGTCTGGCCGGCACAGGCGCTGGGCTACAAGCTGGGCGAGCTCGACATCCGTGCGCTGCGCCAGAAGTCGCACGACGCGCTCGGCGAGCGCTTCGACCTGCGCGCGTTCAACCAGGAAGTGCTCGACCACGGTGCATTGCCGTTGCCCGTGCTCGACCGGGTGATCGCGGCGTGGATCGCACGCGTCAAGGGCAGCGCCACGCCGCTGGCGGAAGCGCGGTGATGCGCAAGCTCTGGCTGCTGTTCGCGCAGACGGTCACGGTCACGCTGGCCGTCGTGCTGGTGCTGGCGGCCTGGAAGCCGCAGTGGTGGGCCTCCGCGCGCTCGCGCGAGCTCGCGGGCGCGAGCGCGTCTCCCGCGCTGCGCACACCGGCGCCACCGCTCGCCACCGCTCCGGCGCTGCCCGCGCACGCGGGCATGACCAACAGCTTCGCGGCCGCGGTGCGACGCGCAGCGCCGGCGGTGGTGTCGATCACGGCCAGCAAGTCGACGCTGCGCAAGCCGGCCTTGTCCTGGCAGCGCGACTTCTTCGGCAACGGCCGCAACCAGGCGCAGACGGGCCTGGGCTCGGGCGTGCTGGTCTCGGCCGACGGCTACCTGCTGACCAACCAGCACGTCGTCGACGGCGCCGACGACATCGAGGTGACGCTGTCCGACGGCCGCTCGTCCAGCGCCAAGGTGGTGGGCACCGACGCCGACTCCGACCTCGCGCTGCTCAAGATCTCGCTCGACAACCTGCCGGTGATCCCGTTCGGCAACATCACCCAGGTGTCCGTCGGTGATCCGGTGCTGGCCATCGGCAACCCGTTCAACGTCGGCGAAACGGTGACCTCGGGCATCGTCAGCGCGCTCGACCGCAACCAGCTGGGCCTGTCGACGATCGAGAACTTCATCCAGACCGACGCCGCGATCAACCCGGGCAACTCGGGCGGCGCGCTGGTCGACGGCGAGGGGCGGCTGGTGGGCATCAACACGGCAATCTTCTCGCGCAGCGGAGGCAGCATGGGGATCGGCTTCGCGATTCCGGTCGACATCGCCCGCGAGGTGATGGACGCGCTGATCCGCGACGGCCAGATGACCCGCGGCTGGATCGGCGTGCAGCCGCGCGACCTCACGCCCGAGTTCGCCGACAGCTTCCAGTTGCCGGTGCGCGAGGGCGTGCTCGTGACCGGCGTGCTGCGCGACGGCCCGGCCGCGCAGGCGGGCCTCAAGCCCGGCGACGTGGTGACCGCCATCGGCGGCGTCAAGATCTCCAACACCGCGCAACTGCTGCGCGCGGTCGGTGCGCTCAAGCCGCCGTCCAACGCCGTGCTGGCGGTGCAGCGCGGCAGCGATGCGATGACCTTGAGCGTGCCGGTGGCCAAGCGGCCGCCATCGAAGCCGCGCGAGTCGGAGGACTCGCGCTGAGCCTCAAGTCGACTCGGAGGACGACGCGGCGTCGGGTGCCTGCGTCTTGCGGATGAAGATCGGCGCCACCCAGATGCCCACCTCGTAGAGCAGGATCATCGGCACCATCAGCGAGATCATCGATCCCGGGTCAGGCGGCGTCACCAGACCAGCGATGCCCGCCGCGACGACCCAGAAGTAGTTGCGGAACTTGCGCAACTGCTCCACCGAGACGATGCCCAGTCGCGCGACGATCACGACCGCCACCGGCACCTCGAACGCGACGCCGAAGGCGATGAACATCGTGATCACGAAGTCGAGGTAGGCCTCGATGTCGGGGCTCACCGTGACCGACGACGGCGCCATGCGCTGGATGGCCGGGAACGCATCCTTGAACACGACGAAGTAGCAGAACGCCACCCCCGTGTAGAACAGCACCGTGCTGGTGACCACCAGCGGCATCACGAGGCGCTTCTCGTGCTTGTACAGGCCCGGCGCGACGAAGGCCCAGACCTGGTACAGCACCCAGGGCAGCGCGACGCCGAAAGCCGCCAGCACGGTGACCTTGATCGGGATCAGGAACGGCGAGACCACGCCCACCGCAATCATGTGCGAGCCCGCAGGCAGCGCGGCGATCAGCGGCTTCGAAAGCAGGTCGTAGAGCCGGGTCGGGCCCGGCCACGCGCACAGGCCCGCAAAGAGGATGGCGACGCCATAGACGCTCTTGAGCAGCCTGTCACGCAGCTCGACGAGGTGCGCGACGAAAGGCTGCTCGGTGCCGGCAAGCTCGTCTTCGGTAGGGGACGCCATGGGTCAACGGCTCAGGAAGTGGGTGTCGATGTGGGCGCGCCGCACCGCGGCCAGCATGGACCGCACGGCGCAGGCGCCAGGCTCAGAGGGCGCCACCGCTGCGGGGGCGGGGGCGGAATCGCGCGACCCGGGCCGCGCCCGACTGCGCGTTGGTGCGAACGCCGTTGTGCTTCTTGTACCAGGTGGGCATCGCGGCGCGCTTGAGGCGCCAGTTCTTGCGCGGCGCCTTGTAGGCAGGCGGCGGCAGCGCTCGCATCGCGGCGGCATCAGCCATGTCGGACACGCCGGGCTCGTCGAACGCGCCGGGATCGCGCATCGTGCGGTTCACAGCGTCGTGCACATCGCGCGCGGCGCCCTCGAACTGCGACTTCATCTTCGACAGTTCCTCGACCTCGATCGAGCGATTGACCTCGGCCTTGACGTCCGCGACATAGCGTTGCGCGCGTCCCAGCAAGGTACCCACCATGCGCGCGACGCGCGGCAGTCGTTCGGGGCCGATGACGATCAGGGCGATGCCGCCGACGATGGCCAGCTTGGTGACGCCGATATCAAACATTGAAGATGGAATTGCGTCGGGTCAGCGTCATCGACGCGCTCAGCGGCGCGTGGTCTCGACGTCGATCGTCTCGCCGGCAGGGCGGACTTCGGTCGCGGCGACTTGCTGCACTGGCGGCGTCTCGGCGGCCTTGGCTTCGCCGTCCTTCATGCCGTCCTTGAAGCCCTTGACGGCGCCGCCCAGATCGGAGCCGATGTTCTTCAGCTTCTTCGTGCCGAAGATCACCACGATGATGACGAGGAAAATGATGAGGTGAGTGGTCGAGATACCCATGACGGGCCTCCTTCAGGAACGGACGGCGCTCGAATGATCGCGCAAGCGCGACCCGACACACCAAAGACCCATTCTAATTGATCCCACTGTGGCAGCCGTGTGAAGAAACGATTCACCCCTTGGCCCACGGCCTGGGGCCGCCGATCGCGTGCAGGTGCAGGTGCGGCACCTCCTGCATGCCGTCCGAGCCGGCATTGGCGATGATGCGAAAACCATTCGTGACACCACTGTCGAGCATCAGCTTCGGGATCAGCGCCATCATGCGGCCGAGCAACGAGGCTTCGGCGTCGCCCACCTCGACCATCGACACGATGTGACGCTTGGGCGCCACCAGAAAGTGCACCGGAGCCCAGGGCGCGATGTCATGGAACGCGATCATCTCGGCGTCCTCGTAGAGCTTGCGCGACGGGATCTTGCCCTCGACGAGCTTGCAGAACAGGCAGTTCGGGTCGTGTGACATGCTCGGATTACCGGTCAGACAGGCATGGGGCGGCGATCGTTGAAGGCGATCCAGCCGCGCACGCAGCGGTACAGGTACCACAGGCCGACGATCACCCAGGCGATGGCGCCCGGGAACCAAAACAGGAGAAACAACGGCGAGCTCAGCACGAACGCGAGCAGCGCGAACCAGAACGTGCGCGACTGCCAGCGCCAGTGGCTGCGGTAGAAGTCGTCGGGCAGGCTGCCGAAGTTCAGCAGGTTGAGAATGATGGCGATCACCGAGAAGATGCCGCCAGAGAACCACGTGACCGTGTGCAGCGCGTACATCACGTGGGTCAGCGTTCGCGGCCCTTCGGCGCCCGTGGTCTGGATCTGCGTGTTCATGCCATGTCCTTGCGTTCAAGCGTTGGATTCGACGTCGCGCAGTTGCGACTTGCGCAACGCGAATTCCTCGAGCCCCGAGAGCCCCTCGCGACGCTCCAGCTCGCGCAGCACGTCGGCTGGCGACAGCCCGAAGTGGCTCAGGGCGATCATCGAGTGGAACCACAGGTCGGCCACTTCGTAGACGATCTTCTTCGCGTCGCCGTCCTTGCCGGCCATCACGGTCTCGGTGGCCTCCTCGCCGACCTTCTTCAGGATCGCGTCGGTGCCCTTGTCGAACAGGCGCGCCACGTAGCTGGCGGCCGGATCGCCGCCATTGGCGGGCTTGCGCGATTCGATCACCGCGGCGAGGCGGGCCAGGCTGTCGTTGCTGCTCAGCGGGCTCTTTTCAGATTCATTCATTTGTAGATCGACTCCGGATCCTTCAGCACCGGCTCGACCGGCGTCCACACGCCGTCCACCAGCTTCTGGAAAAAACAGCTGTGGCGGCCCGTGTGGCAGGCGATTCCGGGCTCGTGGCCGAGTTGCGTGACCTCGAGCAGCACAACGTCGTTGTCGCAGTCGAGGCGCATCTGGTGCACCTGCTGCACATGGCCCGACTCCTCGCCCTTGGCCCACAGCTTCTGGCGCGAGCGGCTCCAGTACACGGCGCGCTGTGTCTGCGCCGTGCGCGCGAGCGCATCGCGATTCATCCACGCGAACATCAGCACGTCGCCGGAGCCACGCTCCTGCGCGATCACCGGCACGAGGCCGTCGCGATCCCATTTCACTTCGTCGAGCCAGGTCATCGACGCAGTGTAGCCAACCCGGCGCTGTGCACCCTGCTGGATGCGGCAACCCGGCGTTTTCCTGGGTCGCGGGAAACCTTGCAGTAACCTTACAATGACTCCCCAGACCGGCGCCATGTCCCCCGTGCACAGCCGGCACAACCCGAGGGAGTTCATGTTCAGGTTTTCAATCGGCGCTCGCGCCGTCGCGCTGCGCGTGCTCGCGGCCGCCGCTGCCATCCAATTGCTCTGCGGCCACGGCTGCGTCGCACCCCACACGCCCCAGCGCGATGCGCACTTGACGCTGGCCGTGACCCAGCCGACAGGCACCTACCACCCTGGCGACACGGTCGCCTGGCGGATCACGGTGACGAACCCGGGGCCTGTGAGCGTCAACGACTTCACGATCTTCCCCTACCTCGACTACAACCTCCTCAAGTCGACGGTGACGTGCACCATGGAAGGGGACGTGACCCAGGCCGTTTCCTCGCAATCCTGCGCCGACATCCGCACGATGGGGATCGGTGCGACGGTGACGGTCGACGTCGTCGCGCTGGTGCGCAGCGCGGAGCTCACGTCCGTCACGAACTTCGTGCGGGTCGACGTGGCGGGCGGCCCGGGCTATCGGGTCACCAACACGGTGGCGCTGGCCAACCTGCCAGGCGCCGGCTATCGCGTGTTCACGGCGGCCGGGCGGCGCCTGGATGCCAGCATCGACGCCACGGCCTCGAACATCACCTTCGAGGGCGTGGGCGCACGCACGCTGCCTTACACCGGACCGGACGCGGACGCCACCTGGCACCTGGACGGCGGCGCCGGCTGGCGCGAGACGTCGGAGCTGCTCGTGGGCAGCGCCGATCTCGGCGACGGCACGCAACCCTTCATCGCGGCGCGCAGCTTCATCACCGCCACGAACGGGTTGGACAGCCGCGAGTTCACCATGTTCGAGCGCGAGATCCTGGCCGACGGCAATACCGTGACGCGGGTCCACGCCGCCAGCATGCTCGGCACGTCGATGAAGGTGTGTGTCAACGCCGAGGCCTTCTCGCTCGCCAAGTGCCCGGCAGCCTCGATTCACGACTACTACCTCGCCGCGTCCGAGGGATCGTTCCTGGCCATTGATTCCGTGCACAACGAGTATGTGCAGTTCCGCGTCGCGCGCGCAGGCGACACGCAAGTGCTCCTGCGCGCCGAAGCGGCGGGCACCGGGCGCATCTTCGCGATCGGCCTGCCGGCCGTCGCCGGCCCGGTCGCCTCGACCCTGGTGGGCGGCGACACCCTGGGACGCTGGGGCACGCTGGGCCTGGCGCCGGCCAGCGCGTCCCTCCTCGAAACCTTGCAGCCCTACGGCGGCGCGCCCGTCACGCTGGCGGGTTCGCTGACCGTCGCGACTGGCGCCCCCGCCGGCCTCACCGAGAGCTCGCTCGGCAACCCGGCCGCCGTCGTGTGGCTCGCGCAGGAAGGCCCGCTGGCAGTGGTGGCGGGCAAGCCCGGCACGCCGGTCGACGGCCTGATCCAGCTGTTCTCACGCTGAGCAGGCGCGGCCGCGCGTCGCGTCAGCCGCGGTGCGTGGCACCCTCGAAGCCACGCTCCTGAGCGAACCATTCGAGCACGGGAATCGTGCCGGGCAGCACCGGCACGCTTTGCACCGGCAGCGTCTCCCACGCCATCTGCTGGCGCTCGCGCATCTCGAACTCACCGGTCCACGCGAACACCTTGCAGAAGTTCAGGCGAACGCGGGCGTGCGGGTAGTCCATCATCAGCACCTGCCAGGGCTGCGCGGTGGCGATCGTGATGCCGATCTCCTCGTGCAGTTCGCGCCGCAGCGCCCGCTCCACCGTCTCGCCGGCCTCCAGCTTGCCGCCCGGAAACTCCCAGTAGCCCGCGTAGACCTTGCCCGCGGGGCGCGAGGTCAGCAGGAAACGCCCCTGCGCGTCGACCAGCACGCCGACGGCGACCTCGGTGATCGGGCGCTCTCCGTAGTGAGACGGCGCGTCGGGCGAATCGATGATGACGGTGACCGGCTGGTTCATGCCGCGTCTCCCGCGCCAACGCGACCCGCGCGATCGCGCGCGAACTGGTACGCGACGCGACCCGAGCGCGAGCCACGCTCCAGCGCCCACACGAGCGCCTCCGCACGCAGCGACGCGGTCGCCACGTCGTCGATGCCGAAATGGCGCAGCCACTGGCCGACGATGGCCAGGTACTCGGGCTGGCTGAACGGGTAGAAGCTGATCCACAACCCGAAGCGCTCGGACAGCGAGATCTTCTCCTCGATCGCCTCGCCCGGATGCAGTTCGCCGTCCTCGTCGTGCGTGGCGGCCAGGTTGTCCTTCATCTGCTCGGGCAGCAAGTGGCGGCGGTTGGAAGTCGCGTAGACCAGCACGTTGTCGGAGGACGCCGAGATCGTGCCGTCCAGCATCGACTTGAGCGCCTTGTAGCCGGCTTCGCCCTCGTCGAAGCTCAGGTCGTCGCAGTAGACGATGAAGCGCTCGGGCCGGCCCTCGATCAGTGCGGCGATGTCCGGCAGGTCGACGAGGTCGGCCTTGTCGACCTCGATCAGCCGCAGGCCCTGCGGCGCGAACTCGTGCAGGCAGGCCTTGATCAACGAGCTCTTGCCGGTACCGCGCGCGCCTGTCAGCAGCACGTTGTTGGCCGAGCGGCCAGCCACGAACTGCGCGGTATTGGCGCGCAGGCGCGCCTTCTGGGCGTCGACCTCCTTGAGGTTGTCCAGCACGATCGGCGCCACGTGGCGCACCGGCTCCAGCACGCCCCCGTGCGTGCTCGCGCCGAACGCGCCGTGCGCGCGCTTGCGATAGCGGAATGCGATCGACGCGGCCCAGTCGGGCTCGGCGGCGGGCACGGGCAACAAGCCCTCGAGGCGGGCCAGGAGGCGGTCGGCGCGTTGCAGCAGCGTGTCCAGCGTGGCGCTGGCGGGAATCGGGATCGTCATGGCGCCAGTTTAGTGAACCTGCCGCGCCCAAGCTTCGTCGCTTCGAAAGCTTGCCATCCTTCTATATTTCAAGTATTGTTGAAATATGCAAGAAGACGACACCATCCGGGCGCTGGCCGCCCTCGCCCACCCGCTGCGCCTGCGCGTGTTCCGCGCGCTGGTGGTCGTGGGCCAGGGTGGATTGACACCAGGTGTCATGGCAGCCGCGCTGGACACCAGCGCCACGACCCTGTCGTTCCACCTGAAGGAGCTGATCCACGCCGACCTCGTCTCGCAGGAGCGCGACGGGCGCAACCTCATCTACCGGGCCGCGTATGACCGGATGAATGCGCTGATCACTTTCCTCACCGACAACTGCTGCGCCGGCGCCGCCTGCGCCGTCGCAACACCCGACGCAGCCTGCGGCTGCTGATCCTCACCCACCGGAGACTGCCATGAAGCGATTCCACGTCCACGCCCATGTCGAAGACCTGCAGGCCAGCATCGCCTTCTACTCGAAGATGTTCGCCGTCGAGCCCACGCGCGTCGAAGGCGACTACGCCAAATGGATGTTGGAGGATCCGCGCATCAACTTCGCGATCTCGACCCGCGGCGACAAGCTGGGCGTGGATCACCTCGGCATCCAGACCGACACCGAGGAAGAACTCGCGGCGCTGAAAGCGCAGGCTGAAGCCGCCGACATGTCGCTGCTGGACGTGGGCGAGACCACGTGTTGCTACGCTCGCAGCGACAAGTACTGGGTCACCGATCCGCAAGGCATCGCGTGGGAACAGTTCCATACCCTGGGCAACATCCCGGTGTTCAGCGACAAGACGTCGAGCGGCCAGGAACAGGCCGCCGCCTGCTGCGCCGGCCAAGCGCCGCGCGGCAAGCCGATCGGTGTCCCGGTCACGGGCGCGCCGACGGCTTCGTGCTGCTGACGCGATGAGGTTGCAGCAGCGAATCCTGGGCGAGTCGCTCGGCACGGCGCTGCTGCTGTGCATGGTGGTCGGCTCCGGTGTCATGGCGCAGCGCCTGGCGAACGGGAACGCAGCAATCGCGTTGCTCGCCAACACGCTCGCCACCGCGGCGGGCTTGTACGTCCTGATCGAATTGCTTGCCCCGGTCAGCGGCGCGCATTTCAATCCCGTCGTGACGCTGGCGCTGGCCTGGCGCGGCAAACTGGCCTGGCGGCAGGTACCGGGCACCATCGCGGCACAGTTGCTGGGCGCCGTGCTTGGCACCTGGCTGGCCCATGCCATGTTCGACCTGAGGCTCCTGCAGGTCTCGACCCATCTGCGCTCGGGCGCGGGCCAGTGGCTCGCCGAGGTCATCGCGACCTTCGGCCTGGTGCTGGTCGTGCTGCGGGCGCCAGCGCCGCGCGCAGCCGCCATGGTCGCCGCCTACATCGCTGCAGCCTACTGGTTCACGGCCTCCACGTCTTTCGCCAATCCCGCCGCCGCGTTCGGGCGCATGCTGAGCGACACCTTTGCCGGGATCGCACCGTCCTGCGTTCCGGCGTTCGTGCTGGCGGAGCTGGCCGGCACCGCGCTGGCCCTGCTCGCCAGCAGCGCCCTCGGCCACCCTCGCGATCCGGCGCCGATCCAGGAACCTTCCAATGCCTGATGTCACGATCTTCCACAACCCCGCCTGCGGCACGTCGCGCAACACGCTGGCGCTGATCCGCCACGCCGGGATCGTGCCCACGGTGGTCGAGTACCTGAAGACGCCGCCCTCCCGCGAGCGCCTGCGATCGCTGCTCGCGGCCATGCGCATCGACGTGCGCCAGATCCTGCGCGAGAAGGGAACGCCATTCGCCGCGCTCGACCTCGGCAACCCCGCCTGGACGGACGAGCAGCTCCTGGGCTTCATCGAGCAACACCCGGTGCTGATGAATCGGCCGATCGTGGAGACAGCGCTCGGCACGGCGTTGTGCCGGCCGTCCGAACTCGTGCTGGAGTTGCTGCCGGTCGGCCCCCTGCGCCGATTCACGAAGGAAGACGGCGAAGTCGTCGAGGACGACGGACGCCGCCGCGAGCCGCGTTGAGCGCAACGCTTCGCGTCGGCTTCACTCGGCTGACTGCAGAGGAAACGATCAGGGCGTCAGCGTCACGCGCGCGAACTTCCGGCGCCCGATCTGCAGCACGTAGGTGCCCGCGTCGACCTTCAGCGCCTTGTCGCTGATCACAACCTGGTCGATCCTGACGCCCCCGCCGTCGATCAGGCGATTGCCTTCCCCATTCGACTCGACAAGGCCCGCTTGCTTCAACAGGGCTGCAATGCCGAGGGGCGCGCCGGACACGCTCACCTCGTTGATGTCGTCGGGGATGCCGCCCTTGGCCTTGTCTTCGAACCACTGCTCCGCCCTGTCGGCATCCGCAGCGGAATGGAAGCGCGCAGTGATCTCCTTGGCGAGCATCACCTTGACGTCCTTCGGGTTGCGACCACCTTCGACTTCGGTCTTCAGCTTGGCGATCTCGGACTCCGGGCGGAAGCTCAGCAACGTGTACCACTTCCACATCTGCACGTCGCTGATCTTCAAGACCTTGGCGTACATGTCGTTCGGCGCCTCGGCGATGCCCACGTAGTTGTTCTTGGACTTCGACATCTTCTCGACGCCGTCCAGGCCCTCCAGCAGCGGCATCGTCAAGATGCACTGCGGCTCCTGGCCGTACTCCTGCTGCAGGTGGCGGCCCACCAGCAGGTTGAACTTCTGGTCGGTGCCGCCGAGCTCGAGGTCGCTCCTGAGCGCCACCGAGTCGTAGCCCTGCATCAGCGGGTACAGGAATTCGTGCACGCTGATGGGCGTCTGCGCCGCGAAGCGCTTGGTGAAGTCGTCACGCTCCATCATCCGGGCGACGGTGTACTTGGCGGCCAGCTGGATCATGCCGCGAGCGCCCAGCGGGTCGCTCCACTCGCTGTTGTAGCGGATCTCCGTGCGGGCCGGATCGAGCACCAGGCTCGCCTGCTTGTAATAGGTCTCGGCGTTGGCCTTGATCTGCTCGTGGGTCAGCGGCGGGCGCGTGTTGTTGCGTCCGGACGGGTCGCCGATCAGCGACGTGAAGTCGCCGATCAGAAAGATGACGGTGTGCCCCAGATCCTGGAGCTGGCGCATCTTGTTGAGCACCACGGTGTGGCCGATGTGGATGTCCGGCGCCGTCGGATCCAGCCCCAGCTTGATGCGCAGCGGCTGGCCTGTGGCTTCCGAGCGCATCAACTTCTTGAGCCAGTCGGCCTGGGGCAGCAGTTCGTCGCAGCCGCGCAGGCTGATCTGCATCGCTTCGAGGACGCGGTCGGACGGTTGGGCGGGGGTCGGCGGAGGAGTCATCGGCATGGAAAAAGGCAGTCGGCGGCACGACCTGGCCCGTCCGGTCTCGCCTGCTGGCGAGGCGTTCGGACTTGCAAGGCTTGTAAGAGAGACTGTAAAGCACCCCCTTTTGGGGGGTCAGCTTGACTTGTCACTGCTATAGTCGCTCGCGCAGGGCGTCTTCCGCGGTACCACACGGCAGCCGACTCAGCGAGCGAAAGCTGGGGGTTTCGAAGCATATGTCGTCTTTTGTCGACAACTTCATCGAAAAATCCGCCTGATTCTAAGCGCGCACACGCAGGCACGACCTGCCAGGGTGCGGATTCTTGAAACCGGAGCAAGGTAACGGCAATCGCCGGGCCCGCGCTCTCCCCGCTGGAAGCTGTCGTTGGATTCCCTGAGCCAAGCCGAAAAGGCGGTCGAGACCGCCGTCCATTCGTTTCTCGGTCGCATCGCGAACTGGGGCCACACCCACCCCCGTCGGCTCGCCGCCGGCACCGTCAGC
Source organism: Burkholderiaceae bacterium (assembly GCA_039920745.1). Taxonomy (GTDB): domain Bacteria; phylum Pseudomonadota; class Gammaproteobacteria; order Burkholderiales; family Burkholderiaceae_C; genus Scleromatobacter. Next base: position 72,680 of record JBDSDD010000077.1, on the reverse strand, counting down.
GTCCTGGCGGTCCTGGCCGGCACCGCTTTCGGCATCGCGCCGATGGCGCCGGACGCATCCGCGCTGCCGAAACGCCTCATCGTCGAGAACTTCACGCCCGAGAACATCGACGCGCAGCTCGACGCCCTGGCGGCGCAGCGCCTGATCCTGTCCCGCAGCGACGTCACCCGCGCCAACGACACCGCCAACACGCTCACCAAGCGCCTGGGCGTCTCCGACGACCAGCTCAACGCGTTCCTGCAATCCGACCTGCTGTCACGCAAGCTGTGGCAGGGCCGCACGGGCAAGCTGATCTCGGCAACCACCGACGACACCGGCAAGGTGACCGCGCTCGTCGCGCGCTATCCGGCCGAGCGCGACGACCAGTTTTCAACCCATTTCTCGCGCCTGACGATCGCGCGCGACGAACACGGCTTCGCCAGCACGCTGGAGACGCTGCCGATGGGCACCACCACGCGACTGGCCACCGGCGTCGTGCGCACCTCGCTGTACGCGGCCACCGACGACGCCAACGTGCCCGACCCGATCGCCACGCAGATGGCCGAGATGTTCTCCACCGACATCGACTTCCACCGCGAACTGCGCAAGGGCGACACTTTCAGCGTCGTCTACGAGGCGCTCACCGCCGACGGCGAGCCGGTCACATGGAACCAGGGCGCCGGCCGCGTGCTGGCTGCGGAGTTCGTCAACGCCGGCCACCCGTATTCGTCGGTGTGGTTCGCCGACGCCAACGGCAAGGGCGCTTACTTCGACCTGAGCGGTCGCAGCAAGCACAGCGCCTTCCTGGCCAGCCCGCTGGCGTTCTCCCGCATCACGTCCGGCTTCTCGATGCGCTTCCACCCGATCCTCAAGGAGTGGAAGCGCCACGAAGGCGTCGACTACGGCGCGCCGATCGGCACCCCGGTGCACGTGGTCGGGGACGGCATCGTGGCCTTCGCCGGACAGCAGAACGGCTACGGCAACGTCGTCCAGGTGCAGCACTCGGACAACCGCATGACGGTTTACGCCCACCTCAGCAAGATCGGCGTGACCCGCGGCGAACGCGTCACCCAGGACGAACAGATCGGCAACGTCGGCATGACGGGCTGGGCCACCGGGCCGCATCTGCATTTCGAGTTCCGCGTCGCCGGCGTCGTCAAGGATCCCCTGACGATCGCCAAGTCAGCCGAGACGCTCACGCTGGACAACGCCTCGCGGCCGCGTTTCACGGCGATGGTCGGCACGCTGAAGTCGGAACTGGCGGTCGCCGAGTCGCTGGGCGCCCAGCCCGCCCGCGTAGACTGAAGCCCTCTTTCTCGAACACCGACGCGCCGCGTTCGCCAAGACGAACCCGGCGCGTTTTCATTTCATGACCCTCTACATCGGCTTGATGAGCGGCACGTCCCTGGACGGCGTCGACGGCGTGCTGCTCGATTTCGACGCCGACATGCGCACCGGCCTGCACGTGGTGGCCGACGCCCACATCGCGATGCCGCCCGCACTCGGCGCCGAGTTGCTGGCGCTCAACACGAGTGGCCCCGACGAGCTGCAACGCGCGGCGCTGGCCGCCAATGCGTTGGCGAGACTGCAGGTCGAAGTGGTTACACACTTACTCAACAAGGCTGGCCTCGAACCGGGCGCAGTGCGTGCCGTCGGCTCGCACGGGCAGACCGTGCGCCACCGGCCAGGCGAATTCGACGGCACCGGCTTCACGCTGCAGCTCAACAACGCCGCCTTGCTCGCCGAGTGCTGCGGCATCGACGTCGTCTGCGACTTCCGCAGCCGCGACGTCGCCGCCGGTGGCCAGGGCGCACCGCTCGTGCCCGCCTTCCACCGCGACGTCTTCGCCGCCGCCGTGCCGCGCGCGATCCTCAACATCGGCGGCATCGCCAACCTCACGCTCCTGCCGGCCACGGATGAGTCAGCGCCTACTCACAGTTCGATGATTGGTGGTTTTGATACAGGTCCGGGCAATGCGCTGATGGACTACTGGTGTCGACTTCACACTGGTGCGGCCTACGACGATGATGGCCGCTGGGCCGAGACTGGCCGGGTCAACGTCGGTATGTTCAGTCGAATGATCGCCGACCCCTATTTCCACAAGACGCCGCCAAAGAGCACCGGCCGCGACCTCTTCAATTGGGACTGGCTGGGCGGTCACCTCAGGGGCACGACCGCCGAGCCTGCCAGCGTGCAGGCAACCCTGCTGGAGCTCACCGCCCGCAGCGCAATCGACGCCCTGCGCTCGTCCGCACCGGACACCCGCGAGCTACTCGTGTGCGGCGGCGGTGCGCTCAACGGCGCGCTGATACGCCGATTGGCAGCGCTTTGGCCGGGCCTGTCGGTGGCGGCCACCGACACCGCCGGTTTGCCGGCGATGCAGGTCGAGGCCGCGGCGTTCGCCTGGCTGGCACGCCAGTTTTGCGAGCGTCGGCCGGGCAACCATCCGGGCGTCACCGGGGCGGCGGGGCTGCGCGTGCTGGGTGCGTTGTATCCGGCCTAGAAACAAGAACGGCGCCCGCAGGCGCCGTTGTTGGCCAAAGCCGGGGGCTCAGGCCGAGAAGCTCGAACCGCAGCCGCAAGTGCTGGTGGCGTTCGGGTTCTTGATGACGAACTGGGCGCCCTGCAGGTCTTCCTTGTAGTCGATCTCGGCGCCGGCCAAGTATTGCAGGCTCATGGCGTCGATCAGCAAAGTGACGCCGTTCTTGCTCATCTGCGTGTCGTCCTCGGCAACGGCCTCGTCGAACGTGAAACCATACTGGAAGCCGGAGCAGCCGCCGCCTTGCACGAAAACGCGCAGCTTCAGCTCGGGGTTGCCTTCCTCGTCGACCAGTTCCTTGACCTTGGCGGCGGCGCTGTCAGTGAAGACCAGCGGGCCAGGCATCTCGGAGGTGACGGGGGACAGTTCTGCGACGGCGCTCATGGTGATCCTTGCGAATTCGGTACTGGCTCTATTGGGCCACAAAGGGGCACGACTTGGGCGACTGTGGGCTTTTACCCTGCTCCAGTGGCGCAAAGCGCCACGGAATTCAACCTTCGTTGGCCGCCGCCAGCTTGAGCAACGGGCGCTCGCCCTCGGCCTCGCCGCCCGCGACGTGCTTCATCTGACCGTCAATGGTGGCACCCTGGTGCATTTCAAGGGCCTCGTAGTGGACGTCGCCGATGATGCGCGCCTTGGGCTGCAGTTCCAGCAGCATGGTCGCGACGACCGGGCCGTGGATCTGGCCGTTGATGATCACGTGCCCGGCCATCACCTTGCCCTGGACACGGGCGTTCTCGCTGATGACCAGCAGGCTGGAGGGATCCGTGGCGATGACATCGCCGAGCACTTCGCCGTCGATGCGCAGGCCGGCGTCGAAACGCAGCTCGCCATGGACCTGGGTGCCTTCGCCGATCAGGCTACGGATGGCGGGCTGCTTCTTGCTTTTGAAGAACATGGTCGAACTCCACTATTGATGCTTCCGCAGCGCCCTCATGCATGCGGCCCGGACGATCGTTCTTGTGTGGCTGCAATTGTCCCGCTCGGCGGACTCTAGAGCCTGAGCGTCTGCAGTGCGCGTACTGCGCCGCCCGCGTCGGTGACCTTGACCTGAGCGCTTTTTACCACGGCCAGAGGCGGGCAATTGACCATCCCCTCGACGCGCGCGTATTGCTTAACCTGAAGCGACTGGATCGTGCCCGAAGGCGGTGACGTCCATGGCTGGCCGTCGAGCGTGCCGCTGAGCGTGAGCTCGTAGCGACCGTTGAACTGTACGGCGTTGCGCCCGCCCTGCATCACCAGGAGCTGGTAACGGACGTGTCCAGGTGCGGCGACCTGCACCTGGAAGCCGCGCACGGTCAGGCCCTCGGGCGTGCCACCGCCTTGCGGGATGAGTTGCTGGAAGAAGCCGAGGTCGGCCTTGAGCGCGAGCTTGTCGGCTTCGCTCTGGCGCAGTTGGGCGGCCAACTGGTTTTCCGCGGCCTGCTCGGTCTTGAGCAGGCTGTCGGCCGTGTTGGCCAGCGCCTGCGCCTTGTCGCGCTCTTCCTTGAGATCAGACTGCTCGGCGCGCAGCCGCGTGAGCTCGGCCTTGGCGCTGCGGTCGAGGCCCGCCAGGTCCTTGCCCGTCTCGAACGCCCACAAGGCGAGCGCTGCGGAGAAGCCCAGAACCAGTGCCCCACTGAGCCAGCGGATGGGCCAGGGCAAATGGCGGCGCACCGTGACACGGGGCGTGGACAGACGACGTCTTAGCAGCTTCCAGCGCATGAAACTTACCCGGGGTAAGGGGTTGCAAGTGCGAGCCAGAAACACGAAGGGCCGCTGGAGAGCGGCCCTTGTGGAGGCAAGACCTGGAACGCGACCAGCGCGTTCCGGATGCTGCAGTTTAGCGCTTGCTGAACTGCTTGCGACGGCGAGCGCCGTGCAGGCCGACCTTCTTGCGCTCGACTTCACGCGCATCACGCGTGACGAAACCGGCGCGGCTGAGATCAGGCTTGAGCGCCATGTCGTAGTCCATCAGCGCACGGGTGATGCCGTGGCGGATCGCACCGGCCTGGCCGGATTCACCGCCGCCGTGCACGTTCACCTTGATGTCGAACGTGAGTTCGTTGTTCGTGAGCATCAGCGGTTGCTTGACGACCATGATCGAGGTCTGGCGGCCAAAATAGTCGTCGACGGTCTTGCCGTTGACGAGGATCTTGCCATCACCCTTCTTCATGAAGACGCGTGCGACGGACGACTTGCGGCGGCCCGTGCCGTAGTTCCAATTACCGATCATCGCGGCTCCTTAGATTTCCAGCGCTTTGGGCTGCTGAGCGGCGTGCGGGTGGGTACCACCGGCATAGACCTTCAGCTTCTTGATCATCGCGTAGCCCAGCGGACCCTTCGGAAGCATGCCCTTGACGGCCTTCTCGATGGCGCGGCCAGGGTGCTTGGCCTGCATGTCCTTGAACTTGGTCGCGTAGATGCCGCCCGGGTAGCCAGAGTGACGGTAATACGTCTTTTGCTCGGCCTTGTTGCCCGTGACGCGGATCTTGTCGGCGTTGACGATGACGATGAAGTCACCAGTGTCGACGTGGGGCGTGTAGATGGGCTTGTGCTTGCCGCGCAGTCGGAGTGCCACTTCACTGGCAACACGTCCGAGCACCTTGTCGGTGGCGTCGATCACAAACCACTCGTGCACCACTTCGGCCGGCTTGGCGCTGAAGGTTTTCATGAGTGTTCTCTTTTAGAGATTGAAACGCGGCTGTTCGAACGCTCCGGGCCCGTTCGGGTGGTTCTCGGCGCTGCTCATGACTGGCAACCTCTCGAACCGGAACGAATCCGACATCTTCTTGACCTGGTCACCCAGGCACGCCTGGTCTCCCAAGCACGACTGGTCCCCCAAGTGCATTCACCCCGCCGCAAAACGGGAAGCCCACGAGTATCGCACAGGCCCGGGAAATCGCCTAGTCCGTCTCTGTCCGGACTCCAAACGCCGCGGCACGGCAGCGCCGACAGGACTAGACTGGGTTCCCTGGATTGGTCCGATTGCCGGATTCCGGAGCTCGACGGAGGGCCTGGATGCCCGGTGGATGCGGCCCTCGAAGCCCGAAATAAGCATGCTGCAACGCAGCAATGCCGCCGGCACGAGTCGAGCAATCCGTGTACAGTAATTTCGGGTAAACACTTAGGACTTCGTCATGGGCGACACCTCGTCCGAGATTCCGCAAGACCATCATTTCTCCGACAGCCTGGGCCCGGAAACGATTCCGGCCCCGCTGCCGCTGCACCCGCGCGTGTTCGGCTGGGTGCCGATCCGTTCGCTGTCCGCCCGCCACCGCCCGCGCATCCTGGCGCACCTGCTGGCGCTGGACACCTCCGACCGCTACCTGCGCTTCGGCTACGCCGCGGCCGACGACCAGATCCGCCGCTACGTAGAACGCATCGCGTTCGAACGTGACGAGATCTTCGGCGTGTTCAACCGCCGCCTCGAGCTGATCGCCCTCGCCCACCTGGCCTACGAGCCGTCGGTGGACATCGAGCCGGAGCGCCCCAGCGCCGCCGAATTCGGCGTGTCTGTGGCCGTGCGCGGCCGCGGACGCGGGTACGGCGCGCGCCTGTTCGACCACGCGGTGCTGCGCGCGCGCAATCGCGGCGTCGACACCATCGTGATCCACGCGCTGTCCGAAAACGTCGCCATGCTGCGCATCGTGCGCAACGCTGGCGCGACCATCGAGCGCACTGGCGTCGACGCCGAGGCCCACCTGCGCCTGCCACCCGAGAACTTCGCCTCGCACCTGGCGGGGCACGTCGAGGAGCAGCTCGGAGAGATGGACTACCAGTTCAAGCAGGGCGCCCGGCAGATGGATACCGTGCTCGAAATCGGCTCCCGCAAGTAGCACGCCGCGGGCCACGTACCATGGCCCCATGACAGCCTTCGCAGACCGCGCCCCGTACGCCCGCCTCACGCCGCACCAGATGCTGGACGCGCTGGCCGCGGCGGGATTTCCCATCACCGGCGGACTGATCCAGCTCAACTCGTACGAGAACCGTGTCGTGCAGGCGGCACTCGAAGGCGGCGACGCCGTCGTCGCGAAGTTCTATCGACCCAAGCGCTGGAACGACGCGCAACTCCTCGAGGAACATCAGTTCGCCCGCGAACTGGAGGCCGACGACCTGCCTATCGCCGCGCCGCTGGTGCTCGACTCGCCGTATGCCAATCCGGCGCTGGGCCTGGTCGGCGATCCGCCGACATTGGGCCACTGGCAGCCCGCAGTCGACCCGGATGAAAATGACGAAAGCGACCGCACGCCCTATCCTGTGTACCGATTCGGCGTCGCGCCGCGGCGCGCGGGACGCGCGCCCGAGCTCGAGAACCCGCACACGCTCGCATGGCTGGGCCGGCTGCTGGGCCGGTTGCACACGGTCGGCGCGCGCCGGCCGTTCGAGCATCGCCGCACGCTGGACTGCGACACCTACGGCACCCAGGCGATCGCGCGCGTAGAACAGAGCGACCTTCTGACCCGCGCGCAATCGGCAACGTGGCTCGACGTCGCGAAGCAGTCCGTCGACGCCGCGCGTCAAGCCTTCGACGCCGCCGGCCCGCTGCGCCTGATCCGCCTGCACGGCGACTGCCATCCCGGCAATATCCTGTGGCGCGAGGAAGGCGACTTCGCCGGCCCGCTGTTCGTCGACCTCGACGATGCCTGCATGGGCCCGGCGGTGCAGGACCTGTGGATGCTGCTGTCCGGCGATCGCGACGCGATGCAGGGCCAGTTGTCCCACGTATTGAATGGTTATCGCGCATTCATGGACTTCAATGTGGCCGAGCTCGCACTGATCGAGCCACTGCGCGCGCTGCGCATGATCCACCATAGCGCGTGGATCGCCGACCGCTGGGACGACCCGGCCTTCCCCGCCGCGTTCCCGTGGTTCGGCACGCCGGCGTACTGGGACCAGCAGACGACGCAACTGCGCGAGCAACTGGAGCACATGACACTGGAGCCGCTGCGCGCGTACTGACGCCACAGAGGGCGCCGCGCTTGGCCGCTCCGGAGCAAGCCGTCCGCTCCTCTCGGGGGAGTGGACGGCGTACCTGCCGGACGAGGGGTGGTCAGTGCGCCGCGGGGAGGCTCGCGAGCGGCACCGAATGCAGGTGCGGCCCGGTGGGATTGCTCGCGAACCAGATGCCGTCGAGCACCACGCGCCCGTAGCGCACATGCACGCGCCCGAGGCGCTCCCACTCGTGCAGGATCTGGCTGATGCGCTGGCGCGTGACGCCCAGCAACTGCGCCAGTTGCTCCTGCGGCAGATGCAGGTTGATCGCGACGTCGGCGCCGTCGCGCAGGCCGTGGCCGTTGGCCAAGTGCACCAGGTGCATCGCGAGGCGCTCGTCCAGTGAGAACGCCGTCCAGGCCTCGAGCGCCAGGAACATCAGCCGCGATCGCTGGCAGAACAGGTCGACGAAACTGCGATACAGCACCGGGTAGCGCTCGAGCAGGCCTTCGAACTGCGCGGCCGAGACGGCCAGCAGCGTCGTCGTGCAATGGGCAATCGCGTCGTGCGGGCGTGGCATCTGGTCGAACAGCGAGGTGTCGCCGAACCATGCACCGGGCGCCAGGAAGGTGAGCAGGCCCTGGCGACCGTCGGGCCCGCTGGCGCCCAGGCGGATCGCGCCGGCGAGGATGCCGTACCAGGCATCGGCCGGCCGATCCTTGGCGTAGATCACCTCGCCTTCGTTGAGGTGGCGCAGCGTGGCGACATCGAGCGCCTCGTCGCGCGGGGCTGTCGCCAGCTTGCCGAACCACGGGCTGTCGAGCATCGTCTGCCGTTGAGCGGCCGTGAGGCGTGCCATAGGGTCTTCCCTTTTCAAAAAGCAAATCGATGACAGACGACGCGCCGCCGCACTCAGTAGGATCGATCTCACTGAGGCTGCGGGGTTCGAACGCGATGTTCGACTCGTCTGCGCCCGCTGCCTATCCGCAGTGCTACCCATGCCACGACGCCCTCCGCCCGAGCCACCGCTGTTCGGGCCCGGCATCCAGCGCCTCAGTTGAGACTTGATTCGACTTAGATCGAACCTGGAGGGTTCGGCTGGAAGCGTGCGTCTGCACGTTCGCCATGCCACCTGATCGGGAGTCGTGCACCGGCTCCTGCCAACTCAACGATTGACGGAGACAACCGCAAATGAACAAGACTTTCCTGAAGTGGCTCACCGTGGCCATGCTCGCCTTCTGCGCGCTTCCCTCGTGGGCCACCGGCTATGCGCAGACCAAGTACCCGATCATCCTCGTGCACGGGCTGTTCGGCTTCGACCACATCGGGCCGTTGGAATACTTCTATGGCATCCCCGGCGACCTGCGCTCCAACGGCGCCAAGGTCTATGTCGCGCAGGTCGCGGCGGCCAACAGCACCGAAGTGCGCGGGGAGCAGCTGCTCACCTACGTCAAGCAGGTGCTGGCCGTCACCGGCGCGTCCAAGGTCAACCTGATCGGCCATAGCCATGGCGGCCCGACCGTGCGCTACGTCGCATCGGTGGCGCCCGACCTGGTCGCCTCGGTCACCAGCATCGCGGGTCCGAACCAGGGCGCGGCGCTGGCCGACGCGCTCAATGGCACGCTGCCGTCGGGCTCGCTGTCGCGCACGGTCGTGTCCAGCGTCATCAACGGCTTCGCGTCCGTGTTCGGACTGATCTCGGGCAACAACGCATCGCAGAACTCGTCGGCGGCACTCAACTCGTTGTCGACCGCGGGCATGGCCAAGTTCAACAAGGCGCATCCGGAAGGCCTGCCGACGTCGTCGTGCGGCTCGGGCCCGGCGGTCGCGTCCAACGGCGTGCGCTACTACTCGTGGAGCGGCGCACAGCCGTACACCAACGCGCTGGATCCGCTCGACCCGGCGCTGGCGCTGACCGCCCTGGTCTACAGCGGCGCGAAGAACGACGGCCTCGTCGGCTCGTGCAGCAGCCACCTGGGCACGGTGATCCGCGACAACTACGGCATGAACCATCTGGACGAGGTCAACCAGACCGCCGGCATCGTCAACTGGTTCGAGGTCGACCCGAAGAGCCTGTTCCGCAACCAGGCCAACCGCCTGAAGAACGCGGGGCTGTGAGATGCGCGCCCACCGGCTCCCCATGACATGGGTCGTGGGCGTGGTGGCCGCGATGGCATTGGTCGTGATCGGCCTGCAAGGCTTGCCCGTGAGGGGCACCTACGTGGTCGATCCTGCCCCGGCGAGCGATGCGAAACCGGCTCCGGTCTCGTCGCTCGCCGGCACCACGCCCGACGGTACCGCCACGGCCGCGGCCGACCAGTCGCTGGTGCTCGACCCGGCGTTGATCCGCCTGTTCGACTACTGGCTGACGACAGTTGGCGAACGCCCACTGGACGCGATCCGGGCCGACGTCGGACGCGACCTCGACGGCCGCCTGAACCCGCTCGCTGCCCGCCAGGCCAAGGATCTGTTCGGCCGCTACCTGCAGTTCAAGACGGCGCTGAAGGACCAACGCCCCACGAAGGCGACGGGCCGCAGTGTCGACATGCTGCGCGCCGGCCTGCGCATGATGCTGGCACTGCGCGCCACGTTTTTCACCGGTGCCGAATCACAGGCGCTGTTCGCGCCGCAGGACGCCGAGGCCTCGGCCGCGCTCGCGCGCATGGACATCGAACAGGATCCCGCCCTCGACGCGGCCCAGCGTCGCGAGCGGCTGGCTGCGCTCGACGCGCGCCTGCCCGTGAGCGTGCGCGCGGAACGCGAGGCACCGCTGGCCGTCGTCCGCCTGGAGGATGCCGCACAGAAGATCCGCGCCCAGGGCGGCAGCGAGGACGACGTCTACCGCATGCGCGCCGCTGCAGTGTCGCCCGAGGCCGCGAACCGGCTGGCTGAGGTCGACCGCGACGAGGCCACGTGGAAGGCGCGCATCGCGACGTACCAGGCGCAACGCGGCACCGTGCTGGCTGCGCCGGGCGGCGACGCGGAGCGCGCCGAGGCGATGAGCGCGCTGCGCAACCGGTTGTTCACGCCGGACGAGCAAAGGCGGCTGGCGGCGTACGAGGGGTGAGCGCACGCCGCATCCCGATGCGGCGTGCGAGACCGTCGCGAACTAGACCAGGTTGCGCGTCACCGGCGCGGTCTTGTCGATCGTGACGTTGAACGTCGCGGTCTTGTGCGGGCCGCCGTAGCGGAAGCTCTCCACGGTGATCGTGCCGAGATCCCAACCGGAGCCGCTCTTCTTCTGGTCGCTCTGCACGGTCACCGACTGCAGCGCGCCCAGGTCGCGGCTGAACAGCACGACGAAGTTGGTCTGGCCCGACTCCATGCGCGCGTTGTAGTTCGTGTCGACCACCGTCGATGACGAGCCGTTGGCGCCGGTGAGCGTGAAGGTGATGTCGGAGTCCGTGCCGGCGCTGCCACCGACCGAGGTCTTGACGATCAGCGCATAGCCGAAGCGATCGGGCGCCTGCGGATTGTCGAAGCGGCCGGCCATCCGGTAGCGCGGCGCGAATTCCGGCAGCGCGAGCATCAGCTTCGTGCGAGCGATGCCGTCGGCGTCGCAGATCATCGCGTTGATACCCAGGCGCAGGTAGATCAGCAGGTTGTCGACGGAGTTGATCGTCCAGGCGTCGACGAAGTTGGGCTGGCCGTGCGCCTCGCGCGTGGCGCAGGCCTGCTCGATGGGCGTGCGGTAGTTCGTCGCGCCCTGGTCGGAGAGGCCGAACGACGTGCCGTTGCCGTAGCCCCAGCGCCCCAGCGACAGGCTGTTGAAGTAGTCGCGCACGCCGCCGAAGTTGGAGTCGCCGTCCAGCATGCAGCCCTCTCGCGGGCCGAGCTCGGCGTGGATGGTGTTGAAGATCGACGTGCCGTTGAGGCGGTCGGGATGCTCGGTCGTCACGTCCGAGACCGAGTAGATGATGTTCATCGGCAGGTCGTGGGTCAGGCGCTGGCGCACCGCGTCCATCAGTACCTGGCCATGTTGCGGCGCCGACGCGGGCGGCTTGACGTCGAACATCACGAGCGCGAGCGCCGGGTTCGACTTGGCGATCGAATGCACCATGTCGAGAAAGCTTTCCAGCGACGGCGCGTCGTCGTCCGCGGCCCCGTTGCCCATGATGCCGATGTGTCCGATGCACAACTGCCCGGGGCGCTTGGCGTAGGCAGTCACGTCGATCTCGAGCCCATTCGCGCCCTGGGCCAGCGCGGCCAGCATCTCGGCCTTCGTGTTGGTGTTGTGGCCCAGGATGTACAGCGGCGTCGGCCCGAAGTTGCGGTTGCCGCCCAACGAGCGCTGCGCCATCTCGAGGGCGGCGCGATTCGCCGCGCTGTCTTCGAAGTCATTGGTCAGCACGTAGTTGTTGCTGCCGGTGTGGTCGTGCACGCCGCCGCCGGCGCACGCGCCTGGGGTGGCACTGCCGGCGAACGTGATGGCCTGGCACTTGCCGCACCAGCGCCAGTTAGGCTGCCCCTTGCCGCCGTTGCCCGTGCTCACGAGGGTGTAGTTGCCACTGCCGGCATGATCGTGCTGTCCACCGCCCTGGCAGGCGCCGAGCGCGGCGCCGCCCGCGAACGAGAGCACCTGGCACTTGTGGCACCAGCGCCAGTGGTCCTGCCCCGGCACGATCGGGTCGTTGTCGACGAGCGCGTAGTTGCTGCTGCCCCCATGGCTGTGCGTGCCGCCGGCGGCACACACGCCGAGACTGGCCGACGCGGTGAATGACAGGGCCTGGCACTTTGAGCACCAGGCCCACTTGTCTTGAATCGACATGACGGAATCTTTCGACGAGGCATTCGCTGAGGGGCTCGCCCGTCCGTGTCTCGAACAGGTCGCGGTCGATGCTAATGCCGAGCAGCGCGGCGCGGAGCGCCTCCCCCTACGTTTGGTCGCGAGCTGTCCTTTCAACGATGACCGCGGCGAGCTGTTCGACTGGGAAGAATTTTCTGGCCAGTCCATCTTCTTGCGCTACACCTGGACCCGGCCCATGCCCACCGCAGCACGCATGGTTCAGTTGTTCTCGCCGGACCGGGGCCAGACGTGGGAAGCGAACTGGGTCTGCGATCTGTCGCTGCAAGCGTGAGTCGTCTGCGACACATTGCGCATCGGCGCTTGCCACTTTAGTAAATACTCTTTACTATTTGGTCATTCGCTCCTCGGAGCTTCTGCTTTTTCCAGGATATCGCGTGAACCGTCGTTTTTCGCCCAGCAACGCCAACGCTGCCCCGCGGTCGCGCGCGCTCCTGCGTGCGCGCGTGGCGCCGCTTGCGCCGCTGAACCGACAGCACATCAACCGCCTTCCGGGAGAGGGCAGCGCCTGACAGCGCGCCCTCCCAACCCTTGGTTTTCGAGGGGCCCGGATTCGCAAGAGTCCGGGCCCCTTTCTTCTATTCGCCTCGTTAGCTCAACTGGATCAGAGCGCCGGCCTACGAAGCCGGAGGTTGCACGTTCGAATCGTGCACGTGGCGCCACTATTCTTTCCCGATAGCTCAGCAGGTAGAGCGCCTGGCTGTTGACCAGGATGTCCGTAGTTCGAGCCTACGTCGGGGAGCCCAACATCTCGGTGTGGCGCAGTGGGTAGCGCGGATGCTTCGGGAGCATCAGGCCGCAGGTTCGATCCCTGCCGCCGAGACCATTTTCGGAAATTCGACCCCTCGGGGCGGAACAGGCTGACGCACCGGTCTCAGAAGCCGAGGTCGCAAGACATGCCCGTTCGACCCGCACCGAGGGAGCAAAGTTGATGGGGCGTCGTCGAGTGGCTCAGACACCTGGCTTTGACCCAGCGCACGCAGGTTCGAATCCTGCCGCCCCTGCCATCCCCGCGCATCCGTAGCCCAGAGGACCAGAGCACGACCCGCCGAAGGTCGGGGCCGGTGGTTCGAATCCATCCGGACGCGCCAGGGCCTGCACGTGGCGTCATGGCATTTTTTCGCGCCATGTCGATTTCCGACGCACTCGAGTCGTCATCATCGATCAGGACACGCCGTCATTCGTGCTGGCCGCGACGTTCTTCGCCTGCTGCCCCTGCCCGCGGGCGCCCGATCCGCCCCTTTGCCGCGGGCGCCGTGCATGCCGCCCAGGGTATCGATCCGGGATGTTTCATCGACTCCCGCTAACTGGGGGGATAGCCCAGCAAGAGTTGGCACTCGGCCTGCCAAAGGACTAGATTGGTGAGGCGTTCGCACAACACTGATCTACCGGTTAGATCGGTGTCTGGCGAGCGCCCTCGCTGCAGAACAGGTCCGTTCCCGTCTCGGCAGTTTCGGCCCCGGCCGTCCACGGACGCAGCAAGGAATCATCGTGAAGCTCGATCTCGACCAAGTCCAGGGCAACATTTTCGGCGGCTTCAACAAGGACTTCCAGGACTTCCTGTTCCTCAAGGTCACGTCGCCCGCCAACGCACGCGCCTGGATTCGCGCCAGCGCCGACGGCATCATCTCGTCGTCGACGGACGTGCTCAAGTACAACAACACGTTCAAGCGCCTGACGCGCGAAGGCGTGGCGCGTCCGGAGCTGTTGATCCCGGCGCGATGGGCCAACATCGGGTTCTCGTTCAAGGGGCTGAAGGCGCTCGGATTGACCGAGACCGATTTTGGCCGCCTGCCCGACGCCTTCACGCAAGGCATGGCGCACCGCAAGCACACGATCGGCGACGAAGGCGCGAGCGATCCGGCCCACTGGCAGGCGCCGTTCCAGCCGGCGCAGGCCACCGACATCCACGCCATCCTCCTGGTGGCCGCGGACAACGAGGCCGAGCTGAACACCCACGTCACGTTCATCGAGGCGAGCGCAGGTTTCGGGACGGCGTTCACGGTCCTGGGCACCGTCAACGGACGCACACGGATGGAACAGGCGAGCACGATCGGCCATGAACACTTCGGCTTCAAGGACGGCGTCTCGCAACCGGCCCTGCGCGGCATCAACGCCCCCGACGACCCGTTGGCCAATCCGGACCAGGGCCACCCCGGGCAGGACCTGCTGTGGCCCGGAGAATTCGTGCTGGGCTATCCGACGCAGATCCCCAGCCAGAAGCCCGGGCACACCAGCGGCCCCAATCCGGATCCCGGGCCCATGAGCACGGCGGGCAACCACGCCTGGACCCATGACGGATCGTTCCTGGTGTTCCGCCGCTTGGCGCAGGACGTGCCGGCTTTCGAGCACCAGCTCCACACGCTCGCCACCAGCCAGGGCCTGTCCATGGATCTGGTCGGCGCCAAGCTGGTTGGTCGATACAAGAGCGGCTGTCCGCTGGAAGTCCTGTCGGGCCTGCCCTTCTCCACCAGCGCACCGTCCACCGACCCCGGCATGGCGAACCCGACGCTCGCCAACAGTGACGCCCTGAACAATTCGTTCGAGTTCGAAGACGACGCGCGGGGCAGCCGTTGCCCGATGAGCGCGCACATCCGCAAGGCCTATCCGCGCGACGAGGACTCCGGCCATGGCGAGGACAGCGAAAGCGAGACCCAGACCCACCGGCTGCTGCGTCGAGGCATACCGTACGGCGCGTCCTTCGACGCGAACATCGCGGGCAGCGCGGCGGTTGCGCGCGGACTCTGTTTCCTCGCCTACCAGGCCGACATCGCGAGCCACTTCGAGTTCGTCCAGAAGACATGGGTCAACGACCCGACGTTCCCGCCGGAGAACAACACGAGCGCGCAGGCGTCGGGGCAGGATCCGATCATTGCCCAATCCGTCGACGGGCCGTTCGAGATCAAGCCGGGGACGCTGCCGATCACGGTCAAGCACTTCGTGACGACGACCGGTGGTGAATACTTCTTTGCGCCGTCGTTGCAGACGCTGGCCCATCTTTGACGGCGCTGCCGATCAGCCGTTGCAGTCGGCCCAGCTGGTGGGCGTCTCGTACAACCGAAGCTTGCGCAGCTTGAGGTGGTTGCCGAAGCGCTCTGTGTAGAGCGGGTCGAGGATCTCGAACGCGATCGCGACGAGGTTCTCGGCGGTCGGCACGCGGTCCACCACCACGGTCTTGTGGCCGGGGATCTGCGCCAGCAGGTCGCGGATCTGCGTGTCGCCTGCGTGCACGATGAACGCATGATCCCAGAGGTCGACGAGGTTGTCCTTGGCGAGCGACTTCACGTCGCTGAAATCCATCAGCATGCCGTGGTCGCTGGACTCGGGGTCATCGATGGGCTCGCCCTCGAGCGTGATCTCCAGGGCGTAACGATGGCCATGCAGGTTGCGGCACTGGCTCTTGTGCTGCGGGATGCGGTGGCCGGCGTCGAATTCGAGTCGTTTGGTGATCGTGAGCATGATGGGGTCGAGACCCTCGAACCACGCAATGGCAGGCAATCGCGTTCAGCGAATGCCTAACATTTTGTGAGTCTGCAGGCCGAGTTTCCATTGAGGATGCGCCAGGCAATATTGCATCGCCAGGCGCTGGTTGGTCTGCTGCAGCACGTTGTCCATCGGCTGCAGGAAGAAATGGGTGAAGGCGAGGTCTGCGAATCGCTCCGGGTCGACGCTGTCCTGCGGGAAGACCAGCTTCAACTCGTCGCCGGTCGTGACGACGATCCTGGAGTCGGCCTTGGGGCTGACGCAGACCCAGTCGAGGCCCAGCGGAGGTTCGACGGTGCCGTTGGTCTCCACCGCGATGGTGAACAGGCGCGCATGCAGGGCCTCGATCAGCGCCGGGTCGACCTGCAGCAGCGGCTCACCGCCGGTGAGCACCACGAAGCGGTGCGACGGCGTGTCGCCCCAGTGCTTGGCGATCTCGTCGGCCAGCAACCCGGCGCTCTTGAACTTGCCACCGCCGTCGCCGTCGGTGCCGACGAAATCGGTGTCGCAGAACTTGCAGACGGCGTCCGCGCGGTCTTCCTCGCGGCCCGTCCACAGGTTGCAGCCGGCGAACCGACAGAACACCGCCGGCCGACCCGCGTTCGCGCCCTCGCCCTGCAGCGTGTAAAAAATCTCTTTGACGCTGTAGGTCATGAGGGTTCTATCGACAGAAACGGCGCGCGGCTTAGCCCACGAGCAGGCGGTTGACGCGCTGCACGTACGCCGCCGGCTCTTCGAGCTGGCCGCCTTCGGCCAGCCAGGCCTGGTCGAACAGCAGGTGGGCGAAATCGTCGAAGCGCGGATCGGCCTCGAGCTTCTTGACCAGCGCGTGCTCGGGGTTGACCTCGAGAATGGGCTTGGTGTCGGGCGCGACCTGGCCGGATTGCTTGAGCAGGCGGGCCAGGTGGGCACTCATCTCGCCGTCCTCGACGACGATGCAGGCGGCCGAATCGACCAGGCGCGACGTGGCGCGCACGTCCTTCGCACGATCCTTGAGCGCGGCCTTCAGGCGCTCGAGCACCGGGGCGAAGGCGGTGGCGACAGCTTCGGCGGCCTTCTTCTCGTCTTCGTCCTGCAACGAACCGAGGTCGACGGCGCCCTTGGCGACGCTCTGCAGCTGATGGCCTTCGAACTCCATCAGGTGCGACAGCAGCCACTCGTCGACGCGATCCGTCAGCAGCAACACCTCGATGCCCTTCTTGCGGAAGATCTCGAGCTGCGGGCTGGCCTTGGCGGCGCCGAGCGAGTCGGACGCGATCACGTAGATGGCCTGCTGGCCTTCTTTCATGCGCGCCACGTAGTCGACCAGCGACACGCCCTTGTCGGCATGCGTCGACGCGAAGCGGTACAGCTTGGCCAGGCGATCCTTGTTCGCGTGATCCTCGCCGATGCCTTCCTTCAGCACCGAGCCGAACTCGTCCCAGAACGCCTGGTACTTGTCCTTCTCGACCACGTCGTCATTGTCGGCCAGCGTCTCCAGCATCGAGAGCACGCGCTTGGTCGAGCCTTCGCGGATCGCCTTGACGTCGCGGCTTTCCTGGAGCAGTTCGCGCGAAACGTTGAGTGGCAGGTCGGCCGAGTCGATCACGCCCTTGACGAAGCGCAGGTACACCGGCATCAACGCTTCGGCATCGTCCATGATGAAGATGCGCTTGACGTACAGCTTGACGCCGCCACGCTTGTCGCGGTTCCACATGTCCAGCGGCGCCTTGGCCGGGATGTAGAGCAGCTGCGTGTACTCGCTGCGACCCTCGACGCGGTTGTGCGTGTAGGCCAGCGGCGCGTCACTGTCGTAGCTGATCTGCTTGTAGAACTCGGTGTACTCGGCGTCGGTGACGTCGCTCTTGGAGCGTGCCCACAGAGCGGAGGCCTTGTTGACGGTCTCCCAATCCTCGAGCGTCTTGTACTCGGCCGTCTCGCCGTTCCACTCTTCCTTCTGCATCAAGATGGGCAGCGAGATGTGGTCGGAGTACTTCGAGATGATGGACTTGAGCTTCCACGGGCGCAGGAACTCGTCCTCGCCGTCGCGCAGGTGCAGGATCACGTCGGTGCCGCGCTCGGCGCGGGTGATCTCTTCCACCTCGAAGTCGCCGGTGCCTTCCGAGCTCCAGCGCACGCCCTGCCCGGCCGGCAGGCCGGCGCGGCGCGATTCGACCGTCATGCGGTCGGCCACGATGAAGCCCGAATAGAAGCCGACGCCGAACTGGCCGATCATCGAGGCGTCCTTCTTCTGGTCGCCCTCGAGCTTGGACATGAACTCCCGGGTGCCGCTCTTGGCGATCGTGCCCAGGTGCGCCACGGCCTCTTCCGCCGACAGGCCGATGCCGTTGTCGCGAATGGTCAGGGTCTTCTTCTCGGCGTCGAAGAAGATGCGCACCTCGAGGTTGGGCGCGTCTTCCAGGAACTGCGGATGGTCGATGGCCTCGAAGCGCAGCTTGTCGCACGCATCCGACGCATTCGACACCAGCTCGCGCAGGAAGATCTCCTTGTTCGAGTACAGCGAATGCGTGACGAGGTGCAGGATCTGCTTGACCTCGGCCTGGAATGAGAGAGTTTGCTTTTCCATGGGGAGCCCGATTTTGTCTGGGTCGAAAGGGGGGTTGGCTGGCGGCCAGCCGCGACGGCGGGCTGACGGCTACCCCGCGGCCTGGCGGCGGCGGGGAAACGCGTATTGTCGCCCGCCAGCCACTTGCGGGCCAGTCTGCGGGTTTTCAAGCGCCCGACGACCGGCCATCCCCGGCCGGACTGCGATGACGGCGCGCCAATGAAAACGAGGGCCGCAGCCCTCGTCCAGTCGTCCAGGCGCGTGGCCTGATCAGGCGTTCACGTACGGCTTGCGACGGCGGGCGGCGGCGCCCACCAGTCCCAGGCCAGCGAGCAGCAACGCCACATTGGCGGGTTCCGGCACCGCGGTGACGTCGGTGTAGACGCCGTCGAAGCGGTAGCTCACGGCCAGGCTGTCGATCGTCGTACCGCCCATCAGCGCCAGGAACGCGGCGTCGTGGGACAGGTCGCCCAGGAAGCGCAGCGCGTAGGTCGGCGACGTCGCGGCGAGGTAGTCGGTGACGGTCAGCGTCGTGCCGGCCACGAGGTTGCCCAGCGCGTCGAAGGTCAGCGACGAGTCGCCGAGGGCGATGGTCGAGTCCTGGCCCAGCGACAGCACGGCGAACGCCTGGGCGTTCGCGCCGGCCACGTCCACCAGCTCGAGCGTGCCGCCTTCGAGGTCGAGCTTGCTGCTGATAGCCAGCCGATCGGCGCCGTCCAGCACCAGCTTGGCGCCGTTGTCGATCGTGGTCGTGCCGGTGTAGCTGCTCACGCCCGACAGCGTCACCGTGCCGCTGGCCACGTCCACCTTGTCGAAGTTGGCGATGCCCGAGGCGAACGAGAAGCTGTTGCCGGCGCCCGTGTCGATCTTCATCGAGTTGCCGCCGCCCGTGCCGCCGTCGATGCTGCCCAGCACCACGGCGGCGCCGCCGCTGATGACCAGCTTGTTGTTGCCGGCGGTGCCCAGGCGGATGGCCATGCCACTGGCGCTGCCGTCGATGGTGCCGCCGGTGGTCAGGGTCGCGCTGTCGGCGCCGAGCTGGATCGCCGCGTCCGTCGTGCCGCCGCCCTGGATCACGCCGCCGGCCGCGTTCGTGATCGACAGCGAGAAGCCGCTGGGCAGCCCCTTGGCGACGATGGCCGAGCTGTTCTGGCCGCGGATGACGCCACCGGCGCTGTTGGCCAGCAGCGTGTTGCCATACAGGCCGTCGCGGTTACCGGCGTTGGGGCCGGTGGTGATGTCGTTGCCGGTCAGCGTGACGCCGATGCCCTTGGCGTTCGTGTTGCCCGTCGCGACAAGGCCTTCGATGGTGCCGGAGTTCGTGATCGTGCCGCCGCCCACGCTGATGCCTTCGCTGAAGGCCGTCTCGCCCGATGCGACCGCGTTCAGCGAACGGATCACGCCGGTGTTGATCAGCGTGACCAGGCCGTCCACATCGACGCCATCGCCGTCGCCGGTGATGCCGTTGCCGACGATCGTGCCGTTGTTGGTGACGGTGACGACTTGCTTGCCGTTGAAGCCGTCGAGGTTGACGCCCGAGCCGTTGTCGCCCTGGATCTTGCCGCCCACGGCGTTCGAGAGGTTCATGGTGTAGGCGGTGCTCGCGTCCACGGCGCCGCCGGTGATGCCGTGGCGGCCGCCTTCGACGAGGCCGCTGTTGACGACCACGATGCCGTTGTTGTTCTGGCCGTCGATGCCGTCGCTGCTGCCGCCGGAGGTCGTGACCGAGAGGATCGTGCCGGCGTTGTTGACGACGCCGTTGACGCCCGGACGCACCGCGTCGGCCTCCAGCGCCTTGAGCAGGGCGCCGGCGTAGTTGTTGACGATGTTGGCGCCCGACGCGATGGCGTTGAAGTCGACCGCCTGCGCGCCGCCCTTGGACGCATTGAGCGAGATCATCGAACCCCAGTTGTTCAGCGCCACGCTGGCCGGCGACTTGGCCATCTGGATCACGTCGGCGTCCGCCGCCTGCAGGAGCGCCGTGGCGTTCGTCGCGCTGCCGTTGTTGACCGTGAGGCCCGTCACGCCGGTGTTGTCGCGGATGACGCGGCCGGTGCCGGTCTGGCTGATCGTGCCCAGGTTGGTCAGCGTGGCGTTGTTGCCGGTCAGCGTGACGGCCACCGTGCTGCCGCTGACGGTGACGCTGCCGGTGCTGCTCACGGAGCCGGTCTGGCCACTGCCGCTGCCCAGCGTCTGCGCGGAGGTCGACGCGTTGGTCACGGCGAAGTTGGCAGCCTGCGCCTGGCCCGCGGCGAGCGCGGCGACCAGCGGGGCGAGAATGAACGGGGCGCGGGCGTACGACAGCGTCGACGAGAAGGTCAGCATCAGCGATCCATTGTTGTGGGGGCCGAACGACTTCGGCAGGCTTCATCCAATGGACGCGACAAACGCCGCGCCCATACGTGGCGGGAGTGTCGCCACACCATGTGACGCGGCCGTGACATCCGACCGCGCGGAGGCCCTCGAGCGCGCGGCGCGCTGCCTGAGGTCCGGGCAGGGCCGCGTGCCACGCGCTTTCCCGCATAGGGATAGAACCCCCATGTTCGCGGTAGAGCCGCCGTTGACGGCCACTGCGTGGGCACCGAGACTTTTCGATTCGACCTGCCGACCCCATCAATCCTTCCGAGGGAAGACATGCAATTCAAGATCAACAAGGCGCTGGCAGCAGGCCTGTGCGCCGCCGGCGCGTTCGGCACCCAGTCCGTCCTGGCAGCACCGTTGCAGGCGCTCGCCGCGCACGCGCAGCCGCAGGCCACCGTCGCCGCAGCCTCCGCGCAGGACGTCGTCGAGTTCGGCATCTACCTGCCGCTGCGCCACAAGAAGGACCTGGAGTCGCTGCTGGCGAAGATGCACGACGAAAGCTCGGCCCAATACCACCAGTGGCTGCAACCGTCCGACTTCCTGCAGAAGTTCGGCCCCAAGCCTGAAGACATCGCAGCCGTCAAGGACGCACTCACCGCGCGCGGCCTGACCATCGTCTCGACCAATGCCCACGGCGTGCGGGTGCGCGGCAGCGCGGCCGCGGTGGCACAGGCGTTCAGCGCGCCGCTGCAGAAGGTCACCCGCAAGTCGCACACGCGCTTCCAGGCGCGCCAGGCGTTGCGCCTGCCCTACGAGCTCGCCGGCATCGAGATGCACGTCGTCGGCCTGAGCAGCGTGCCCGAGCACCACGTCCATGCACGCGTTCGCGGCCCCGTGCCCGAAGCCGCCGGCGACAACCGCTACGGCGCCACGGGGGCATATTGGTTCGACGACCTGAAGCAGGCCTACGACTACCCGGCCTACAGCGCCAGCACGGACGGCAGCGGCGTCAGCGTCGCGATACTGATGTCCGACCTGATCTTCCCGGGCGACGTCCCTGCGATGTTCACCCACGAGAAGTTCACCGCCCTCACCGGCAAGCAGCCGCCCAGCGTTCTCACGGTGATGGTCGACGGCGGTGGCGTGCAGGACGGCGACGGCTCGGTCGAGGCCAGCCTCGACGTGCAGCAGGTGCTGGGCAGCGCGCCGGGCGCCAAGGTCACGCTGGTCAGCATCCCCGACCTGTCCAACCAGAGTGTCCTGGACGGCTACCAGTACATCATCGACAGCAACAAGTACGACATCGTCAACTCGTCGTTCGGCGAGTGCGAGCTGTTCTACACGGCCGCGTACAACGACGGCGTCGACTACACCGACCTGCTGGAGGCCCAGCACGAAATGTTCCTGCAGGGCAACGCGCAGGGCATCACCTTCGTGGCGAGCTCGGGCGACGAGTCCGGTCTGGAGTGCCCCAGCATGGACTACTTCAACGGCGTCGCCGGCGCGACTTACGTCCCCAGCGTCAGCTCGCCGGCGGACGATCCGGCGGTCACGGCCGTCGGTGGCGGCAACCTCGTCACGACAAGTTCCACCACCAGCCTGAAGTCCGCCTACGTGCGCGAGACGGCGTACAACGATCCGGAGCTGCCGTCCGACCCGTACGGCGTCGGCGTCGACATCTCGGGTGGCGCCTGGGGCGCCGGTGGTGGCGTCAGCGCGGTGTTCAAGAGGCCGCTGTACCAGGTGTTCGCCAAGACGGGCTCCAATTACCGCACGCTCCCCGACGTCGGCATGCACGTGGGCGGCTGCCCCGGCGGCACGATCAGCTGCAATGACGACGACAGCGCCGTGGTGGCGGCCTACGGCGTGGGCATCGGCGGTGGCTACATCGGGCTCATCGGCACGTCGGTGGCATCGCCGGAATTCGCCGGCGCGCTGGCGCTGTTCGAGCAGCAGCTCGGCAAGCACAATCACCGCCTGGGCAACGCCAATTACTACCTGTACGCGGTCGGCGCGCTGCAGACGCTGGCCGGCGGCACCAAGGCGCCCGCCGCGCTGCAGTTCTACCATCGCAACAACCCGGGCTACAACGGCGTCTACTACGACAGCTTCCCGAGCTACAACTACAACTACGTGTACGGCAACGGCAGCCCCGACGTGCGCAAGCTGTTCGGCATGACCGACCACCCGGCAGCCGGCGTGCCGCAGACGAGTACCAACCCGTAAACCCAAGCTGGCTCAGCAAGCAAGGGGCGTTCGTCGCAAGGCGAACGCCCCATTTCATTGGGGTCGCCACTCGGCCGTAGGCGTCGCGACTCGGCCGGAATTGCTTCAGGAGGTGGGCAAGCGGGTGCGCGTCGAGGCCGACGGCCCGCATCAACGCGGCTGATCGACGGCCCTCGCGAGCGCGAGGGCCTGCGCGTCAGGCGCGTGATTGCCCGATGGTCGACGCCAGCGCCAGCGTCGCGGTCGACTGGTTCATCGTGTAGAAGTGCAGCGACGGCACGCCACCCGCGATGAGTCGGTCGCACAGTGCGGCCATCACGTCCAGGCCGAAGGCCTTGATGGACTTGGTGTCGTCGCCGAACGACTGCAGGCGCAGGCGCATCCAGCGCGGGATCTCGCAGCCCGAGTTGTCGGCGAAGCGCATCAGGCCGCTGGCGTTCGTGATGGGCATGATGCCCGGCACGATCGGGACGTCGATGCCTTGCGCGCGCACCTCGTCGACGAAGCGGAAGTACGCGTCGGCGTTGAAGAACATCTGCGTGATCGCGGAGTTGGCACCGGCTGCCACCTTGGACGCGAACGCCTTCAGGTCGGCCTCGGGCGAGCGGGCCTGCGGATGGGTCTCGGGATAGGCGGCCACCTCGATGTGGAAGTGGTCGCCCGAGTGCTTGCGGATCTGCTCGATCAGCTCGGTTGCATAGCGAAACTCGCCGAAGCTGCCGGAGCCGCTGGGCAGGTCACCGCGCAAGGCCACGAGTCGCTTCACGCCGGAGGCCTTGAAGCCGTCCAGCGTCTCGCCCACGCTCGCGCGCGTGGCGCCGATGCAGGTGAAGTGCGGCGCGCCATTGACACCTTCGTCGCGGATCGCCTGCACCACCTGCAACGTGCCCATCTGCGTGGAGCCGCCCGCGCCATAGGTGACGGAACAGAACTCGGGCTTGAGCGCGTACAGATCGGCGCGCGCGGCGGCCAGCTTGAGCATGCCCTCGGGCGTCTTCGGCGGGAAGAACTCGAGACTGATGGGGATCTTGATCATCTGTCGTCCAAAAATTGATTTCAAGGCGTCGAGAAGGCGCCGCCGCAGGGGTCTGGCAGCGCCGCGTATCGCGCCGAGTCGGTGTTCGAAGCCATGCTGCAGACCGCGATGCGCGGTGATGCCTGACCCCGTCCCCGCTCACGTTCGGGGTCAGGCATCCCCGCCCTCCGCCAGGGGCGATCTTGGCGATCGCCGCCATCGTGACGCGGAGGGCGGGGCTGCCAGACCCCTCGGCGATCAGTAGCGGTACGAATCCGGCTTGTACGGGCCGGACTGCGACACGCCGATGTAGGCCGCCTGCTCGTCGGTCAGCACCGTCAGCTTCGCGTTCAGCGTGGTCAGCTGCAGGCGTGCCACCTTCTCGTCCAGGTGCTTGGGCAGCACGTAGACCTTGCCGGACTCGTAGGCGTCGGGGCGCGTGAACAGCTCGACTTGCGCGATCGTCTGGTTGGCGAACGACGACGACATCACGTAGCTCGGATGGCCCGTGCCGCAGCCCAGGTTCACCAGCCGGCCCTTGGCCAGCATGATGATGCGCTTGCCGTTCGGGAAGATCACGTGGTCGACCTGCGGCTTGATCTCTTCCCACTTGCAGTGGTCGAGGGAGGCGATGTCGATCTCGTTGTCGAAGTGGCCGATGTTGCAGACGATGGCCTGCTCCTTCATCGCCGCCATGTGGGCGTACGTGATGACGTCCTTGTTGCCGGTGGCGGTGACGAAGATGTCGCCCTGGCTAGCGGCCTCGTCCATCGTCACGACGCGGTAGCCTTCCATCGCGGCCTGCAGCGCGTTGATCGGATCGATCTCGGTCACCCAGACCTGCGCCGACAGCGCGCGCAGCGCCTGCGCCGAGCCCTTGCCCACGTCGCCGTAGCCGGCCACGACCGCCACCTTGCCGGCGATCATCACGTCGGTGGCGCGCTTGATGCCGTCCACCAGGGACTCGCGGCAGCCGTACAGGTTGTCGAACTTGCTCTTGGTGACCGAGTCGTTGACGTTGATGGCGCGGAACAGCAGCGTGCCCTTGGCCGACATCTCGTTGAGGCGGTGCACGCCCGTGGTCGTCTCTTCGGTCACGCCGATGATCTGGGCGCTCTTGCGCGTGTACCAGGTCGGGTCGAGGGCGATCTTGGCCTTGATCGCGGCGTACAGCTCGCGCTCTTCGTCGCTGCCCGGGTTGGCCAGCACGGAGAGGTCCTTCTCGGCACGCTGGCCCAGGTGCATCAGCAGCGTGGCGTCGCCGCCGTCGTCCAGGATCATGTTCGGGCCTTCGCCTTCTTCGCCCTTGGCGCCGAATTCGAAGATGCGGTGGGTGTAGTCCCAGTAGTCCTTGAGCGTCTCGCCCTTGTAGGCGAACACGGGCGTGCCCTGGACGACCAGCGCCGCGGCCGCGTGGTCCTGCGTCGAGTAGATGTTGCAGGAGGCCCAGCGCACTTGCGCGCCGAGCGCCTGCAGCGTCTCGACCAGCACGGCGGTCTGGATCGTCATGTGCAGGCTGCCGGCGATGCGGGCGCCCTTGAGCGACTGGCCGTACTCGGTGCGCATGGCCATCAGCGCGGGCATCTCGCTCTCGGCGATGGCCAGTTCCTTGCGGCCCCAGGCGGCCAGGCTCAGGTCGGCGACGGCGTACGCGTCGGTGGGAAGGGAAGTCAGGGGTGCGTTCATTGCAGGAGTCTCCGTTGAAGACCCGCGCGCAAGACATGCGAACGACCGAGGTGGGAAGCAACCCGTGCAGCCTCACCCGGCCCCTCGCGTGCTGCGAAGCGGGTGAGCGCGGTTACCAAGTTGGGGTTCCGAGCCTGGGACTCTCGGCCGTCAAGGACGACCGGGCCTCGCAACGCTCCTCGGAAACAGGCTTGATTATATCGGCGGGCGCGCGCCCGGCTCAAGCCCGTTCGTCGTCCTGCGTCGATTCGACCGGTGCCTGGCGCAGCGCGCCGACCATCGGGGGCAGGCGCGACACCTGGTTGACGATGTCGACGATGCCGGCGCATCCGGTCTTGGCCTTGAGCCGCTTGACGTGGCTGCGCACGGTCTCGTCGCCGATCTCGAGCTTGGCCGCGATCTCCTTGACGCGCAGGCCCTCGCACAGCGCCGACAGCACCTGCTGCTCGCGGCGCGACAGCCCCAGTTCGCGGGCATACGCATCCACCGACAGCGTCTCGGCGATGCGGCTGCGCGGCAGCGCGATCAGCACGGCGTGGCCGCTGTGGTGGGCCGACAGCGCGGCCGGCAGCGGCACGATGGACAGGTCGCAGGACTTGCCTTCGGACAGCGCGTTGGCCGGCGCGAACGCCAGCATGCGGCGCTTGCCGCCGTCGCGCGCACCTGCCAGCGCGTCGTCGAGCGCGCGCTGGTCGGAGGCCGAGCGACCGCTGAGGCGGCGGCCCGTCAATCGAAGCGATTTGGCGCCCGCGAGTTCGACCCGCGCGGCGTGATTGGCGTGCACGACGTGGCCGTCGGCGGCCATCAGGACGAGGCCGTAGTCGACTTCGTCGAGCACGCTGGCGAGCAGCTTGGCCAGGCCAGCGCCCGGCCCGTTGCGGCGTTCCGGGCCGTGATAGGCCAGCTCTGCCTCCAGGGCCTCCAGCTCGATGCGTGCGGGTGACAGCGCCATGGGCGGCGCCATGGAGGCAGACGGCGCACCGTCATCGGGCATCGCGACACCCATCCGCGCACTGTCGCGGACGCCCCGGCGCTTGACTGAGCAACTGATTTCGGACCCTTCCATGCATCCCTCGCAGAATCTTGAAACTGCTGATGGCCTGCTTCCCCCGCGGCCGCGACGACCGTCGCGACCCGACAAGGGCCGGCAGTTGCATTTGACGTTCTTTTTGTTACCGGCGCGACTTTCGGGCGCGCGGGAACCGCCCGGCGCGCCAACTTCTGCACTATTTTCGCGGTCGTTTGAGCCGCAGTGCAGCACTACGGTCGAGTTGGAGGAACTCGGCCATGAGCCCCAATTCGTCGTCGATGGCGGTGGCCAGCGTGCGATCGCGCGTCCAGCCCTTGTCCGCGAAGCCGACGTGCGCCTCCAGCCGCGCCTTGTCGACCAGCGTCGCGTTGGCCCAACCCACGGCCCGGTCGCCGTAGAGCAACGGCAGCGCGTAGTGCCCCATCGTCCGCTTGGCCGCCGGCGTGTAGGCCTCGAACTTGTACGCCCAACCCCACAGCAGCGCGAAGCGGCGTCGGTCCCAGGCCACCGGGTCGAACGGGGCCAGCAGCCGCGCACGATCCGGGTCGACGCGCCACTTGCCCGCCGCCGGATCCTCGCCGGGCGTCCACAGCCACGTGACGCCGTCGATGCGCACCTGCGGCAGGCTGGCCCGCAGTTCGGCCAGCAGCGTGCGCGTCTCGCCCTTGAGGTGCGGCGCGCCGTATTGCAGCAGCTGCGCCAGGTAGCCGAGCGAAGCCGACGGCAGCGGCGCGTATTTGTCGACGATGCGCAACAGCAACTGGCGCGCACGCCCGTGGCGCGCGGCCGGATCGTCATCCGCCGGCGCGTGCGCGATCGCCTCGTAGACCCGCGTGCCCGTGTCGCGCCGCACCACCCGCAGCAGGCCGCGGTAGTGCATGCCGTCCAGCAACGCGGTGCTGGCGTTGAGCGTGTTGGTGTTGCCCCAGCTCTGCACGCGGCCGTGGTCGAACACCT
This sequence comes from Burkholderiaceae bacterium, assembly GCA_039920745.1. Taxonomy (GTDB): domain Bacteria; phylum Pseudomonadota; class Gammaproteobacteria; order Burkholderiales; family Burkholderiaceae_C; genus Scleromatobacter. The sequence goes on along the minus strand of JBDSDD010000077.1, from coordinate 45,201 downwards.
CCTGCACGTCGCGCGGGTGCGTCGCGCCCCGCGCCCGCACGAAGGCCAGCACCTCGGCGGCGCGGCGTTCGGTGGCGGCGTCCCACGCGCGCTTGGCAGTGCGCGGATGCAGCAACGCCAGCAGGCTGCGCGGCACGAAGCCGTAGTTGACGAGGCAGTCCTCCTCGACGTCCAGGCGTGGATAGCGCCGTTCGAGGTCGCCGGCCAGGTAGCCCTTGACGCGGTGGCGCAGCGTCAGGTCCTGCGCCCGCGCCGGGGCCCGGATCGGGTCGGCCTGCACGAAGCCCAGGCGTTCGATGGCCTTCTGCAGCGTGGTGGGCGGAAACAGCGTGCGGGCGACTGCGTAGCGGCGCAGGTCGTCCAGCGTGATGGTCGTGGAGCGGCTCATGATGGTTTCCTGTTGAGCGCATTCTGCAGAAATGTCGGCCCCCACGCTCCTCCCGTCGCTGCCCCCCGAGGGGGAGCTCGGCTCGGCTCGGATGTGATCCTCGCTTGCCGAGGGCTGAACGTATCGGGCTTGCGCGGCTGGCCGGTAGGGGCGGCACCGCGGTCGATACAATCGCCGCCCATGCCCGCTGCCACTCCGCTCCCGCCGTCGCCCGCTTCCCCGCAAGCGGTCACCACGGACTTCGCGATGCTCGCCGCGGGCGTGCTTGCGGCGGCCGCCGGCCTGTGGCTGCACTCGAACGCTGCGCTCAACGAGGCGCTGTTCCACGCAGTCAACGGCTGCGGCCCGTGCCTGCCGACGTTCTGGTCGGCGCTGAGCGTGGCGGGCCTCGCGCTGTCGGCGTGGATCTACCTGACCGCCTTCGCGCAGGACGTGCCGGAGCGCGCCGCGCAACTGCTGTGGGGCATCGTCCTCGGCGGCCTGACCGCCAGCTGGATCAAGCACCACCTGCCGTCACCGCGGCCCTGGCTGGCGCTCGGCGCCGAGCACCTGAACGTCATCGGCGTGCCGCTGAGCGCCGGTTCGATGCCGTCGGGCCACAGCGCGATGGCCTTCGCGATGCTCGCGGTGCTGGTGGCCGAGCGGCGCCGCTTCGGCGAGCGCAGCGCCGTCGGCGGGTTCCTGACCACCAACACCGGCATCACGCTCGTCGCGCTGCTGGCCTTCGGCATCGCGCTGTCGCGCCTGGCCGTCGGCGCGCATTGGCCGGCCGACACGCTCGTCGGCGGCGGCCTGGGCCTGGTCTTCGGCAGCATTGCGCCGCACGCGTGGCCGGTCGGCGCCATGACGCGGCTGCTGTCGCGCCCGCTGGGCCAGCGCCTGATGGCCGCGGGCATGCTCGTCTGCGCGCTGTGCATCGCGGCGACGCCCGCGCTGCTCGACGCGACCGGCCTCGTCGACAAGAAGTGGGCCCGCAACCTGCAAACCGGCTATCCGCTCGCGGCGTCGCTGCAGATCGTGCTGGCGCTCGTCGCGCTGGCCGGCGCGCTGCGTTGGTGGCGGGCGAGCGGGCGTCGGCCGGACGTGGCGTGACGCCGCGCCCGCCGCGTTGACCACCATGACCCGCACGCGCTGGATCGCCGCTGCGAGCATCGCCGCCGGCGTCGTGCTGCTGGCGGTGCTCGTGCTGTACACGCCCTGGCACCTGCTGGCCGAGCGCGTGGCCAGCGTGCCCTGGCCGGGCTGGGTCGGCGCGACGTTGGGAATGAGCGCCACCTATGCCTTGCGCGCCGGCCGGCTGCGCGCCGAGTGGCTGTGGAAGCTGCGCACGCTCAACCTCGGCTACCGCGAATGCCTGCAGATCACGCTGCTGCACAACGCCGCCATCAACATCCTGCCGATGCGCTCGGGCGAGGCGAGCTACTCGTTCCTGCTGCACCGGCGCTGGGGCGTCGGCCTGGGCGACGCCACCGCCAGCCTGCTGTGGCTGCGCCTGCAGGACATGCTGGTGCTGGGCGTGCTGGGCATCGCGATCCTGGTGCCTGCGCCGCTGCCCTGGCGCATCGGTTTCGCTGTCGCGGCGATCGCGGCGGCCGCGACGCTGCTGCCACTGCTCGTGCGGCGCGTGCACGTGCATGCACGCTGGTCGCGCGCCCGGGCGCACGCGCGCGCGCCGCGCTCGCGCAAGGCCTGGCACCTGGTGGCCAAGGTCGCTGCGGCGTTCCGCGCGGCGCGCGGCGGCGCGGCCGCGTGGGGCTTCGCCATCGCCAACTGGGTGCTCAAGCTGGGCATCGTCGGCGTGCTGCTGGCGTCGCTGGCCAACCTGCCGCTGGGCGCTGGCTTCTGCGGCGCGCTGGGCGGCGAACTGGCCGGCGTGCTGCCGATCCAGGCGCCCGCAGGCGTCGGCACCTACGAGGCCGGCGTCGCGCTCGGCACGCGGGCGCACCTCGACGAGACCACATCGGGATCGACGATCTCGCCCGCGGCGCCGGCTGCCGCAAACGCCGACAATGTGGCGCAACGAGCGACGCCGGGCCGGCTGATCTTCGGTGCGGCCCTGGCCGTCCATGCCCTGATGCTGGTGGTGGCCCTGGGCACCGCCCTCGCCTTTTCCCTGATCGTGCGCCCGGTGCGGGCGCCAGAAAGCCAAGCATGACCGCCAGTTCCACCGGAGAGCACTACCTGCCGTCGACGCCGCCTGCGGTCGCCGACATCGGCGGTGCCCATGCCGACCGCCCGGCCAGCGCCTTCGGTGTCGGCGGCGCACTGGACGTCGACGGCGTGCCGTTCCACCGGCTGTCCGTGGTCGTGCCGATGTACAACGAGATCGAGAACGTCGCCCCGCTGATCGACGAGGTGCAAGAGGCGCTCGGCGGCTATCCGTTCCCGTGGGAGCTGCTGGTGGTGGACGACGGCAGCCGTGACGGCACCGGCCGCGCACTGCAGGTGCACGGCGCCAGCGTCGGCCCGCACATCCGCGCAATCCTCCTGTGGCGCAACTTCCGCCAGACGGCCGCGATGCAGGCCGGCATCGACGCGGCGCGCGGCGACGTCATCGTGACGATGGACGGCGACCTGCAGAACGATCCGCGCGACATCCCCAAGCTGGTCGCGCGCCTGCTGCAGGGCGACCTCGACTTCGTCGCCGGCTGGCGCAAGAACCGCCAGGACGGCTTCTGGCTGCGCAAGTTCCCATCGAAGATCGCCAACGCGCTGATCCGCAAATCCACCGGCCTGCAGTTCAACGACCTCGGTTGCAGCCTGAAGGCCTTCCGCGGCTCGGTGCTGCGCGAGGTGCGGCTGTACGGCGAGATGCACCGCTTCATCCCGGCCTGGCTGGCCACGGTGACGTCGCCGGCGCGCATGGACGAGGTGCCGGTGAACCACCGCGCGCGGGTCGCCGGCACGTCCAAGTACGGCCTGTCGCGCACCTTCCGGGTGATCACCGACCTGCTGTCGATGCACTTCTTCCTGAACTACGGCACGCGGCCGGGGCACTTCTTCGGCGGCATCGGCCTGTTCACCGGCAGCCTCGGCGGCCTGATCCTGGCGTGGATGGCGGTGCTCAAGTTCATCCTGGGCCAGTCCATCGGCGGCCGGCCGGCACTGACCCTCGGATTCTTCATGGTGATCGCCGGATTGCAACTTTTGCTCACTGGAGTGCTCGCCGAGTTGCTCATCCGCATCTACTATGACGGTCGCCACGCCCAGCCCTATCACCACGGCGACGGCACGCCGCCGTCCGAAGACGCCGGCTGGCACTCGATCCGCTAAGTCCGCACTCCCTGTGTTTCCCTGAAGTCGCGAAGCCTCTCACACTCACCGAAACCGTCGATGTCGGCCCTGCCCCCGCCTCCGCCCTCGTCCCCGCCTCCTGGCCCGGCGCCTGCGCCCAAGCCGCCCGTCCTGCCGCCCGCGGATCCGCAGGCGCTGATGCCGTATGACGACCTGTTCGGGTCGGAAGAGCGCGCACCGGAGTTGCCCCCGAACCTGACATTCAACGTCGCGGCCGCGCCGGTGCCGCCCCCGCCGCCCCGCTCCACGGGCGGTCCGGCCAAGCCGCCGGTCGCCGTCGACGAGCCCGGCATCGTGGCCAGCGACGACCGGCCCGCCTGGGTACCGCCGCGTCCGGCCGACGAACCGCCGGACCCGTTGCTGAAGTCACCGATCGCGGCGGCGCCGCCGACCAGCGTCTACGTCCAGCCGCCAGCTCCCCCGGCCAAGGCCCGCTCCATTTCGGAGTTGATGGAGAGCGCCGGCAAGCCGGACAAGGCCGAGGAGGACACGCGGCCATCCGAGCCGCAGATGTGGTCGGCGACCGACGCCCAAGCCGGCAAGGCCGCGCCCGTCGTGCCCAGCGCGCCGCCCCCGGCCGCGCGCCCGCCTGGTCCGCCGCAGCCGAAGGCGCGCTCGATCTCCGAGTTGATGGAGGACGTCGGCAAGCCGAACAAGTCCGAGGATGCCGGGTCGCCCGAACAGAAGATGTGGTCGGCTTCCGACGCGCTGGCCGGCAAGGCGCCGCCGGTGCCCAAGCCTGCGGCACCCAAGCCGCCGCCGCCGCCGCCGCCGATCACGCAGCTTCCGATGCAGCCGCAATCGCCAGCGCGCACGCCGTCGTTCGACCGCATCGCCCCGGCCCCGGTGCGCACGCCGCCGCCGTCGGCCGCCGACCATCGTGCGTCGCGCCCCGTCCCGCTGACAGCGCTGACGCCCGACGACGAGCACGACTACGCGCGCGCCTTCGCGTCCGATGACGACGACGAAGACACGGTGATGATGCCCGGTGGCCCGGGGGGCATGAACTCGGCCTCGCCCGAGGCCGACACGGTGATCGCCGTGGCTGCGCCGATGCGGCGTGCCTACGGCTCGGCGCCGTCGCTGCGCCTGCTGGGCATGCTGATGACGGTGCTGCTGGCGCTGTGGATCGCCCGCCTGGGCGCAGCCCCGCTGTTCGACGTGGACGAAGGCGCGTTCTCCGAGGCCACGCGCGAGCTGACGGTGGGCCACGACTGGGGGAGCACCACGCTCAACGGCGTCGACCGCTTCGACAAGCCCATCCTCATCTACTGGTTCCAGGCGATCAGCCTGAAGATCTTCGGCCTCAACGAATTCGCCGTGCGCCTGCCGTCGGCGCTCAGTGCGTTCCTGTGGTGCCTGGCGCTGGGCCACTTCGCGTGGCGACGCTTCGGACCGGCCGTGGCCATCGCCGCGGCCGGCATCCTCGCGACCAGCCTCGGGCCGATGCTGATCGGCCGCGCCGCAACGGCCGATTCGCTGCTCAACCTGCTGCTGACCATCGCCACGCTGGACTTGTGGCGACACCTGGAGAACGGGCGCGACTGGCCGCGACGACGAGCCTTCGCCTGGATCGGCCTGGGCCTGCTGGCCAAGGGCCCGGTGGCGCTGCTGATCCCCGCCGCGGCCGCCGGGCTGTGGCTGGTGAGCAATCGGGACCGCTCGCGCCTGGTGCGCCTGATCAACGATCCCGTCGCCTGGTTGCTGATGGCGGGCATCGCGCTGCCCTGGTACATCTACGCCGTCGCGCGCCACGGCATGGCGTTCGTCAACGGTTTCCTGCTGCACCACAACCTCGAACGCTTCACCGGCTCACTGGAAGGCCACGCCGGCAGCCTCTTCTACTACATCGAGATCCTGCCCGCGGCGATGATGCCGTGGACGCCGCTGCTGGTGCCCATCGCGATGCACCTGCGCGCGCGCTGGCGCGAGCCGCTGGGGCGCTTCATGCTGCTGTGGCTGGGCTTCGTGGTGGTGTTGTTCTCGCTGTCGGGCACCAAGCTGCCGCACTACATCCTCTACGGCTTCACGCCCCTGATGCTGCTGGCCGCGCAGGAGCTCGTCGTCGTCAAGCTGCCGGTGCGCCTCGCGCTGTGCGTGACCATCATCATGGTGGTGGCCCTCGGTGCCGCGAGCCCGTGGATCGCGAGCTCGCTGGCAACGAGCACGCATGACCCGCTGTACCAGGCACTGCTGGCGTCCGCGCCCGTCGCGCCCTGGATCTGGGTCAGCGTGCCGATCTGCCTGCTGGTATTCGCGTTGACGATCTGGGTGCCCAACGTTCGCAACTACCTCAGCGAAGCCGATGGCGCGGTGTTCGCGGCGCTGCTGTCGGCCGCCTGGATGGTGCTGGCCGTGCTGCCGTGGTGGGGCCAGACCGTGCAGGACCCGATCCGCACGCTCGCCCGCACCGTGCCCATCGCGCAGATGACGCTGCTCGATCGACAACGCGTCGTGCAGTGGCGATTGCACCAACCCAGCATCGCGTTCTACCTGAACCAGACGGCGCCGCGTGTCGACCCGGTCAACGGCGACTGGGCGTTCACGCGCATCGACCGGATCAAGCCGGACGAACTCGCCAAGCTCGAAGTGGTGCAGCAGTTGCGCGGCTACGCGCTGGTGCGTCCGGCGCCGGCGGCGTCCGAACCGTTGTCGCGCATCGGTGCCGAGCAGAATGCCGCGCAGGCGGCCAGCGAAGCAGCAGCGGCGCAGGCATTGGCCGTCGCCGCCACGAAGGCCGCACAAGCCGCCGCCGATGCCGCCAGCGCAGCAGCCGCAGTTGCCGCGGCCAAGCTCGCGCCAGCGCCTTCGGCGCCGGCTCCGGTGGTCCCGGCGCCCGTCGCGGCGCCGGCGAAGAAGACCAAGTGAGCACCGACTCTGCCGAGCGCCAGCCGCGCCGCGGCTGGCGCGCGCGCCACCGGGCCGGCTGGATCGGCCTGACCCTGGCGCTGCTGCTCGCCTGGATCTTCACGGCCTGGCCTCAGCTGGACCTGTGGACCAGCAGCCAGTTCCATGCTGCCGACGGCGGCTTCATCGGCGACCGCTACGCGTTCGTGCGCTTCCTCTATCACGGCATTCCGTGGTCAGGAAAGATCTATGCGCTGGTCGGGTTGATCATCATCATCGTGTCGATCTGGCGCCCGCACCCGATCGGCGTGCGCTGGTCGCGTCGGCTCGCCGCGCTCGCCTTGGTCAGCATCCTGGGCTCGGGCCTGCTGGTCAACGCCGGGCTGAAGGAGTACTGGGGCCGCGCACGGCCGGTGCAGGTCAGCCAGTTCGGCGGCACGCAGCACTTCACGGCGGCGCTGGTGCCCACTGACCAATGCCGGCACAACTGTTCGTTCGTCAGCGGCCACGCCACGTCCGGCTACATCCTGATGGCCGTCGGCCTGATGGGCAGCGTCGCCACCCGACGGCGCTGGCTGGGGGTCGGGCTGGCCTGGGGCGCGGTCGTCAGCCTCGCGCGCATCGCTGAAGGCGGGCACTTCCTCAGCGACACCTTGTTCGCCGGCCTCGCCGTGTGGGGCAGCGGCTGGCTGATCCGCGAGGCCTGGATCCGCCACGTCGCGCTGCGCTGGCGGCGCGGGCGACGACGGCGCGAGGCGTTGGCCGCGCAATGAGCAACGGCGACCCGCGGGCCGCCGTTTTCAGTTCCAGAGGCGCCAGGAACTTCTTACGGCGTCCATTCCAGCGCGATGCCCTTGAAGTCCACCGCATTGTTGGGCGTGCGGATCGACAGGTTGCTGATGTGGCGGAACGCGAAGCCGGCGCGCCAGTGGCCGTCGGCGCTGCTGACGCCGACGCCGAAGTGGTCGGAGAACTGGAAGTTGCTTCCCTTCTCGCGGTTGCCGATGTTGGACTGGCTCAGGTAGGCCGGGCCGATGCCGAACTCCAGGTCGAGGCGCGCGTTGCTGGCCACGGGGTAGCGCCAGTGCAGCATCGGGACGAAGGCGATGTCCCAGGCGCTGTGCGAGTACAGGCTGTCCGACTTGGCCTGCCAGGCGCTGGCCGAGATCGCGGGCGACATGTCCAGCGAGAAGCCGGCAACGCTGGTCAACTGGCATTCGTGGCGCTCGACGCCCAAGGACTCGGACGACAACTCCGAATCCTTGAAGGCCGCCACGCGAGCGCCCCAGGCGTCGTTGCCGCGCTGCCCGTGCGCCAGGCAGCCGAACAACGGCGCGCCCTTGAGCGCGGCGACCGTCCAGGTGGCGACGGTGCCGACGATGGCAGTGTTCTTCAGCGCGCTGCCGGCGCCCGTCTCGGCCTGGGCCGGCGCGGCAGTGGCGAGCGCCAGGACGGCGAGCGTGAAGCCGGCGACCAGGCGCGAGCGTGGGAGGGCGGTGGTGTTCGAGTGCATCCGCGCACTGTAGCGCGACCCGGCAATGCCCCTGATGAACGGCCGGGCGCCGCGTCGGTGCCGCGCGACAGGCCCTGGCCGATAATCGCCGACCACATGCCGGGGCCGCATCGCCCGGTCGTCACTGTCACACGAGGCGGGATGTTTCTCATTCGCTGGATTTCGGGTTGGCCGCTGCGCCTGCTGCACGCCGTCGGCGGGCTGCTGGGCTGGCTCGTCTGGCTGTGCTCGCCCACCTACCGCCGACGCCTGCGGCTGAACGCGGAGCTGGCCGGCGTGCCGGCGCAAGCCTGGCGCCGCTCCATCGCGGAGGCGGGCCGCATGGTGGCCGAGACGCCGTGGCTGTGGCTGCGCGCGGACGACGCGGTGATCGACAGGCTGGTCACCTGGCGCAACGCCGAGATCCTGGACGCCGCCGTCGCCAAGGGCGGGCCGCTGGTGATCCTCACGCCGCACATGGGCAGCTTCGAGATGGCCGGACGCGCCTATGCGGCGCGCTACGGCCATCGGCAACCGATCACCGTTCTGTATCGACCCGCTCGCCAGCGCGCCCTGCGCGACTTCCAGGAAAGCGCACGCCAAGCGGCGGCGATGCCCACCGCACCGGCCAACCTGAGCGGCGTGCGACAGATGCTGCGCGCGCTCAAGCGCGGCGAGGCTGTCGGCCTGCTGCCGGACCAGGTGCCGCCCGACGGGCAGGGCGTCTGGGCGCCGTTCTTCGGCAAGCCGGCCTACACGATGACGCTGGCCTCGCGCCTGGCGCAACAGACCGGGGCTCAGTTCCACGTGCTGCGCTGCGAACGCCTGCCGCGCGGCGCCGGCTACACGGTTCACGTGTCGCAACCCCTGCGCACCGGCGCCATCGGCACCGATCCCGCCGCGCTCGTCGACGCGGCGACGGCCGTCAACGAGACGATGGAACAAGCGATCATGAGCGACCCCGGTCAATACCTGTGGGGGTACAACCGCTACAAGTCGCCCCGCACATCCGAAGCGCCCGCAGCGCGCGCCGAAGGCGTCGAATGAACTTTGTCGCACGCCTCGTGCTGGGCTTGCTGTGGCTGCTGAGCTGGCTGCCGCTGGTGGTGCAGGCCGCCGTGGGCCGGGGCCTTGGCCGGTTGCTGTGGGTGCTGGCCGGCTCGCGCCGCCGCATCGCGCTGCGCAACCTCGAGCTGACGATGCCCGACAAGAGCGCCGACGAACGCAAGAAGATCGGCCGCGAGAACTTCCAATGGATCGCGCGCAGCTTTCTCGAGCGCGGCCTGCTCTGGTACGCGTCGCCACAGCGGCTGAAGCGGCTGATCCACGTCGAGGGCGATGTCGGTTTCGCCGAGCGCGAGCCCGGCGCGGTGATGTGGCTGGTGCCGCACTTCGTGGCGCTGGACGTGGCGGGCGCCTCGACGCAGCTGTTCCAGGGCCGGCGGGTGGGCTCGATCTACCAGAAGCAGAGCATCCCGGTGTTCGATCGGGCGATCCGCGCGGGCCGGGTGCGCTTCGGCCAGGGTGACATCTTCTCGCGCCACGAGAAGGCGCTGCCGCTGATCCGCGGGATCCGGCGCGGCTTCGCGTTCTTCAACCTGCCCGACATGGATTTCGGTCCGCAGGAAGCCGTCTTCGTGCCGTTCATGGGCGTGCCGGCGGCCACGCTGCTGGCCCCGTCGAAGATGGCCAAGGCGCTGCACATGAAGGTGCAGCCGGTGGTGGCCGAGATGCTGCCCGGCGGCGAGGGCTACCGCGTGCGCTATCTCGATCCGTGGACGGACTTCCCCAGCGACGATCCGGCGGCCGACGCGGCGCGCATGAACGAGTGGATCGCGTCCGAAGTGCGGCGCAACCCGGCGCAGTACTACTGGGTTCACAAGCGGTTCAAGACGCGACCGCCGGGCGAGCCCAGCCTGTACCAGACCGCTAGTCGATGAGGGCGTCGATCGCGGCACCGACGACATCGGCTGCGACCTGCTGCCCGAGCGTCGGGTAGATCGCGTCGTCGTCCCAACCGCGGCGCCGGCTCCACCAGCCGCCGCCGCGCAGGCCCAGGCCCATGGAGCGCGGGCGATCGAGCAGGTAGCGCAATGCCAGCACCCCGACGACGACGGCGACTGCCAGCGCGATGGCCATGTCCGATACGCCGGACGACCCGGTGCGATGCGCGGCATGCCAACCTGCGGCCGCCGAATGCACCGCCCAGCCGCTCACCCCGCCGATGAACAGCGCGCCGAGGCCCCGGCCCAGGATGGTCAGGAACGGCAGGCTGTTGGCAGCGCCGTAGCCCGCCGACTGCGACTGCGATGGCGACCGCGATGGCGACCGCGAAGGGCGTGAGCCGCGAGCGGGTGCAGGATCGTTCCAGGCCATGCTCAGATGTCTCCGCCTTCGAGCTTGACGAACGGGCCGAAGCATTGGCGGCCGTCCTCTGCCGTGCAGACGATGAAGCGGTTCCTGGCCGGGTTCATCATCACGTAGCGCGTGGTGGTCTTGCCGGGCTTGGTGACCTGGCCCCAGCAATCCTTCCTGCCATTGTCCTTGACCAGCGTGTCGACCCATTTGTAGTAGCCGCGCGCGCTCGGCTGGTCGGACATCGTGAAGCTGGACTGCGCCACCTCGTCGGCGCTGGTGATCAGCGTGCGGCCGCTGCGGTCGACGCGGTAGACCTCGGCGCAGGCGTCGTCGCGCCGCGTGATCTGCCAGGCGCCCAGGAACGGATGGTCGGCGCGCAATGGCGCGGCGGGCGCGTCGGCGGCCGGCGCGGCGATGGCCGCGACCGACGCCATCGCCAGGGCGAGCAGCAGCGGGGTCTTCATGCGAAAGCCTTGTCGTTGGGCTCGTGGTGTCGACCGGGATCGGGCGTCACCAGCGGATCCGTTCGCAGCGATTCTGCCTGACTGGCCGCTTTCGCGCCGCGCGCGCGCCGGCGCCGGTGTGGAAGAATCGCGGCACATCCATGTCCAGGGCAACGGCAGGACGTCCGGCGCGTCGATTGCCGCGAACGGAACTCGAACACCAGCAGCCCGACGTGGTGGTGCCCCCGCACGAGAAGGCCACGCCGACCGAGCGCGACCACGACATCCACGCGGCCTGCAAGACGGTCGACTACACCAAATGAAACCCTTCCTGCCGCTGCTCCTGCTCGCCTTCGCCGCGCCGCTGTTCGCCCAATCAGCCGCACCCGCCTCCGGCGTCGAGTGGGGCACGCCGATGGGCGCGCCCGCGGCTTCCACCTCAAGTGCGCCGGCCAGTGCACCCACCACGATCCTGCTGCCCCGGCCGACGCCGAGCGCGTTCGCGGCCGCGCGGGCCAGCACGCAGGCCACCGGAGACTATTTCCACGACTTCGCCGAGCTGATCGTGCGCGTGCGCAGCGTCAAGTGGATCGAGGAGATCTGCGACGAGACCTTCCCGGCCAGCGCCGAGGCCAATCGCCATGCCTACGAGGTCTGGCTGGTCGACCACGGCTCGTTCGTCGACGAGGTCGAGGGCCAGTTCCTGGTCATCGACAAGTACTGGGGCGAGGCCTCGGAACAAGCAAAGAAGGAGGGACTGACCGTGGACCTGCTGAAGGCGAAAGTCGATGCGAACCGCGCTGGCCTGCGCCAGGACTTCCATGCCCGCGGCCTGCGCTCGTTCCAGGCACGCTGCGAGGCGTACCCGGAGATCCTGCTGTCGCCGCAGCTGAGCCTGGAGAACTCGCAGGCCGAACTGGTGCGCTCGGTGCGCATGGGCCCGCGATGAGCGCGGCGCTGCGCTGGTCGGGCGCGCTGCTGTGCATCGTGCTGGCACTTTCGGGTTGCGGCCGCAACGCCCACAAGATCGTCATGAGCCATGGCGGGCCCGCGCTGAATATGCCTCGCGAACAGCGGGCCACGGAATCGAAGAGCGTCGGCGGCCAGGAGGCGCCGCGGCCGACGCTGGCGATCACGCGCAGCCTCGACATCGAGCATGAGGCCGACGCTGTCGCGCCCGCGTTCACGGCCGCACGTGGCGCGTGCGAGGCGGAGGCCGCCAGCGGCTGCACCGTGCTCGAGGCCAACCTGACCACCGGCACGTCGCCGCGCGCCTCACTCACGCTGCGTGCGGCCCCCGCCGGCATCGCCCGCATCCTCGCCAAGCTGCATTCCACCGACGGCGTGGTGAGCGAGACCACCAGCGCCGAAGACCTGGCCGCGCCGCTGTTCGACGCAGAACGCCGGCTGGCGATGCAGCGCGAATACCGCGACGCACTGCTGGCGCTGCGCGCCAAGGGCAGCAACGACATCAACGCGCTGATCCGCGTCAACCAGGAGCTCGCACAGGTGCAGTCGCAGCTGGAGACGGTCAACGGCGAGCGGGCGCACTTGCAGCAGCAGATCGCCACCGAGAAGCTCAACATCGCCTTCTCGACGATTGCCGGCGACGGCGACGGCTCGCATCCGGTCGCGCGGTCGCTGCAGGAATTCGGGAGTCACCTGGCCGAGGCGGCTGGCGGCGCGATCACGTTTGTCGCGTTCGTGATCCCCTGGTGCGTCTTCATCGTGCCGCTGGTCTGGCTGTTCGTGCGGATGCGCCGGCGGCGTCGCAACGCGGCCTGAGCAGACGAGCTACCCGGCGACGATCGAATACGCCTCGCGCTGCGCCTGCAGCCACTGCCCCATCTCGGCGGCGTCGCCGAGGTCGTTTGGGTGGAAGCCGCGGCGCAGGTATTGCAGCAGCGGCAAGAAGCTCGCCGCCCACACGCCGCGCGACCCGAACAGGTAGCGCGCCGCATGCCACCACGTGCGCGGCTGCCACCACTGGCCGGCGTGCCACAGGTTGATGAAGGTCTGCAGGCTGGACTCGAAGAAGAACTGCACCGCGATGTAGATGAACCACAAACGGCGCCGGCGCTCGCTGCCGCCCATCGCGCGGTAGAGATCGAACGCCACCGTCTTGTGCTCGCTTTCCTCCACCGCGTGCCAGCGCCACAGCAGCGCGAGCTCGGGCGTCGCGCCTTCGAGCCAGTTCGGATGCGTCAGCAGGCCCGAGGCCATCACCGCGGTGAAGTGCTCGTAGGCGGCGGTCACGGCCACGTGATTGACCGGGTGCATGTTCTCGCCGTTCTTGATGCGCCACGCAGCCCAGCCCTGCCAGTAGTTCTTCAGGCCCTGGCGATCGAGCTCGGCGTTGAACTGCCCGTGCAGGAAGCGGTGCGTGGCCTCCTGACCGATGAAGCCGCGGATCTCGTCCGCCCAGGCGTCCTGCTGCTCCGGCGGCAGCAGCGTGGCGCCTTTCTTGACCGAGTCGATGAAGAACTGCTCGCCGATCGGAAAGCTCATCGACAGCGCATTCAGGTAGTGCGTGCGGAATGCTTCCCCGCCGTTCCACAGCTTGGGAAAGCCCTTTGACAGGTCGACGCGCAGGCGGCGGATGGGCAAGCGCCGGGTGGCGTCGGGCGCCAGCGGGAGGTCGATCGGTGCGTTCATGTTCTCACTTGGGCGGAGTTTGTCTCTGACGCAGAGCGTAAGGGGCGCTGCCGGACGGGTCTACTCGCTTTTGGCCGACCAGGGGTTTCAGGTCTCCGCCCCGCGGCGAAGCCGGTAGAGTGCACGCATGGTCGCCCCCCGTGAATCCGTCGACAACCCGCTGCGCAAGACGCCGTCGCAGACGCGCGCGCTGCGCACCGTCGACACGCTGTTCGAGGCGGCCACTCGCATCCTGGCGAGTGAAGGCGAGGCCGGCTTCACCACCAACCGCATCGCCGAGCGCGCCGGCTTCTCCATCGGCACGCTCTACCAGTACTTCCCCAGCAAGGAGGCGATCGTCGTTGCGCTGGTGCGGCGCCACCGCGACCGCGTGCTGCGCGAGCTCGACGTGATGCTGGACCGCTGCGTGGCCGGCGAGTACGGCGCCGAGCACGCGCTGCGCATCTACCTGCGCCACATCGTCGACGCGTTCGGCCGCGGCCAGAAGGCACAGCGCCTGCTCGCGCGGCTGGGCTGGCAGCTCGACGCGCCCGCGGCCATCGTCGCGGCGATGGACGACGGCGCCGAACGCATCCGCTCCGCGCTGGCGCGCCTGGACGACCCGGAGCTGCCGGTGCCCGACGCTCCGACGCTGTACATGCTCACCCGCGCGGTGATCGGCGCGGTGCGCTCGGCGGCGGTCGAGGAAAGCACGATGCTCGACGACCCACGCTTCGAAGAGGCGCTGTTCCGCATGGTCTGGGGCCTGGTGCACCGGCCGGCCGCCGGCGGCTGAGCGCATTTCCCCCGCACGGCCAGCACGCCGCATCGGCGAAGATGCGCCGATGTTCGACGAACTCCAGATCACCGGCCGCACGCGCTCGCACGTCCTGCAGTACGACACGCCCCGCTTCGCGGCGCATCCCGACGTGGCCGCCGCGTTCCTGCGCCTGCGCGGCGCGGCCGCGCGCGACGGCATCGAGCTGCGCCCCTACAGCTCGTTTCGCGGCTACGCGGCGCAGGCGCGCATCTGGGAGCTGAAGTTCAGCGGCCGCGCGCCGCTGTACGACATGGAAGGCCGGGTGCACGACCGCAGTGGTTGGAGCGAGGACGACGTCATCACCCACATCCTCGACTGGTCGGCGCTACCCGGCGCGAGCCGCCACCAGTGGGGCACCGAGATCGATGTCGTCGACGGCGCCGTGATGGCGCCCGGCTACAAGCCGCGCCTGCTGCCCGACGAGGTCGCCGAGGGGGGCCTGTTCGCGCCGCTGCACCGCTGGCTGGATGCGCACATCCACGAACACGGCTTCTTCCGGCCCTACGCGCGCTGGCAGGGCGGCATGTTTGCCGAGCCCTGGCATCTCAGCTACGCGCCGCTCTCGATGCGTGCCATCGACGACCTGACGCTGGACGTGCTGCGACGTGCCACCGAGGCGTCCGAGCTGCCCGGCAAGGCGCGCGTGCTGGCGCGGTTGCCCGAGATCGTGGAGCGGCACGTGCGCAACATCGTTCCACCGCCGCCGCAATGCCCCTGGTAGCCCTGAGTGACGGTGCGCCGCAACACGACAAGCGCGGACATCGCTTCAGACGGCGATAATTGCGCCATGCTGCCCTCCCCGACCCGCGTTCGCTTCACCAAGATGCAAGGCGCCGGCAACGACTTCGTGGTGCTCGACGCCACGCGCGAGCCCTTGGCGCTCGGCGCAGAGGAGATGCGCCGGCTGGGCGACCGCCGCTTCGGCGTCGGTGCCGACCAGATCCTGATCGTCGAGCGCCCCACGACGCCGGGCATGGATTTCAGCTACCGGATCTTCAACAACACCGGCGACGAAGTGGAGCACTGCGGCAACGGCGCGCGCTGCTTCGCCCGCTATGTGCGCGACCGCGGCATGATCGGGCGCGACACGATCCGCGTGCAGACCGTCAACAACCAGCTCGAGCTGCACATCCAGGCCGACGGCCGCGTGCGCGTCGACATGAACGCGCCGCGCTTCGAGCACGCCGACCTGCCCTTCGACGCCGCCGGCCTGTTGCCCACGCGCGTCGGCGACTTCGAAACCTGGCCGCTGGGCCTGGGCGAAGGCCGCACGGTCGACGCGGCGATGGTGTCGATGGGCAATCCACACGCGGTGATCCGCGTGGACGACGTCGAACACCACCCGGTGCTCGAGCTCGGCCCGCTGGTCGAACACCACCCGCGCTTCGTGCGCCGCGTCAACGCCGGCTTCATGCAGGTGGTCACGCGCTCGCACATCCGCCTGCGCGTGTACGAGCGTGACGCGGGCGAAACGCTGGCCTGCGGCACCGGCGCCTGCGCCGCGGTCGTCGCCGGCATCCGCCTGGGCTGGCTCGACACCCGGGTCGACATCGACATGCACGGCGGCAGGCTCACCGTCGAATGGGCCGGCGGCCCCGACGACAGCGTGTTCCTGACCGGCCCGGCCACCACCGTCTTCGAAGGAGAAATTGAACTGTGAACACCAGCAGCGGTACCGACGGCATCACCGAGGACGACATTGCGGGCTACCTCGCCAACACGCCGGGCTTCTTCGAGCGCCACGCCGAGCTGCTCGCCAGCGTGCAGCTGTCGAGCCCGCACGGCCCGCGCGCCGTCTCGCTGCAGGAGCGCCAGATGGAGATGCTGCGCGAGCGCATCAAGAACCTCGAGCGCAAGATCATGGAGATGATCCGCTACGGCCAGGACAACATGGCCATCTCGGATCGCCTGCATCGCTGGACGCGCGCGGTGATGCTCACGCACGACCTCGAACGGCTCGAGCCGGTGCTCGTGCACGACCTGCAGCACCAGTTCCAGATCCCGCAGGCCGCCGTGCGCGTCTGGGGTGTCGCGCCCGAGCTTGCGCACCTGTCGTGCGCCGCCGAGGTCAGCGACGACGTCAAGATCTTCGCCACCAGCCTGGTCGCGCCCTACTGCGGCGCCAACTCCGGCTTCGAGGCCGCCGGCTGGTTCGACAATGCCGACTCCGTGATGTCGCTCGCGCTGATCCCGCTGCGCCCGGATCGCCAGCACACCGCGTTCGGCCTGCTGGCACTCGGCTCGCCCGACCCGACGCGCTACACGGCGGACATGGGCATCGAGTTCCTCGCGCAGGTCGGCGACATCGCCGGCGCGGCGCTGACCCGGCTGCTCGTCCAGCAACAGGGTTGAAGGGGCGCGCTGCGATGACCGCCACGGCCATCCAGCGCTATCTCGAGCACCTGCGCGTGGAGCGCCGCGTGTCGGCGCACACGCTCACCGCGTACGGCGCCGCGCTGGCGCGGCTCGTCGCGCTGGCCGACGAGGCGCAGCGCCCGTTGTCGGCCGTGCAGAGCGCACACATCCAGCGCTTTGCCGCCCAACTGCACGGCGCGGGCCTGGGCGCGCGCTCGATCGCGCTGACGCTGTCGGGTTGGCGCGGCTTCTACCGCTGGTGGAGCCTGCAGGCCGACTCGGCGGGCCTGGCCAACAACCCCGCCGACGGCATCCGGGCGCCGCGCGCGGCCCGGCCGTTGCCCAAGGCCTTGGCCGTGGACGAGGCCGTCGCGCTCGCAATGAGCCAGACGCCCACCGGCGGCGACGGCGAGGCCGCGTCGGCCGAGGCCGAGGCACTCGCCGCGCGGGACCACGCGATCACGGAACTGCTGTACGGCTGCGGCCTGCGCCTGGGCGAACTGCTGGGCCTGGACCTCGCCGCCGGCGCCGAGTCCGCCGGCTGGATCGACTCGGACGACGCCACCGCCCACGTGTTCGGCAAGGGCTCGAAGCGGCGCAGCGTGCCCGTCGGCGGCCCGGCGCTGCAAGCGCTGGACACCTACCTGCTGCACCGGCCCACGCTGGCCGCGGGCCACGACAGCGGCGCGCTGTTCGTCAGCCGCCTCGGCAACCGGCTGTCGCCCAACCAGCTGCGCTCGCGCCTCAAGGCCCAGGGCGACCGCGCCGGTGTCGCCACGCCCGTGCATCCGCACATGCTGCGCCACAGCTACGCGTCGCACCTGCTGCAGTCCAGTGGCGACCTGCGCGGCGTGCAGGAGCTGCTCGGCCACGCCAGCATCGCCACGACGCAGGTCTACACGCGGCTGGATTTCCAGCACCTGGCCAAGGTGTATGACGCGGCGCACCCGCGCGCCAGGCGCAAGTGAGTGCGACAGCGCGAACTCCGGGCAGCGAGCGTCGCTACACGAGCAAATCCGGGCTCCCCTCGGGGGGGGCAGCGACGGGAGGAGCGCGCGGGCACCGGTTACCCGAGGTAAACGCCGTACACCGCAGCGCGGCGTTGGCGCAAAATGGCTCATCCTTCCCACTTGCCTGGAGTCACGATGCGTCACCTCAAGAAGAGCCTCGCCACCCTCGCGCTGCTGGCCTGTGCCGCACCGCTGACCTGTCTTGCCGCGAGCTCGGTCGGGTCGTCGGTCTCCGACAGCCTGACCCAGAGCTCGGGCAGCGTCTCGGACTCCATCACCGGCTCCAGCCACTCCAGTTCGCCTGACAACAAGCAGGTCAAGGGCGAATACAAGGTCATCGACATGGCAGAGCTGGCCGACAAGCCGGGCTACGTCGAACTGCACCTGCAGCCGGTGGCCGCCAACACCGCGGCCGGTGGCGAGATCTACCTGCGCGTGCCGCGCGCCGCTGCCGACCACGGCCGCGTCGGCAATGGCGCCATCGTCACCGCGATGCAGCGCCCGTACGGCATCGAGTTCGCCACCAACCAGCCGCGCGCCGCGTTCTTCCTGGCACTCGCGGACGACGTCGCCCGCGACATGAAGATGGCGCCCGTGACGCTCTGATGCGGCGTGCTTGCAGCCTGGCGCTCGCCGTCGGGCTGCTGACGGTGTCGATGGCGGCGCAGGCGTTCTCGTTCGAGGTCTGCGACCGCCCCAAGGATCCCAGCGCCGACCAGCGCGACGTGATGCTGCGCTTCGGCGCCCTCGTCCGCGCGGAGCTCGCCGCGTCGGCCCAGGACGTCGTGCTCATCGCGCGTTCCGGCCTCGACCTGCACAAGCTGGACGTGCGCTACTCGCACGAAGGCGTCGCCCTGCGCGACAACGACGGCAAGCCGTGGGCGGTGCGCGAGCTGTACTACTCCTGCGAGGACCACAAGCCCCGAGTCTTCGACGAGGGCATGTCCGGTTTCCTCATGGGCACCGACGACCCCGACAACAGCTACATCTCGCTGGTCTACCTGCCCCCCGATCAAGCCGGGCCGCTGCGCACGGCGGCCGTCGACAAGCGCCACGCGCTGGGCGTGCTGGGCGCGAGCTACAGCGCCAATGCCTACCCTTTCAGCACGCGGCACCAGAACTGCAACCAATGGGTGATGGAGCTGCTCGCGGACGCGTGGGGCGCGGGCACGCGTGACGCGGACACCGACGCGGATACGCGCACGCGCGCGCAGCGCTGGATGCGCGCCCAGGCCTACCTGCCCACCGTCTTCACCGCCAGCGCCCACCCCATGACGTGGTTGCCCAACTTCGTCCCCTGGCTCGCCAACGACGACCACCCACCGGAAGAGGTGGCCCACAACCGCTACAACGTGAGCATGCCGGCCTCGATCGAGACCTTCGTGCAGGCCCGCGTGCCAGGCGCCACGCGCGTCGAGCTGTGCCATGCCGGGCGACACGTGGTGGTGCATCGCGGGTGGGACGACATCGCCGAAGGCTGCGTGGCCGGGCCCGGGGACCGCACGCTCGAGTTGACGCCGGAGCAGGACTGATTTCAGCTGCGGCGCGCGCGTCGGGATGGGGCATCATGCGGCCAGCCGCGTCGCCGCATACCGCCGTCGACAAGCACGCAGGAGTTCGCGCCATGGGTTCGCAGAAATTGGCCTTCCAGGCCGTCTTGATGTTCGCGGGCATTGCCGGGTTGGCCACGGCCGCCGCAGCGCGAGACTTGCCCAATGACGCGGCGATCAGCGCCGAAGTGGTCAAGGTCATGGCGCGCACCCATGGCCAGGGCCTGGCCATCGCTGTCGTCGACCACGGCCACGTCGCCTCCGTGAACGCCTACGGCCTGCGCAACGCGCAGGGTGACCCGCTGACCACCGACACGGTCATGTATGGCGCCTCGATCACCAAGACCGTCTTCGCCTACACCGTGATGCAGCTGGTTGACCAGGGCAGGATCAAGCTGGACACGCCGTTGAAGGACGACCTCGACAAGCCGCTGCCAAGCTACCCGCCGGACACCGTCTTTCCGGACAAGTACGGCCCCTACAAGGATCTGGCCGACGATGCGCGCTGGGAGAAGATCACGCCGCGCATGTGCCTGACGCATTCGACCGGCTTCAACAATTTCTGGTTCATCGAGCCGGGACAGAAGCTGCGGATCCATTTCGAGCCCGGCACCCGCTTCACCTATTCCGGCGAAGGAATGATCCTGCTGCAGTTCGTCGTCGAACACGGCCGCGCCGCGCAAGGCCTGGGCGTCGACAGCGGCGACCTGGCCCACGCCAATTTCGAGCGCCTCGGCATGACGCGCACCAAGCTCACGTGGCGCCACGGCGAGGACGCCAACGTCGCCGATGGCTGGGACGACAAGGGCGACCCCAAGCCGCACGACAAGCGCAGCAAGGTGCGCATGGCGGGCTCGATGAACACCACCATCACCGACCTGGCCAAGTTCGCCGCGGCGCTGGTGCGCGGCGATGGCCTGACAGTCGCGTCGCGCGCCGAGATGACGAAGCCCAGCCTGCACATCACGACCGCCACCCAGTTCCCGGCGTTCGCCCCGGACCTGCCGGCCGCCAAGCAGCGCAAGGACCTGGCCGCAGGGCTCGGCGTCATCGTCTTCGACGGCCCGCAAGGCCACGGCTTCTACAAGGGCGGGCACGACGGCCAGACGGCCAACACGATGGTCTGCCTGGAGGCCAGCCAGCGTTGCGTGCTGATCCTGTCCAACGATGTCCGCTCCGAGGCCGGCTTCGAGGAGCTGGTGCGCTTCGTGCTGGGCGATACGGGGGTGCCGTATGAGTGGGAGTATGGGGAGTACGCCGGGAAGTCGTGACTGCAGTGGGCAACGCGAGCTTGTGGGTCAACACGCTTCGCGCAGCGACTAGATATCGCGCAGGGCAGCCAGGACGTCATAGCACGCCCCCATGTCGTGATAGTCCACCTTCCCCGCCGGGCTCTTCTCGTCCGTGACCTTCGAGTTGTCGGCCGCGAGCACGCGATACCAGGCGCCGTACCGGTGGTCGACGAAGTGGGCCCAGGCGTAAGTCCATATCTTGTCGTACCAGCCCCAGTAGTGGTCCGCGACTTCGGCGCCGAGTCCGGCTTCCTCGGCGGCGATCGCCAGCCACGCGGCGGCGGCCATGCTTTCGGCTTGCACCCAGTGGTACTTGCCGTCGTCGTAGAGCGTGCCGTCCGGCTTGAAGCCGTAGACAAGCCCGCCGTGGGTCGCGTCCCAGCCAAATCGCATCGCGGCGTCGAACAGCGCGCGCGCCCTGGCCAGACGCGCCGGTGCGGGCGCGACGCCCGCGCCCGCGCACAGGCGGTCGAGTTGCAGCAGCAGCTTCGTCCACTCGGTCTGGTGACCAGTCTGGAAGCCCCAGGGGCGGAAGATGTTGGTGCGGTCGTCGCGGTTGTAGTCGGGGTCGATGGACCAGTCCGTGCCGAAGTGTTCCCACACGAGCGAGCTGCATTCGGCAATGACGCCTGGCAGGTCGGCGGACTTGGCGCCCTGGCGCAAGACCACGGACTCCGACAGCAAGATGGCGCGGTCCAGGTACTTGCGATCCTGGGTCGCGCGGTACGCGGCCATCATCGCCTCGCACGCATGCATGTTGGCGTTCTGGCCGCGGTAGGGGCCGACCTGCCAGCCAGGTGTCGCCTCGTCGGCGTAGAGCGAATGCTCGGGCTGCCAGAAGCGCTGCTCCATCAGTCGCCAGCAGCGCTCCAGGCCGTCGGCCGCGTCGGCCTGGCCGGCCATCAGTGCGTGCGCGTGGGCCAGCAGCACGAAGGCGAGGCCGTAGCAGTGGTTGGTGCCGTCGCTGACCGCGGCGTGGCCGGCGTGCCAGTCCAGCACCCACGCGAAGCCGCCCTGGGGCTGCGCGTGCACCTCGTTGACGAACGCCAGCGCATGGCGCGCGTTGGCCTGCCACTCGGGCTTGCCGAGGTGGCGCCATCCCATCGCCTGCGTGAACACGTAGCGCGTGCTGCTGACGAGGTGGCGTGTGCGGGTGTCGTAGACGCTGCCGTCGTCCTTGAAGAACTGGAACAGGCCGCCGGTCGGGTCGATGCAACGGCCCTCGTAGAACGCCATCGTGTCGGCGATGTGGGTGCGCAGGAACGCGGGGGAGCGGAAGTCGGGGAGCGGGTTGGCGGGCAGCATGGACGCGATGATAGGGGGCCGGGTGTGGCACGTGCAAATAAGCAGATGGGGCGTCCCGATCGGCGGGGAATCGCGCGCTGAAGCTGCGCAGCCCGCGACTGGCCGAACGCGCGGGCTTCGAGTACGAGGGCACGCTGCGCAAGGAGCGGCTCGACATGGACGGCCGCCTGCGAACATCCGGGTTTACGCGATCGTCGCGCAGCGCGCGCGCCGAGCTTGCTGCAACTCGTCCCGCTGGTCCGGCGTTTCGTCGGACCCAGGCTGGCATTGCGGGCGTGGCTGAGCAGAATGCGACGCTCAAGACACTCCCAGGAAAGAGTCCGATGAAGGCCATCCGTTTCGTCGCCGCCGCGCTGCTGGCGCTGTCCCTGGCGGACATCGCCGGCGCGGCCACCGAGTCCGCCAGCGCCAGCGCGCTCGCACCTGCCGCGTCCGCCGCCGCCTCGGGGCCGACGTCGAGGTTCCATGTCCGCGCCGTCGACGACGCCTGGCGCGCCAGCCTGCCGCGCGACGCCGACGCCGCCACGCAGGCCTACCTCGACCGCCTGCCCGCCGACGTCGTCGCGCGCTCCAACGACTATTTCGAGGGCGGCTACTGGCTGCAGTTGTGGAACTTCCTGGCAGGCCTGGCCGTGTCGTGGCTGCTGCTGCGCGGCCGGTTCTCGGCCCGCGTGCGCGACGTGTGCCAGCGCATCGGCCGCTACGGATTCGTGCGTGACGGCCTCTACGGCGCGTTCTTCTCGGTCACGAGCTGGGTGCTGACGCTGCCGCTCAATGCGTACCAGAACCTCGTGCGCGAACGCCAGTACGAGATGGCGACGCAGACCTTCGGCCCGTGGCTGGTCGACCAGCTGATGCTGCTGGGCGCGCAGACCGTCGCGATGGCGCTGGCCGTCGCGGTGCTGTACCTGGTGATCCGGCGCACCGGCGAACGCTGGTGGATCTGGGGCGCGGCCGCGACGATGGCGATGATGGTCTTCGCCGTGATGGTCGCGCCGGTGCTGATCGACCCGCTGACCAATACCTACAAGCCCGTGACCGACCCGGTGGTCAAGGCCGCGGTGCTCGCGATGGCGCAGGCCGACGACGTGCCCGTGGACACCGTCTACGAGTTCGACGCCTCGCGCCAGACGACTCGCGTGAGCGCCAACGTGTCGGGCCTCTTCGGCACGGCCGCGGTACGGCTCAACGACAACCTGCTGCGCGCCACGCTGCCAGAGATCCGCGCCGTGATGGGCCATGAGTTGGGCCACTTCGTGATGAACCACATCTACAAGTCGCTGTGCGAGATGGCGCTGCTGATGATCTTCGGCTTCATCGTGTCGAAGTGGGCGCTGGACGCGATGCTGCGGCGCCATGGCGTGCGCTGGGGCCTGAAGGGCGTGGCCGACGTGGCCGGTTTCCCGTTGTTCCTCGCGGTGTTCTCGGTGTTCATGATGGTGACCACGCCGATCAGCAACACGCTGGTACGCACGCAGGAGATCGAGGCCGACCGCTTCGGCCTGAACCTGGCGCGCGAGCCTCACGGAGAGGCCGAGGTCGACCTCAAGCTGACGGAATACCGCAAGCCCGACCCCGGCCCGATCGAGGAGTTCGTGTTCTTCGACCACCCCGGCACGCGCCACCGCATCCACGACGCGATGCAATGGCGCCAGGCCATGGGCACGCCCTGAACCAGTGCCGCGTGAACTGCGCCTCGTTTTCCGGGTTTCATGGTCGACCGGAGGGCCGCTAGGCCAGTAACCTGTCGACCATGGGCATCGCACAAGCCGGCATCGCATTTCACGTCTCCGAATCCGTCGAGGATCTGGAGGACTTCATCACGACGGCGTTCGGCGAGCAGGCCACCGAGATCGCACTGCCGGTGTCCGCACGCTTCGACATCCGCAACCACTCCGACGTGATGGTGCAGAGCTTCCGCGACGTCTGCTTCATCAGCAACGACGACCTCGCGTGGCCGCTGATCCGTGAGGCTGGCCGCGGGGTGACGCGCCTGCACGCGGCCCTCGGCGCGCCGGAGCTGCTGGTCGCGTTCTGCCACTACGACAGCGGCGGCAGCCATGGCTACGCCGTCTTCGAGAATGGCCGCCGCGTCCGCACCCGGCTGCAGACCAGCGGCCTGGTCGACGGGCCCGCGCTGGCGGAGAGCGGCACGCCGCTCGCCTTCGAGCAGCGCTGGATCGGGGCGCGCCACTACGACGAGGTCGGCGACGGCCGCATGGTCTTCCTGGGCGAACGCGAAGTGGTGGTGCCCGCCCGCGACCTCACCGGCAGGATGCTGCAGGACGGGCTCGACGCGCTGTTCGGCGTGTGCCCGTGGGAGACGCTGCTGACGCCCACCTACCGCTTCTTCCGCCTTGGGCCCGAGCGCCTGCGTGCGCACGATGCGGCGATCTCGCGCGCGCAGCCGATCGCTGCCAACAAGCGGCCCTGGTGGCAGTTCCTGTAGCGAATTGAAGGGCTTTCCCGGGCGAGCGGCGACAATCGGCCCCATGAAAGTCATCAAGCTGCGCGAAGGCAAGGAACGGTCGTTGTTGCGGAGGCACCCGTGGGTGTTCCAGGGCAGCATCGAAAAAGGCAAGGGCGACAGCGGCGAGACCGTGCGCGTGGAGAGCCACGACGGCACGTTCCTGGCGTGGGGCGCTTACAGCCCCGAGTCGCAGATCCGCGTGCGGGCCTGGAGCTTCCAGGCCTCGGAGCGCATCGACGAGGCATTCTTCGAGCGCCGCATCGAGACCGCGCTGGCGCTGCGCGCCCGCATGGCGGTGGGCAGCGACGGCGTGCGCCTGATCCACGGCGAGGCCGACGGCCTGCCGGGCCTGGTGGTCGACCAGTACAGCGACATCCTGTCCGTGCAGTTCCTGTCGTCGGGCGCCGAACGCTGGAAGGCGACGATCGCCGACAACCTGCTGCGCCTGACCGGCTGCACGCGGCTGTACGAACGCAGCGACGCCAGCGTGCGTACGCTGGAGGGCCTGCCCTCGGTTCGCGCCTGGCTGCGCGGCGGCTCCGACAACCCCGCCGACTCCGTCGTCACGATCCACGAGAACGGCTGGAAGCTGAAGGTCGACGTGGCCGACGGCCACAAGACCGGCTACTACCTCGACCAGCGCGAGAACCGCGCGCGCTTCGCGCAGCTGGTCAAGCAATACAACTGCAAGTCCGTCCTCAACTGCTTCAGCTACACCGGCGGCTTCTCGGTGGCTGCGCTGGCCGGCGGCGCCACGCGCGTGATCAGCGTCGACTCGTCCGCGCCGGCACTCGAGCGAGCGGCCGAGCACATCAAGCTCAACGGCTTCAACCCGAAGCACCACGAGACGCGCGACGCCGACGTCAACACGCTGCTGCGCGAGATGCTCAAGACCGACGAGCGCTTCGATGCGATCGTGCTCGACCCGCCCAAGTTCGCCCCCACCGCCGCGCACGCCGACAAGGCCTCGCGCGCCTACAAGGACATCAACCGCCTCGCGCTCAAGCTGCTCAAGCCGGGCGGCCTGCTGCTGACCTTCTCGTGCTCGGGGGGCATCAGCGCCGACCTGTTCCACAAGATCGTGGCCGGCGCGGCGATGGACGCCGAGGTCGACGGTGCGTTGCTGGAGCGCCTCGAGGGCGCGCCCGACCACCCGACGACGTTGTTCTTCCCGGAGGGCGAGTACCTCAAGGGGCTGGCCATCCTCAAGTCGGCTGACTAGCCGCCCTTGCGCGACGCGGCCAGCAGCCTGGGGATTTCGCCGTCGCAGGCCGTGAGGTTGCCCGCGTATTCCTCGGGGCTGTCGAACAGGCGTTGCTGCTCCTGCAGCTTGGCGAGTTGCTGCTTGGCGTAGTGCAGCACGTGCTCGGGGTGGGCCCCGTGCGGGAACGGATACACGAGTTGGCGGAACTGGCGCGCGATCTCGCGGTAGATCCGCACGTGGGTGTACTCGTGACGCAGCACGTGGTCGTGCGCGCAGGTGCCCGCCGGCAGGTCGCGGATCACGCGCAGCACCGGGTGCGCGAAGCTCAGAGACACCCGCAGGCCGCGGCAGGCCTTCTCGGGAACGACCGAGATCGCGTTCTCGACCGTCACCAGCCCCAGCACGGTGCCGCCCTCGGTGGCCGGCGCACCCTGCTTGACCAGGAAGTCGGAGGTCTTGTCGAACTCCTGCGGCGGGTCGGCGAACCAGTCGGCGGTGAAGCGGATCGGCTGGTCGCAGCCGGGCAGCGCCGGCGCGTCGGCGGCGTGCGCGGCGGCGCTGGCGGCGAGCAGCAGGACGGTGACGAGAAGACGCATGCGACGGGCTCCGGCAGGTCGGCCCGGAGCGGGCGTTCCCTGGCGTGCTATCGGCGCGTCGCGGGCGCTACTTGAGCGCGATGCGCGGCTCGAACTTGGCGCGTCGCACGCTGAAGAAGGTCTTCACGTTGCGCACGTTGGCGTCCTGCGTGAACAGGCGCTGCACCAGCGCGCCCCACGCGTTCATGTCGGCCACCCAGGACACCAGCACGAAGTCCGGGCCCGGCGACACGCGGTAGCACTGCTGCACCGCGGACTCGGCCAGCGCGCGCGCCTCGAAGGCCTGCAACAGTTCGGCGCCCTGTCGATCGAGAGAGACCTCGGTCAGCGCCGTCAGGCCTTGATCGAACAAGCGCGGCGCCAGCAGCGCGACCTGGCGCTCGATGACGTCGCGCTCGGTGAGCCGGCGCACTCGACGCAGCGCGGTGGCGGGCGACACGCCGGCTGCCTGGGCCAGCGCCTGGTTGGTGCGCGTGGCGTCGGTCTGCAGGAGGTCGAGCAGGCGGCGGTCGATGTCGTCGAGGGCGTCGTCATCGATCTTGACTTCGGAGGATTGATCGAATATTTCATTCATACATATATTTTGCATGTTTCATCCATCACCGACATTGTAAGCAATTTTCTTTCATTAATTCATAAATTTAGCAACCAATCATCATGAAGTGACTCCTACGATCCCATCCATCACGCAACCGCAACCCATTTCAGGAAACTTCCCATGTGTGGCATCGTCGCCGGCGTCAGTACCCGCAACATCGTTCCCATCCTCGTCGAGGGCCTGAAGCGGCTCGAGTACCGGGGTTATGACTCCTGCGGCGTGGCGGTGCACCAGGACGGCGTACTGCGCCGAACGCGCAGCACGGCCCGCGTGGCGGAGCTCCAGGAACAGATCACGGCCGACCACGTGCAGTCGGGCACCGGCATCGCACACACGCGCTGGGCCACGCACGGCGTGCCGGCGGTGCACAACGCGCACCCGCACTTCTCCGGCCCGCTGGGACCGGAGGCCGCCACGAGCCCGACGGACGCCGCACGCAGCGCGCGCATCGCGCTCGTGCACAACGGCATCATCGAGAACCACGACGAGCTGCGCGCCGAGCTGCGAGCCAAGGGCTTCCACTTCGAAAGCCAGACCGACACCGAGGTCATCGCCCACCTGGTCAACCACCTGTACGACGGCGACCTGTTCGACGCCGTGCAGCGCGCCGTCGTCCGCCTCAAGGGCGCGTACGCGATCGCCGTGTTCTGCCGCGACGAGCCGCAGCGCGTGATCGGCGCGCGCGCCGGCTCGCCGCTGGTGCTGGGCATCGGCGAGGGCGAGAACTTTCTCGCCTCCGACGCGATGGCGCTGGCCGGCGTCACCGACCAGATCGTCTACCTGGAAGAAGGCGACGTCGTCGACGTGCAGCTCGGCAAGCACTGGATCAATGGCCTGCAGGCCGACGGCTCGCTCAAGACCGTGCTGCGCGAGGTGCGCACCGTGCACGCCCACACTGGCGCCGCCGAACTGGGCCCGTACCGCCACTACATGCAGAAAGAGATCTTCGAGCAGCCGCGCGCCATCGGAGATACGCTCGACGGTATCAACGGCATCAGCCCCGAACTGTTCGGCGACGGCGCCTGGAGTGCGTTCAAGGACATCGACCAGGTGCTGATCCTGGCCTGCGGCACCAGCTACTACGCGGGCAGCGTCGCGCGCTATTGGCTCGAAAGCATCGCCAAGATCCCCACCAGCATCGAGGTGGCCAGCGAATACCGCTACCGAGACAGCGTACCCAATCCGCGCACTCTGGTCGTCACCATCAGCCAGAGCGGCGAGACCGCCGACACCCTCTCCGCGCTCAAGCACGCCCGCAGCCTGGGCATGACCAACACGCTGACGATCTGCAACGTGCAGACCAGCGCGATGGTGCGCGAATGCAAATTCAACTTCATCACGCGCGCCGGCGCCGAGATCGGCGTCGCATCGACCAAGGCCTTCACGACCCAGCTGGTCGGCCTGTTCGTCCTCACGCTCGCGCTCGCGCAAGTGCGCGGCCACCTCGACGACGCCACCGAAGCCGCCCACATGAAGGCCCTGCGCCACCTGCCTGCCGCCGTGCAGGCCGTGCTGGCCCTGGAGCCGCAGATCATGGCCTGGAGCGACGAGTTCGCCACCAAGGAAAACGCCCTCTTCCTCGGCCGCGGCCTGCACTACCCGATCGCCCTCGAAGGTGCGCTCAAGCTCAAGGAGATCAGCTACATCCACGCCGAGGCCTACCCGGCCGGCGAACTCAAGCACGGCCCGCTGGCACTGGTGACCTCGGCGATGCCGGTGGTCACCGTCGCACCGAACGACGCGTTGCTGGAAAAGCTCAAGAGCAACATGCAGGAAGTGCGCGCCCGCGGCGGCGAACTGTTCGTCTTCGCGGATACCGACTCCCGTATCGAAAGCGATACCGGCTTGCATGTGATCCGGATGCCGGAACACTACGGCGTGCTGTCACCGATCCTGCATGTGGTGACGTTGCAGCTGCTGGCGTATCACACGGCTTGTGCACGGGGGACAGATGTGGATAAGCCGAGGAATTTGGCGAAGAGCGTGACGGTGGAGTGAGGGGGATGGATTGCCAAGCATCTGTTCAGTGCAAATAAAGTCGGAGACAAAGCAACAAAGTCGGAGGCAGGGGTCGCTGCTCACGCAGCGACTACTGATCAGCTCTGGGCGTCCCATATCGTGCCGGCGCCAGGCTATCCGAAGTTGCGTCTCTTGGCGCTTCTGGCTCCACGGCGAACTCTGCGGGTTCTGCGTCGGCCGACAGTTGCGCTGCGCCGATCATTCGTCGGGCTGCGCCCGAACGCTGCCTACCGCAACAGCCGCGCCTTCGTGATCGCCGCGATCTTCGGCCCGCCGTGCATCACCACGTTCTGGACGACCGTGATGGCATAGGTCTGCAGGTCGGCGGTGATCAGGCCGTACACGCCCAGCAGCGCCGCCCCGCCGGTCTCGCAGAAGTCGGAGGGCTTGAATTCGAACACCGCGTTCGACGCCGCCTTGATGCGCGCCCATTCGCCCTTGCAATCCTGCCCGTCGCCGGTGGACACGTGGCAGATGCGGAAGGCGCCGCCCACCTTGTAGGCGGCCATGATGCAGCCGGAGAAGTTGTAGCTGACGACGTCCATGCCGCCCGCATCGACGGAGTTGATGCCGTTGACGACGAAGGGCAGATGCTTGTAGGTGACGTCGCCCAGTGTCACGACCTGGACGTCGCGCGAGCACACGGAGCCGGCACCGCCCATCGACGATGCGGTGACAGGCAGGGGCGACGGGGCGCCGACGCGCAGAAGTTTTTCGAGCATGTTCGATCGTTCTTTCTTGATGAAAAGCCGTCAGGCGAAATTCAAGCTCGCGACGAGCGCGGCCCGACGCCCGCGCTGAATGCGAAGTTCCTGGCGCCCGAGCAGCGCACGTCGCGGCCCAGGGCGGCGATCTGGGTCACCACGTCGGCCGCGAACTCCTCGCTGTCGAAGTCGGCGAGTACCACGCCCGCGCCGTCCTGGATGTCCAGCGTTCGCACCAGCAGCGCGGCGAGCGCCTGGGGATGACGCGTGAGCGAGGCGCGGCGCGTCTCGAGCTGATCCACGGCGCCGTGCCCCGTGATGACGATGTTGTCGCTGCACGGCATGTCGACCGGCGAACGTGCGCGTACGCTGCGCGAGATCGAGACCAGCTTGGCCTTGCGGAACGTCGCCCAGTGCGTGGCGTTGGCGGTCTTCTCCTCGTCGCCGATCAGCGAGAGCACGTAGGTCGTCATGGCGTTCCTTCGAAGTGGATGTCTGGCGTCGACAGGGATCAGTTCGTCGCGAATTCGGCGCGCATCCCGGAGGTGCGGCCGCGCGCGGCGATCACGGCGCCGGCGGCGCGCAACAGTTCGAAGGCGATCGCGGGGCAGGCCGCGGTCAGCTCCTTCTGGCGCGGCAGCGAGAGCTCGAGAACGAGCGAGTCCTCGAGCGTGCGGACATCCAGGTCGCAGGGCGCGTCGGAAAAGACGGCGTCCTCGCCGACGATCGCGCCGGCCAGCAGCATCTTCGGCTGGCGCGCATCGGCACGCCGCGATGCCGTGCCGTCCTGCCAGAGGCTACCTTCGACCAGGAAGCGCAGCGTGCGATCGACGCGGCCCGGAATCAGCACGCGATAGTCCGCCGGCAGGCGCCGGGCGATGCAGAAGCTCGAGAACCGCTTCCAGTCGGCGGTAGTGAACGCCGGCCGGAACGCATGGCCGGAGACCGACTGGCGTGCCGCGGCCACAAAGCGCATCGCGTCGCTGTTCATCTCCGAAGGCACCTGCTCGCGGCACAGATCCATGTCGGCGGGGAACTGGAGCGGCCTGTCGCCAAAAGCCAGGAGGCGGTCGACGATGGCGAAGCGGGTTTCGACGGGCGTGTGGAACATGGGGTTCACCTGGACTGAGTGGAACGGTTCGTGCCGGGGCTTGGCATGGAACGCATGTTCGGCTGGCACCCGCAAAGCGTCCATTACGGGAGATAACGCGGCGCTGGCGACGACGCTTCGCCCGGGCGTCCGGGCATTCGAGCCGGACCTGGAAGGCGAACTACACTTCCCGTTGCGGCGATGCGTTGGTCGGCGCCGAAAGTCATGTCAATGGGTACGTTGTTCGATCCCCGCACCGGCGACCGCGTGGTGCTCCGCGCCGAGCACGTGTTCGGCCGCAATGCGCTGCGCGCCGATACCGCGCTCGATGACCCGGGCATCTCGCTGATGCACGCCGTCATCCGCTGGCGCAACGGGCGCTGGATGCTGTCCGACCACAGCCGCAATGGCACCTTCGTCAACGGACAGGTGCTGGTGCCGGGCGAGCCGTTCGCGCTGGTGGTGGGCGCCGAGGTCAGGCTGGGCCGCGGGACGGGCATGGCGTGGCAGGTGCAGGACGTCGCCGAACCCGTGGACGCCCTGGTGCCGGCGGACTCGCGCCAGCCGGTCATCGCGCTGGCGCCCCACAACCTGCTTCCGAGCAGCGAAGCACCGGAACTGTGCGTCTACCAGGCGAGCCCCGGGCTGTGGATGCTGGAGCAGCACGGCGAGACCCGCGCCCTCAAGGACGGGGATCGCCTGGAACTCGGCAGTGCGGGCCCGCACCGCTACGTCGCGGCGGCGCCCATGGACGACACCCAGGTCGCGGAGATCGCCCGCGAGACCGAGGCGCCGTGGCTGGTCATGCGCCTCAGTCTCGACGAGGAGCACGCCCGCCTGGAGGTCAAGGATGGCGCGGCCAGGACCGATCTCGGCGAGCGCACCCATCACTACTGCCTGGCGACGCTCGCGCGCCGGCGCATGGCGGATCAGCAATCCGGTCTTGAGCCAGGCGCGCAAGGGTGGCTGGGCAGCGCCGAGCTATCACGCATGCTGGGCATGGAGCCGACGCACCTCAACATCCAGATCTTCCGGGCGCGCGAGCAGTTGATGACGGCGCTGCCTGGCGTCGCCGCGCTATCGCGCCTGATCGAGCGCCGCCGGGGTGAGCTGCGTGTCGGCGACCTCCCGTTCGAGATCTACCGCGGCGACCGCCTGGAGTGCCGCTACCAGCCGAACGCCGTGCGCTGAGGCGGCTACAGCAAGGCGTCCAGTTCCGCGCGAAACGCGTCCCGCTGGGCCGCAGGCACTTCCGCGAGCAGGCAGGTGATGAACGCGGGACGCGAGCCACCCGCCGTGAGCACCGCGCGCTTGACGATCACGCTGGCGACCGGCCCCAGCAGGCGCGTCAACAGTTGCTGCACGCAGACGAAGGCCGCGGGCGGCAGGAGCGCCTCGCTGGAGGCCGCGCCCGCGGCCTGCGCGCCATCTGCATGACCGGGTGCTGCACTGTCGAAGAGCGCCTCTTGCGGGTCGGCAGCAGGCGCGTACAGGGCGAGCGAATCGAACAACGCGACGTGCCGGTGCGCGCCCCTCAAGTCCAGGGGCGCCATCGTTTCAGCCGAGTGCGACAGCGCCCGATCGAACAGGATCCGTCCTTCAGGCGACGTCGGCACTTCGCCAGCCGGTGTGCGTCCCCACGGGTGCCCGGCGTCCTGCACCAGCGTCGCCACCACGGTGGCCAGGGTCGCCTCGGCGGCCTGCGATGCCGCGGCGCGAAGCGCGTCGCGCATGTCCTCGGCGCTCGAGAAGCGCTCATCGGCTCGCTTGGCGAGGGCGCGCGAGATCACGTCGTCGAATGCGCGTCCAACCGAGCGGCCGCTGGCTGCGCTCAGCAAGGGCGGCTCCTCGTGCAGGATCTGGTGCATCACCGCGGCCGGGGCGCCGGAGAACGGGCGCCGCCCGCTCAGGAGCAGGAACAGCAGCACGCCGCACGCGAACAGGTCGGCGCGATGATCCAGCGCGCCGCCCGTGAACTGCTCGGGCGCCATGAACGCCGGCGTCCCGATGATCGACGAGACCCGCGTCAGCCCGAGGTCGCGCAGCCGCGCCACGCCGAAGTCCGTGAGCTTCACGCGGCCGGCGGTCGTCAGCATGATGTTGGCGGGCTTCACGTCGCGGTGGCAGATGCCCTCGCGGTGCACGCAGCCCAGCGCGTCCAGCAGGTCGTCCATCAGGGCCAGGGCACGCTCCTGGCCCAGCAGCGGGGTGCGCAGGAGGACGTCGTCGAGGTTGTTGCCTTCGACGTACTCCATCGCGATCCAGCTGTGCAGGCCGTCCTCGCCGAATTCGTCGACGCCGACGATCCCTGGATGGTGCAGGCGTGCGATGGTCCGCGCCTCGTTGCGAAACCGCAGCAGGATCGAATCGGCCTCCGCGTCGTCATCGGCGCCGCTGCGCTGCAGCGTCTTGATGGCGACGACGCGGTTGGC
Source organism: Burkholderiaceae bacterium (assembly GCA_039920745.1). Classification (GTDB taxonomy): domain Bacteria; phylum Pseudomonadota; class Gammaproteobacteria; order Burkholderiales; family Burkholderiaceae_C; genus Scleromatobacter. The sequence continues at coordinate 12,300 of JBDSDD010000077.1, read as the reverse complement.
AACCGGGTCGACGCCTTTGTAGACGATGCTCGTGGCGCCGCGCCCGAGTTCGGCGCAGACGTCGTAGCGGCCAATTCGAAGGGGAATCATGTCTGGGGGAACCTCGGCGACGCGCTGGCTGCCTTCGACGGCCGGGCCGCCCGAATGGCGCGTCCGCGAGCCCGCGGGCGTCGTCCGAAGTATCCGCCAGATTCGGCGCCTCCAGCCGGTGGGTGCAGGCGACTATCGTCTGCCCGGGTGGCGCCCGCTCGCGCCAGGATCAATGGCGCGGGGCTGGGCCCACCTGGCTCCACAGGAACGTGAACGTCTGCGCGATGCGGGTGGCGAGTTGCTCGGTCACGACCGGACCGTGGTGGCCGCCCTCGATGTTCTCTGAGTACACCACCCGGTATCCATCCTCTTCCATCTTCGCAGCCATCTTGCGGGCGTGGGCGGGATGGACGCGGTCGTCGCGGGTGGTGGAATAGAACATCACCGGCGGCAGGTCCAGGTTCGGCTTCACGCGCTGGTAGGGTGAGTACTGGCTGATGAAGGCCCATTCCTCCGGCTTGTCGGGGTTGCCGTATTCACCTTCCCAACTGGCGCCCGCCAGCAGCTTGTTGAAGCGCTGCATGTCGGTCAGCGGGTTGCCGCACACCACGGCGCCGTACAGCTCGGGATGGCGCAGCAGCGTGCTCGACACCAGCAGGCCGCCGTTGCTGCGGCCCTCGATGCCGATGTGGCGCGGCGACGCGATGTGGCGCGCGTCCAGGGCCGCGGCCACCGCTTCGAAGTCCTCGAAGGCCTTGACGTGGTTGGCCTTGAGGGCCGCCGTGTGCCAGGCCGGGCCGAACTCGCCGCCGCCGCGGATGTTGGCCAGCACGAACACGCCGCCGCGCTCCAGCCACATCTTGCCGTAGGCGCCGTGCATGTCCTCGTACGAGCCCGAGTACGAAGGCTGGAGCGACTCCTCGAAGCCGCCGTACGAGAACATCCAGACCGGGTTCGCGCCATCGAAGCGCAAGTGCTTGCTGCCGACCACGAAGAACGGCACGCGGGTGCCGTCGGCCGAGACGGCCTGGTACTGCGTCACCTTGAAGCGCGCGCCGTCGAAGGAGGCCGCCTGCGACTTGAGCTTGCGCGGCTTGGCACCCGGCGCGGCGGGCACGTGCCACAGCGAAGGCGGCGTGAGGAAGGACTCGTACGCCACCACCGCATCGCCCGTGTCGTCGTCCACGGTCATCACCTTGATCGAGCCGTTGTCCGGAAACGGCACGCGGGCCCGGTGCCAGCCGCGCGCGTCGTGGCTATAGCGGCTGAGACGCCCGCGCACATTGTCCAGCAATGTGAGCAGGATGCCGCTGCGCGTCGCGTCCACGCCCTGCACGATGGCGTGCCCGCTGGGGAGGAAGACGGCCTCGGGCTGCCCGCCGTGGCCTTCGAGCAGTGCCGGCGTCGCCAGCACGACGGCGCCCGCCGGCCAGGTCTTGCCGTCGCGCGTCCAGTCGGCCTTCAGCCAGATCACCAACTGGCCCTGGTAGCTGCCGGCGAGGACCGCGGTAGGCGGCAGGTCCAGCGGCACGGCCTGGCCGTCGACCAGCAGGCTGCGCCGGCTGGTCCAGAAACTGAGTTCGTCGGTCAGGATGTCGAGCGACGCGCCGCCCGGCTCGTCGATGCGCCGCACGGCCGCCGAGATCGAATCGACGCTGGCTTGGTACAACGGCGTGGCCTCGGACAGCGGCGTACCGCGCCGCCAGGTCTTGACGATGCGCGGATAGCCCGAGCGCGTGAGCGACTCGGGCCCGAAGTCGGTGGCCACGTAGAGCGAGTCGTCATCGCGCCAGCTGACGCGCGATTTGGCGTCTGGCAGTCGGAAGCCGTCGGCCACGAAGGTCTTCGTCTCCACGTCGAACTCGCGCACCTGCGCGGCGTCGCCGCCGCCCGGCGCCAGGTCGACCAGCACGCGGGGGCTGCCGGCGCCGCGGAACTCGGCGCCCCCGAAGGCATAGGCCGCGCCCTCGCGTTGCGAGAGCGCGTCGATGTCGATCAAGGTTTCCCAATGCGGGTCGGCCTTGCGGAACTCGGCAAGCACGGCGCGCCGCCAGAGGCCGCGTGGATGTGCCGCGTCCTGCCACAGGTTGTAGAGCCACTGGCCGTGCTGGTCGACCACCGGGATCCGGGTCCCGGAGTTCAGCGCCGCCAGCGCGTCGCGGTAGAGCCCGGCGTACTGCGGCAGCGCTTCGAGGCGCGTCGCGGTGAGCTCGTTGTGCTGCCTGACCCACGCCATCGAGCGGGCGCCGTCGATGTCCTCCAGCCACAGGTAGGGATCGTCGGCGGCCAGCGCGACGAGCGGCGGCGCGCACAGCACCAGCGCCGTCAAGGCGACCCGCGTGATTCGACGCAGGCGCGAGGGGGAGACGGAGACCATCCGAAGGGACTTTCTTGCAGCGAAATGCCGATGGTAGTTCAGCCATCTCGCCCAGGGCCCGCGCTGGCCGTCTTCCGATTCGTCCAGGGCATGGCGCGCCGCGGCAGCGTTCGTCATCGCATTGGCCGGCTGGCACGGCCTCGTTCACAGCTCCTCAGCGTGCCGCCACATGCACCCGCGGTCGCCGGCCGTCGTTCCACTGCCCGCCCAACGACCGCTCGACCTGCGCCGCCAATTGCAGCAGCAGCCCGTCGTCGGCCTGCCGGGCCTGCGCCTGGATGCCCAGCGGCAGGCCGCTTTCCTGGCGGGCGAGCGGCAGCGAGATGGCCGGCAGCCCACACAGGTTGGCCAGCGGCGTGTAGGCGAAGTTCTGCCAGAGGTGGGCGAACCAGCCGTGCACGGACGGGTTCGTGCTGGTGGTCAGGTACTCGGTCGTGCCGACCTTGGGCGTGGGCAGCGCAGTGATGGGCGTCAGCACGATGTCCCAGTCCTCGAAGAACGCGCCGAACGCGCGCGACGTGCTGTTGAACACCGACTGCATCGCGGAGCGCTCGCTGTAGGACGTGTGCAGGCCGGCCTCCCAGATCTTGACGTTGATGGGCTCGAGCAGGTCGTGCGGCGGTCGCTCGAGGCCCAGGCGCGCCAGGTGGCCGGCGATGACCTGCGCGAAGTTGCTGATGTAGCAGGTGGTCTGGGCGGCGAAGGCGCCGCGGAAGTCCAGCGGTGGCGCCTGCCAGTCCACGTGGTGGCCCAGGCCCTCGAGCAAGCGGCCGACGCGCTCGAGCTCGGCCACGAAATGCGGCGTCGCCCGGTAGTCGCCCCATTCGTGCGACAGCGCGATGCGCAGCCGGCCGGGGTCGCGCGTGATGAGCTCGCTGTACGGCTGCGCGGGAGTCCAGAAGGGCATGAACTCGCCGGGCGCGCCGCCACGGCAATGATCGACGAAGGCCGCCGTGTCGCGCACCGTGCGACTGTGGCAGCCCTGGATCGAGACCAGCCCGGACAGGTCCGACAGCCCCGGCGCCAGCGAGAACACGCCGCGCGACACCTTCAGGCCGACGTTGCCGTTGACGCCCGCGGGGATGCGGATCGAGCCGCCGCCATCGGTGGCGTGCGCCATCGGCAGCACGCCCGCGGCCACGACGGCCGCCGTGCCCGCGGAGGAGCCGCAGGTGGTGTAGGCCAGATCCCAGGGATTGCGCGTGACGTGCAGGCGGTTCTCGACCGAGCTGCACACGCCGAACTCGGGCGTGGTCGTGCGGCCCAGGATGTTCAGGCCAGCGCGCCGGATCTGCCCCGTCAGGAAGCTGTCCGCGGCCGGCCGGTGGCCCTGCATCAGCATCGAGCCGAACTCCTGGCGCCGGCCCGCGAGCGTCGGCCCCAGGTCCTTCATCAGGTAGGGCACGCCGGCGAACGCCCCACCGGGCGCCATGCCGTCCTTGAGCGGATCGGCGACGACGTCCTCGAACACCTCGACCACCGCATCCAGCGCCTCGTTGGTGCGAGCGATCGCGGCCTGTACCTGCGCCGCCAGCTCCGCCGCGGTCACGTCGCCGGCGCGCACGCGCGCGGCAAGCGCGACGGCGTCGTGCGCGGCCCACTCGCTCCAGCTCATCGCCAGCGTCATCGCGAGGTTCCTCTACATCGCCAACGAGAATCGATAGGTCAGGCCGACACCGACGTTGGTCGTGTTGAACCGATACCGCTCGGGGTACAGCCGCGCGACGTTCACGGAGAGCGTCTTGCCGACCTGCGCGAACAGAGCCAGGTGGTCACTCAGGCCCACGTTCAAGCCCACCGCGGGCTTGGCGATGACGCCGTGGACGTTGATGCCGGCCAGCAACTGCGCGTACGCCTGGAGCGGCTGCTCGCTGGCGTACTTCGTCTGCGCGCCCAGGCCCGCCAGCACCTCGCCGTAGCCCGGGTAGCCGAGGAAGCGGCTGTACGCGATGCTGGCCTGCATCGGCAGGTAGACGTTGTCGTCGAGGATGTTGTCGATCTGGGAGGTCAGCAGCTTGATCGTGCCCTGGGTTCGATCGCCGATCCTGGGCTTGAGCTCGGATTGCTGGAACACGCTGTAGCGGTAGCCCTGGTGCACGGTGTCGCGCGAGCCGCCGTCGAGCAAGTGCCAGCGGTCGGGGGACAGGTGGTAGTCGAGCGCGGCGCCGAGTGTCAGGTTGCGCGACGTGCCGCGCGGCGCGAACAGGTAGCCCCCTGTCAGCGACAGGCCCAGGCTGTCGGTCAGGCGGTACTCGGCCGACAGCTTGGGATAGACCAGCAGGCCCGGGCCGGTATCGATGCGATCGGGCGCGTAGCCGCCGGAGCCGACGGCCACCTGCGCGCTGAGCTTGAGCCGCGGATCGACCGCATGACGGTAGCCGGCGCCGCCGAGGATCTGGTTGTAGATCGGCAGTCCGCGCACGCCCACGCTGCCTTCGACCAGCAAGTAGACATCGCTCGTGAGGAAGTGGTCGAACTGCACGTCAGCCAGGCTGACCGTGCCTTTGAAGGAACCCGTGGGCTTGATCTGGAAGAAGTTGTCCAGGCCGAAGGTCATGACGTTGGCGTCGGGCACGGCGGGCGCCGCGGCCAGGTCCAGCGGGTAGTGGCGGCCCGCGCTGGCGTAGGCGCCGATCGTGTAGGTGAACGGCAGCTGCACGAAGAAGTCGAGCTGCGTGCCGCTGATCACCGATTGCGTGAAGCGCGCCCGCGACAGGTTGACGCCCGCGCTGAAATCGTCGAAGCGATAGCCCAGCCCCGCGTAGCCCTTGATGAAGCCCCCGGACCCGGCAATGATCTTGGCCTGCTGGGCGCTGCCGCCGCCGGCGCCCCCGCCCACCGACACGCCCGCGTCCGCATAGAGCCGGCCGACCACGTCGTGCTGCGCATGCAGCGTGACGTCGAACGCCATGAAGCCGCCGTAGTTGCCCTTGACCAGGGGCGCATGCGCGCCGACGCCCAGGTACAGCCCGTCGCTGACCTGCGTGAGCACATGGGCGCCCAGCAGGTCGATGGACGGGTAGCCGCGGATGGGGATGCTCTGGTAGTCCAGCATCACGAGGCCGTCGACCGGGGTCAGCGCGTCGACGTTGGACGCCGGCTTGGCGATCTGACCCTCGGCGGGGGCGTCGGCGCACAGCGCGGGCCTGGCCAGGGCGATGGCGGCGATCAGGACCAGGCCTCGGGCCAATCTCGGCTGCATGTCGTCGAATCCTTCGTGAGCTTTGGGTAATGACGGGCGGGCGGCGCGTACTCTTCGGTCGGCATCGATCCGGCGAAGCCGACTTGCGGCGGCGGCCCATGGTAGCTGCGTTGGATGACGCCGCGCAGGCCAGACACGCTCGCCTCCCGAGAGCGAAGGCGCTGACCGATCCGCGTGACAGGCCCATCGATGGATCCCGGATTGCGCGGCAAGGCCGCCCGTGCGTGACCAGCGAGGGCCGGCGTGGGATAGAGTCTGACGCCAGAGCAAACCCCGATGACCGCCCCCGACCCCGCCGCCCTGCCCCACCTGCTGACGCTGTTCGACCTGGCGCCCGAGGGCGGCGACCTGTTCGTCGGCCAGAGCCTCGACCTGGGTTTCCGCAACCTGTTCGGCGGCCACATCCTGGGCCAGTCGCTGATGGCCGCGGGCCTGACCTGCGGCGACCGGCGCGCCCACTCGCTGCACGCCTACTTCCTGCGCGGCGGCGACGCCCAGCACCCCGTTCACTACCAGGTCGACCGCATCCGCGACGGCAACAGCTTCAGCGTGCGCCGCGTCACCGCGAGCCAGCACGGCAAGGCCATCCTGATCCTGTCGACGTCGTTCCAGGTCGACGAGCCGGGCTTCGAGCACCAGGTCGCGATGCCCGACGTGCCGCCGCCCGAAGACCTCGCGTCCTTCGTCGAGATGACGCGGCCGCAGGCGTCCAGCACCGGCGGCGACCGCAAGATCACGAGCGCCCGGGCGATCGAGATCCGTCCCGTGCCCGCGACTGCCATGCACGGCGCTACGCACGCGGGCGAGCCCGCACAGGCCGTGTGGCTGCGCGCGGGGGGCGCGGTGCCCGACGACGCGGCACTGCACCGCAGCCTCCTCGCCTACGCGTCCGACTTCGTGCTGCTGTCCACTGCGATGCTGCCGCACGGCGTGGGCTACTACACGCCGGGCATGGTGATGGCCAGCCTCGACCACGCGATGTGGTTCTACCGGGATTTCCGCATCGACGATTGGTTGCTGTACGTGATGGACAGCCCGGCCGCCGCCCACGCCCGCGGGCTGTCGCGCGGCAACGTGTTCCGCCGCGACGGCACGCTGGTGGCCTGCGTCGCGCAAGAAGGCCTGATGCGCATGACGGCCTGACGACGCTCAGGGCGCGGCGTCTGCTTCAAGCGACACGGGCGTACCGCAGGCCGCGAGGAACGCAAGCTTGGCCGCGCGCGGTTGCTGCTTCAACGCGTACTCCGCCTTCAAGGCCTCCGAGCGCGAAGGCAACAACGACGCCGCGACGATGCGCACCGGCGGGAACGCCTTGGTGAAGCGCGCGCCGCGGCCCGCGCAATGCGTCGTGAAGCGCGCCTGCAGGTCGTTCGTGATGCCCGCATAAAGCCGCTCGCCGGCGCACTCGAGCAGGTACAGGACCCAGGGCTGGACTTGCGGCGGTTCGCCGTCCGTTGCAAGCACGGGCAAGTCCAGTCGCTGCGCACCGTCCGTGCGGCCGGTGCGGCGCTGGCAGGCGTCGCAGTGGCACATCGGCGCGCGGATCGGGTCTTCGCGCGCGACCAGCGTCGACTGGCCGCAGGAGCAGGAGGCCTGGTGATCGGTCATGTGGCAACTCTGGCGCAGTGTTTCACCTGGCCGCGGCGGCCAGCAACGCGCGAGCCGAACCGAGCAGCACGCGCGTCGCCTCGTCCGGCGCGAGCATCGACGAGCTGACGAACGCGCCGTTGACGAGCACGCCCAGTTGCGCCGCGAGCTCGGCGGGGCGGGCCGCGCCGAGTTGGCGCGCGAGGTCGGTGAGCCGCTTGCGCAGCGCCTGCATGTGCTGGCGCGACACGCTGCGCGCCGGATGGTCGGCCTCGGCGAACTCGGCCGCCACGTTGATCTGCGGGCAGCCGCGGTAGTTGGCGCGCGCCAGTCGCTTGCCGATCCAGCGCAGCTGCGCCCCGAGCTCGCCGGCCGGGTCGCCCGCGTGCCTGGCGGCCACCGCGTCCCACTGGCCCCAGAACGCGACGTCCTCGCGCTCGAGGAAGGCGACGATCAGGTCGTCCTTGGTGCGGAAGTGGCGGTACAGGCTGGTCTTGGCCACACCCGAGGCCTCCACCACCAGGTCCACGCCGACGGCGCGCACGCCCCGCTCGTAGAACAACTTGGAGGCGGTGTCGAGGATGCGCTGGCGGACGTCCGGCGTCAACGTCGGCGTGGCGGATTCCCGTTTTGCGATCTGGGATGTCTTGGACATGTTGACACGATACAGACCTGTCTTTATTCTTGCAACTCATACGCTACAGACCTGTCTGTTTTCTGGAGAATAAAATGCCTCAAGTCCCGACCGCCCGCCCCGTCGCCGTGTATGGCGCGGGCGGCCACACCGGCCGCTTCGTCTCCGCCGAGCTGCAGCGCCGCGGCCTGGCCGTGGTGGCGGTGGGCCGCAGCAGGGTGTCGCTGCCCGCGGACGTGACGCATCGCGTCGCGGCCATCGCCGACCCATGGGCGCTGCTCGAGGCGTTCTCGGGCTGCGGCGTGGTCATCAATTGCGCCGGGCCCTTCCTCGACACCGCCGTCCCCGTCATCGAAGCGGCGATCGGCGTCGGTGCCAGCTACATCGACGTCAGCGCCGAACAGGCCAGCGCGATGGACGCGTTCGAGCGCTTCGACGCGCCGGCACGCGACGCCGGCGTCGCCGTGATCCCGGCCGCCGGCTTCTACGGCGGCCTGGCCGACCTGCTCGCCACCGCGCTGATCGGCCCGCAGGGCGATGGCCACGACCTGACCGTGGCCATCGCGCTCGACCGTTGGTGGCCGACCGAAGGCACGCGCAAGACGGGCGAGCGCAACACGGTGCCGCGGCTGGTGGTCGACGACCATCGCCTCGTGCCGATGCCGCTGCCCGCGGCGGCGTCCACATGGACGTTCGGCGCGCCGCACGGCGAGCAGGCAATGGTCGAGCTGCCCTTCAGCGAGGTGATCACCATCTCGCGTCACCTGCGCGCGCGCAGCGTGCGGGCGCACCTCACGCGCGCCGCGCTCGACGACATCCGCGACGCCACCACTGCGCCGCCGACGTCCACCGATGCCACCGGCCGCTCGGCGCAGCGCTTCGAGATGGTGGTCGAGGCCCGCCACGGCGAGAGCGTGCGCCGCGCCGTCGCGTGCGGGCAGGACATCTACGCGGTGTCCGCCCCGCTGGTCGTCGAGGCCGCCGTGCGCCTGATGCGCCAGGACTTCGGCCGCTCCGGCGCGCTGGCGTTGGGCCAGGCCTTCGACGCGAGCGATTTCCTGGCCGCGCTGTCGCCGCAGCCGCTGTCCGTCACCTTCTGAGCGGGAAACTTTCACGCCGTCCGCAGTTTTGAAGCGGCGTGGCGCGCCGATACGGTGGGAGGCATGCGACCATTCCGCAACCACGGAAATCCCATCGGAACGTTTCATGTCCAACGCATCGCGCATCGCCGCACTGGCGCACGCCGCCGTCCTCGCCAGCCTGGCGTTCTCGGCCCAGGCCCAGGTCTACAAGTGCGCGCAGTCCGGGGGTTCGACCACCTACCAGTCGACGCCGTGCCCCGTCGCCGGCAAGCCGTCCGCGCATCCCACGCTGGCCCAGCTCAACGCCGCGCAGCGGGCTGCGGACGCCAAGGCCCGCGATAGCGCGGATCCGTACAGCACCTCGGTGGGCTCGCGGCCGCGAGCGCCGGGGCCGCAGGCGCCGTCGGTGGTCGAACCGCCACGCAAAGCCGTGACGCAGCAGACCGCCACCGAGGAAGACCGCCACAAAGCCTGCACGATCGCCCTCAGCAACCAGGTCGTGCTGGCCCGCGGACGGCAGGTGTACACCTACGACAACACGGGCAACAAGCAGTACATCCCTGACAGCGACCGCTCGGCGGCGCAGACACGCTCCAGGCAGTCCGAGGCGCGCAACTGCAATTGACGGGCGGGGCCGATGCCTTTGCCACTGCAAAGAGGGGCCTTGTCGCAGATTTCAGGTGATGTCGCGTTTGTCATGGGCGTCCTTGCCTGCCGCCTGCCCGATGTGCTGGGCGCGCTGGCGCGTCAGCGCGCCCGCCAGACGCTGCGCGCCACCCGCATCCAGTTGCCGCCGAAGATGCGCGCCATCGACGCGGCGTCGACGCCGCGCCGCGACAAGGCCTGCGCCAGGTCGGGCAGCCGTTCGGGCGGGGTCATCGCGATGTTGGACGAATAGCCCAGGTGCGGCGGGAACTTGTCGGGGTTGGCGGCGATCTCGGCGTCCAGTTCGCTGGCGTCGAAGATGTAGTCGAGCCCCAGGCCCACATGCTCGCTGCCCACGAGGTCGAGCATGTGCAGGATGTGGCGCGCCATGTTGTCGACGGAGGCGTCGTTGTTGCCCAGGAAGATCCCGATCCCGTTGACGCCCACCACGCCGCCGCGCGCGGCACAGGCGCGGATCAGGTCGTCCGGGATATTGCGCGGGTGGTCGACCAGCGCGCGCGCGTTCGAGTGCGAGAAGATCACGGGCGTCGGCGACTCGTCGATGGCCTCGCGGGCGGTACGGTATCCCGTATGCGAGCAGCACGCCAGGATGCCGACACGGGCCATTTCATGCAGCATCCGGCGGCCGAAGTCGCTCAGGCCGGGATCCTCGTCCTGGCAGCCGCCGCCGGCGCGGTTGTTGCGGTTGTAGGCCAGCAGCATCCAGCGCACGCCGAGATCGCGGTAGAGGCCCAGCAGGCTCAGCTGGTCGCCGATCGCGTTGGCGCCCTCGATGTCGAAGCCCACCGCCAGTTGGCCGCTGGCGCGCGCGGCGTCGATGTCGTCCACCGTGTCGATCAGCCGGTAGTCGGCGGGGTGCGCCGCGAGCCAGTCGCGCATCGACGCCAGCATGCGCAAGTGGGCCTCGACGCCGTCGTCGCCATAGCCGACATTGACCATCACGACGTCGACGCCCGCGTCGCGATGGCGTTGCAGCTGCGGCAGAAACGACGTGTCGTGCGGCTTGAGCGGCATGCAGGCGTGGTTGTCCCAGACCAGCATCGAGGCCAGCCGGTCGCGTCCCGGGGCACTCGTCATGAAGGGATCCTGGCGTCTTGCGCCGTCGTCATGAGGCCGCGGAAGTACCGGCGCTCGGTGGTGGCCAGCAGCATCAGCAGCGCGGCGGACAGCCCCGCGATGCCGGCCATGGCCAGGAAGAACGCCGCCGGCGTCATGTGGCTCCACCAGGTGCCCACCACGCCCGACAGCAGGTTGCCGGCGAACGCCGCCAGGAACCAGGCGGCGATGGTCGTCGCGCCAAGGCGCGGCAGCGCCAGTTGCGCGAACATGCCCAGGCCCACGGGCAGGATGTAGAGCTCGCCGAAGGTCAGCACCGCGAAGAACACGACCAGCCACAACCAGTGCACGGGCGCGCCGCTGGCGTCGGCCCCGTGGCTGACGGCGGCCAGCAGCACGTAGGACGCCGCCACGGCCAGCGCGCCGAACGCCATCTTGCGCAGCGGCGCTGCCGGTGCGGCCGACCCGCCGCGCCGGTTCCAGAACGCCACCAGCAGCGGCGTCATCACGAACACGAACAACGGGTTCAGCGACTGGAACCAGGTGACCGGCACCGCGCCACCGAAGGCACGCCGGTCGACCGCGGCGTCGGCCCACAGCGCGAGCGTGTTGCCGGTCTGCTCGTAGGCGGTGCGGAACACGATCACGGCGAGGCCGGCGCCGACGAGAAACAGCAACTGCTGCCGCGACGCCTCGCGCGCCCCGGCCGCCGGCGCCGCCGCCAGCGCCTGCACCGCGTCGTCGGCCGGCAGGTGGCGCGAGCCCGCCACGTAGATGGCCAGTCCCACGCACATCCCGATGCCCGCGGCGCCGAAGCCATAGTGCCAGCCGTAGACCTCGCCGAGCGTCCCGCACACCAGCGGCGCGAAGAAGGCGCCGAGATTGATGCCCATGTAGTAGAGGTTGAACGCGCCCGGCAGGCGCGCATCGTCGGCAGCGTACAGCGGCCGTACCTGGCTGGGCAGGTTGGGCAGGAACAGGCCGTTGCCGCAGGCGATCGTGACCATTGCGAGATAGAACAGCGACTCCGAGGCCATCATGAAGTGCCCGCACGCCATCAGCAAGCCGCCGATGATGACGGCGCGCCGGCGGCCGAGCCAGCGGTCGGAGATCACCCCGCCGACGATGGGCGTCAGGTACACGCCGGCGGCGTAGGTGCCGTAGACCAGCGAAGCGCTCGCCTGGTCGTAGTGCAGCTGCTTGACCATGTAGTAGACCTGCAGCGTACGCATGCCGAAGAACGAGAACTTCTCCCACATCTCGGTCAGGAACAGGATGGCCAGGCCCGGCGGCTGGCCTAACCACGTGCGAGCGGCGGCGCGCGTCACGCGGGCCCCCGCGCGAGGTACTTCAGGGCGCGGCGCACCGCTCAATACCCCGCGGCAAAGCCGAGCAGGTGGTAGAGCAACGCCACCCACAGCACCATCGTGAACGCCGCCAACTGCAGCGCGGCCCAGGTGGTCGACCCGCGCCGGCCCGGTGCTCGCACACGCCGCACCAGGTTCCACGCCGCCACGAGCCAGCCGCCGACGAAGCCGACGAGCGACAGCACCTGCACGAGATGCAGCCAGCCATCGACCTGCGCCGTGAGCTGCGCGACGGCGGAGAACAGCGCCGCCCAGGCGGTCGCGGCGAGCAGCGCGGCGATCGCCCCGGCCGCGGCCCA
>JBDSDD010000076.1:0-73397 GCA_039920745.1 Burkholderiaceae bacterium | reverse complement strand
GCCGCCGATATCGACCCGGTTGAAGGTCTCCAGGGCCTTCTTGAAAGAGGCTCGCGTGATGGGGTTCTTGCCGTCCGCCGAGGCCTTCTTCAGCCCGATGACCAGCACCTTGGCGGCGGCAAAGCCTTCGATCATCGCCGGCGTGAGCGGGCTGATGTGCTTGGCGGCAGCCAGCCTGGACGCCTCGACGATCATCGGTGTGGCCAGGCTGCGCTCCGACTGGAACACCTGGCTCACGATCACACCGGTGGCGTTGGAGCCGAGCTCCTTGACGAATCCGGAGGCGGCGTTGTTCGACAAGGTCGCGACCGTGACGGCCGAACCGGCGGCACGCAACGCCTTGACGCCTGCGGCCACGGACACCGACGTGCCGATGAACACCGCCCCCAGTTGCTTGTTGGCGATGATCTTCTTGACACAGGTGGTGTAGTCAGGCTTGGCCTTGTCGATCGCTTCGGACACCATCGGCGTCGTCTTCGCTTCCTTGAAGACCTTCATGGCGCCCTGCAACGCATCGGTGCCGAAGCTGTCGTTGACGTAGCACAGGGCGACCATGTCGAGCCGGGACGTGCCGAGGTGGCGGACCAGGCGCTCGGTTTCCGCCTGATAGGTGGTCCTGACGTTGAAGATCCACGGGTTGACGGGCGAGTGCAGCTCCATGGCGCCGCTGGACGGCGCCAGCAGCACGATGTGGGCCTCCGCCAGCAACGGCATCAGGGCCTTGGTGTGGGGCGTGCCGCGGTTCAGGAAGAGGGCGACGACCTTGGGATCGGCAACGAGCTTGGTGGCGTTCTCGACAGTGAGGGCGGGCTGGTTCTTGTCGTCGAGCGACACCAACTCGACCTGCTGCCCACCGATGCCTCCTTCCGCGTTGATGGCGTCCAGGTACAGCTTGGCGCCGACGTTGATTTCCGCGACCGCGGCAGCGACGGGCCCAGTGAAGCCGGAGGTCTGGCCGATGCGGATTTGCGCGCTGGCTCCCGTGGACCCGAGACTCAGCGCTGCGATTGCGAGGAAGGTTGCGAACGTGTGTTTTTTATTCATGGGTTTGGCGAGGGAGCAACAACGAACGAGGGGTCACTGTCGGAACTGGGTTCCTCTGAGGATGATCGCTCGCTGATCAGCGCAACGCAAATCACCGACCCGACGAGGGCCGCGCCACTCACGCAGAACAACGCATGGTATGAGTCGAGTCGGGTCGCGGCAAATGCCATCAGGGCGCCGCCGGTGGCCTGGGCGATGGCAAAACTCGATGTGGCCAAGCCCCACGCCTTGCGATGATGCGCCTGCCCGACGCAGTCAAGAGTGTAGGCCGATACCAGCGCAACAATGCCAGGCGTGCAGATACCCATGAGGCAAGCAGAGACCACCAGCACGGCCGAGTTGCTGCTGAGCACGGGCAGGACGGCGCTGACGGCCTTCAGCATGAAGCCTGCGATCAGGCATCGCTTCAGGCCGAACCGGTCGGCCAGCGTCCCAGTCAGCATCGGACCGATGGCGGCCCCAAGTCCGAACATCGACCAGAAGAACCCGGCGGTGGACAGGGGCATTCCCAATTCCCTGACCACGTAGTCGGGCAGGAACATGGTGTGCGCCAGGTATCCGACGGCGTTCAGTCCATGCGCAACGACGATGAGTGCGACACGCAGCTTGATGTCGCTGGGCAACTCGGCGCGTTCGGTCGTTAGGGCGACGCTCTTCTCTTCGTCCGGCCAGGAGCGCCATGACCAGGCCGTCAGTCCCAGGCACACGGTGCCGAGTCCCAGCCATGCGCCCGTCACGCCTTGCAAGCGAAAGAGCGGCACGCCCGCCTCTCCGACGGGAAAGGAAAGGCCGACTCCGGCAATGAGGAGCGGGACCAGGACGCCTGAGACCGCTGCGCCGAGACCGATGCCTGAGAACACCACGCCGCTCGTGCGCGCGCGAATCGAGACCTCGTGCCGCGCGAGAACCACGGGTGCCGGCAGCACCATGAGGATGGCGCCGCACACGCCCGCAGCGGTGCGCCAGGCGTAGTACCACGCCAGCGGGGCGTCGGCGATCGCGCAGGCGAGGAAGCTCAACGAGCATGCGAGCATGGATGCGCGCAGCAGCATTGCGCTCGAGAACCGGGCGGCGAGCGAGTCCGACAGGGCGGCGCCCAGCATGTAGCCCACCAACGTCGCCACGCCCAGGTACGACGCATCGGCCTGGGTGAACCAACCGGCCTGGATCAAGGCCGGCATCAAGGCAATGAATGCGAAGCGACCGATTCCGTTGCCGATCAACGTGGCGCACAGCCCGGCGATGCTCAGCCGGTTGAATACGCGCTCGATCATCGGCGCACTCACGACAGGCCGTACAAGGATGCGTATTCCGAGGCCTCCGCTTCGGTGCGCAGGGGCAGCGCCGCTCGCACCTCGCGTGCGTCCTTGCCGCTGCGCATGCCTGCGAGCATGCGCGTCACGGCTCGGCCGGCATCCACCAGCGCCGTCGAATTGACGCCTGGACGTGGCACGACGAACGTGCACCACTTGACGCCTTCGGTCGGGATTCCCAGTGCCCAGGCGTTGGGGATGACGCGGCCGCTGGCGCTGACCCAGTTGTGGTTGCGGTCGATCTCGATCCCGCCCGCGTGGAAGTCGCCGTTTCGAAACAGGCGCAGGTGGCCGTCTTCGAGCAAGCCACGCAACAGCGGTGACGCATCGTCCTGCGGGCTGTGCATCGAGATCCGGGCCTTGACCAGCGCGTTCACCTCGACGCAATCATTCGGGCACCTGTCGGTGGAGATCCGCATCAGGCCGCCGCCCGCAGGCGCTCGACAGGCCGCGCCGGGGCCGAAGTCAGCCTCCAGCACGCCGGCTTCCATCAGCGCCAGCATTTCGATCACGCGCGTTGCGGGCGGGCCCACGGCCAGACGATTCATCACCGGCATGAATTCGGCAAGCACCCATCGATGCGACGCTTGCGTCAGGCCACCGAATTCGATCGCCGCACGCAGGTTGTCGCGCAGGTCACGCAAGACGTCGCACGCGGCCTTCAACGGGCTGTCGAGATTGCCTTTGCGCGCCTCCTGCACGTCCTCGAGCAGATGGCCCTTCAGCCATTGGCCGAACGTGTGACGACTCGCCAGGGCGTCCTCAGGCACCGGTGCAGCCAGGCGCTGCCATGAGAACCGGTCCTGTTCGGGGATGGCATGCGCCACCAAGGCCTGACGCTCGTGCACATCGCAGGCCGCGAATTCCCAGCAGAACTCGGCAGCGCGAGCCGCGTCGCTGCGTTCGCGCAGGTAGGCGTCGTAGTACGCGTATTCCATGTCGGCCACGAGGAGCGGCAGCACGTCGGCGACGAAATCGAGCTTGCGCCGGTTCCGCAGTTCGCGCACCTCCTTGAGCAGGAGAAACTTGGCGCGATATTGGTTCGATACGCCCTTCTGGTTGACCGCCCGTGCGCTCAGGGGAATGCCGGACCGCGAGAAGACGACGATTCGCGGTTCCTGGCCGGAGCGGATGTATTGCTTGTCGCCGGCAGCATCCGTGATGAAGCGTCCGCCGCGCCCGATCGTGAGTTCGGCGATGACGTCGAAACTGGTCAGGCCCATGCCCTCGACGGCCACGGTCATGCCGGAACCCAAGGTCGCAAGGCTGGCGTGCACCGGATAGGGATCGTCCACGACCAGCGTCGAGCGGCCGAAGGGCTCCGGCGCTTCGGCAGGGCGCCGCGACGGTTTGGTGTGGCCCGTCGTGAGAAACAGATAGTCCACCCGGATCTTCGCTGCGTCGGTTTCCAGGTTCCAGGCATCGTCATCGCGATGCGCGCGTTTGACGGCAGCGCGTTCGACGATGATCTTGACGTGCGGGGGTGCCAGGGCGCAAACGTATCGAAACGCCCACTGGAGGTAACGCCCGAACAGGGCGCGGGGGTAGTAGCTGTCTGGCGACGCCCGGGCACCGCCCAGCGGATCGCTGGCGCCGATGGCGCTTTGCTGGTTCAGCCACTGGTAGAAGGAGGGGCCGTTCACGACCGGGCCGGCGTCCATCACCGATGCGTCCGCAAACACGGTCAACTGGCCCGCGACGGTATTGACCAGGTGGATGTCCGATTGCGCGGGATCATGGCAGCCCGGCCCGGGCGCACTCGGGTCGAACAAGATGATTTCAAGCTGCCCGGAGGGCTGCGCCCGCTCGTTCGCCACGATGCGTTCGAGCAGCGTCAAGCCGCGCGGTCCGACTCCGATGATGCCGATTCGAGACTTGGTCACCGCGATTCCTTGGGTTTGGATTGGCAAGAATTCGTCCGATCGCAATCGGCCCGTTCTGCTATTGCGGTCAGCCGATGAGGCGGCCGAACTTGTCCAACGTGATCAGGTCGACATAGCGCGACCCTTGCGTCGTGCCCGCGAACTCCACCTTGTAGCCACCGAGGTCGCTGTGCAGTCCGGCCAGCGCCTCTTTGACCCGGCCTCGACTGACACTGCCCGAGCGGGCCGCCACCATCGCCGCTTCGACTGCCGTGCGTCCTGCGATATACCCCTCCAGGGTAGTGATGCCGATCCGCGCGTCGTTCTTCAGCAAGGCCAGGTCGCGGCGGCAGCGGGCCACGACGCTGACGCCCATGGCGGACGGCCTCGGCACGACCACGCTCATGACGCAGGTCTGGTGGCGAGCTGCAAGCCGATCGATGAGATCCTGTCCGGCGTAGGACGACGCGTAGTACAGGCCAGGGAATTTGGCTGCCGTCAGCTTGGAGATGATGGATGCCACCGGGCCCGCATTGGCGACGAACAGCACGCAGTCCGGCTTGGCCGCCAGCAGCTCGTTGGCCACATCGTCGAAATTCGTGGCGTGACGGTCGATGTTGATGGACGCCCGCGGCGTGATCCCGGCGGCCGCCAAGGCGCCGTTCATGGCGTCCAGATTGGACTGCGAGGTGTCGATCAGGCGCACGAGCGCGACGCGCTGCAGTCCGACATCCTTGAGGTAGTTGACGATCCGGGAGAACTCGGCGTCGTAGCCGGCCCGGACGTTGAATACGCCTTTCGGGTTCTGCGAGCGCAGGCCCATGTTGCCGCTGGCCGTGCCGAGCATGGCCACCTGGCTGTCGTCGAGCATGGGCACGCATGCCTCGGCGGCAACGCCGTTGGTGAAGCCGATGAAGGCGGTCACGCCGGAGTCGAGGAGCTTCAGGGCGTTCGCCATGCATTTGACGCGGACGCCGCCGTCGTCGACCGTCGCGAGTTCGAAGCGAACCCCGGTGGAGGCCTCGTCCGCGTTGGCGGCCGCGAAGGCCGCGGCGATTCCGTTCTGGACGTCCTGTCCGTAGACCGCCTGGGGGCCGGTGAGGGCGGCGGACTGGCCGAATCGAATCACCCGGGAGCCGGACGCCGCGCGCACCATCGGTGCGGCAAGCATGCCAGCAAGAGAACCAGAAGCAAGCAGCAGTGACCGGCGTTTCATGTTTGATCTCCCTATACCTCGCGAGGTATCGCGGGCCCTCCTTTCATCGGCGCGGCTGCGGCACGAAAAAGCTGTCGTTTCACTCCTTTACACATGACGCAATTGATTTCTGGACGCCCGCCATCTGGCGAGAAATCCCTACAGGATTGCGCTTGCGTGGCAGACGGCGCGCGTGCACGCCGCGGCTTCATGACCTTGGCTGACTCTGCGTTGTCGTGGAGAGAATCCGCCAGTCTCGCGGGCTCAGGCCCGTGCTGCGCTTGAATTGGCGCGCAAACGCGCTGTGGTCGGTGTAGCCGCAGGCGTGCGCGATCGCTGCAACCGAGTCGTTGCCTGATTTCAGGTGCGCCAGCGCGGCGTCGAGCCGGGCGCGGGCCAGCAACTGGCGCGGCGTCACGCGGTACAGCTGCGTCACGTGGCGTTCCAGTTGAGCGATGGACAACCCGACCTCGCGCGCCAGGTCGCTGATCTGCAGCGGCTGCGCATAGTCGCGTTGCAGGTGTTCGACCGCGCGCGCGACACGCGCGTAGGTCGCGGGCGGCGTCGCGTGGCTCTGGCCGGGCGTCGCCAGGTCGCGTGACAGGCCCACCAGGCCGATGATCGCGTCGCGCCGCCGCGCGCCCGCGAGTGCCGGCTCGCGCCACGCCAGCTTGTGCGTCAGGCACCAGCCGGGCGCGCGGTTCGGGTACAGGTGCAGTTCGAGCTGGCCGACGATCTCGGGGCCACCGCGCAGCACCGCCTCGTCCTGTGCGCGGTAGCGGTCGCCGAGGCCGCCGGGGAAGAGCTCGTCCGTGCGACGGCCGAGCAGTTGTGCGCGCCTCGTCAGGCGCAGCCGATCCAGCAGCGTCTGGTTGGCGTGCGTATAGCGGCCTTGCGTGTCCTTGGCGAAGAAGACGACGTCGGTCAGCGTGTCGAACAGGCGTTCCAGCAGCGCCAGTGGCAGGCGGGGTGTGCCGGAGACGACGTCCAGCGCGGAATCGGTATGCATGGTGGCATTGTGCTGAAATCGTCATGGTGAGGCCAGCATCCGATCAAGCCGGGCGGCCGCGCGGGTTCCACAATGGCGCGATGCAAAAGATCGCCGTCATCGATTCCCACACCGCCGGCGAGCCCACGCGCGTCGTGTTGAGCGGCGCGCCCGCGCTGCGCGGCGACACGCTGGCAGAGCAGCGCGACGACTTCGCACGCCGCCACGACGCCTTCCGCTGCGCCGTGGCCTGCGAGCCGCGCGGCAGCGACACGATGGTGGGGGCGCTGCTGGTCGAGCCGCGCACGCCTGGCTGCGTGGCCGGCATGATCTTCTTCAACAACGTGGGTCTGCTTGGCATGTGCGGCCACGGCACGATCGGCGTCGTCGCGACGCTGGCGCACCTGGGCCGCATCGCAGCGGGCCGGCACCGGCTCGACACGCCTGTCGGCCCGGTCGAGACCGAGCTGCACGCCGACGGACACGTCACCGTGTTCAACGTGCCCGCTTACCGCCACGCAGCCGGGCTGACGCTGGACGTTCCCGGCATTGGCCCGGTGACCGGCGACGTCGCCTGGGGCGGCAACTGGTTCTTCCTGGTCGACGCGGCGCAGTTCACGCCGCCACCGACGTTGTCGCTGGCCCATGTCGAGACGCTGACCGACCTGACGTGGCGCATCCGCGGCGCGCTCGTGGCCCACGGCGTCACGGGCGCCGACGGCGCCGAGATCGATCACGTCGAGCTGTTCGCGGCCACCCCTGCGGCGGACTCGCGCAACTTCGTGCTGTGCCCCGGCAAGGCTTACGACCGCTCGCCGTGCGGCACCGGCACCAGCGCCAAGCTGGCTTGCCTGGCCGCCGATGGCCACCTCGCGGCCGGCGTCACCTGGGTGCAGGAAAGCGTCATCGGCAGCCGCTTCGAAGGCCGTTGGGCACCCGCCGAAGGCCAGCCGGGCCGCATCCTGCCGGCCATCAGCGGCCGCGCCTGGATCACGGCGGAGGCCACGCTGCTGCTGGCGCACGACGACCCGTTTCGCGACGGCATCCGCGCATGAAGGGTGCGGATGTCCTCGACGTCGCGATCGTCGGCGGCGGCATCGTCGGCTGCGCCTGTGCGCGCGCGGCGTCACGCGCGGGATTGCGCGTGGCCGTTTTCGAGGGCCAGCGCATCGGCGCGGGCGCGACGGCCGCCGGCATGGGCCACCTGGTGACGATCGACGACGACCCGGCCGAACTGGCGCTGGCGCAGCTGTCGATGCGGCTGTGGCGCGAATGGAGCGGTTGGCACGCGATCGAGCGTTGCACCACCGGTACGCTGTGGCTGGCCGAAACCGTCGCTCAGCGGGCCGCGGCGCAGGCCAAGCTGGCGCGCTTGCAGGCGGCCGGGCTGTGGGCCGAGTGGCTGGAGCCCGACGCGATGCACGCCGCCGAGCCACGCCTGGCGCGCGACCTGGCGGGCGCGCTGCGCGTGACCGGCGACGAGGTGGCCTACGGCCCCGAGATGGCTGCGCGGATGGCTGCCGACGTGCGCGCCGCCGGCGGACGCATCATGGAGATGGCGCCTGTCGCCGCCTTGCGCGACGACGGCCTGCTGCTGGCCGACGGAACGCGCATCGTCGCGGGCCATGTCCTGCTGGCTGCCGGCTGCGACAGCGGGCGGCTGTGGCCGCGTGAGTCGCCGCTTCGGTTGCGCGCGCGCAAGGGCCAGCTCGCGATCACCGATCGCTACCCCGGCTACATCCGGCACGCGCTCGTCGAACTGGGCTACATCGATGCCGCGCACGGGGACGCCGACGAGTCGGTGGCGTTCAACGCGCAGCCGCGGGTGTCGGGGCAAGTGCTGCTGGGCTCGTCGCGCAGCTACCGCGACACCTCGCCGGACATCGACGCGGCGCTGCTGGCGCGCATGGTGCGCCGCGCGCAGCGCTTCCTGCCCGATGTCGCGACGCTGCAGATGCTGCGCTGTTGGGTCGGGTTCCGTCCGGCGACACCCGATGGCCGGCCGATCATCGGCCGCATTCCGGGCAGCCCGCGCGGCAACCAGTGGGTCGCGACGGGCCACGAAGGGCTGGGCTTGACCACGGCCACCGGCACCGCGAGCGTCTGGCTGGACCTGCTGCTGGGGCGGGTGCCGGCCATCGATCCGGCGCCATACGCGCCCGAACGCTTCGACGAGGCGATTGCATGACGGGCGCGTTCCGCGTCACGATCGACGGACGGGCGCTGCACGTGCGCCCCGGAACGCTGGTCGCCGCCGCCGTCGAACTCGCGGCGCCGGGCCGGGGCGCGCGCGTGTCGCCCGGCGGCGATCGCCGGCTGCCCTTGTGCGGCATGGGTGTGTGCGGCGAGTGCCGCGTGACGGTCGACGGTCGCGCGCACCGTCTCGGCTGCCAGATGCTGTGCGCGCCGGACATGGAGATCCTGACCGATGCCTGAGTTGGACAACGCAGGCGCCTTGCGCGCAAGCCTCGTGGTGGTCGGCGCCGGGCCCGCGGGCCTCGCGGCGGCACTGGCCGCAGCGCAGGCCGGCGTCGACGTGGTGTTGCTGGACGCCGCGCCTGGCGCGGGCGGCCAGATCTGGCGTGCGCGCCGGGGCCTCGCCGTCGAGCCGGTCGCGCGGGCGCTCAGGCGTCTCGCCCGCGCGGGCGTGCGCGTGCTGACCGGCACGCGGGTCGTGCTGCCCTTGCCCGACCGCACCTTGCTGCTCGACGGCCCCGCGGGTGCGCAGCGCTTGCACTGGGCTCGACTGGTGCTGGCGACCGGCGCGCGCGAGCGGCTGCTGCCGTTTCCAGGCTGGACGCTGCCCGGCGTGTTCGGCGCCGGCGGGCTGCAGGCGCTGGTCAAGGGCGGCTGGCCGGTCCGCGATCGGCGTGTGCTGGTCGCCGGCACCGGCCCGCTGCTGCTGGCCGCCGCGGCCACGCTGCGGCGCGAAGGCGCGCGCTTGGTCGGCCTCGTCGAGGAGGCGCGACCCGCGGCGCTGGCGCGCTTCACGGGTGCCCTGGTCGGCCACCCGGGCAAGGCGCTGCAGGCCGTGCGACTGGGCGCGAGCCTGGCCGGCGTGCCGTGGTTCGCCGGGTGGCGCGTCGTTGCCGCGCAGGGTGACGGGCGTGTCGAGCAGATCGTGATCGAGGAGGGCGGTCGCACGCGAACCATCGCCTGCGACGCGCTCGCCGCCGGCTGGGGGCTGATCCCGCAGACCGAGCTGGGCCAGTCGCTGGGTTGCGTGGTCGCGCCACGCTTCGGTGCCGACGCGCTCGCCGTCGACGCATCGCAGCGCACCAATATCAGCGGCGTGTTCGCGGTGGGCGAGTGCAGCGGTGTCGCCGGCGTCGTGGCCGCACAACTGCAAGGCGAGATCGCCGGGCGCGTCAGCGCCGCCGAATTGCTGTCAGCGCCGTTGCCGTCGCCCGACCTGGCGCACCGCCTGGCCCGCGAACACGCGTTCGCCGAGGCCGTCTCCACCACTTTCGCGCCGCCACCCGCGTGGCGCGACCGGTTGCGCGACGACACGCTCGTGTGCCGCTGCGAGGACGTCACCTGGTCGGCCCTGCGCGACCATGCCGACATGCGCAGCGCCAAGCTCGCCACCCGCTGCGGCATGGGGCATTGCCAAGGGCGCTTGTGTCATGACACGCTGGCGTCGTTGATGCACTGGCCGCGCTTGCCCGTTCGACCGCCGCTGAGTCCCGCGCCGCTCGCCACGTTGTTGGCGCTATCCGGCCACTCGCCAGACACCCCCACCGCTCCCGAGGAGAAGACGCAATGACCATGACCTGGAACGGCGTGATGCCCGCCATCACCACCCCCTTCACCGCCGACGGCGACGTCGACCACGCGTTCCTGGCCCGCCATGCGCTGTGGCTGGTCGACGCCGGCTGCACCGGCATCGTCGCACTCGGCTCGCTCGGCGAGGGGGCCACGTTGTCGGTGCCCGAGAAACTGGCCGTGCTGCGCACCCTCGCGACGGCGCTGGCCGGGCGGGTGCCGCTGGTGGCCAGCATCGCGGCACTGTCCACGCTCGAGGCCTGCGGGCTGGCTCGCGAGGCCGCGCAGATCGGTTGCGCCGGCCTGATGGTGCTGCCGCCGTACGCGTACTCGACCGATTGGCGCGAGATGGGTGCCCACGTGTCCGCCGTGATCGCCGCCACGGCGCTGCCGTGCATGCTCTACAACAACCCGATCGCCTACCGCACCGACTTCAAGCCCGAGCACGTCGAGGAACTGGCGATGGCGCACGCCAACCTGGTGGCCGTCAAGGAGTCCAGCGCCGACATCCGCCGCATCGCCGCGATCCGCCATCGCCTGGGCGACCGCTTGAAGATCATGGTCGGCGTGGACGACCTGATCGTCGAGGGCATCGCCGCCGGCGCGACCGGCTGGGTCGCCGGCCTGGTCAACGCGATGCCGGTGGAATCGGTGCGCCTGTTCGACCTCGCGATGCGCGCCAATTCCGCCGACGCCGCGACGGCCACGCAGGCCCGCGCCGCGGCTGACCAGCTCTACGCCTGGTTCCTGCCCTTGCTGACGCTCGACACCGTGCCCAAGTTCATCCAGCTGATCAAGCTGGTGCAGCAGGCGGTGGGTCACGGCCACGAACGTGTGCGCGCGCCGCGCCTCGTGCTGGTCGGCGCGGAGCGCGAGCAGACCCTGGCACTGATCGCCGCCAAGCGCGCAACGCGCCCGGCCAACGTCGCCTGATGACCGCCGCGCCCGCGCCCGCCACCGACGCCGACGCGCGATTCGCGCGCCTGGCGGCCGACGACTGGGCCTGGCGCCTGGCCGAGTACCCGCAGCTCGCGACCAGCGTCGGCGATGCGTCGCACGACGATCGCCTGGAGCGCGTCGACGCGGCCAGCCGTGCGGCACGCCTCACGCGCTGGCGCGACACGCGCGAGGCGCTGGCGGCCATCGCGGTCGACGAGATGTCGGACGCGGCGCGCATCGATCGCGCGGTGTTCGAGAACCAGTTGCACGGCTTCATCGGGGCCGTCGAATCGCACGCGGATCGCATGCCGCTCAACAGCGACTCGAGCTTCTATGGCCCGCTCGTGGATCTGTGCGACGCGCAGCCCCTGCGCAACGCGGCCGACTATCGGCGCTACCTCGCCCGCCTGGCCGAGATCCCGCGCTTCATGGCCGAGCACACGGCGCTGCTGCGCGAGGGCCTGGCTACCGGCTACACGGTGCCCCAGGTCGTGCTGCAGGGCCGCGACCAGCCGCTGGCCGCGATCGCCGGCGTGGCCGATCCCGCCGCCACGCCGTTCTGGAAGCCGTTCGGTGCGTTTCCCGCCACCGTGGGCGCCACCGACCAGGCCGCGCTGCAGGCCGAGGCGCGCTGCGTCATCGGCGAACAGGTGCTGCCAGCCTACCGCGCGTTGCTGGCCTTCCTGCGCGAGACCTACGTTCCCGGCGCGCGCCAGACCACCGCCGCCTGCGACCTGCCCGACGGCGACGCGTTCTACGCCGCGCAGATCCGCCAGTACACGACGCTGGCGCTGACGGCCGACGAAATCCACGCGCGTGGCCTCGAGGAAGTGGCGCGCATCCTGGAGGAAATGCAGGTGGTCAAGCAGCAGGCCGGTTTCGACGGCGACCTGCAGGCCTTCCTGCGCTTCCTGCGCACCGACGCGCAGTTCTACGCGCGCACGCCGCAGGAACTGCTGGCGCATGCGTCGTGGATCGCCAAGCGCATCGACGGCCTGCTGCCGAAGTTCTTCGGCGTGCTGCCGCGCCAGCCCTATGGCGTCGCGCCAGTGCCCGACGACATCGCGCCGTTCTACACCACGGGCCGCTACGTGCTCGCGCCGCAGCCCGACGGCTTTGCCGGGATGTACTGGGTCAACACGCACGCACTGCCGTCGCGCGCGCTCTACACGCTGGCCGCGCTGACGCTGCACGAGGCCGTGCCGGGGCATCACCTGCAGATCGCGCTGGCCGCCGAGCAGGCGGGCCAGCCGGCGTTCCGCCGCCTCAGCTTCGTCGACGCGTACGGCGAAGGCTGGGCACTGTATGCCGAGCACCTGGGCGACGAGATGGGCGTGTACCTCACCCCGTATGAGCAGTTCGGCCGCCTGACCTACGAGATGTGGCGCGCCGCCCGCCTGGTCGTCGACACCGGCTTGCACGCCAGGCGCTGGAGCCGCGAGGACGCGCGCGCTTACCTGCTGGCCCACACCGCGCTGAGCGAGCACGAGGTGGCCACCGAGGTCGACCGCTACATCAGCTGGCCCGGCCAGGCGCTGTCGTACAAGATCGGCGAGATCCGCATCCGCGAGCTGCGCGCGCGGGCGCAGGAGCGCCTGGGAGCGCGCTTCGACCTGCGTGCATTCCATGACACCGTGCTGGCGCTCGGTTCGGTACCCTTGGGCATTCTGGAGGAGCAGGTCGACGCCTGGATCTCGCGCCGCCTCGCTCCGTGACCTCACGCCCAAGGATCTCCGTGCAACGACTTCTCCGTCTCGCCACCGTCGCCGGCCTCAGCGTCGCCGCCGCGGCCGCCCAGGCCCAGGCTTCCACGCCTGCCGCCACGCCAGCGGCATCCGCCTCCCACGGGCGCACCACCGCCGACATCATCCGCGAGGCCCCCGCCAGCGCCTGGCGCCGCCCCGACCCGAACGACGTGCTGGCGATGACGCTGCCGTCGGGCGTCGTCTGGATCGAGCTGGCCCCGCGCTTCGCGCCCAAGCATGCGGCCAACATCCGCACGCTGGTCGCGCAGCACTACTTCGACGGCCTGGCGGTGCTGCGCGTGCAGGACAACTTCGTCGCGCAGTGGGGCGACCCGGACACCGACGACGACGACCCCGCCAAGGGTCGCGCGTTCGGCGCGGCGCAGCGCAAGCTCGATCCGGAGTTCTGGATCAGCGACCGCGGCCTGAAGATCACGGCGCTCAAGGATCACGACGTCTGGGCCCCCGTCACCGGCTTCGTCGACGGCTTCCCGGTGGCCGCGGATCCGAAGACGCACCGCGCGTGGATCGCGCATTGCTACGGCACCATCGGCGCGGGCCGGGGCAACACGGTCGACAGCGGCAGCGGCGCCGAGCTCTACGCGGTGATCGGCCAGTCGCCGCGCGGCCTCGACCAGAACATCGCCCCGGTGGCGCGCGTGCTGCAAGGCATGGAACTGCTGGCCTCGCTGCCGCGCGGCGGCCAGAACATGGGCTTCTACGACAAGCCCGAGCAGAACGTGCGTATCGCCAAGGTCGAGCGCCTCGCCGACATGCCCGAGGCCACGCGCCCCGACGTCCAGGTGTTTCGCACCGACACGCCGCAGTGGAGCGCGATGATCGAGTCGCGGCGCAACCGCCAGGACGCCTGGTACGTGCACAAGGCCGGCGCGATCGACCTGTGCAACATCACGGTGCCGGTCAGGATCCAGTCGCGGGTGGCTGCAAACTGAGGCCGCGCGACCTGGGTGGCCGGACGTGAAAAAGCCGCCCGCAGGCGGCTATCTGGCAGGCAGAGCAGGGCGCTCAGGCCTTCTTCAGGTCCTTGACGGCCTTGAGGACTTCCTCGACGTGGCCGGCCACCTTGATACCGCGCCATTCGGCCACGAGCATGCCACTGGCGTCGATCAGGAAGGTCGAGCGTTCGATGCCCTTGACCTTCTTGCCGTACATGATCTTGTTCTTGACCACGCCGAACATGTGGCACAGCTTCTCTTCGGTGTCGGCGATCAGTTCGAACGGCAGCTCGAGGCTCTGCTTGAACTTGTCGTGCGAGGCCATGTTGTCGCGCGAAACGCCAAAAACGACCGCACCGGCCTTGATGAACTCGGCGTGCATGTCGCGAAACTGCATGGCCTCGGTGGTACAACCCGGCGTGTGGTCCTTGGGGTAGAAATACAGCACCACGGCGCGGCCCTGGAAGGCATGCGGCGTGAACTTGACACCTTTGGTGGCGAGTGCTTCAAATTCAGGGAGCGCTTTGTTCAGTGCAGGCGTCATGTAAGGTCTCGGTCGAACCGTCGGTCGATCTGGTGTGCGTGACGTGGTAGGGGCCTGGTGACCTGCCCCGAGATGACATCGGTACAGGTCAGGCACAACCATGGATTATAGAGTGAACTGCCCATGTGCCCTGAGCGGGCCGCCACGGGCCGGCTCATCGGGCCCCGCTTGTATAGGCAGACAGCGCGGGAAGCGCGTGTTTCGGCCGCGTGAAGAAGCTCATGCAGCAGGTGCCACCAAGATGGCCGCGACCACGCGCCGGCCCTCGTTGGCAAGCACCGTGTACGTGCGGCAAGCCGCTCCGCTGTCCATGGTCTCCACGCCGATGCGTCTGTCGATGAGGCTGCGGTAGAGCGCAGGCGACACGAAGCGAAGCTTGGGGCCGCTGCCGAAGATCACGACCTCGGGGTCGTACGCCAGCAGCGAGTCGAAGTGCGCCGGCGTCAGATCCTCCACGCTGCGCGCGTGCCAGTCCTTGACCTGGCCGACCCACGGTACCAGCACGCTCGTCGTGTGCGGGTCGGCGTTGACGCGCAGGTTGTCGACGTCGTAGCGGGTGATGTTGTTCACCCCGTCGAGCGTGTCGGGCTGGAATTTCAAGGGTTTGTCCTGAGAAAAATGCGCCCGGCGGAGCGTGACGGCGTCTGGGAAGCCCCTCGATTATAGGAAGTGGCCTGTCGACGACGTCGCACGAAGGCCATGGGACTCGTGCAGCGAGATGTCACACGGGCCCGGTGACGATTTGTGCATTCGAAGTGGACGGCGTGGCCCTGGCGCGGAGTGACCGCCAGGCCGATCTCGGGGAATACGGTTTCGCCGCCGCGCTCGCCGTCGTTGAGCTAGGTCAACAGCGACGACACGCGCTGCCCGCTGCCCGCTGCACGCCAGCGACGCGTCGTCGGCGGCAGTGACTGGGGTCGGGAAGTCGAACCGAGGCGCGCTGCCGGCGCCAGGGTGGTAATGCAGCAACTGCAAGCCTTCGCCATTGCGCAAGAGACAGTTCACCGGCTCAGCCACGCGGCGCTCGATCCGCGCGACGAACGGCGTCTCCTTCGCACAGGTGAACATGCCCTCGCTGGCACGTTGCTCGGGCCGGCCGGCGCGGGCTGTGCGATGCGCAGCGTGACGACGACGTCGCGATCGAATGTCCGGATCACCGAACCCGCGGCCCGCCGCGGGGTTTCGCAGCGATAGCCGGGTTCGTCGAGCTCGACCAGTACCTCGCCTTCGGGCGGCGGCAAACCGTCGCGGCGGGCCTGCACGACGGCGCCGACCAGGGCCGTGGCGACCGCCGGATCGAAGTCCTGCACCCGCGGCGCGCCACGACATCGGGCGCCGCGCAGCCGCGTTCCAGGTCGTTCGCGATCCAGGCGCTCAGTTTCGGCGAGACCTTCACGTCCATGTTCCTGCGGTCGCGAGCGTACGGCGCTGGCGTCACATCCTGATGGCAGCGGCCGCCCCAAAGCGGCGCCGGGGATGTCGTTCGTGCACCGGAGCGGGGTTTCCCTATGAGAAACTTGGGGCAATGACGAACAGACGGTGGTTCCGGCTCCGGAAGCGCCTTTCGATTTCTTTTCCTGAGGGATACCGGCCGTGAAGCCGATCGCCAAGTCCAGCAAGCTCGCCAACATCGGCTACGACATCCGTGGCCCGGTCCTCGACAAGGCCCGCCAGATGGAGGACGAAGGCCACAAGATCATCAAGCTCAACATCGGCAACGTGGCCTCGTTCGGCCTCGAGCCGCCGGACGAGATCGTGCAGGACATGATCCGCAACCTGCCGCATGCCGCCGCGTACACGGACTCCAAGGGCCTGTTCGCGCCGCGCAAGTCCATCGTCCACTACACGCAGGAAAAGAAGGTTGCCGGCGTGACGGTGGACGACGTCTACCTCGGCAACGGCGCCTCCGAGCTGATCGCCTTCAGCATGAACGCGCTGCTGGACTCGGGCGACGAGGTGCTGATCCCGTCGCCGGACTATCCGCTGTACACGGCCGTGGTCGGGCTGTCGGGCGGCACGCCGGTGCACTACCTGTGCGACGAGCAGTCCGGCTGGATGCCCGACATCGCCGACATCCGCCGCAAGGTCACCTCGCGCACCAAGGCGATCGTGATCATCAACCCGAACAACCCGACGGGCGCGCTGTATCCGGTGAGCGTGCTGCAGGACATCGTCGAGGTGGCGCGCCAGCACGAGCTGGTGATCTTCGCCGACGAGATCTACGACAAGACGTTGTACGACGACGAGACCCACACGAGCATCGCCTCGCTGGCTGACGACGTGCTGTGCGTCACGTTCAATGGCCTGTCGAAGAACTACCGTGCGTGCGGCTATCGCGCGGGCTGGATGGTGGTGTCGGGCGCCAAGAAGTACGCCAAGGACTACATCGAGGGCCTGAACATGCTGGCCTCGATGCGCCTGTGCGCCAACACGCCGGGCCAGCTCGCGATCCAGACCGCGCTGGGCGGCTACCAGAGCATCAAGGATCTCGTTGCCCCGAGCGGGCGTCTCGCGCGCCAGCGCGAACTTGCGTTCGACCTGCTGACCCAGATCCCGGGCGTGACGGTGGTCAAGCCCAAGGCCGCGCTGTACATGTTCCCGCGCCTCGACCCGAAGATGTACCCGATCGCCGACGACCAGCAGTTCGCCTACGAGCTGTTGGCCGAGGAGAAGGTGCTGATCGTGCAGGGCACCGGCTTCAACTGGGGCCAACCGGATCACTTCCGCATCGTGTTCCTGCCCAACGCCGACGACCTCACTGAAGCGGTGTCGCGCATCGCGCGCTTTCTCGACGGCTACCGCAAGCGGAACGCCTGATCATGCGCAACGTCTTCTTCCTCATGATCGGGGCGCTGGCCTGGCCGACGTGGGCGGGCGCGCAGTCCTTCGAGAACAAGGACTGGCAGGTCGTCTGCGACAACACCCGCACCTGTCGCGCAGCGGGCTACCAGCGCGACGACGACTCCAACGGCGTCTCGGTGCTGTTCACGCGCCTGGCCGGCCCGCGCGCGGGCATCACGGCAGAGGTGCAGGTCGCCGACACCGGCGAGGGCGGCAAGCTGCCCCCCAAACTCACGCTGACGATCGCCGGCAAGCCCGCCGGCACCATCGCGATGGGTCGCGACTCCCACCGGGGATACCTCGGCGCCAGCCAGGTCGAGGCCTTGCTGAAGGCGCTGACCGGCACGAGCGCGATCGCGTTCACGGCCGGCAAGAAGGCGTGGCACCTGTCGGGCGACGGCGCGGCAGCGGTCTTGCTGAAGATGGACGACCTGCAGGGCCGCGTCGGCACCACCAGCGCCATCACGCGGCGCGGCACGCTCAGCGACGACAACGCCAAGTTGCCGGAGGCTCCGCCCACGCTGCGCGCGGTGCGCATCATGCCGGCACGCGCCGGCGACGCCGCACTGGCCGAACGCATCGTGGCGATGATCCCGCACAGCGACGACTGCGTGCTGCTCGACAACACCGACGCCCGCGCGGGCGACAACGCGCCCAGGGTGTGGCACCTGGACGCCAATCGCGTGCTGGTGTCGACCGCCTGCTGGCGCGCGGCCTACAACGCCGGCGACGGCTACTGGATCGCCAACCTGAAGCCGCCATTCGCGCCACGCGTCGTCACGTTCAGCGGTACGGTCTTCGACGAGGCGTCGAGCACGCTGTCTTCGCAGCAGAAGGGCCGCGGCGTCGGCGATTGCATGAGTTCCGACAGCTGGACGTGGAACGGCTTCGCGTTCGAGCCTTCCGCATCGTCGAGTACCGGCATGTGCCGCGGGATCGGCCCGGGCGGTGCCTGGGACCTGCCGGCGCTGATCACGCAGGTCATACCGGCAAAATGAGCTGCAAAACGAGAATGCAACACAAGGTGAAATGAAGATGAAAGCGATCCAGGTCGGCCTGCTGGGCATCGGAACCGTCGGTTCTGGCACGTACAACGTTCTCACGCGCAACCAGGAAGAGATCCGCCGGCGCGCCGGTCGCGCCATCGAGATCACGATGGTGGCCGACCTCGACGTCGCCCGCGCGAAGGCGCTTGTCGGCGATCACGTCAAGGTGGTGGCCGATGGCCGCGAGATCATCGCCAACCCCGACATCGACATCGTCGTCGAGCTGATCGGCGGCTACGGCGTGGCCAAGGCGCTGGTGCTGGAGGCGATCGCCGCCGGCAAGCACGTGGTCACGGCCAACAAGGCGCTGCTGGCGGTGCACGGCAACGAGATCTTCGCCGCCGCGCAAAAAAAGGGCGTGATGGTGGCGTTCGAGGCCGCGGTGGCCGGTGGCATCCCCATCATCAAGGCGCTTCGCGAAGGACTCACCGCCAACCGCATCGAGTGGATCGCCGGCATCATCAACGGCACCACCAACTTCATCCTGTCCGAGATGCGCGACAAGGGCCTCGACTTCGACGTCGTGCTCAAGGAGGCGCAGCGCCTGGGCTACGCCGAGGCCGACCCGACGTTCGACATCGAAGGCGTGGACGCGGCCCACAAGGCGACGATCATGAGCGCCATCGCGTTCGGCATCCCGATGCAATTCGACAAGGCGCACGTCGAAGGCATCGTGGGCCTGCAGGCCGCCGACATCAAGCACGCCGAGGCGCTGGGCTACCGCATCAAGCTGCTGGGCATCACGCGCCGCCGCGCGGACGCCAACGGTATCGAGCTGCGGGTGCACCCGACGCTGGTGCCGGCCAAGCGCCT
This sequence comes from Burkholderiaceae bacterium, assembly GCA_039920745.1. Taxonomy (GTDB): domain Bacteria; phylum Pseudomonadota; class Gammaproteobacteria; order Burkholderiales; family Burkholderiaceae_C; genus Scleromatobacter. The sequence goes on along the minus strand of JBDSDD010000076.1, from coordinate 54,346 downwards.
GATCGCCAACGTCGAGGGCGCGATGAACGCCGTCGTCGTCCAGGCCGACGCGGTCGGAACCACCCTGTACTACGGCAAGGGCGCGGGTGCCGAGCCTACCGCGTCGGCCGTCGTGGCCGACCTGGTCGACATCACGCGCCTGCACACCGCCGACCCCGACCACCGCGTGCCGCACCTCGCGTTCCGCGCCGATTCGCTGTCCGACACGCCGATCCTGGGCATCGCCGACGTCGTCACCTCGTTCTACCTGCGCCTGTGCGTGGCCGACGAGGCAGGCGTGCTGTCGAAGATCACCACGACCTTGGCGGAGCACGACATCTCCATCGACGCCGTGCTGCAGCGCCCCAGCCCCGATCGCAAGGATGGCCAGCAGGACCTGATCATCCTCACGCACAACACCGTCGAGGGCAAGATGCGCATGGCGATCGCGCAGATGCAGGCGCTGCCGACCGTGCTGGCGCCCATCGTCTCCATCCGCAAGGAAGACCTGGCGTGATCATGTCGACCCCCACGCTCCTCCCGTCGCTGCCCCCCGAGGGGGAGTTCATCAGGTCTCGGGAGACCCTCGCCCGATGAAGTACATCAGCACTCGCGGCGACCAGACGCCGCGTTCGTTCAGCGAGATCCTGCTGGAAGGCCTCGCGCCGGACGGCGGCCTGTACCTGCCCGAGTCCTACCCGAAGGTCGACGACGCCACGCTGACGCGCTGGCGCGGGCTGTCGTACGCGGAGCTCGCGTTCGAGATCCTGTCGCTCTACATCGACGACATCCCCGCCGCCGACCTGAAGGCGCTGGCCGCCAGGACGTACACAGCCGCGGTGTTCGGCACCGACGCCATCGTGCCGCTGAAGCCGCTCGAGCCGGGCCTGCATCTGGAGGCGCTGTCCAACGGCCCCACGCTGGCCTTCAAGGACATGGCGATGCAGCTGCTGGGCAACCTGTTCGAGTACGAGCTGGCGCGCCGCGGCGAGACGCTCAACATCCTGGGCGCCACCTCCGGCGACACCGGCAGCGCGGCCGAGCACGCGATGCGCGGCAAGCAGGGCGTCAGCGTGTTCATGCTGAGCCCCTTCGGCCGCATGAGCCCGTTCCAGCAGGCGCAGATGTTCAGCCTGCGCGACGAGAACATCCACAACCTGAGCGTCGAAGGCGTGTTCGACGACTGCCAGGACATCGTCAAGGCCGTCTCCAACGACCTCGCGTTCAAGCGCAAGTGGCGCATCGGCACGGTCAACTCCATCAACTGGGCGCGCCTGCTGGCCCAGGTCGTGTACTACTTCGCCGGCTACCTCCAGGCGACGACCTCGAACGACCAGAAGGTCAGCTTCGCAGTGCCGTCGGGCAACTTCGGCAACGTCTGCGCCGGCCACGTGGCCCGCATGATGGGCCTGCCGATCGCGCAGTTGGTGGTCGCCACGAACGAGAACGACGTGCTCGACGAGTTCTTCCGCACCGGCGTCTACCGCGTGCGCGGCTCAGCCGAGACCTTCGAGACCTCGAGCCCGTCGATGGACATCTCCAAGGCGTCCAACTTCGAGCGCTTCGTGTTCGACCTGCTGGGCCGAGACGGCGGGCGCACGCGCGAGCTGTTCGGCGCCGGCCTGCAGCGCGACGGGGCGTTCACGCTGTCCGACGCCGAAAAGGCGCGCATCGCCGGCTTCGGCTTCGTCTCGGGCCGCAGCACGCACGCCGACCGCCTGGCCACGATCCGCGACACCGACGCCCGCTTCGGCGTCGTCATCGATACCCACACCGCCGACGGCCTGAAGGTGGCGCGCGAGCACGTGACGGTCGGCCAGCCGATGATCGTCCTCGAGACCGCGTTGCCGATCAAGTTCGCAGACACGATCCTGGAGGCCCTGGGCCGCAGGCCGGAGCTGCCGGCGGCGCTGGCCGACCTGGAGTCGCGGCCCAAGCGCTTCACCGTCATCGCGGCGGACGTGGGCGTCGTCAAGGCCTTCGTCGAGGCGAACGCACCGGCGCATTGAAGGCAAACCTGCGCGTGCGGGCGTGGCGCGCGCCTGGGCAGGTTCTTGCCGTCCTTGTCGCGGCGTGCCGCGGCCAACCTGTTGCATCATCGGGATGTCATGAGCACACCGCTTCCACTCGCCGCGCCCGGTCGCGGTCCGCTGATCAGCGCCGATGACGCGCTGGCGCGCCTGCTGGCCGCCGTCGTCCCGTCCGGTCGCACGGAGAACGTCGCCACGCCTGACGCCTGGGGCCGCGTGCTGGCGGAGGACATCGTGTCCGGCGTCAACGTGCCGCCCGAGGACAACAGCGCGATGGACGGCTATGCGATCCGCGTGGCCGACCTTTTCGACGGCGCTGGCACCTTGTTGCCTGTGAGCCAACGTATCGCCGCGGGCCAGGTCGGGCAGCCGCTGGCTGCCGGAACTGCAGCGCGCATCTTCACCGGCGCGCCTGTGCCACCGGGTGCCGACGCCGTGGTGATGCAGGAGCACTGCGAGGCGATCTCCGCGGCGAGCGTGGCGGCGTTGTTCGGCAGCGTGCGTATCAACGAGCTGCCCGCGCCGGGCATGGCCATCCGCCGCCAGGGCGAGGACGTCATGAAAGGACACCTGGTCTTGCGCGCCGGCCACCGCCTGGACGCCGCGGCCATCGGCCTGGCCGCCACGGTAGGCATGGCCCGCCTGGCCGTGGCCAGCCGGCCGCGCGTGGCCTTGTTTTCCACCGGGGACGAACTGGTGATGCCCGGAGAACCACTGCCGCCCGGCGCCATCTACAACTCCAACCGCTTCATGCTCGGCGCCTTGCTGCGCGGCCAGGGCTGCAGCGTCACCGATCTCGGCAACGTGCCCGACCAGCTGGACGCCACCCGGGCCATGCTGCGCGAGGCCGCGGCCGACCACGACCTGATCCTGAGCTCGGGCGGGGTCTCGGTGGGCGAGGAGGATCACCTCAAGCCGGCGCTGGCGGCCGAGGGGCGGCTGGACCTGTGGGCCATCGCGATCAAGCCGGGCAAGCCGCTGGCGTTCGGGGCGGTGCGGCGAGACCCAGTGGCCGCAGCGCTCGGCCGCTCCGGAGCAAGGCCGCAGCCCCTCGAGGGCAGTCCGCGCGTTTCGGCGGGCGGGGCAGGCATTTCTGAAACCTGGTTCGTCGGGCTGCCGGGCAACCCGGTGTCCAGCTACGTCACGTTCACGCTGTTCGTTCGGCCGGTGCTGGCGCGTCTGCAGGGGGCACGCGCGGTGATGCCGGCGGGCCTGCCGGTGCGCGCCGATTTCGCATGGCCCAGGCCGGACAAGCGGCGCGAGTTCCTGCGCGTCAGGCGCAACGCGGAGGGCGGGCTCGACCTGTACCGCAACCAGGGCTCGGGCGTGCTCACCTCGCTGGCCTGGGGCGACGGCCTGGCCGACATCGCGCCGGGGCAGACGGTGGAGCCGGGCGACATGGTGCGCTTCCTGTCTCTGGCGGAACTGGCGCCATGAAGCTGACGCTCAAATTCTTTGCCTCGCTGCGCGAGGCGCTGGGCGGCGGTGGGCCGGTCGACTGGACGCCGGACGGCGAGCCCACCGCGGCTGCCTTGCGCGCGTGGCTGTGCACGCAGTCGCAGGCGCACGCCCAGGCGCTGGCGCCCGGGCGCGCGGTGCGCGTGGCGGTCGACCTGGCACTGGCCGACGACGCGACGCCGCTGCGCGACGGCGCCGAGGTGGCGTTCTTTCCGCCGGTCACCGGAGGTTGACGGCCGTGGCGCGGGTCCGCATCCAGTCGGCCGATTTCGACGTCGGCGCCGAACTCGCCGCGCTACAGGGCGCGCGCACCGACGTCGGCGCCGTCGCGAGCTTCGTCGGCTGCGTTCGGGGGCACACGCGCGAAGATGACGTCTCCGCCCTGACGCTGGAACACTACCCGGGCATGACCGAGCGGGCGATCGAATCGATGATCGTCGAAGCCGAGGCGCGTTTCGGCGTGGCCGGCGCGCTGGTGATCCACCGCGTCGGACGCCTGCTGCCGGGCGAGCGCATCGTGCTGGTGGCGGCGGCGTCCTCGCACCGCCGCGACGCCTTCCAGGCCTGCGAGTTCCTGATGGACTACCTGAAGACGCACGCGCCGTTCTGGAAGAAGGAGACGACGCCGCAGGGCGAGCGCTGGGTCGATGCGCGGGTGGCCGACGACGCGGCGCTGGCACGCTGGGGGCTGGCGTCGGGCAACGCGGCAGTCGCGCCTCCGGATACCGCGCCCGAAGCGCCTTAGCGTGGCATAAGTGCCAACAGCCGGGCTCCTTTGCAGCCGTCCGTCCGCCGGTGATAGCCGCCCTGCGACAATGGTTGCCTGACCCGCGCTCGACGGCACTGCCGTTCGCGCGCCTGCGCGGCGCCCGAAAGGCGTCGCCCTGAACCGATTCCTTCCTGCCCCGTCCCCGATGAGCGTCACTCCTCTCGTGCCTGCGTCCGCCATGATTCCGCAGCTGTCGCCCTGGGCGCAGTGGGCAGCCGTCAGCGTCGGCGGAGGGGCTGGCGCACTGCTTCGGTGGCGCCTGGTGGTCGGCCTGGCGACGCAGGACTGGCCGATCGCGCCGGGCATCCTCGTCGCCAACCTGGTCGGCGGGCTGTGCATCGGCTTCGCCATCGTGGCGTTCGACCGCATGCCCTCGGAAGGGCTCAAGCTGCTGCTGGTCACGGGCATGCTGGGCGGGTTGACGACCTTCTCCTCGTTCTCCGGCGAATCGCTGGGCCTGGTGATCAAGGGCCAGTGGGGCGTCGCCGTGATGCACACGCTGGTGCACGTCTGCGGCGCCCTGTTCGCCGCGGCGCTGGGCTGGCAGATCGGCCGCTGGGTGCTCAATTGAGCGCGACAGACATGGCGGACGACCGCGACGCCACAACCCCCGTGCAGGTGCCCGAGATCGCCGCTGCCGAGCTGCGCCCGGACGAGTTGCGCCAGGCGCTGGGCCGCTTCGTCACCGGCGTCACCATCGTCACCTGCCGCGACGACGACGGCGCGCCGGTGGGCCTGACGGCCAACTCCTTCAACGCGCTGTCACTCGATCCGCCGCTGGTGCTATGGTCGCTGCGCGGCGCGAGCGCCACGATTGGCGCGTTCACGGGTGCCAGCCACTTCGCGGTCAACGTGCTGGCGGCCGACCAGGTCGACCTTTCACGCCGCTTCGCGCGGCCTTCCAGCGCCAAGTTCGACGCTGGCGAGTGGGTGGACGGGCAGGGCGGGGCGCCCTTGCTGGCCGGCTGCGTGGCCGTGTTCGAATGCCGCCGCCGCAGCCACCACGCGGCCGGCGACCACGTGCTGTTCATCGGCGAGGTGGAGCGCATCGGCGGCTCCGCCGCGACCCCTCTCGTGTACCACGCAGGCCACTACCGGACTCTCAGTGAATAGATTCGAAGCGCATGACATTGCCCTGGCCCGACGCGTCGAGTTGGTGGAGCGGATCCAGCGCTTTGTCGAAGGGGTCGACACGTCGCTCGCGTCGGCGCAGTTGATCGAGGTCGGGCTCGACGACGCCTTCCCGGACAACCCGCGCATCGGCGAAGCGGTGCTGATGCTGGCCTCATATCGCCCCGGCGGTGGCGAGACGCTCCACGGCGAGGCGGAGATGCGCGCCGAACTGGTCAAGGTGCTCGCGCGCCTGCGCTGAGCCGCCGGGTCGTTGACGCGTCGGCAGGATTGGCGTCAGATGCAGGCAACCTGCGTGGGAGGGCATGCGGCGAGAGTGTCCGGTGCGAGTGTCTGGTACCGCACGGACAGGGGACGCTTGGCCGCTTGAAAATTCAACCGATGGACCCATGTGTCCGGCAGTTCGAAAGGATTTTCAAGATGCGACTCGACAAGTTGACCACTGCGTTCCAACAGGCCCTGGCCGATGGCCAGAGTACCGCTGTGGCGCGCGACAACCCGTACGTCGAACCGGCCCACGTGCTGGCCGCGATGCTGGCCCAGCCGGACGGCCCCAAATCCCTGCTCGACCGCGCGGGCGCCAACACGGCGGGCCTGAAGACCGCGATGGACACCCTCATCGCGGGCCTGCCGACCGTGCAGGGCGGCGGCCAGGTGGCCGCCAGCCGCGACCTGCTGCAGTTGCTGCAACAGGCCGACAAGGAGGCTGGCAGGCGCGGCGACCAGTTCGTCGCCAGCGAGATGTTCCTGGTGGCCCTGGCGGACGCCAAGACCGACATCGGCGGCATCGTCCGCGGCCACGGCCTCACGCGCAAGTCGTTCGAGGCGGCCATCGACGCCGTTCGCGGCGGCGCCACCGTGGATTCGGCCGAAGCCGAAGGCCAGCGCGAGGCGCTCAAGAAGTACACGCTGGATCTGACCGAGCGCGCTCGCAAGGGCAAGCTCGACCCGGTCATTGGCCGCGACGACGAGATCCGCCGCACGATCCAGGTGCTGCAACGCCGCAGCAAGAACAACCCCGTGCTGATCGGTGAGCCGGGCGTCGGCAAGACGGCCATCGTCGAAGGACTGGCGCAGCGCATCGTCGCGGGCGAGGTGCCCGAGACCTTGAAGAACAAGCGCGTGCTGGTGCTGGACATGGCGGGCCTGCTGGCCGGCGCCAAGTTCCGCGGCGAATTCGAGGAGCGCCTCAAGGCCGTCCTCAAGGAAGTGGCCATGGACGAAGGCCGCATCATCCTCTTCATCGACGAACTCCACACCATGGTGGGCGCCGGCAAGGCCGAAGGCTCGATTGACGCTGGCAACATGCTCAAGCCGGCGCTTGCGCGCGGCGAGCTGCACTGCATCGGCGCGACGACGCTCAACGAGTACCGCAAGTACGTCGAGAAGGACGCCGCGCTGGAGCGCCGCTTCCAAAAGGTGCTGGTGGCCGAGCCCAGCGTCGAGGCGACCATTGCGATCCTGCGCGGGCTGCAGGAGAAGTACGAAGTCCACCACGGCGTGGAGATCACCGATCCGGCCATTGTCGCCGCGGCCGAGCTGAGCCAACGCTACATCACCGACCGCTTCCTGCCGGACAAGGCCATCGACCTGATCGACGAGGCGGCCGCCAAGGTCAAGATCGAGATCGACTCCAAGCCCGAGGTGATGGACAAGCTCGACCGCCGCATGATCCAGCTCAAGATCGAGCGTGAGGCCGTGCGCCGCGAGACCGACGAGGCGTCGCAGCGGCGCATGGCGCTGATCGAGATCGAGATCGACCGCCTGGGCCGCGAGTACGCCGACCTGGAGGAGATCTGGACGTCCGAGAAGGCCGCCGCGCAAGGCTCGGCGCACCTGAAGGAAGACATCGACAAGATCCGCTTCCAGATCGAGGCCCTCAAGCGAAAGGGCGACTTCAACGCGGTCGCCGAGCTGCAGTACGGCAAGCTGCCGGAACTGGAGAAACGCCTCGCCGAGGCCCACGCTGCCGAGGCCGGCAAGGCCACGGCCGGTGGCAGCAACCGCCTGCTGCGCACGCAGGTCGGCGCTGAAGAGATCGCCGAGGTGGTCGCACGCGCCACTGGCATCCCCGTGGCCAAGCTGATGCAGGGCGAGCGCGACAAGCTGCTGAAGATGGAAGACAAGCTGCACGAGCGCGTGGTGGGCCAGGACGAGGCGATCAAGGTCGTCTCCGACGCGATCCGTCGTTCGCGCGCGGGCCTGAGCGACCCCAACCGCCCGCTCGGCTCGTTCCTGTTCCTCGGCCCCACCGGCGTCGGCAAGACCGAGCTGTGCAAGACCTTGGCCGGTTTCCTGTTCGACAGCGAGGATCACCTGATCCGCGTCGACATGAGCGAGTTCATGGAAAAGCACTCGGTCAGCCGCCTGATCGGCGCGCCCCCCGGCTACGTCGGCTACGACGAGGGCGGCACGCTGACCGAGGCGATCCGCCGCAAGCCCTACAGCGTGCTGCTGCTCGACGAGGTGGAGAAGGCCCATCCGGACGTGTTCAACGTGCTCTTGCAGGTGCTCGACGACGGCCGCCTGACCGACGGCCAGGGACGCACCGTGGACTTCAAGAACACCGTCATCGTGATGACCAGCAACCTCGGCTCGCAGATGATCATGCAGATGGCGGGCAAGCCGTCGGAAGAGATCCGTGACGCGGTGTGGGAAGAGGTCAAGGCGCATTTCCGCCCCGAGTTTCTCAACCGCATCGACGAGACCGTGGTGTTCCATGCGCTGGACCGCTCCAACATCGAGGCGATCGCCAAGATCCAGCTGGCCACGCTGGAGAAGCGCGTCGCCAAGATGGACATGACGCTGGAGGTGTCGCCTGCGGCGCTGCGCGAACTGGCCAAGGTCGGCTTCGACCCGGTGTTCGGCGCCCGGCCGTTGAAGCGCGCGATCCAGCAACGCGTCGAGAACCCGGTCGCCCGCCTGATCCTCGAGGGCAAGTTCGGCCCGAAGGACGTGATCCCGGTGGACGTGGTCGACGGCGAGTTCAGCTTCGGGCGCGTGGTGCACTGACGCCTTGACGTTCCGACAAGCAGGCCCGACGGCAATCCCGGCCTCGGGCCTTTGTCATTCATGCCGTCCGGGCGCGCCGGTGCGCCGCGCTTGTGGCAGGTCAAGTACAAGGGATTGGCCCGCTTCGTAGAATCGCCCCTGCCGGATACCGCCCACTGGGTCGGGCCGGCACCGTCCCGCAGCCGTCCCGAGATCCCGTCCATGTCCACCTCGTTCGCTTCCGCCGCTCCGCAAGACTCCGCCACGGGCAGCCCCGTGGTCATCGTCGGTGCGGGCCTGGCCGGCCTCACCGTGGCCTTGCATCTGGCGCGCCACGGCCGTCGCGTCATCGTGTTGGCCAAGCGCGGCCTGAGCGAAGGCGCGACGTCATGGGCGCAGGGCGGCATCGTCGGCGTGCTCGGGTCGGACGACTCGATCGAGTCGCACGTGCGCGACACGCAGGACGCGGGCGCAGGTATCGTGGACGAGCACGCTGCGCGCTTCATCGCCGAGAACAGCGCGAAGGCGGTCGAATGGCTGGTCGAGAACGGCGTGCCGTTCACGGCCGACGCCGATGGCCCGCTGGGCCTGCACCTCACGCGCGAAGGCGGCCATGCGGTGCGCCGCATCGCGCACGCGGCCGACGCCACGGGCCGCGCGATCCACGAGTCGCTGCTCGCACAGGCGCAGGCCAATGAGCTGATCACGCTGCGCGAGCGCTGGATCGCGGTCGACCTGATCACGTCGCGCCACCTGAAGCGCGAGGAACCGCCGAAGGTCTACGGCGTCTATGCGCTGGACATCGACTCGCGCAAGGTCGAGACGATCGCCGCATCCGCGGTCGTGCTGGCCACCGGCGGCGTCGGCAAGGTCTACCGCTACACCAGCAACCCCGACACCTCCACCGGCGACGGCATCGCGATGGCATGGCGCGCCGGCTGCCGCGCGGCGAACATGGAATTCATACAGTTCCACCCGACCTGCCTGTACCACCCGCAGGAGCGCAGCTTCCTGATCACCGAGGCGATGCGCGGCGAGGGCGCGTTGCTCAAGTTGCCGGACGGCACGCGCTTCATGCCGGCGCACGACGAACGCGCCGAGCTCGCACCGCGCGACATCGTCGCCCGCGCGATCGACTTCGAGATGAAGAAGCACGGCATCGACCACGTGTGGCTCGACGCGACCCACCTCGGCGAGGCGTTCCTCAAGGAGCACTTCCCGACGATCCATGCGCGCTGCCTGCAGCTCGGCATCGACATCGCGAAGCAGCCGATCCCGGTCGTGCCGGCCGCGCACTACACCTGCGGCGGCATGGTCACCGACCTCGACGGCCGCTCCGACCTGCCGGGCCTGTTCGGCGTCGGCGAGACCACCTATACCGGCCTGCACGGCGCCAACCGCCTCGCCAGCAACTCGCTGCTGGAGTGCGTGGTCATCGGCCACACCTGCGCCGACGCGATCCTGGCGGACGGCCCGCAACCGGTCGTGGCGCTGCCCGAGTGGGACGAGAGCCAGGTCGACGACGCCGACGAGCAGGTGGTGATCGCGCACAACTGGGACGAGCTGCGCATGCTGATGTGGAACTACGTCGGCATCGTGCGTACCACCAAGCGCCTGGAGCGCGCGCTGCACCGCATCGAGCTGCTCAAGGGCGAGATCGACGAGTACTACGCGCACTTCCGCGTCACGCGCGACCTGCTGGAGCTGCGCAACCTCGTCGTCTGCGCCGAGCTGATCGTGCGCTCCGCGTTGAACCGCCACGAGAGCCGCGGCCTGCACTTCAGCCGCGACTTCCCGCGCACGCTGCCGGTCAGCTTCCCGACCGTGCTGACGCGGCCGGCCACGAGCCGCGCGCCGGCCTGAGCGACGCCGCCATGCGTCGTCGTACGCTGGTGCTGACGACCGGCGCCGGCGCCCTGCTGGCCGGCACCGGCGGTGCGCTCGCGTTCGGCGAGGTGATGACGCGTCCTGCTCTGCGCGCGGCCGGCGCGCCGCCGCCGGGGCTGGCGGCGACGGCCGTGCGTTTCGAGACATCGGCGGGTGCCCCGGTGGCGGGCTGGTTCTCGCCGGGCCAGGCCGGCGCAGGGATGGTGTTGTTGCTGCACGGCGTGCGCGCAAGCCGGCACGCGATGATGTCGCGGGCGTTGTTCCTGCATCGCCTGGGCATCGCGACGCTCGCCATCGACCTGCCGGGCCACGGCGAAAGCCCGTCCCCGCGCATCACGTTCGGTGCGAACGAATCGCACGGCGTCACTGCAGCACTGGCGTGGCTGGCCCGGCAATGGCCGGGCGAACGCATCGGCGCAATCGGCGTGTCGCTGGGGGCCGCGTCGCTGGTGCTCGCGCGTCCGACGCCCGCACCCGCCGCCGTCGTGCTGGAGTCCATGTACCCGACCATCGAGGAGGCCGTTGCCGATCGCCTCGACACGCATCTGTTCGCCGGTGCTGGCGCGGTCGCGCCGGCGTTGCTGTGGCAGCTGCAGTGGCGCCTGGGCGTGACGACCGCGCAGTTGCATCCGATCGATGTGCTGCCGGCGTTGGCGTCGCCGATCCTGGTCGCGGCGGGCGCTGTCGATCGCCACACGACGCGGGCGGAGACCGAACGTCTGTATGCCGCGGTGCGCAGCGTCGACCGGTCACTGTGGATCGTCGATGGCGCGGCCCATGTCGACCTGCATGCCTTCGCGCTGTCCGAGTACGAATCGCGCGTGGGCGGCTTCCTGCAGCAAAGGCTGCGGCAGCAGGCTTGAGTCGCCTCAGGCTCGCGCGCGCATCGCGTTGCGCGCCTGGACGAAGCCGAACGCGAACTCCACCGCCTCCGAAATCGAGCGCTCGGTCTCCGTGCGTTCGCGGTCGGTCTGGAAGAACGCGAAGTCGACGTCGTGGCGGATGTAGCGCGGGGGCAGCCGGTTCAGGGCGACGCAGGCGATGTCGGCCAGCATGTCCGGGTTGTCCTTGACGTGCGGGAAGTGCTCCGCCATCTCCTGCACGCAGGTGAAGACCGCTTTCTCGTGGTTGTTGTGGATCGAGGCGATGTCCATGGGAATCCTGGAGTGGGCAAGGGCGCCGGCGCATGAGGCGCCGGCATTCATCGCCCGAGTGTGCCGCGCCTCGGGGGCCGCGTGGCCACCAAGAGTGCGACAAATTCGCCTAGTCGAGCACGCGCATCGAGAAATCGGTGGCGACCACGTCCTTGGTCAGCTTGCCGATGGACACGCGGTCGACACCCGTGGCGGCGATGTCGCGCAGCGCGGCGAGCGTGACGCCGCCCGACACCTCCAGCACCGCGCCGCCGGCGGCGATCGTCACGGCCTCGCGCATGTCGGCCAGCGTGAAGTTGTCCAGCAGCACGCTGGTGGCACCGGCGGCCAGCGCTTCGCGCAACTGGGCCAGCGATTCGACCTCGATCTGGATGTCGACGCCGGCGTTGAGCGCCAGGGCCTGGGCCATCACCCGGGCGATGCCGCCGGCCGCGGCGATGTGGTTTTCCTTGATCAGGATGCCGTGCCACAGCGCAAGGCGCTGGTTGCGGCCGCCGCCCACGCGCACCGCATACTTCTGGGCCTGGCGCAGGCCGGGCAACGTCTTGCGGGTGTCGAGCACCGCGCAACCGCGCGGGCTGCTGGCGGCGCCTTCGATCGCCTCGACGTAGCGCCGCGTGAGCGTGGCGGTGCCGGACAGCAGTTGCAGGAAGTTCAGCGCCGCGCGCTCGCCGCTCAGCAGCGCGCGCGCATTGGCCTCGATGTGGCAGACCTCGGTGTCGGCGCTCATCGTCGCGCCTTCACCGTACTTCCAGTCGATGCGATTGCTGGGGTCCAACGTGCTGAGCACGGAGCAGAACCAGTCGCGCCCGCACAGGATCGCGCTTTCGCGCACGCGCACGACCGCGCGGACGCGCTTCGTGGCGGGGATCAGCAGGCCGGTCCAGTCCTGGCGACCCATGTCCTCGAACAGGGCGTCGCGCACGTTGCGCGCGCGGGCCTCAGCCAGTGTCTCGTCGTGATCGAACATCGTTGGTCTCCGATGCCGGTGCGTCGAGCTTGTGGCCCGCGCCGGCTTGTTGTGGTCAGGCGGCGCCGATGCCCGGCACGAGGCCTGGCGCCGTGTTGTCTTTTGCGGGCTTCGTGATTGCGGCAGGGTGGGCGGCTACGAAGTCCAACATGCGCTGGATGCAGCCCAGCGCCTCGCTGCGGATGGGCTCGTCCACCTCGATGGCGCCGCTGCCGTTCTCCAGGCAGTCGATCAGGCCTTGCAAGCTGTTCATCGCCATCCAGGGGCAGTGCGCACAGCTCTTGCATGTGGCGGAGTTGCCGGCCGTCGGTGCCTCGATCAACGTCTTGCCCGGTGCCAGTTGGCGCATGCGGTGCAGGATGCCGTTGTCCGTGGCGACGATGTATTCCTGAGCCTTGCCCTCGATGACCGCGTTGAGCATCTGCGACGTCGAGCCGACGACGTCGGCCAACTGCACCACGCTCTTGGGCGACTCCGGATGCACCAGGATCAACGCGTGCGGGTGTTTCTCCTTCAGCAGTTCGAGCTCCAGGCCCTTGAACTCGTCATGCACGATGCAGGCGCCGTTCCACAGCAGCATGTCGGCGCCGGTCTCGTCCTGGATGTAGCGGCCCAGGTGGCGATCGGGCGCCCACAGGATCTTCTTGCCCTGCGCCTTCAGGTGGTTGACCACGGCCAGCGCGCACGAGCTCGTCACCATCCAGTCGGCACGTGCCTTCACGGCGGCGCTGGTGTTGGCGTAGACGACCACGGTGCGGTCGGGATGGGCATCGCAGAACGCGGCGAACTCGTCGGCGGGGCAGCCGAGGTCGAGCGAGCAGGTGGCGTCCAGGTCGGGCATCAGCACGCGCTTGTCCGGCGACAGGATCTTCGAGCTCTCGCCCATGAAGCGCACGCCGGCGACGACCAGCGTCTTCTGCCGGGCGTTCTTGCCGAAGCGGGCCATCTCGAGCGAGTCGGCCACGCAGCCACCGGTCTCCAGGGCCAGGTCCTGCAGGTCGCCATCGACGTAGTAATGGGCGACGAGGACGGCGTCGTGCTGTTGGAGCAGTTGCTTGGCGCGGGCCTTGAGCCGGACGCGTTCGTCGGCGCTGGGGGTGGGCATCACCTTGGCCCAGGCGTTGGCGGTGCAGGTGGCGCCGGTGGCGTCCTGGAGGGAGAATTCGTACGTGGCTTGTGTCATGGCTGCATCCGCCGCAAGGGCGGCATGCAATCGTAGCCGAAGGCCAGAAGAACCCTGCGCACCAGGGTCAGAACCCGATCCAGGCCTCGTACAACTGGTTCCAGACGTTCGTGACCGAGCGCGTCAGCGGCCGTGCGTGCAGCAGCGTCGGGCGCACCGGCCAGTCGCGGCCTTCGATCAGGTCTTCCAGCGCCCGGTGTTCGGCGGCCAGGTAGAAGAGCCAGCGTGTGGACGTGGCGAACGGGAGCTGCGCCAGGCGGTGCATCTCCTCGATCAGCATCACCGCCTCGTGACTGGCCATCGGGCCGATCAGCACGGAGCAGATCTGGGAATGCGACAGCAGGGCGCCGAAGATCGCGCGGCGATCCACGGGCTTGGCGTCGCCGTGCAGGCAACGCACCAGGCGGTGCGGGCCGTTGCCGGCAGGCAACAGTGTTTCGTCGACGACCGCGCGGATCTGCAGGCCGCCGCGCGAATGGACGCGCAGGCGGTCGACTGGCGAGCCGGTGGCGTCCGACAGCGTTTGCATCATCCCGTGGGCCCAGACACCGGCCGGATCGATCACCAGCATGGCGCTGACTTCGGGCGACGAGGCCAGGTGCGCATGCAGCGCCAGCGCACCTTGCTCGCTCTCAGGTACTTCGACGGTGACGCCCAGCGCGCCGGCGGAGTCGAACATCGACGCCGGACCGTGGCGGTTCTTGCTCGGCAACACCAGCGGCGCCAACTGCGCGCGGAGCTTGCGCAGCGGTGCCGGGAAGGGAATGACGGACGGACGAAACATGGTGGATGAGCTTACTCGGAGAGTCATCGGCGGCTGAGTCCAAGTTGTTTAAGGATGTGACTTCCTTGTCGCGCGCACGCTTTTCTTTGTCGCGACCCTTTCTCTCCCGGCAACGGACGTTCCCGAGCGGGGTTCATGCAGCCGGATACCATCGCGCTTCAGTCACGACCCTTTCCGGTACACGCCATGTCCCAACCCGCGTCCACGGTTCCCACCCGTCTCGCCGGCCATGCCCTCGTGGAGGCCCTGATCGCGCAGGGTGTCGACACGGTGTTCGGCGTGCCGGGCGAGAGCTTCCTGGCCGCGCTGGATGGCTTCCACGAGCACCGCGACCGGATCCGCTTCGTCGCCTGCCGCCACGAAGGCGGCGCGGCGTTCATGGCCGAGGCCCACGGCAAGCTCACAGGACGCCCGGGCGTTTGCTTCGTCACCCGCGGCCCGGGCGCCACCAATGCCAGCATCGGGGTGCATGTCGCCTTCCAGGACTCGACGCCGATGATCCTGCTCGTGGGCCAGGTGGCGGCCGACCAGCGCGATCGCGAGGCGTTCCAGGAGATCGACTACCGCCAGATGTTCGGCCCCGGCACGCTGGGGCTGGCCAAATGGGTCGGCGAGATCCATTCGCCCGAGCGCCTGCCCGAGTACGTGGCGCGCGCGTTCCGCACCGCGATGCAAGGCCGGCCAGGGCCAGTGGTGCTGGCGCTGCCGGAGGACATGCTGTGCGCGCCAACCGCCGCGCCCGTGTTGCCCTGCGTGTGGCCGGCCCGCGCGCATCCCGACCCACAGGCCGTGGAGCAGTTCCGCCAGTTGCTGATCAAGTCGGAGCGCCCGTTCGCCATCGTCGGCGGCAGCGGCTGGACGGCCGACTCGGCCTGCGACTTCGAACGCTTCGCCGAGGATTGGGAGATCCCGGTCGGCTGCGCGTTCCGTTTCCAGGACGTTTTCGACAACCGTCATCGTCTGTACGCGGGCGACGTCGGCATCGGCATCAACGCGAAGCTGGCCCAGCGCATCCGCGAGTCCGACCTGATCCTGGCCGTGGGCGTCCGCCTGGGCGAAATGACCACCGGTGGTTACACATTGCTGGCGGCGCCGACGCCGCGACAGCCCCTGGTGCACATCCACGCCGGCGCCGAGGAGCTCGGCCGCGTCTACCAGCCGACCATCGCGCTGCAATGCGCGATGGCGGCGATCGGCGCCGCGCTGCAGGAAGTCGACCCGCCGGCCCCACGTTCGCCGGCGGCCGGTGCCCTGGCGCATGCCGAGTACCTGGCCAACCTGCAGGCGACGCCGGTCGAGCCGATGGATCTGGCCTTCGTCGTCAAGACCATCGAGGCGATGGCCCCGGCCGGCGCGATCTACACCAACGGCGCTGGCAACTACGCCGGCTGGCTGCACCGCTTCCACCAGTACACCGGTCTGCAACGCGAAGGCCGCACCCAACTGGCGCCCACTGCCGGTGCGATGGGCTACGGCGTGCCGGCCGCGATCGGCGCGAACCTGCTCTATCCCGACCGCACGGCCATTGCGATTGCCGGCGACGGCGATTTCCTGATGACGGGCCAGGAACTCGCCACGGCGACCCAATACGGTGCGGGCCGCGGTGCGGGCAAGCTGGTGGTGGTGATCGTCGACAACGGCAGCTACGGCACGATCCGCATGCACCAGGAACGCGACTTCCCGGCGCGGGTCAGCGGCACGTCGCTGACCAATCCCGACTTCGTGCAACTGGGCAAGGCCTATGGCTGGCACGCCGAACGCGTGGACGCGACAGCGCAGTTCGAGGCAGCCTTTGCGCGCGCGATGCGGGCCGACGCACCGACGCTGCTGCACCTGCTGCTGCCGGAGGACGTCAGCACGTCTCGGACCACGCTGAGCGCGTTGCGCGAGGCGGCGGTGAAGCAGCAGGGCGTATAGGCTGGGGGCACCGGCGCGCGACGGTGCCCGCGCTGCCAACTCGGCCGCGAGGCAACAAATGTGTCCGGGCACGCCTGCGCGCCGTTGTCCTACACGCGAGCCATTCAAGCGCGTCGACACTGTGGTTTCCGGCGGCGCACCTCCTCCCTCCCTCCTCTTTGGTCGCCGGTCTCAGCCCGGCCGTGTGCCGGGCTCTTTTCTTTGTGCGGCACGAAACGCGGTACGCTGGCGACCCTTTCCTGACTGCCGAGACTTCCCCATGGATCCCATCGCCTTCGACCTGCGCGGCGACCACATCACGCTGGACGCGCTGCTGAAGGCGTCCGGCCTGGCCAGCAGTGGCGGCGAGGCCAAGTTGCTGATCCAGCAGGGCGGCGTGCTGGTCAACGGCGAGGTCGACTTGCGGCGCGGGCGCAAGGTGCGCGCCGGCGACGTAGTGGGCTTGGGCGAACGCCGCGTTTCGGTGCGCGCCGCGGGGTAGGCGGCCGACATGGGCCTCGCGAGTCCGGCTCGCGTCCATCGACGCATGGGACGCCTCGAGTGTCCGCAGATCCGACCGGCGGCGCCGGCAAGGCGCTGCTGATCCGCAACGCCAGGTGCGTGGCTCCGTTCGACGACACGCGCTCCGTGGCGCGCGACGCCTCCGTCATCATCCGCGGCCATCGCGTCGAGGCCGTCGGTTTGGTGGACGACCTGGCGCAACGGGACGGGCGCGCGGCACGGTTCTGACCACGCGTCAGGTGCTGCAAGGGTTGAAGCGGGCCCATCAGGAGATCGGCATGGCAGGGCAATTCATTGCCAGGCGCATCACGCCCACGCAGAAGGTCGGCGTGCTCCAGCAATACGCGCGTGCCTTGACTTTGCGCGGTATCCGCCCAGACCAGTACCTTGCCTGTTGGCACCGAATTGCCCCAGGCATATCGCTGGGGCCCCTTCCGTATTCCAACTCTTTCACTTGTGTGGTCGGGGCGACACGATTCGAACGTGCGACCCTCTGGTCCCAAACCAGATGCGCTACCAAGCTGCGCTACGCCCCGAAGGATGGGATTCTACCCTGCCGGAGCGAGCAAGCGATCAATCAGTGTGCGGGCCAGGTGCTTGTCGACCAGATCGGCGAGCAGATCGAAGCTGTCATCGAGCGCGGGAGCCGACGCGCCCCACATTGCGCGCAGCAGTGCGGGCGACTCGAACAGGCCGTGTGCGTAGACGCCCAGCACGTTGCCATGCTGCCAGCCGATGGGCTCGCCGCGGTCGTCGCGCAGTGCGATTCGCGGAGCGGGCAGGTCGGGGTGCGGCACGCTGACGCCGCAGTGGATTTCGTAGCCGGCGGCCTCGACGCCCGACCACGGTGCCCAGGCGTCGCCCAGCGCCGCGAAGTGCAGCGCACTGCGGCGCACGCGCTTGTCGCGTTCGTAGCGCGTGACGAGCGGCAGCAGTCCCAGTCCGGGGCCGTTGAAGCCGGCCTCGCCGTCGTGGCCATCGGGGTCGACCAGCGCCTCGCCGAGGATCTGCAGGCCGCCGCAGATGCCCAGCACGGGGCGGCCGCAGGCGGCGTGGCGCGCGATCGCTGCGTCCAGGCCCTGGCGGCGCAGCCAGGCAAGGTCGCCGCTGACCTGCTTGGAGCCGGGCAGCACGATCCAGTCGGCGCCGTGCAGTTCGGCCTCGGAGCGCGCCCAGGCGAGTTGCACGCCTGGCATGCGGCGCAGCGGTTCGAACTCGTCGAGGTTGCTGATGTGCGGCGGGCACAGCACCGCGATGCGCAGGCGACCGGCCTTCGCGGCGTTCGGATTGCCGGCGTCGAACAGGCCGTCCTCATCGGGCAGGCCGTGCTCGCGCACCATCGGGATGACGCCGGCCAGCGGCACGCCGGTCAGGCGCTGCAGGTCGCGCGGGCCGGGTTCCAGCAAGCCGGCATCGCCGCGGAAGCGGTTCAGCACGAAGCCGCGGAGCGAGTCGCGCAGGTCGTCGGGCAGCAGCGCCCAGGTGCCGTACAGGTGGGCGAACGCGCCGCCGCGGTCGATGTCGGTGACGAGCAGGCTGTCCAACGTGCCGAGCTCGCGCGCCTGGCGTGCGGTGCCCAGGTTCACGAAGTCCTGCGGCGCCAGGTTGATCTCGGCGGGCGAGCCGGCGCCTTCGATGACGACCAGGTCACAGGTTCCGGCGAGTCGTTGCAGGCTCTCGCGGGCCGCGCCGGCCAGCGTGGCGCTGCGTTCGCGCCAGCCCATGCGGCCCAGCACCGGGTCGACGCGGCCGTGCACGACCACTTGCGACGCCGTGTCGCGCTCGGGCTTGAGCAGCACCGGGTTCATGTCGACCGAGGGCTCGACACCTGCGGCCAGCGCCTGGAAATACTGTGCGGCGCCGATCTCCGCGCCCAGGCCGTCGAGGCCGGCGACGACGTGCGCGTTGTTGCTCATGTTCTGCGCCTTGAACGGTTTGACCACTGCGCCACGGCGCGCCGCCGAACGGCACAGCGCCGTCACGAGCCAGCTCTTGCCAGCGCCGCTGGAGGTGCCCCAGACCATCACGAAGCGGGTCATGCGGCCGCCGAGAGGGCCAACGTCTGGAAGACGAATTCGGTGGGCGTGAATGGCGGCTGCGATGCGACGCGCCGTCGGGGCCCGTCGACCACGTTCAACGTCTGCACGAAGCCCGAACCGCCGTCGACGAAAGTGTGGAACTCGCCGTCTTCGCCGCACGGGCACACGCCGGCGGGCAGGCGCGCGAGGAAGTCGGCGTCGTAGGTCGCGCCGCAGAACGAGGCGTCCAGCCAGCGCGTGTCCACGCACACGACGCGTGCGCGCACGCCGCGCGTGACGAGCTCGCGCGCGAGTGCTGCGCGAGACTCGCCCCAGAGTGGAAACAGCGGCACCAGGCCGGCTCGCTCGCACGCGGGCGCGAGCCAGTCGCGATGAGCCTGCAGGTCGATGTCGCCGAAGATCATGTGCGTGTGGCCCGTGGCGGCGAGCTGGCGCAGGCAGGCATCGAAGAGAGCGGCGTACTGGCCTTGCGGCACGCGCACGCTGACGGGCGCGCCGCCGAGTGCGCGTACTTGCGCCTCGACGAGGTCAGGGGGCAGGACGTGCGACTTGCTCGTACCGTCCTCGTCGCACATCGTGACGAAGGTATCGACGACGTAGCCTTGCTCGCGCGCTCGGACGAGCGCAAGCCAGGAATCCTTGCCGGCGCTCCAGCTGATGGCGCAACGCGCGGGGCTTGGCGGGGAAAGGGGGGTCATCGACGACATTGGACACCAGGACCAAGGCCGCGCGCGAGCGTCGGCCTGATGCAGAATCCCGGCGATGGAAACATTCGTCGGGCACCGTCGTGGCGTCGTTGGCCCGGTCGCGGGCAGGATGAGCGCGAGTCAAGAAGCCGGGCCCGTCGCCGAGGGCGATCGTCATGGTGGCCAGCAGCCTGGTGATCTGCGCGGACGGGGTGTCGGCCTGGCTCGTGCTCCGCAGCGATTGCCAGGCGATCTTCGGGCTGCTGCTGTGGGGTGTCGCGGCGGTCGTGTTCGTGCTCGGCGCGTTGCTGCCCCTGCTGTTCAGCCTTCTCGGCGCGCGCTTCAGCAAGGTTGTGCGATGGGTGTTCCTTACCGCGTGCATCGCCGTCGCATTGCCGATCGGCCTGTTCTCGATGCACGACTATCCCCACATCGGCCGTTGCATTGGGTAGGTGTGGCCTCGACGAGAACGTCGCGCAGGCGGCAGATGGCCTGCCCACCAGGGATCGAACCTGGAACCTACGCCTTAGAAGGGCGTTGCTCTATCCAGTTGAGCTATGGGCAGTCAGCCCGCGATTCTATCGGGCCGGGACACGAGCTCAGCGCCTGGCGTACTGCGTCTGCCCGAACAGCATCTCTCGCGCCTTGGGGTCGTCGTCGAGGGGACGCCGCTGGCCGGTGAGCACCTCCACGCCTCGGACCACGGCGGGGCGCTTCGAGATCTCGTCGAACCAGCCTTTCAGGTGCGGGAAGTCGGCCCACGTGATGCCCTGGTTCTTCCACGAGCGCAACCACGGGAAGATGGCCATGTCGGCGATGCCGTAGTCCTTGCCGCCGATATAGCGCGACTTGGCCAGGCGCTTGTCCATCACGCCGTAGAGGCGGCGCGCCTCGTTGGTGTAGCGGTCGACCGCGTAGGCGATCTTCTCGGGCGCGTAGATGCGGAAGTGGTGTGCCTGGCCCAGCATCGGGCCGACGCCGCCCATCTGGAACATGAGCCACTGCAGCATGTCGTAGCGCTCGGACACCGACGCGGGCAGGAAGCGGCCCGTCTTGCCGGCGAGGTAGAGCAGGATCGCGCCCGATTCGAACAGGCTGATCGGCTTGCCGTCCGGGCCATCGGGGTCGACGATGGCCGGGATCTTGTTGTTGGGACTGATCTTGAGGAAGTCCGGCTTGAACTGGTCTCCCGCACCGATGTCTACCGCATGCACGCGATAGGGGAGTCCGCATTCTTCAAGCATGATGTGGACCTTGTGGCCGTTCGGCGTGGCCCACGAATAGACTTCGATCATGGCTGGATGCCTCCTCAGAAGGCTAACAATACAACATCATGCTTGACGCGGTGCGACGATGGTTTACCTGGGGAGGGACACTCCCTGCCTGGGCAGAGCTCGACACCTGGGCCCGAGACAATCGCTGGACGCTCAAGCGCACCATTGCTCACGACGGCTGGGCGATGGATCACAACCCGCGCCATGCGGGCTGGCGCATCGAATGGGGCCCGGCGCAGCGCAGCTTCATGAGCAGCCACGAGTTCCGCATCCGCTTCGAGGTGGCGCTGAACTCCGACGTGCAGGCGCTCGTGCTCGATCGTCCGCTGCTGGCGCGCCTCGACCACGAGGTCTATGCGCAGTTCACCGGCAGCGTGCAGACGCGACTCGACGAAGAGACACCCGAGGAGATGCGCTGGCTCGCGATGCACGCCAAGCTGACCCCCAACCAGATGGGCGCTGCGCTGCGCGACCGCTACGGCGCGATCTGCAACGATACAGGCTGGCTCTCGCGCTGGCTGGCCGGGCCGGTGGCCGCGGCGCTGCAGACTCGGGCCGACGCGATGCCGATCGAGGCGGTCTCGGCCGAGCCCTTCCTGCTGCGGATCGCGCGCGGCCAGGTCGTGATCCGCCAGTCGGCGTCGGTGCCGCGCATACAGGTGCTGGAGACCTGCGTGGCGGTGGCGCAAGCCGTCGACGAAGCGCTCAGGAAGAGCGCTTGACCTTGCCCAGCTCGATCTTGGCGATCGAGTTGCGATGCACTTCGTCGGGGCCATCCGCGAAGCGCAGGGTACGGGCCACCGTATAGAAGTAAGCCAGCGGCGCATCCTCCGACATGCCCATCGCGCCGAACACCTGCATCGCCCAGTCGATCACGCGGCAGGCCATGTTGGGTGCCACCACCTTGATCATCGCGATCTCGGACTTCGCGGACTTGTTGCCTGCCACATCCATCATCCATGCCGCCTTGAGCGTCAGCAGCCGCGCCATGTCGATCTGGCAGCGCGCCTCGGCGATGCGCTCCTGCGTGACTGTCTGGTGCGACAGCGGCTTGCCGAACGCCACGCGCGCGGCGGCGCGTTCGCACATGAGCTCCAGCGCACGTTCGGCCAAGCCGATCAGGCGCATGCAGTGGTTGATGCGGCCCGGGCCGAGTCGACCCTGGGCGATCTCGAAGCCGCGGCCTTCGCCGAGCAGGATGTTGGACACCGGCACGCGCACGTTGTCGAACGCCACCTCCATGTGGCCGTGCGGAGCATCGTCGTAGCCGAATACGGTCAGCGGACGCAGCACCTTGACGCCCGGCGCGTCGGCCGGCACGAGCACCATCGACTGCTGCGAGTGCGAGGGCGCGTCCGGATCGGTCTTGCCCATGAAGATGTAGACCGCGCAGCGCGGATCGCCGGCGCCCGACGTCCACCATTTGCGGCCGTTGATCAGGTATTCGTCGCCGTCTCGCACGATGCTGGCCTGGATGTTGGTGGCGTCCGACGAGGCGACAGCCGGCTCGGTCATCGCGAAGGCGCTGCGGATCTGGCCTTCCAGCAGGGGCTCGAGCCAGCGCTGCTGGTGCTCGGTCGTGCCGTAGCGCACCAGCACCTCCATGTTGCCGGTGTCGGGCGCCGAGCAGTTGAAGACCTCGCTGGCCCACGGCGTGCGGCCCATGATCTCGGCGAGCGGCGCGTAATCCTGGTTCGACAGCCCCGCACCGCGCTCGCTGTCCGGGAGGAAGAGGTTCCACAGGCCGGCGGCGCGCGCCTTGACCTTCAGAGCCTCGATCAGTTGTAGCGGCGTCCAGCGCTTGCCGGCGGCGGTGTTGGCCGCGATCTCCGCGAAGTAGGTGGGTTCGGCGGGCAGCACGTGCTCGGCGATGAAGGCCTGGAGCCGCTGCTGCAGGTCGACGGTGCGTGGGGAGTAGCTGAAATCCATGTCAGGCCTTCTGGGCGAATTGCCATGCGAGTTCGGCGAGCGGTCGGGCGCCCGCGCCCGTGGCGCGCGCCTGCGCGCTCGAGGCCGTGCCGTCGACGACGCGGCGGGCGATGCCCTGCAGGATCGCGGCAAGGCGGAACAGGTTGTAGGCGAGGTAGAAGTTCCAGTCGGCCAGCAGCACGTCGGGGTCGGCGCGGCCGGTGCGTTCGCAGTAGCGGCGCACGTAGTCGCGCTCGGTCGGTATGCCGAGGGCGGCGTGGTCGAGGCCGGCGATGCCGCGGAACGTGCCCGGCGGGATGTGCCAGGCCATGCAGTGGTAGCTGAAGTCGCCCAGCGGATGGCCCAACGTAGACAGCTCCCAGTCCAGCACCGCCAGCACGCGCGGCTCGGTCGGATGGAAGATCAGGTTGTCCATGCGGTAGTCGCCGTGCACGACCGACACCTGAGAATCGTCCATCGCGCTTGCCGGCATGTGCGCGGGCAGCCACTCGATCAGGCGATCCATCGCCTCGATGGGCTCGGTGATCGAGGCCTGGTATTGCTTGGTCCAGCGGCCGATCTGGCGTGCGAAGAAGTTGCCTGGCTTGCCGTAGTCGGCCAGGCCGACGGCGTTGACGTCGACGCTGTGCATCGCGGCGATCACGCGGTTCATCTCGTCGTAGATCGCGCCGCGTTCGGCCGGCGTCGCGCCCTCGAGGCCCTGGTCCCAGAACACGCGGCCCTCGACGAACTCCATCACGAAGAACGCGCGGCCGATCACCGACTCGTCCTCGCACAGGAGGTGCATCTTCGCGACGGGCACATCGGTGCCGGCCAGCGCGTCCATCACGCGGTACTCGCGTTCGACGGCATGTGCCGACGCCAGCAGCTTGGCGACCGGGCCCGGCTTGGAGCGCATCACGTACGATCGCGACGGCGTGACGAGCTTGTAGGTCGGGTTCGATTGCCCGCCCTTGAATTGCTCGACGCTCAGCGGGCCGGCGAAGCCGGGCAGGTAGGCGCCGAGAAAGCTCTCCAGCGCGGGGATGTCGAAGCGATGGCTCTCTGCAACCGCGCGGGTGCCGGTGTTTTGTTCGGTCTGGTTCATCGGGCTTGTCTCAATGCGTGATTCGTTCTGGCATCGGAAGACGGTTCCGATGGACCCTATCGTTCGGCGGCGTGCACCAGCTTTTCTCGCGACAGCACGACGATGCGCGTCGGCTCGATGCGCAGCGCGCCTTCGCGCTCAAGCTCCTTGAGCTCCTGGTTGACGCGCTGGCGCGACGCGCCCACCAGCTGCGCCAGGTCTTCCTGCGCGAGTTGCAGGCCGATGCGCACCTCGTCGCCCTGGGCGATGCCGTAGGCCTTGGCGAGCATCAGTATGTTCTTGGCCAGGCGCGCGGACAGCGGGCGGGTGTTCAGGTCCTCGACGAGGTTGAACATGATGCGCAGCCGGCGGCAGTTCAGGCGCAGCAGGGCGTCGTAGAGCTCCACGTGCTGCGCGAGCAGGTCCTTGAAGTCGGCCTTGCGTACCGACAGCAGCGTCGTCGCGCCATGCGCATCGGCGTCGTGGGTGCGCGGCAGGCCGTCGAACAACGCGATGTCGCCGAACCAGGTGCCTGGCTCGACGTAGGTCAGCGAGACCTGCTTGCCCGACAACGACACCGAACTGACCCGCACCGCGCCCTTGGCCACGCCGCACCAGTCCTCGGCCGGCGAACCGCGCGAGGCGAGCGGCGCGCCGTCTGTCAGCCGACGCACCACGGCACGCGACAGGATCGCGGCGCGCAGGTCTTCGGAGAGGGTGGAGAACCATGGGCCCGCGTCGATGTTGTTCTGTTCGTCGATTGTAAGAATCGGGTTGTTCATTCCTTGTCCCTAGGGCGACAGCTGCGGGCCCGCCAGGTGCGGGCTTCTTGCGATGCAGCAATTGTCGTCCCAAACCTGAATGTCACCCAGGAGCGTTGCCTACGCGCAGGTACTGCGCCAGCAACTTCTCCATCGTGGTGTAGCGCTCGCGCTCTTGCAGCCACTGCGTGGGGGCGAGGTTGGCGCCGCGCACGACGATGTCGTCGGCGCCGATGTCGAGCACGTTGATGCAGGCCGGCGCTTGTTCCAGGCGGCCCAGGAACGTGCGGCCGCCGGTCAACGCATGGCCCAGCAACGCGCGGTTGATGCCGCCGTGCAGCACGCACAGCGCGCAGGCCCACGTCGAGTCGGCCAGCAGTTCGTCGAATGCCGGCAGGCAGCGGTCCATCATCGCGCCGACGGTCTCGCCGCCCAGGAACTGCAGAGACTCGACGTCGGTCGCGGCGCTGAAGACCCCGGTGAAGGCGGCGTGCAACTGTTCGGGTGCGATGGCATCGAGGCGACCCGAGCGGATCTCCTCCAGGCGCGGGTCGCGGGCGATCGCGACATCCTGGCCGGCAGACGCCAGCACGCGCTGCGCGGTCTCGACCGTGCGCGCGAGCCCGCTCACCAGCACGCGGTCGAAGCGCACGCCCGCGCTCGCGAACAGGGCGCCAGCGGCGTCTGCCTGCATGCGGCCCGCTTCGTTGAGCGGCACCGAGTGCGGGGGCACTGGCGTTCCGTCGGCCTTGAAGTAGTCGACTGAGCCGTGGCGCATCAGGTAGAGCCGGCGGCGTGCCGGCGGGCGCGTGTCGGCGGCGCGTGGAGCAGGGCGATCGGCAGTCAAGTCGGTTCCGCTGTTGTATTTCTGTTGAAGGCCACCGACCGGATTCAGGTCAGCGAAATATCGGCAGGCGTTTCTCGAAGAACGCCTTCAAACCCTCGTCGCCGTTGTCGTGGAACAGGTTGACGATGAATTGACGGCGTTCGGCTTCCAGGTGCTCGGCGAGCGGCGACAACGCGGCGCGGGCGACCAGTTCCTTCGCGCCGGCCACCGCGTTCGGGGCCATCGCGGCGAGCTTGTCGGCCAGTGCCAGAGCTTCGGCGAGGGCCTGGCCCCTGTCTGTCACGCGGTTGACAAGACCCAGCTCGCGCAAGCGCTCGGGCTTCATCGGCCCAGCCAGCCAGAGCATCTCGAGGGCCACCGGGCGCGGCAGCATGCGGGCCAGATGCCAGGACCCACCGCCATCCGGCGTCAGGCCGACCTTGCCGTACGACATCACGAACTTGGCGTCCGAGGCCGCCACCAACAAGTCGCAAGCCAGCGCCAAAGACATTCCCCCGCCCGCCGCGAAACCCTCGACGGCCGCAATCGTGGGTTTTGGAAATGCCTGCAACGATTCGATCAATTGGTGGAACAAGGCGATCGATTCGGACTGCGCTTCGGGGCCTGTCTTGCGCAAACCGATGATTCGATTGAGGTCGCCGCCGGCGCAGAAATGTTCGCCGTCTCCGCGCACGATCACGGCGCGCACAGAATCATCGGATTCAGCAACGTTCAGCGCCTCCACACCTGCTGAGTAGACCTGGGGTGACAATGTGTTGCGAGTGGCGGGATCGCTGAGAGTCAGAATCAGCGTCGAACCCTCGCGGGAGGTCAGGAGTTCACTGGGCATCGGGGTACGCCTTGGGCTGGTAAATACGGAAACTGGCGAAAACGGAGATATTCAACAGATCGTGTGTTGAACCATATGTCACGCGTGTGCATCATTCTCACCGGATGTTCCCGCGACAGTTTCTGTAAGCAATCGTGATAGAGTCGATCGGGGTTATCTGTGGCGTCCACAGGAATGAAAAAACACTTTACCGCGCACGTCATTTTCGCAGCGACCGCTCTGGCATCCCAACAAGTCTGGGCGCTTGGTTTTGGACGCGCGGTTTCTGATGCGGTACTGGGCCAGTCGTTCACTTTCACGGTACCCATCAGTGTCGATCCGGGCGAGCGATTCGGCCTCGATTGCGTGTCGACCCAGGTTTATTACGGCGACTCGCCGCTGCTGCCCAATGCGGTTCGCACGGACCTGGAACGCGGCACCGCCGACAACACCTGGATCGTGAAGATCACCGCGACCACGCCGATCGAGGAGCCGATCGTCGAAGTCGCCCTCAGCGCCGGCTGCGAGCGTCGCTTCACTCGCCGGTTCTCCGTCTTCGCCGATCCCCCGACCCTGGGCACCACGGCCGCCCAGTTGCCCCAGGTGGCGCCCTTGGTTGCGCGCGCAGCCACTGGGGCGACGACCCCCGGCGCCGCTGGCGCCTCGTCGACGGGCGCCACGGCGTCGAGCGGTGGCCACGCGCTGCGCCACGCCGCGAGCGGCATACCCGGCGCCATGGGCAGCCCTCGGCCTCACGTCGTCCGCAAGGGCCCGACAATGGCGCTCGCCAACGAGCTCAATGCTGCGCCGACCGCGGCGCCGTCCGCGCGCCATGTCGTCGATGCGGGGAGCGCCCGCTTGGCGGGGCCCCGGGTGTCCACGCCGACGCCGTCGCTCGCCGACGTGTCGCGCCTGGTGCTCGACCCGGGCGTTTCGCACCTCAAGCTGGACATGGAGGAGCCGATCATCCCGCCGGCCGCAGCCGGCTCCGGCGCCTCGATCGGCTTGTCCGAGCTCGACGACGCCGACACCCGCGCGCTGAAGGCGCTCGAACAAAGCATCCTGGCCGCCAAGCACGACAGCCAGGTGGAGCGCGACCAAGCCGCCAAGCTGCAGGCCGAACTCACCACGGCCCGATCGCGCAACGACTGGATGCCCTGGCTGTTCGGCATGCTGGCGGTCGCGCTGGCCGCCATCGCCGCACTGGTCTGGAAGCTGCGCCAGCAGAACCGCATCGCGCACAGCGATTGGTTCAACCAATCCCGACTCGGGCCGCTGGAGCCCATCGCACCGCCTCCCGCGTCCGAGCCGGATAGCCCCGCGTCGGCGACGATTGCGGTGGCGCCCTTCGACATGCGCGACCGGGCCGGCGCCCCGGCAGAGGAGCGTCTCGACGACCTGGCCCTGCACGATGATGGCGACGCGCGCGGCCCCAACGTGCTGGTCGATCCGTCGGCCACGCGCCCGCTCGATCGCCAGGCCATGGCGGCCGTCATGGCGCCGGAAGCAACCCCGCGCGAGCTCTCGGTGGAAGAGTTGCTGGACCTGGAGCAGCAAGCCGATTTCTTCATCGCGCTGGGCCAGGAAGACGCCGCCGTCGACCTGTTGATGTCGCACCTGCGCAGTGCCGGTGGCCAGAGCCCGCTGCCTTACACGAAGCTGCTCGAGATCTACAAGCGCCAGGGCGATCGCAGCGCCTACGAGCGCACTCGCGCCCGCTTCAACCGCCGCTTCAATGCCTACGCGCCCGATTGGGATACCGGCCCGTCCGCCGGCCGGTCGCTGGAAGACTACCCCGACACCATCGCGCTCCTCGTTGGCGCCTGGGCCTCGCCAATCGACGCGATGGCCATCCTCGAAGGCCTGCTGTTCAAGCGCGACGACACCAGCGAGCTGTTCGACCTGCCAGCCTATCGCGACGTGCTGGTGCTGTACTCGCTGGCCCGCGACCTGTGGCAGCACGGAGGCGGCAACACCGGCACCCAGGTCGACGTGCTGCTGCCGCTGGACGACTCCGCCCCGACCGCGCCGATGCCCGTCTACCCGAGCGCCCGCGAGGTCAATGAACGTGCGCTTCCACCGCAGGACGACGGCCTCGACCTGGAGTCGGTCGACGTCGAGGGGGACACCCGCGCCGGCATGCTCACCAACTTCGAGATGACTGGCTTCGATCCCGGCCGTGGCGGTGGTCGTGTCGATCTCGAGCTACCGCCCAGCGAGGACGTGCACGTCACGCTCGACGAGCTGAGCCTGGCGCCGGCGGCGCCCGTCAAGCCGCTCGAGTGGCACGAGGGCGACATGCCGGAGTCCGGGCGGCCGACCAAGCGCTGAGCGTCGGCTGCTTCAGGCCTGCAGCGCCTGCAGCCGGTGCAAGGCCGCGTCCAGCGTCGCGTCTTTCTTGGCGAAGCAAAAGCGGATCACGCGCATGTCGGGGGCTGTGTCGTGGAACGCCGACATCGGGATCGCCGCCACCCCCACGTCCGTGGCCAGCCATTCGCAGAACGCCAGGTCGGTCTTGTCGGACAGGGCGGAAAAGTCGACGCACTGGAAGTAAGTGCCCTCGCAGGGCAGCACGGTCAGCGCCGTCGACACCAGTCCGTCCCGGAAGCGGTCGCGCTTGGCCTGGTAGAACGGCGCCAGCGACTGCCAGTGCGATGCGTCGGCCAGGAACGTGGCCAGCCCGTGCTGCATCGGCGCGTTGACCGTGAACACGTTGAACTGGTGCACCTTGCGGAACTCGCGCATCAGCACGGCCGGCGCGGCGACGTAGCCGACCTTCCACCCGGTGACGTGAAAAGTCTTGCCGAAGCTCGACACGACGACGCTGCGCTGGGCCAGCTCCGCCAGGCCCGAGACGCTCGCGTGCGCGACGCCGTCGAACACCATGTGCTCGTAGACCTCGTCGGACAGCACCAGCGCCCGCGTGGGCGCCAGCAGCGCCGCGAAGCGGGCCAGTTCGGCGGCCGTCCAGACGGTGCCGCTCGGATTGTGCGGCGTATTGACGATGACCAGCCGTGTGCGCGGCGACAGCGCCTGCGCCAGCGCGTCGAAGTCCGGGCGCCAAGTGCCGGGGCCCAGCGGCACGCGGACGGCGTGGCCGCCGGCCAGCGTGATCGACGGGCCGTAGCTGTCGTAGCATGGCTCCAGCACGATCACCTCGTCGCCCGGGTGCACCAAGGCGAGCACTGTCGACAGGATGCCTTGCGTGGCGCCGGCGGTGATCGTGATCTCCGTGTCGGGGTCGTAGCGATGGCCGGTGGTCAGGGCCACCTTGTCGGACACCGCCTGGCGCAATGCCGGCACGCCGGTCATCGGCGGGTACTGGTTGTGGCCGGCGCGCATCGCGGCGGCGACGGCGTCGACGAGGGCCGGATCGCAGTCGAAATCCGGGAAACCCTGGCCAAGGTTGATCGCACCGGCCTTGACGGCCAGCGCGGACATCACGGTGAAGATGGTGGTGCCGACGCGGGGCAGCCGGCTCGCGCCGACGAGTTCCTGGAGGTCAGAGGTCATAGTTCTCTCCCGTGCCGCCGAGAGCGCGCAGCAGCAGCGGTCGGGTCAGGCGGTCGGACAGCAGTTCGGCGAAGGTCAGCACGTAGCCGCGCAGGTAGGCGCCGCGGCGGAACGCGACGCGGGTGACGTTGCTGCCGAACAGGTAGCCCGCGGGGCGGCTCACCAGCTCGCCACCGGGTGGGTCGTCGCGCACGGCCATCTCGGCGACGATGCCCACGCCCAGGCCCGACTTGACGTAGGTCTTGATGACGTCGGAGTCGATCGCCTCGAGGGCGATGTTGGGCTTGAGCCGGCGCTGCGCGAACGCGGCGTCGATGCGCTTGCGGCCGGTGAACGACGGGTGGTAGGAGATCAGCGTCTCGCCGGCGAGTTGTTCCAGCGTGATCTTGTCGACCGCGGCCAGCGGGTGCTCGGCCCGCATCACGATCACGTGCTCCCACTCGTAGCAGGGCAGCGAGACCAGGTCGTCGGGCTCGGACAAGGCCTCGGTGGCGAGGCCGATGTCGGCGGTGCCGTCCAGCAGCATCTGCACGACCTGTTCCGGGGCGCCCTGGTGCAGGCTCACCTGCACCTTGGGAAAGCGCCGGCGCAACTGGGCCACCGGCTCGGGCAGGACGTAGCGCGCCTGCGTGTGCGTGGCGGCGATGGACAGCGTGCCGGCGTCCTGCTTGGAATACTCCTCGCCGATGCGCTTCATGTTGGCGACCTCGCGCAGGATCACGTCGATCGCCTTGAGCACTTCCAGGCCGGGCTCGGTGACGCGACGCAGCCGCTTGCCATGGCGCACGAACAGGTCGATGCCCAGCTCTTCCTCGAGCTCGAGGATGGCCTTGGAAATGCCGGGTTGGGACGTGAACAGCGCCTTCGCGGTCTCGGTCAGGTTCAAGTTGCGGCGCACGGCCTCCTGCACGAAACGGAACTGGTGCAGGTTCATGTAGCGATTCCGTCCAGGGGGCTATGGCCGGAAGCGATGCCCAGCTCGGCGAGGTCGATCGTGGCGTCGGCGAGGGCGGAAATCACGTGCACCGTCTCGCCGAGCGCCTGATGCAGGGACCAGGCGATATCGGGATGCGCGCTCTTCAGGCGATCGAGCTGCGCCGGCACGTCGCGCCGCACATGGCCGCCCATGCCCAGGAAGGCGGGTACGACGTCGATGCGCGGGCAACCGAGCGCCACCAGTTCGTTGGCGGCCTCTTCGAGGCTGGGCGTCATCAGTTCGAGGAACGCGAGGCGCACGCGCGTTCCGGGTGCCCGGTCGCGCACGCGCGCGACCACAGCCTCGAACGGCGTCGCCCAGGCGGGGTCGCGTGCGCCATGGGCCAGCAGGATCAAGCCACGTGCAGTCATCGATACCTCACCAGCCACGCGAACGCCGACATCGACATCAACAGATAGACCACGCTGGGCACCGACGCGGCGATCCACGGCGTCCACTCGTGCAGCAACCCCAGGTGGCCGACGACGTTGTTCAGCAGCACGAAGCTGATGCCCAGCATGATGCCGCCGAACACCTTCACGCTGACCCCGCCGGCCCGCGCGTGCAGGTACGCGAAGGGCAGGGCGAGCGCCACCATCACGAAGCAGGCGAACGGGTAGAGAACGCGCTTCCAGAACTGCTGGCGGTAGGTCTGCGTCGACTGCTCCTGTTCGGCCAGGTGGGTGCTGTAGCGCCACAGGTCCAGGGCGCCCATGCTTTGCACGGGCAGCAGCGCGGCCGCGGCGACCGACGCGTCGAGCCGGGTCGGCCAGGCCATCTGCGGCAGCTTGCGTTCCTCGACGCGTGGCGCACTGGCGGCCGTGCCGGGGATCCAGTTGGTCACCGTGACGTCCTGCAGCATCCACTCGCGGATCGTGCGGGTGCGCGGAACGACGGCGTGCTCGGCCGTGAGGCTGCGCAGCTCGCGGCCGTTGGGATCCATCTCGAAGATACGCACGCCAGTGAGCTCGCCGTCCTTGCCGACGCCACGCACATTGACGGTGATGCTGCGTTCGCCGTCGGGATCGGAGCGCTTGTCCTTGAGCCAGGCGCCGGTGCGCCCGATCGCCAGGCCCATGCCGAAACGGGCCTTGAGGTAGGCCGCGGCCTGCTCGCTGTGCGGGGTCACGAACTCGCCGAGGCTGAACGTGAGCAGCGCGAACAGCAGGCCGATGACGCCCAGCAGGCTCAGCGCGCGGCCCGGCCCCAAGCCGGCGGTGCGCAGGATCGTGAACTCGGACGACTGTGCGAGCCGCGCCATCGAGTAGATCGTGCCGATCAGCACGGCGATCGGAAACAGCTCGTAGACGTGGCCGGGCTGTTCCAGCAGCGTCGCCAGCGCGGCGGCGGCCATCGTGTAGCCGTTGCGGCCGACGCGGCTCATCTCGTCGACGAAGTCGATGAAGAAGAACAGCGCGATGAAGAAGATGGTCACGAAAAACACCGACCACAACACATCGCGGTAGAGGAGGTTGCGGACGGTCTTCATGCGGCGCTCCGGCGCACTAGCAGCTTCATCGGATGAATGACCGTGGCGTGCTCGCGCCACCAGATCAGGCCCAGCCCCAGCAGGAAAGCGAGGCCGTGCAGCCCGACGAGGGCAACCACGATGTTGACCTTGCCGCTGCCGACCCAGGCCTGGGTCAGGTTGAGCAGGTTGTAGTAGATGACGAAAGCCAGCGCCGCGAACAGCAGGCCCCAGTTGCTGGCGCGCCGCGGGTTGGCGGCCGACAGGCTGATGCCCATGAACAACAGGTTGGTCGCACCCAGCACCAGGCCCAGGCGCCAGGTGAGCTCGCCCATGTAGGCGGGGCCGCCGCCCAGCAGCAGGTCGACGGTGTCGACGGCGCGCGGCGACGGCGTGCCCGACGGCGGCCCGCTGCTGGTGCCAGCGTGGACGCGGTAGTTCTTGAACTCCACGTGCGTATGCTCGCCGGAGGTCTTGTCGTTCTGTTCCATGTGGCCCGAGTCGAGCACGAGGAAGCGGTCGGTGCCGATGTTCTCGATCTTGCCGGACTGCGACACCGCCACCGATTCGCGCGTGCCCGCGTCGCTCATGATGAACACGTTGCGGCCGCCCGCGTTCGCGGCGCTGGCCGCCTTCTCGACGAAGAACACGCGGTGACCGTCGCCCGACGCCTGGAACTGGCCCGGCGACGCGCGCAACACGTCGGCGCGCTGCTCGAAACGGGCGCGCAGGTCGTTGTACTGGGTGTAGCTCCAGGGCCAGACGAACAGCATCAGGATGCCGATCAGGACGATCACCGGCCAGCTCGTCGACACCACCGGGCGAATGAAGCGCGCCAGGCCGATGCCGCTGGAGAACCAGATTGCCATCTCGCTCTCGCGGTACATGCGCCCCAGCGTGAGGATGACGCCGATGAACAGCGACAGCGACAGGATGGTGGGCAGGGTCTGCAGCGCGAGAAGCGTGAAGATGAACACCACGTCCTGGGCGGCCACGGCGCCGTTGGCAGCCAGCCCCAGCGTGCGGATGACCAGGTTGGTCATGAAGATGGTGAGGATCACCATCAGCGTCGCACCAAAGCTGCGCGCCAACTCCTTGCGGACGGTCGAATCGAATAACATCGCTCGATTATCTCCAATCGAACACAAGTACCCACCATGGACTTCCAAACTCTGGCTCTTCCTGAAGCGGGCGTCGCGGGCATCAACGCCGACGCGCTGATCATCGTCCTGCCGGCCAATGGTGACTTGCCCCACTACGGCAGCGTCATCGACGCGGCCCTGGCCGATGCGCTCAAGGGCGGCGACCTGGAACGCAAGGCAGGCCGCTCGGTGTATCTGCCGCGCCTCGCCGGCGTGAAGGCCGGCCGTGTCGTGCTGGCTGTCGCGCGCGACACCTCGCCCAAGGCCTTCAAGGCCGCCGTCGCCTCGGCGCTGGGCGCCATCAAGGCCGGCCCCGCCAAGCACCTGGCCGTGATCGGTGGCGAGTCCACCGCGGCGCACGCCGAAGCGCTGGCCATCGCGGTCGGCGACGCCACGTATCACTACACGAAAACCAAGCCCAGCGCCGCGCCGGCGCCGGTGCTGGCCAAGGTGTCCTACGTCGTCCCGAAGGCCGCCGTGGCCACCGCCAGGGCGGGCCTGGGCATCGGCGCAGCCATCGTCTCCGGCATGAACCTGGCCAAGGAATGCGCCAATCTGCCGGCCAACTTCGCCACGCCCACCTTCCTGGGCGAGCAGGCGCTGGCCATGGTCAAGACGCACGGCCTCGAAGTCGAAGTGCTCGATCGCAAGGCCTGCGAGAAGCTGGGCATGGGTTCATTCCTGTCCGTCGCGCGCGGTTCGGAAGAGCCGCCCAAGTTCATCGTCATGAAGTACCTGGGCGGCGCCAAGAAGGACGCGCCCGTGGTGTTGGTGGGCAAGGGCATCACGTTCGACACCGGCGGCATCTCGCTGAAGCCGGGTCCCGAGATGGACGAGATGAAGTACGACATGTGTGGCGCCGCCAGCGTGCTGGGCACCGTGCGCGCCGTCGCCGAACTCAAGCTCAAGGTCAACCTGGTCGGCCTGATCCCGACCTGCGACAACATGCCGTCGGGCAAGGCCACCAAGCCGGGCGACGTCGTCACCAGCATGTCCGGCCAGACCATCGAGATCCTGAACACGGACGCCGAAGGGCGCCTGATCCTGTGCGACGCGCTGACCTACGCCGAGCGCTTCAAGCCGGCCGCCGTCGTCGACATCGCCATGCTCACCGGCGCCATCGTCATCGCGCTCGGCAACCACAACAGCGGCCTGTTCTCGCCCGACGATGCGCTCGCCGCCGACTTGCTGGCCGCCTCGGCCGCCGGCCTGGATCCGGCCTGGCGCATGCCGCTGGACGACGAATACGACGAGCTCCTCAAGAGCAACTTCGCGGACATGGCCAACATCGGCGGCCGCGCCGGCGGCTCCATCACCGCGGCCAAGTTCCTGCAGCGCTACACGGCCAAGTTCCCGTGGGCCCACCTGGACATCGCCGGCACGGCGCACCGTTCCGGCGCTGCCAAGGGCGCGACCGGTCGTCCGGTGCCGCTGTTGACGCACTTCGTCATGTCCCGAGCAAAGTAGTGCGCAAGCGCGGCGAAGTTTGCCGGCCGCAGGCCCACCCAAGCACCAGGGAAGCGAGGGTCGCACCCGAGCCGAACCGAGCTCCCCCTCGGGGGGCAGCGCCGCAGGAGCGTGGGGGCCATCCATGACCGACGTTGCCTTCCACACCGGCATCGCGAATCCGCTGGATTACGCGTGCCGGCTGCTGCGCAAGGCGTATCGGTCGGGAGCTCGGGTAGCCGTGCATGGCGAACCGGCGCTGCTCGATCGCCTCGACCAGGCGCTGTGGACCTTCGAGCAAATCGAGTTCGTGCCGCACATCATGATCCCGCGCGACGCTGGCGATGGGCAACGGCTGGCGCTGTCGCCCATCGTGCTGGTCAAGGACGGGGCGGCACCGGCGGCCTGCCGCATCGGCGTATCGCTGGGCGGGCATGCGGTGGGCGAGGTCGCAGCCTTCGACCGGCTGATCGCGATCGTGGGACTCGATCCCGAGCATCGCGAAGCAGGGCGCCTGCGCTGGCGCGAGTACGAGCGCGCGGGGCATGCCGTCAGCCACGTGGCCAAACCGCCGGGTGGCGACGCCTGAGGCGCCTTATTGCGTGGCTTGCACCGGGTTTCGGTGACATGGTTCACGTTCCGGACGAAACGGAGCCGCCAATGAAAACGCCCGGCACGAGACCGGGCGTTTTCACATCTCGAAGCGCTTCGGCGGACCGAAGCGATTCAGAGAGGTTCGAAGATTTACTTCGAAGCAGCGGCCGAAGCGGCCGGAGCCTTCTTCTCAGCCTTGTGCTCGGCCTTCATCTTCTTGGCCGGAGCCGAAGCGGGAGCCGAAGCGGCGTCAGCGGCGAAAGCGCCGACAGCGAAGGTGGAGATGATCAGGGCGGCGAGGAGCTTGGTCATTTTGAAGTACCTTGAAGAAGTTGAAATTGCTTGCCCGTCAGGGCGTAGCAGCCCTCAAACGTATCCCACTGTCGAGCGGTTGACAGAAATTTGTGAACTAGAATTTATTTTTCCCCGGGGCCCCGCCTTGGTGCCCTTCAAACCAGAACAAGCGGAGCAAGAGTCAATGAGCGAACATGTCACCGTCCCGGCGGGCGGGCAGAAGATCACGGTCAACGCCGACTTCTCCCTGAACGTGCCCGACCACCCGATCATCCCGTTCATCGAGGGCGACGGCACGGGCGCGGACATCACGCCCGTGATGCTCAAGGTGGTCGATGCGGCCGTCGCCAAAGCCTACGGCGGCAAGCGCCAGATTCACTGGATGGAGATCTACGCCGGCGAGAAGTCGACCAAGGTCTACGGCCCGGACGTCTGGCTGCCCGAAGAGACCCTGCAGATCGTCAAGGACTACATCGTCTCCATCAAGGGCCCGCTGACCACGCCCGTGGGCGGCGGCATCCGCTCGCTGACTGTGGCGTTGCGCCAGCAACTGGATCTGTATGTCTGCCTGCGCCCGGTGCAGTACTTCAAGGGCGTGCCCTCGCCGGTCAAGCACCCCGAGAAGGTCGACATGGTGATCTTCCGCGAGAACTCCGAAGACATCTACGCCGGCATCGAGTACGAGGCCCAGAGCGACAAGGCCAGGAAGCTGATCAAGTTCCTGCAGGACGAGATGGGCGTCACCAAGATCCGCTTTCCGGAGACCTCGGGCATCGGCATCAAGCCCGTCTCCATCGAAGGCACCGAGCGCCTGGTGCGCAAGGCGCTGCAGTACGCGATCGACAACGACAAGCCGTCCGTCACGCTGGTGCACAAGGGCAACATCATGAAGTACACCGAAGGTGGCTTCCGTGACTGGGGCTATGCGCTGGCCAAGAAGGAGTTCGGTGCAGTGGTGATCGACGACGGCCCGTGGATGAAGCTCAAGAACCCGAAGTCGGGCAAGGACATCATCGTCAAGGATTCGATCGCCGACGCCTTCCTGCAGCAGATCATCCTGCGCCCGGCCGAATACTCGGTCATCGCCACGCTCAACCTCAACGGCGACTACATCTCCGACGCGCTCGCAGCCCAGGTTGGCGGCATCGGCATCGCCCCTGGCGGCAACATGTCCGACACCGTTGCCATGTTCGAGGCCACGCACGGCACCGCGCCCAAGTACGCCGGCAAGGACTACGTCAATCCGGGCTCCGAGATCCTCTCGGCCGAGATGATGCTGCGCCACATGGGCTGGACCGAAGCCGCCGACCTGATCATCGCTTCGATGGAGCGCTCGGTGCTGAGCAAGAAGGTCACGTACGACTTCGCGCGTCTCATGGACGGGGCGACGCAGGTTTCGTGCTCGGGCTTCGGGCAGGTGATGATCGACCACATGTGATCGCGCGGCGTCTCGAGACGTCGAAAGCACTTCAACAATAGGCCCCAGATCGTTGATTCGACTGGGGTTTATTGCTTTTCGACCTGACGTTTCCCAGACCGCTGCGTCGCTGCAGTGCGCCTGGATGTATTTCAGAATGACGACGTTGAAACATCTAAACAGGATTATGTATATTTGCTAAGTCTTTGATAATAAATAACTTTTATGTTCGCGGGACTGTTTCAAATGGGTGTGCTGGATACG
This sequence comes from Burkholderiaceae bacterium, assembly GCA_039920745.1. Lineage (GTDB taxonomy): Bacteria > Pseudomonadota > Gammaproteobacteria > Burkholderiales > Burkholderiaceae_C > Scleromatobacter. The sequence goes on along the minus strand of JBDSDD010000076.1, from coordinate 17,068 downwards.
ATCGATTTGCAGGCGCCACGGTCGCAGGCCGGTGCGCGGCCCTAGACTCAGCTCATGCATGAGCGTTGCCCCAAATGCGGTCATTCGCCGCTGCCCGTCGAGCAGGCGTTCCCCGCCGAATGCCTGGCGTGCGGCGTGATCCTGGCCCGGGTGGGCGCGGCACCGGAGCGCGACCTGGTGGTCATCAATGAGGTCGTCCGAGAGGCCGACGAGGAGGGCTGGCTGCGCGCGTGGCTCTGGCACGTGCCTGACCGGGTCGACGCGACGGCGTTCAAGATGCGGGTCGGGCTGCTCGCGGCCTTCGCGCTGTGGGGTCTGCGCCTGTGCTGGCTGGACTACCGCGACGGAGAGATCATGCGTTCGTTCATCCACCTGCCGCTGCTGATCTTCCACGAGGCGGGTCACGTGATCTTTCGGCTGTTCGGCGAATGGGCGGGTGTGCTGGGCGGCACGCTGGGCCAGTTGTCGATGCCCGTGATCCTGGGCGGCGCGCTGCTGTGGAAGAACCGGGATCCTTTCGGCGCAGCCATCGGGCTGTGGCTGTTCGGCGTCTCGGTGCTGGACGTCGCACCCTATATGTACGACGCCTGGGAGCCGCAGCTGACCTTGCTGGGCGGCGGGACGGGCGGCGACAGCTTCCACGACTGGATTTACCTGTTCGATTCCATGAACCTGCTCCACCGGGCGCAGCGCATCGGCGCGTTGACCCATGCGCTGGGCTTGGGCATCGTGCTGCTCGCGCTGGCTTGGGGCGCCGGGGTATTGAGGCTGCAGCGGCGCCGCCTGGCAGGCGACGTGCTGGTCGAACGTTAAGATGGGCGCCTGCCCCCGACCGACAGGCCCGCCCCGTGCGGGCCTTCGCGTCTTGCGAACCCGCACTCGTACCCCCAGATCCGCACCGTGAACATCGTCGTCCAGGAAGACCTCAAGACCTACATCGACCCGCTGACGCCAGACGAGCACGACGCTCTGGAACGCAGTCTTCTGGCCGAGGGCTGCCGTGATGCGCTGGTGCTGTGGGGCGACGTGCTGGTGGACGGGCACAACCGCTACGGCCTGTGCCTGAAGCACGGCCTGCCGTTCAACACGGTGCAGAACACGCGCTTCCGTTCGATCGACGACGTCCACCTTTGGATGATCGACCAGCACCTGGGCCGGCGCAGCGTGTCCGACTTCCAGCGCGGCGTTCTCGCGCTGCGAAAGAAGGAGATCGTCGCCGAGCGCCAGGCGGCCGCCAAGGCCGCGGCCAAGGACGCGCACCTGCGTGCCGAGGTGCGCGGCGAGGCGCAGCCCGAAGCCATGGGGCCCATCGACGGCGAGCCGGCCGTGGCGGCGGAGCCGCTGTTGAAGTCGCGCGAGGCGGTCGCCAAGGCCGCCAAGCTCACGCCCAGCCAGGTGACGATGATCGAGAAGATCCAGAAACAGGCGGCGCCGGAGCTGGTGGCGGCAGTGCGCGCGGGCACGATCTCGCTCAGCGCGGCCGCGGCCGTGGCCGGGCTGCCGATGCAGGAGCAGGTCGCGGCGGTCAGCGCCGGCAAGGACGAGCTCAAGCTGGCGGCGAAGCGCGTCCGCGACGCGACCAAGAAGCCGCGCGACGAGGCCAGCCAGCGCCCGACGACCGAGGTGCAGGCGCTGCAAGACAAGGTGGCCCAACTGACCGCCGAGAACGAGTACCTGCGCGGCCAGGTGGCCGAGCTCCAGGCCCGCCTGGGCGCGTGACGCGCCCGCGGGGGGGCGCCCCGGGGGCAGTGGACGGGCGTCGTGAGACGGCAAAAATCGACGTCCCGCCGTTGCAACACTGAGCCAACTTGCCCGTGCGACGTGCTACCTTGGGGTCATGCGCACCGCTCGTCGCCTCCCGCCAGCCCGGTCTTGCCGGCCGCCGGGGGTGCCAGCGCAAGTTGTCCAGTACGCTCGTCTTGAAATGATCCGCGTCGTCCCGAAATGCGTGCTCTGAGCAAAGCTTATTCGGCAATGCTCTACACCCCGTCAAGGCGACGATATCTGTCATCGTGCCCAGACGTGCGCGAGTCTATAGAATCAATTCATGCCCGAGGAAAACCCTCCACCGCCGCCGCCCGCGCTGCCCAAGCCGATCCTTCCGGATTCGGGTCAGGGCTCCGTGGTGGCAGAACGCAAAGCTGCACGCACCAAGCCGCCCCGCATGTACCAGGTGGTGCTGCTCAATGACGACTTCACTCCGATGGAATTCGTCGTCATGGTGCTGCAGGAATATTTCAAGTTGGACCTCGAAACCTCCACGCAGATCATGTTGAAGATTCACCATGAAGGTCGTGGCGTGTGCGGACTGTTCACCAAGGACATCGCCGCCACGAAGGTCGAGTTGGTGCTGGCCGCCGCACGTCGCTACGGACACCCGCTTCAATGCATTATGGAGGCCGCATGATTGCGCAAGAACTGGAAGTCAGCCTGCACATGGCGTTTGTCGAAGCGCGGCAGCAGCGGCATGAATTCATCACCGTCGAGCACCTGCTGCTGGCGTTGCTGGACAACCCGTCTGCCGCCGAAGTGCTGCGCGCCTGCGCAGCCAACATCGAGGATCTGAGGAAGAGCCTGTCGACGTTCATTCGCGAGAACACGCCCACGGTGGGCGGCTCGGAAGAAGTCGACACGCAGCCCACGCTGGGATTCCAGCGCGTGATCCAGCGCGCGATCATGCACGTGCAGTCCACCGGCGGCGGCAAGAAGGAAGTCACCGGCGCCAATGTGCTCGTGGCGATCTTCGGCGAGAAGGATTCCCATGCCGTGTACTACCTGCACCAGCAGGGCGTCACGCGCCTGGACGTCGTCAACTACATCGCCCACGGCATCAAGAAGTCCGATCCACCGGAACCGCCCAAGGCCAGCGGCGAGACGGGTGGCGAACAGGCCGAGAAAGACGAGGGCGGCGAAGGCAAGGGCTCGCCACTGGATCAGTTCACGCAGAACCTGAACCAGCTCGCCCGCGACGGCAAGATCGATCCGCTGATCGGGCGCGAGCACGAGGTCGAGCGCGTCATCCAGATCCTGTGCCGCCGGCGCAAGAACAACCCGCTGCTGGTCGGCGAAGCCGGCGTCGGCAAGACGGCCATCGCCGAGGGCCTGGCCTGGCGCATCACGCAGAACGAGGTGCCCGACGTGCTGGCCGACGCGGTCGTCTACTCGCTGGACATGGGTGCGCTGCTGGCCGGCACCAAGTACCGTGGCGACTTCGAGCAACGCCTCAAGGGCGTGCTCAAGCAGCTCAAGGATCAGCCGCGTGCCGTGCTGTTCATCGACGAGATCCACACGCTGATCGGCGCGGGCGCCGCGTCGGGCGGCACGCTGGACGCCAGCAACCTGCTCAAGCCGGCGCTGTCCAACGGCTCGATGAAGTGCATCGGCGCGACGACGTTCACCGAGTACCGGGGCATCTTCGAGAAGGATGCGGCGCTGTCGCGTCGTTTCCAGAAGGTCGACGTCAACGAGCCCACCGTCGAGCAGACCGTCGAGATCCTCAAGGGCCTCAAGTCGCGCTTCGAGGAGCACCACAGCGTCAAGTACGCAATCGGCGCCCTGCAGGCCGCGGCGGAGCTGTCAGCCAAGTACATCAACGACCGCCACCTGCCCGACAAGGCGATCGATGTCATCGACGAGGCCGGTGCTGCGCAGCGCATCCTGCCCAAGAGCCGCCAGAAGAAGACGATCACCCGCGCAGAAGTCGAAGACATCGTGGCCAAGATCGCCCGCATCCCGCCCGCCAGCGTGACCTCGGACGACCGCGACAAGCTGCGCACGATCGACCGCGACCTCAAGAGCGTGGTGTTCGGCCAGGAGCCAGCCATCGACGCGCTCGCCGCGGCGATCAAGATGGCCCGTTCTGGCCTCGGCAAGCCGGACAAGCCGATCGGCTCGTTCCTGTTTTCGGGCCCCACCGGAGTCGGCAAGACGGAGGTCGCCAAGCAGCTCGCTTTCATCCTGGGCATCGACCTGATCCGCTTCGACATGTCGGAGTACATGGAGCGCCACGCCGTCAGTCGGTTGATCGGCGCGCCTCCGGGCTACGTGGGCTTTGACCAGGGCGGCCTGCTGACCGAGCAGATCACCAAGAAGCCGCACTGCGTGCTGCTGCTCGACGAGATCGAGAAGGCGCATCCGGACGTCTTCAACGTGCTGCTGCAGGTCATGGACCACGGGACGCTGACCGACAACAACGGCCGCAAGTCCGACTTCCGCAACGTGATCATCATCATGACCACCAACGCGGGCGCCGAGACCATGAGCAAGGCGACGATCGGCTTCACCAACTCGCGCCAGCAAGGCGACGAGATGGGTGACATCAAGCGCATGTTCACGCCGGAGTTCCGCAATCGCCTGGACGCGATCGTCAACTTCCGTGCGATCGACGAGGAGATCATCCTGCGCGTGGTCGACAAGTTCCTGCTGCAGCTCGAGGCGCAACTGGCCGAGAAGAAGGTCGACGTCACGTTCTCCGACGCCCTGCGCAAGCACCTGGGCAAGAAGGGCTTCGACCCGCTGATGGGCGCGCGCCCGATGCAGCGCCTGATCCAGGACACGATCCGTCGTGCACTGGCCGACGAGCTGCTGTTCGGCCGCCTGGTCGATGGCGGCCGCCTGAGCGTGGACGTCGACGACAAGGGCGAGACCGTGCTCGACATCCAGTCGGGTGGCAAGGCGGACAAGCCGAAGGCGGAAGCCGCGGCGATCTGACGCTGTTTTCCAGCACCGAAAGCCCGGCGGGACGCGAGTCTCGGCGGGCTTTTTCCTTTCTGGCGGGCCGCTGAAGGCGGGCTGGGTCGCGCCGGCTACTTCCCCAGGCCGACCTGCCTGGCCTTGAGGTTCAGGACGTAGCCGAGTTCGCCGCGGGCCTTCTGGTCCTTGGGGTCGATCTCCAGGCAGCGGCGGTACATCGCTTCGGCCTCGTCGAGGTTGCCGAGCTCGACGTCGACGTAGCCGATACCACGCAAGGCGCGTCCGAGTTCGAAGTTGGCCTTGCCCTCGGGCGAATAGACCGGGGCGTCCTCGCGGGCCCGGGTGTAGTACTTCAGCGCGCCGGCCCAGTCGTGGTGCATCGAGTAGAGCTCAGCCATCTCGGACAGGTAGTGCGGGTAGTTGGGCGCCAGCGCCAGAGCGTGGGCGTAGTCCGCCTCGGCCTTGGCGTGGCGGCCGAGGTCGATCTCGGCGAAGCCGCGCATGAAATAGGCATCGCAGAATGGGTAGTCGAGGGCGACGGCCCCCTTGTCGTCGACGCTGGCCGAGACCATGTAGAACAGCGTCTCCGCGGTGCCGTGCGAGCAATAGAGCTTCTCTGGCCTGTCCTTATAGCGGGCCTCCAGCGTGGTCACCAGCGGATCGAGCAGGTCCAGCGCGTCCTGCGCCCGGTGCGAGGCGATCAGCGTCACGGCCTGGTCGAGCACGGCTTTGTCGGCGACGTCCCGCTTGTCGTCAGTGCTCCCGAGGTTGATCGTCATGCCACCCGATGCGGGTGTGGACGCCGCCTTTGCCGAGGCCAGTTCGCCGGCCTGTGCACCGACCGTCAGCGCGATCAGCACGACCGCAACCATCGTTGTCTTCATGTCGTCCTCCCCGTTCATCATTGTGACGTCCGGTCGGTACGCTGCCGGAACTGCGAGGGGAGTATCGCGCAGCCGCCATGCAAAGAGCCCGCACACGGCGGGCCTCTGCAGGGCGGGTGAATGCTCGGGCGATGTTGCCGCCCCCGCCGAGGTTGCAGGTGCTCTTGACGGTGGGCGCGCCGATGACCGCGGTGTCCTCAGCGCGTGGCCGGGTCCTGCTGGAAGTAGCCGGCGAACAGCTCGTACAGCGCCGGCGATTCGTGGCGGAACGGCACCGGGGCGATGAAGAAGGCCTCGACGGCGACCGCGAAGTACTCCTCGACCGCCTCGGCGCCATACGGGTCGACGACGGTCTCGTAGCCGTCGTCCACATCCTGGCAGAACTGCCCGTAGGCGGCGTCCATCACGTCGATCCAGTGGTCGCGCGCGGCGCGGTCGGGCAGGGGAGGGACGCCGTCGAACGCGCCGGCGGCGGCGTCGATCGCGTGGACGAATTCGTGTATCACGACGTTGTAGACCTCGTCCATCAGCTCCGTCCCGTCCTGCACGTCCGACCACGCCAGCATCAGCCGCCCGACGTGCCCCACCTCGCCGACGATCTCGTCATCCCACTCGTGGACGATGCCGTCCTCGTCGACCTCGGTGCGCGGGGCGACGGCGCCTTCCGGGTGGACGAGGATGCTGACGAAGCTCGCGTAGACGTCCAGTCCCAGCCGCAGCACCGGAAGGCAGGCCTGCGCGGCGATCACCAGCGCCATGTCGTCGGTGACCTCCAGGCCGCCGACGCCGTGGAACTCCTTGCGATCCAGGAACAGGCTGCACAGGCGGCGCAACTCGGCCTGGTCGGCGGCGTCGAGGCGCGCGACGAAGGGCAGCCGGGCCAGCGTGAGGCGCCAGAGGTCGTCGGGGATCGCGCGGCGCTCGAGCGCGCGCTGCTCGCGCCACGCGCCCAGGCGGGCGAGCGGCGCACGCCACCACGGGCGGTAGGCGTCGTTCACCGCTTGCTCAGGCCTGCGTCGGCGACAGGCGCTCGACGCCCGCGGCCGTCCAGCGCAGCACCTGTGCGCGCCGGGCCTCGGGCGCGGGCGTGTCCAGGTCCCAGTCGCTGAGCACGTGACGCGTCCAGCCCTCGCGCAACTGCGTGCCCGGCCGGTGGGTGTGGCCGTGGATCATCGTATCGGTGCCCAGGCGGGCCAGCCACTCCTTGGCCATCGTCTCGTCGACGTCGGCATAGGTGACGGGCTCGTCGTGGCGCGCCATGCTGGCTGCGCGCATCCTGGCGGCCAGCGCAAGGCGGGCCTCGAGGGGCTGCGACAGGAACTGCTGCTGGTACGCCGGATCGCGCACCTGCTGGCGAAACAGCTGGTAGGGGATGTCGTCGACGCACAGCTCGTCGCCGTGCGTCAGCAACAGGGTGCGGCCGAACGCCGTGACGGATGCCGGATCGGCCAGCAGCCGCGCGCCGGTGGCGGCGGCGAACTCAGCGCCGATCAGGAAATCGCGGTTGCCGTGCTGCAGCCACACCGGCACGCGGGCGGCGGTGGCGGCGATCACCGCCGTGCAGCGGGCCTCGAACGGGCGTGTGCGGGCGTCGTCGCCCACCCACACCTCGAAGATGTCGCCGAGCAGCAAGACCGCGTCGGCCCGCGTGCTCGCCATATAGCCCTCCCATGCGGCCGCGGTGGCCGGCATGGCTTCGCTCAGGTGGATATCGGAGATGAAGTCGACGACGTGGATGTCGTCGCCGAACCGCAATTCCGAATCGAAGGTCGCCAAAGTCATCTGGAAACCTGTGTGCTTCGCACCCTGCAGCGATCGCCTTCGGGCGGTCTGGCGTCGATCAAGCCTGGACTTCCTCGGCCTTGACGATCTGGATGTCATCGACCGGCACGTCGTCGTGAAAGCCCTTGCGGCCCGTCTTGACGCTGCCCAGATCGTCGACGACCGACTGGCCTTCGACGACCTTGCCGAACACCGCGTAGCCCCAGCCGTCCTGCGCCTCGGCGTTGTTCAGGAAGCCGTTGTTGGTGGTGTTGATGAAGAACTGGCCGGTGGCCGAATGCGGGTCCGAAGTACGCGCCATCGCCAGCGTGTACTTCTCGTTGGTCAGGCCGTTCTTGGCTTCGTTCTGGATCGGCGCGTCCACGGGCTTCTGCTTCATGCCCGACTCGAACCCGCCGCCCTGGATCATGAAGTTGCGGATGACGCGGTGGAAGATCGTGCCGTCGTAGAAGCCCTTGTTCACATAGGACAGGAAGTTGGCGACGGAGACCGGGGACTTGGCGTCATCGAGCTCGATGCGCAGGTCGCCCTTGGTGGTGGTGAGCTTGACGTATTTGGTCATGTTATTTCTCCAGGGTGGCTTTCTTGATCAGGACGGGGGCAACGGGCACGTCGGAGTACGGGCCCTTGGTGGTGGTCTCGACCTGCTTGATCTTCTCGACGACGTCCATGCCCGAGACGACATGGCCGAACACGGCGTAGCCGTCGCCCTGGTCCAGGAACGCGTTGTCCTGCACGTTGATGAAGAACTGCGCCGTGGCCGAATTCGGGGCGCTGGTGCGCGCCATCGCCACCGAACCCTTGACGTTGGTCAGGCCGTTGTGCGACTCGAGCGGGATCGGGGGGTGCGTGGGCTTTTCCTTGAGGCTGGGCAGCATGCCGCCGCCCTGGATCATGAAGTTCGGGATCACGCGGTGGAACACGGTGCCATCGTAGTGGCCTTCCTTGACGTACTGCTCGAAGTTGGCGACCGACTTCGGCGCCTTCGTCGCGTCGAGTTCGATCACGATGTCTCCCAGCGAGGTCACGAGATGCACCTTTTCGGCCCATGCCGGGGCGCTGAACGCCGTCAGGCTGGCCACGGCCAGCGCGGCCCATCGGGTTTGTTGGGGGATGCTCATCTTAAGGTCTCCTTGGCTATACTTGCTCGATTCTACCGAGGGCAGCCGAGCCCGCTTCAACGTCCAGGCGACCAGACTCCGCGACCTCTACCGTTTGACCTCCGAAGCGAGCTAATCCCCGGTGGTCGCCCCCCGCTTCCCCGATATCCATCCTGTTCGGCTGCTCCGGCTTCTTCGAGAAGCCTGACTGCCGGCTTCTGTTCCTGCCGATGACGCTGCGTCTCTTCAACACCCTCACCGGCCAAGCCGAAGAATTCGTTCCGATCGTCCCGGGCCACGTGCGCATGTACGTGTGCGGCATGACGATCTATGACCTCTGCCACATGGGCCATGCCCGGATGATGATGGCGTTCGACGTCGTCTACCGATGGCTCCAGGTGCTCGGCTACGAGGTCACCTACGTCCGCAACATCACGGACATCGAGGACAAGATCATCAAGCGTGCGGTCGAGCGCGGCATCACCATCCGGGCGCTGACCGACGAGATGATCGCCGCGATGCGCCAGGACATCGGTGCCATCGGCATCGAACCGCCCACGCACGAGCCGCGTGCCACGGAGTACGTGCCGCAGATGCTTTCGATGATCGCCACGCTGCAGGGCAAGGGACTGGCCTACCAGGGCGACAACGGCGACGTGAACTTCGCGGTGCGCAAGTTCCAAGGCTACGGCAAGCTCTCGGGCAAGTCTCTGGACGATCTGCGCGCCGGCGAGCGCGTGGCCGTGGCCGACGGCAAGACCGATCCGCTGGACTTCGTGCTGTGGAAGTCGGCCAAGCCGTCCGAGCCCGCCGATGCCAAGTGGGACAGCGCGTACGGCCCCGGCCGTCCGGGCTGGCACATCGAGTGCTCCGCGATGTCGTGCGCCGTCCTGGGCGAACACTTCGACATCCACGGCGGCGGCATGGACCTGCAGTTCCCCCACCACGAGAACGAGATCGCGCAGAGCGAGGGCGCACTGGGCCATCCGTTCGTCAACTACTGGCTCCACAACGGGTTCCTGAACGTCGACAACGAGAAGATGTCGAAGTCGCTCGGCAACTTCTTCACCATCCGTGACGTGCTCAAGAAGTTCGACGGCGAGACGCTGCGCTTCTTCATGCTGCGCACGCACTACCGCAGCCCGTTCAACTTCAGCGACGTCAATCTCGAGGACGCGCGTCAGGCGCTGCGCCGCCTGTACACCGCATTGGATAGCGTGTCCCTCGCGAATGACAAGGCCCCGGGTGCCGCCGAGCAGCCGGTCGACGCGAGTGCGATCGACTGGGCCGACCCGCGCGCGGCCGCCTTCCGCGCTGCGATGAACGACGACTTCAACACGCCCGGTGCGTTGGCCGTGCTGTTCGAGATGGTCACGGACCTGAACCGCAGCAAGTCCATCGTTACGGCCGCGCTGCTGCGCGCGCTCGGCGCGACGCTGGGCGTGATTCAGCAATCGCCGCAGGCGTACCTGCAGGCCGGCGCCGCGCTGACCGAGGACGAGATCCAGTCCCGCATCGCCGCGCGCGCCCAGGCCAAGAAGGACAAGAACTTCGTCGAAGGCGACCGCATCCGCAAGGAGCTCGCGGACCTCGGCATCACGCTGAAGGACGGCCCCGACGGCACCACCTGGGTGAAGGCCTGACATGGCGGCAGTGACGGCTGGCGCCGATGCGCCCGAATCCGCCCGCGACGTGCCGGCCTACTGGGACGACGCCTGTCGCCACCTGGTCAAGCGCGACCGCGTGATGAAGAAGCTGATCCCGCAGTTCGGCGATGCGCGCCTGCAGAGCAACGGTGACGCGTTCACCACGCTCGCGCGCTCCATCGTCGGCCAGCAGGTGTCGACCAAGTCGGCGCAGGGCGTCTGGCGCAAGCTGGTCGCGGCGGTCGACGGCCCCGACGTCGAGCTGTTGCTGCCCGCGGCCGTGCTCAAGCTCGCGCCCGAGACGCTCAAGGGCGTCGGGTTGTCCGCGCGCAAGGTCGAGTACCTGGGCGACCTGGCCCGCCATTTCAGCGACGGGGCCGTGCACGTCGGCCAGTGGCACGGCATGGACGACGAGGCGATCATCGAGGAACTGGTGGCCATCCGTGGCATCGGCCGCTGGACCGCCGAGATGTTCCTGATCTTCCATTTGCTGCGTCCGAATGTGCTACCGCTGGACGATCCGGGCCTGATCCGCGGAATCAGCGAAAATTACTTCAGCGGCGAGCCGGTCTCGCGCGCCGAGGCCCGCGAACTGGGCGACGGGTGGGCTCCGTACCGCTCGGTCGCCACGTGGTATCTCTGGCGCAGTCTGGATCCCATTTCTCCGAAGACGGACGAAGGCTGACGCGCCGCTCAATGAGGAACTCACTGATGACCAAACGCCATTTCCTGGAATTCGAGCAACCGATCGCCGAGCTGGAATCGAAGATCGAAGAGCTGCGCTACGTGCAGAACGAATCGGCCGTCGACATCTCCGAAGAGATCGACCGCCTTGACAAGAAGAGCCTTCAGCTCACCAAGGACATCTATTCCAGCCTGGCTCCGTGGCAGGTCTACCAGATCGCGCGCCATCCGCAACGCCCGCAGACGCTGGACTACACCACCGAGGTGTTCACCGAATTTGAGGAACTGCACGGCGACCGCAGTTTCGCCGACGACGCCGCCATCGTCGGCGGCCTCGCGCGCTTCAATGGCCAGGCCTGCATGATCGTCGGCCACCAGCGCGGCTACGACACCAAGGACCGACAGGTGCGCAACTTCGGCATGCCGCGTCCCGAGGGCTATCGCAAGGCACAGCGCCTGATGAAGACGGCCGAGAAGTTCGGCCTGCCCGTGTTCACGTTCATCGACACGATGGGCGCGTACCCGGGCATCGGCGCCGAGGAACGCGGCCAGTCCGAGGCCATCGGGCGCAGCATCTTCGAGATGGCGCAGCTGGAAGTTCCCATCATCTCCACCATCATCGGCGAGGGCGGCTCCGGCGGTGCGCTGGCCATCGGCGTCTGCGACCAGATGCTGATGCTGCAGTTCTCGGCCTACTCGGTGATCTCGCCGGAAGGCTGCGCGTCGATCCTGTGGAAGACCTCCGAGCGTGCGGCGGACGCCGCCGAGGCGCTGGGCATCACGGCGCACCGCCTGAAGGCGCTGGGCCTGATCGACAAGATCGTCAGCGAGCCGGTGGGCGGCGCCCATCGCGACCCGAAGGCGATGTCGTCGAGCCTCAAGCGTGCGCTGGGCGACGCGCTGCGCCAGGTGGCCGACCTGAAGCCGAAGGAGCTGCTGGCGCGTCGACAGGAGCGCCTGCTGTCCTACGGCCGCTTCGCCGACACGACCGACCGCTGAGTCCACCAACCCCCGAGTCCATGGCCGATCGCCCCGTCGTTGCGGTTGCCTGCAGCGGCGGACGCGATTCGGTCGCGCTGCTGCACGCGGCGCTGCGCGGTTCGACCAGCGTCGGGGCGAGCATCGTCGCGCTGCATGTCCACCATGGCCTGATGGCCGACGCCGATCGCTGGGCCGCGGAGCTCGAGGCCTTGTGCGAGCGCTGGAACGTCGCCTTCGTGTGCGAACGACTGCGAGGCGTCCCGGAACGAGGCGACAGCGTCGAGGCCTGGGCGCGGCGCGAGCGTTACGGGGCACTGGCGCGCCTGGCGCGTGGCGCGGGCGCGAGCGTGGTGCTGCTGGGCCACCACCTGCACGACCAGGCCGAGACCGTGCTGCTGCAGTCCATGCGCGGCGCCGGGCCGGCCGGGCTGGCCGCCATGCCGCGCGTCGTCGAACGCGATGGATTGACGTGGGCTCGGCCCTGGCTTGCGCGAACGGGCGCGGAGATCGACGCCTACATGGCGCCGCTGGGCGTCGACGTGGCGCTCGATCCGAGCAACGCCGATCCCCGATTCGCGCGCAGCCGGCTGCGCGCGACGGTGATGCCGGCGCTTCGACTGGCGTTTCCGGAGGCCGACGTTGCGCTGGCCGCGCTGGCGCGGCGTGCGGGAGAGGCCAGGGCGGTGCTCGACGAGGTGTCCACCGAGGACCTGCAGCGACTGGGGGCTGGCGACGCGTTGCCGCTGGCGGCATGGCGTGCACTGTCGCTCGCGCGGCGGACAAACGCACTGCGCGCCTGGCTCGCAGACGTGCTCGACGCCCCGGTGCCGCAGACGCTCATTGATCGGCTGTCACGCGAGACGGTGGACGACGCGCCGCGCCGCTGGCCGGTCGATGGCGGCCGCGTGCTGCGGTCCTGGCGCGGCGAGTTGGCGGTCGTCGCGTCGGCACGCGCGAGCGTCACGCCCGCGGGGGGGGGCGGTGCACTGTCGTTCCTGCGCTGCGACCGCTACGCGATTGACGGCTGGTGCGGCACGCTGGAGTTGTTCGCCACCGAGCAACGCGGCGTCGCGCCGCATCGACTTGCGCAAATCGAACCCCGCGTTCGCGCAGGCGGCGAGCAGTTTCAACTGCAGCCGGGCGGCATGGCACGCAGCCTGAAGAAGCAATACCAGGCGCTCGGCATTGCGACGGAGGCTCGCGACGGCCCGCTGCTGTTCGACGCCGCGGGGGCGCTGCTGTTCGCGCCGGGCCTGGGCGTCGATGCGCGGGCCTGGGCGCCGGTCGGCGCCCCGCAATGGGGCATCCGATGGCGGGCTAAAGTCGACGGGCCTGCGCCGGCAACGAAGGCTGAGGCTGGCTAGTCAAGCTGGTTTCGCGTCAAAAGAAGCCGAGCTCCACCACTTGAGAACCAGCCCGGCCCGGGAAAACCCCAGAGCGCACGCTAGACTACGAGGTTTGGGTGGACAGGCATATGGGCCTGTCCTCGGTCAACCGGGCGTTTCAGACCATGGCATTGATAGTTCACAAGTACGGCGGCACCTCGATGGGTTCGACGGAGCGTATTCGCAACGTCGCCAAACGTGTCGCCAAATGGCATCGCGCCGGCCACCAGTTGGTCGTCGTTCCATCCGCGATGAGCGGCGAGACGAATCGCATCCTTGGCCTGGCCAAGGAACTGTTCCCCGGCACCGAGACGTCCGCGTCGATGCGCGAGCTCGACATGATTGCCTCCACCGGCGAACAGGTCTCGGTCGGCCTGCTGTCGCTGGCGTTGCAGGCCGAAGGCCTTGACGCCGTCAGCTACACCGGCTGGCAAGTGCCCGTGAAGACGGACTCGTCGTACACCAAGGCGCGCATCGAGAGCATCGACGACGTCCGCGTGCGCGCCGACCTCGCCGCTGGCAAGGTCGTGGTCATCACCGGATTCCAGGGCATCGACGACGCCGGCCACATCACCACGCTGGGCCGCGGCGGTTCCGACACCTCGGCGGTGGCCATCGCAGCCGCGATGAAGGCAGCGGAGTGCCTGATCTACACCGACGTCGACGGCGTCTACACGACCGACCCGCGCGTCGTGCCGGAGGCGCGCCGCCTGCAGACCATCTCATTCGAGGAAATGCTCGAGATGGCCAGCCTCGGCTCCAAGGTGCTGCAGATCCGCTCGGTGGAGTTCGCCGGCAAGTACCGCGTGCCCCTGCGGGTGCTCTCGAGCTTCACGCCCTGGGATATCAATATCGACGAAGAGGCCCGCTCGGGCACGCTGATCACTTTCGAGGAAGACGTCAACATGGAACAAGCAGTCGTATCGGGCATCGCGTTCAACCGCGACGAGGCCAAGGTGACGGTGATGGGCGTGCCCGACAAGCCGGGCATCGCCTACCAGATCCTGGGCGAGGTGGCTGACGCCAACATCGACGTCGACGTCATCATCCAGAACGTCTCGCACGACGGCAAGACCGACTTCTCGTTCACCGTGCATCGCAACGACTACGCGCGCACGATGGAACTGCTCAAGACCAAGGTGGCCCCGGCCACCGGCGCGCTGACCGTGCTGGGCGACCCGAAGATCTGCAAGGTCTCGATCGTGGGCATCGGCATGCGCAGCCACGTCGGCGTGGCCAGCAAGATGTTCCGTACGCTGAGCGAGGAGGGCATCAACATCATGATGATCACCACCAGCGAGATCAAGACGTCGGTCGTCATCGACGAAAAGTACATGGAGCTTGCGGTGCGCGCGCTACACAAGGCCTTCGATCTGGAAGAACCTGTGGCTCCGGCTGCCTGAACGACCAAAATTCCAGGCTAGAATGCTAGCTGGTGTTGGAGGCGTGGCCGAGTGGTCGAAGGTACTCCCCTGCTAAGGGAGCATGCGGTGATGAGCTGCATCGAGGGTTCGAATCCCTCCGCCTCCGCCAACTATCAAACGAATACGGGGCCTAGCGCCTCGTTTTTCGTTTTCACCCATCAAAAGACCCCTCAATCTTCTGTCATGTGTATGGGTTGAGGATGATCCGCCGTAGGGGATTAGATGAAGTGTCCGCACTGCGGCGTGGAAATTCACGCTGGCTTCGAGACTACGAAGGTGGGAATTCATGCGATCGGCCGTGAGGAGCCTGGGGGCGCCTACCTGCACTTCGCTGTTGACTCTATGCAGTGCCCGTCTTGCGAGAGGCCAATTCTCCGACTGGAGGGCGCCTGGGCAAACGGAACAGTGAGGCACAAAAGCCTTATCTATCCTCGCCAAGCCATGCGCGCCGCGGCCCCTGAAGAGGTACCTGCTGAAATCGCTGAGGACTTCAACGAAGCGGCGGTCGTGCTAGGCGACAGTGCGAAGGCCTCGGCTGCCCTGAGCCGCCGCTGCCTCCAGGCCGTGCTGCGCGACAAAGGGTTTCCTCAACATGATCTGGCCAGGCAAATCGACGCGGTTCTGGCAGCCAAAGTGCTGCCCAGCTCGCTCGCGGAGAACGTCGACGCAATTCGCAACACGGGCAACTTCGCGGCGCACCCGATGAAGAACACGAACTCTGGCCAAATCTTGCCGGTTGAGCCGCACGAGGCTGAGTGGAACCTTGAGGTGCTCGAGGGCTTGTTCGACTTCGTCTACGTCGCGCCGGCGCGCGACGCCGCGCGCAAGGCGGCGTTCAACGCAAAGCTCGCCGCGGCCGGCAAACCACCGATGAAGTAAAGCCATGACAACTTCCTGTGGCAGCTTAGTTCTCGAATGCTTTCAAAGTTGGTATGGATCCCAATCGGCGAATAACACTTTTGCGCTCCTCGGTGCAATTGCTACCACTGCGGCGACGATCGTCGCGCTAGTTCTTAGCGGAAAGCAAACTCGCGAGCTGCGTCAAGAGCGGTCGGAGCGTGCGGTATTGCGGATGCAGATACTTCTGCCGTCGATTCTGCGCTCCGTTGGTCGAATCGTGAGCCTCATCGAGAAACTTGAGTTCGGCAGTGAATCTCTGCGTTTGCACGGCACCTACTCGAATGCGGTTTCCGCTGTCATCGCTGATCTAGGAGAGCCGATCGAAGGCTTTGACATTGAGACTGCGACGGCACTTTTACCTCTTGGCCGCGAGGCATGCCTCAAGCTTACGAAGGGGTTGACCTCTTTCGAACTAGCGCAGAACAAGCGCCTCACCTTGCATCCATATGCGGACCCAGCTTCGCGGATTGAGCCGCGCGATGCACCGGGCTCGATCAGGGAAATTCTGCGTCTGCTCGGCGATGCCAAAACCTCGATTCTCGCCGGGCTCAAAGATATAAACGCAGCTCACTCGTAAGCAACGGAGCCTCATGTGCAACCGCTACCACCCCGCGCGACGCGTTTAGGGCGATGCAGGCATGATTTACTACCCAAAAGTTGACTGAGCCAACCCCGAATCCTTGCCGATCTGAATCGGCTTTTGCTGACGGGGCATCATCGCCATTCTCATCATCAGCAGTTGAAGCGACTGGGCAAGTTCCCCTCCTTCAGAGCAAAGCCCCTGTGCTGATTGGAGCCCCTTCGCCATGGTCAAGGCTAGCTCCATGCGCTCTCGCTCCAGCCGGGGGCAGGCGTGGTCTGAATCAAAGTATTCCTGCTGCGCCCGCCAAATTCCGCGGAGGGGTGCCAGTTGCCCCGCGGCCGCCAACAAATGGTCAGCGGTGAATCTCTCAAAACCGGGATGCTCACACCCGGCGTTGATGGGCCAATGCGACCCGTGGAATATGTGGTCGTAGCAGTCCAGATGCTGCTCGTCGAACGCGACGCATTGGGCTTGGAAGGCCTCATAGAGCGGCGCCAGGGTGTCGAGCAGAATCTCCTCGGTGCAGCCGTACTGGCGTGGAGAGGGGCCGATGCAGTCCCACGCCGGAAATGCCTCTTGCTTGCGCGCGACTTCGGCGCGTAGGCGTGCGACGTTCGGCACCCAGAACAGACTTGGATGAAGTCGCGGCCGAGAGACGAATGACGCTTCTCGAAACTCGGGGATCAGCCGGCCTGCCATCAACGCATCGCCGAATTCCCAGCCTTCGATGTCTTCCCAAAAGATCACGTCGGGGTCAACGATAACCAGCGGCCTATCATCGAGCTCGCGCTCGAGCAGCAGCCGCTGGTAGTGATCGCCGTAGTGGCACGGCGTCAGCGCTTCGAACGTTGCTCCGACGTCGACGGCCGCCCGCTTGATCTCCCCCCGCGTCACAATAGTTGTCGCCCCTTTAGAACAACAACCCCCGGGGGCGGCGATGAAGGACGAGATTGGCTCGATACGGACAGGCATTCAAGGACAGGGCGGTGGCGCGTTTGCTGCCGCCC